>NZ_JAWLSC010000030.1:0-20550 GCF_033142465.1 Rhodococcus sp. IEGM 1318
GATGCCTTCGCCAACTTGATGGCATTGGTGGAGAACCCGGAAACGATGAAGATGAGCTACGGCATACCCGCCTAGACCGACGGTTTATGGCAAGCTCGGGCATTCGCCGACGAAGTCAGGTGTGCTTCTGGACTCGTGTGTGGGGAGGGCTCTGTCAACTTAGCTGAACACAACTTGGAGTCAACAGCATTCGGGAAGGCTGGTAGATTCTGTTGGTAGGAAACCGGGTTCAGGCGGAGACGGTTACCCCGGTGACTTGGTTTCAGGTGGCAAATCGGTTGGTCATTTGGGAGCGGTAATCGCTCGCGGCGAGTTTGTGTCGACCGGGTCGGAAGTGTGGCGAGATCGCATTGAACACCGACAGGAACCGTTGAGCCGCACCGGGCGAGCGGAAGAACTTCATTGTCCATTCGCGCTGCCTGGTGGGTTGGTGCGAGTTCTCGGCACGGTTGTTGAGGTACTTCGAGCGGTTGTTGAGGTACTTCGAGCGCCGGTGTTCGACCGATGGTATCAACTCCCGTTGCGTCACAGCGTAACTGGAAAGCTTGTCGGTCACCAGCACCCTCGGCACCCGGCCCTGCTTGCGCATCAACGTGCCGAAGAAGCGCTTCGCAGTCTTCGCGTCGCGTCGCGACTGGACCAGGACGTCGTGCCCGACGTACTCGGCGCTATGTGAGGGATGGCTGGGCTCGAAACATCATGCATACCTTGCGATCCAATCGGTCGAGCATTGGGTCGCTCGGATCGCCTGCCTGCTGCAGAGTATCTGCGAAAGGCGGCTCATTGCAGCTGGGCCGTGACACGAGGTGACCCGTGTGAATCTGAATCGGGTGTTCGGTTCATCGCCCAGCGATGCGGGCCCTCGCTGTTTCGCTGCGCTTGCCCACTACGACTGATTTTCCGGCTGCGGCCAGTCCCATGACGGGCATGTTCGAGTAGATCGATTCGTGCTGGCCGGCGCCGACTCTGTAGGTCTCGTGGTAGACCCCGACGTCGCCGCTGGCGCCGATTCGTTTGTTGAAAGCCTTCCATGCTGGCAGGTGTGGATCGTTCGGATTCTTTGCGAACGCTTCGAGTTGGTCGAAGCTGCGCCAATACTGCACCACGGTGAATGTACGTCCGCCCAGCGCTATCCGAGCCCCTAACAGGCCTTTGTCAGGGTGCAGACGCAGCTCGCGCAGCATTCGCGGCATGGAGAGGAATGGGCCGACCCACTTGTGGATCTTCCAGAGTTTGTTGATGCGGATGCCGATGAGGAAGACGACGAAGTCGTCATCGATCTCTGCGGTGTAACGGCCGGTCTGGACTCGACTTCGGGCCATCGGAGCGTCCCCTTTGGTGTCGGTTCCGCGATCGATCCACGGCATGGATAGTGTCTCTATCCATGCCGTGGATAGTGCTACTATCCACTTGTGAAGTCAAGGAGGGCCCGTGAAGGTTTCCGAACTCAGTCAGCGCAGCGGGGTGACGGTTGCCTCCATCAAGTACTACCTGCGCGAGGGCCTGCTGACAGGCGGTGAGCGGACAGCCGCCAACCAAGCCGTGTACAGCGAACAGCACATACGGCGACTGCGCCTGATCCGCTCCCTGATCGACATCGGCGGTCTCTCGATTTCACATGTGCGTGCCACACTCGCGGCAGTTGACGATGAATCGACGCCCGTGCACGACGCATTCGGGGCGGTAATGCACGGCCTCGACGAGGTGTCCGCCGATACCCGGCCCACCAACATCGAAGCGGCCTACAGTGAAGTGCAGGAATGGCTTTCGTCCAGGGACTGGCACATCCAGTCGGACGCGCCCGCGCCGCATCGCCTGGCCGAACTTGTCGCCACGCTGCGCCGGTTCGATTTCCCGACAGCGCTCACCGATTTCGACAGTGTCGCCGACATCATCGAGCGGACCACCCAAAGCGAAGTGGAATACGCCCGGGCCATGCCGGATCGCACGGCTGCCGTCGAGACGATGCTCATCGGAACCGTAATACTCGAACGAGCGATCGTCGAGGTTCGCCGACTTGCCCTCGAAGCCGCCAGCTCCCGGATCGACAACGCATCGCATACGTAGCTGTGATCAGTCGGTTCCTCACTGCGCCATACATATCGTGTGGCAAGCAGTTCCAGAGGTCCTTCGCGAAAGAGTGCATCTGAGCAGATCGAATCCGCCCGGTTGATCTTGCCCTCGCGTCGTCACTCCCTCCAATCCGCAGGTATTAGTCATTCTTACGTATCGTCTGTCAAAGGCCGTTAGCGTAACGCCAATTGTCCGCTATTTACGGAGGTAGAGATGTCGGCGTTTCGATCCGTGCTGGTCATACTAGGCGGCCTGGCACTACTGATCGGCTCGTCTGCCGGCGCCACCGCGACGGCCAAGCCTCAGTACCCCGTTCCCTATGATCTCTTCGTTCAGGACTCCGTCCGTGATCCGTACGGATCCGCAGTGGGCTCCAATGACTGGAATTGTGTACCTTCACCGGCACATCCGGAGCCTGTGGTTCTTCTACACGGACTGGGAGCCAATCGGTTCAATCTATTCACCACAATCTCACCGCTACTGGCCAATGAAGGGTATTGCGTCTTCGCGCTCACTTACGGCATCGACGAGAACCTGCCTGCGCCGTTCGATTCGGTGGGCGGTCTCGGACAGTTCGATGACAGTGCAGTGGAAGTTGCGGAGTTCGTCGATCGTGTTCGAGGCTCCACCGGCGCACAGAAGGTCGACATCGTGGCAATTTCAGAGGGCACTCTCGTAGGTGACTATTACGTCAAATATCTTGGCGGAGAGCGCGTTGTGGACAAATTTGTGTCGTTGGGTCCGCTTTGGCGTGGATCTCTCGGGACTGGTCCGAATGGCGATGGCCAGTGGATCCTCGACCTAGCGTCCGATGACGCGCGGACGGTGATTCCATTCTGTGCGGGTTGCCCTCAAGGGCTACCGGCTTCGGGTTTCCTGGCCAAGTTATGGGCGGGCGGCGAGACCGGAGTTGCCGGGCCTTATGCGCCAACCGTGACGTACACGAACATCATGACCCGATACGACCAGTTGGTGCTTCCGTTCACCAGTGGATATGTCGTAGCGCCTAACGCCACGAATATCGTTGTGCAGGATGGATGTTCGCAGGACTACTCAGACCACCTAGCCCTTGCAGCGTCCAGGGTGGCTACGGGTCATGTGCTCCATGCCTTGGATCTGGAGGACGCCCGCGCAGTGCCCTGTGTATTTGTGACGCCGTTTCGCGGGGGCTGATCCGCTCGCGGGATTGTGCAGCCGAGAAGGAAATTTTATGCGCGGGTGTCAGCACGCTGTGTCGCTTCTGGCTGCGGCATTGGTATGGTGAACGCCAGCTGTCCCGGTTACGTGGCGACTGATTTCACGGGCTTCGCCGGGTTGCGGACGCCGGAGCAGGGTGCTGCGATCGCGATCCGGCTCGCTACGCTGCCCGATGGCGGGCCGCGTGGTGGTTTCTTCGACGATGAGGGCGTCGTCCCCTGGTGATCCACGTGTTTCTAAGTCGTCTGTACAAGTGCCCCTCCTCGCCTGCGCAGCAGATAGCCGCGAACCTTGACGGCGTCGTCGCGTTCCGGTTATCGACGGACTTGCCATAATTCCCCGAAGATTCTCGACAACTCACTTCTGGCTTTGGATCGAGCCGGAGAGCTTTACCGGCTCTTCTTGATCCGGAGTGCATGAGTCGATCAACGGATTGATGTGCCCCGAGTTGCCCGGAGTGCAAGGCGGAAAGTGGCGCCACGATCGCTATCTTTGTCGATGGCGCCCGACCGACTGAGCGGAGTCGTCACCATCAGGATTGAGGGTCGTGGAGACAATCGTGGGATCGGGATCGCCCAGCTCGCGGGCTCGTCGGCGGGCTGAGTTGAGCGCGAAAGTATCTGCGGGGGTGTAATCGTCGCTGTGGCGGCCGGGCGTGAGTGCAGGTGTGATCAGTGCTTGGTGCTTTTTCCTGAATTCGGCGGCGTCGGGTTGGTCCAACAAGTACGTCACGGCCGCGGTGACAGCTGCTGAAGGGGTGACGCGGTACTTCATCTTTGCGCTCCTGGGTGAATACGTGGCCGCCTGCGGTCGAGTCGGACCTGTGCCTGGCGGGAATTGTGTTGTTTGGATTGCTTTCATGTCGTAGAACGGGGGCTTCGGGACGTGCCTGGGATCGGTCTTGTCAGCGACGATTAGCGAGCGTGTCGATGTTCTTTCTGAGGGTGCTCCCCTCATGGTAAGGCTTCCTGTTTCACGTCTGGTGGTATATTCCGTTGTGAGAGTGACGCTTTGGGGGCGGGATTGCGGGCGACTGTCGGAAGTTGCCGCGCGCGTAACAGCTCGGGCGCCACTCTTGTTCACCCCCTGGCGCGGCCCGTGATCATGCGTTTGTCAGGCGGAAGGGGGTCTTACTCTTGCTGTCCGTCCAATTCAGGGTTCGCTTCGAGTGGTTCGAAATATCGTGGATTGGGGTTGGTGGGGGCTTTGACGATGTCGCCGAATCCGAGAACACGGGCAGGAGGACCTTGGTAGATCATTTCCTCTGTTCCGATGTAGCGAAAGCGCATGATGGGTCTCCTGCAGGTGAGATATTCGGGGGTGATCTGGTGAGGATGGCTGTCGGGGTCGGAGGCTGTCGAGTTGTGCGGTGTCGGAACGAACTTCGATGTAGTACCCCGCGGCATTACGGCTTTTCGTGCGGTCACTACTGCGGGTCGAGGCGGCGCTGTTCCGTGTCGGTGTGCCGGTGGTCGGGTTGTCATCGCTGGAGCCGGGTGTGAAGTGTGGAGGCAGTGATAGCTGCTCCGACGTGTTCGGAGACCGTCCGCACGAGCATGCGGTCGGTGATGTCCGGTAGAAAGCGGTGCGCTGGGGTGCGCGAGTGCAGCGCGCGTGCCGCTGCGGCGATCAGATCCGGGGTCATCATGGTGATGCGGTGACCGGACCCTGCACTGAGCAGACCCGCGAGCGGCAACGACGAGTATTCGAACGGATCTGCGGGCGGGCGAATGCACCGAAGCGGTGAGTTCGATTTCTCGCTGGTGGACAAGTCGATCAGCACATCGCACTGTGCGATGAGCCGGCGGGTGTCCTCGCGTGTGGAGTTGGTGGTGTCGATGTCGGTGACGGTGCCGATGCCGCACCGGGTCAGCACTTCGTCGAGGAGGGGCGCGTGTCGGGACTGCGAGATGTAAACGGTCGCCATCCACGGCCACACGCCTTGCCGGTCGAGGGCGGTCAGGGCGAGGGCCGCGAGCGAGGCGGTCATGGTTTCGTTGTCGGCGATGACGAGCGGGCCTTGGAGGGCGGCTACTTCGTGTTGGACGATCACGGTCCCGTAGGGCGGTAACCCGATCAGGAATACCGTTTCGATGTGATCCGGGAGCGCGAGGATGGTTTCGACCAACCGGGGAACGTCGTTGAACGAGAGAGCGGTGTGCTCGGCGCGTAATGCGGTGCGGTAGCGGATGAGCGCGGCGTATCCCTCGCCCCAGGTTCTGCGGTTGCGGTGCAAACGGCGCAGGGGAGACCACATCGGATCGGCCGTGATCACGGCAACTTTCCCGCCTACCGGTAGCGGCGGATTCGTGGCGTGTTGTCGGGCGGGTGCGTCGAGGTCGGGGCGATCAGCCGTCATGGGGTCCTGAGGGGGTGTGTTCTCGCCGCGTGCGGACAGTCGCTCGCGGCGGCAGGGAAGGTGCCGGTCCGTCATGGCTGCTGCGTCAAGGGCCGGCCGTGGAGGAAGGCGATCAGCAGAGCGTTGACCTCCTCGGGTCGCTCGAGGTAGCCGAAGTGACCGCACTGGGCGATTTGTTCGTATCGGGCACCGGGGATGGCTGCGGCGACTTCGATGCCCTGCGCAGGCGGGGTCAAGCGGTCGTCCCCGAACCCGATGACGAGGGTCGGTGCTTGGATCGCGGCGAGATCAGTCAGTCGATTGTGGGATCGATCCATCGCGGTCTGGGCGCGGACCCCGGCAGAGGTGGTGGTGGGTGCGGAGTACTCGAAGATGTCGAGCCATTCCTGTGCCTTCTGCGGATCGGCGAGGGTGTGCGGGGAGAGGTTCAGCACCGCGCTGATGGCCGCGGTGTAGGACGGGGGCAAATCGATCCCTGCCTGGTGGAGGGCCTGTTGTCCGCGGTTGAGGGCGGCTTCGACGGGGTGTGGTCGGCCGGTGGCGGCGAGCATGATCGCCTTGGCGATCAGTTCAGGATGGGTGATCGCCAGCTCTTGTACGACTCGTGAGCCCAGTGATGTGCCGATCACGTGGGCGGGTCCGCCGAGATGCTCGATCAGGGCCGCTGCGTCAGCGGCGAGATCGGCGATGCTCATCCCCTCGATCCCGGCCATGCTCGAGATTCCGCGGTTGTCCATCGTGACTACTTCGAAGCCGGCCTTCACCAGCGCCGGAACCTGGTAGGTGTTCCATACTCGGCCGGGGCTGCCGGCTCCCATGATCAGCAGTACACGCGGGCCGGATCCGGTGACGACGTAGTTGACGGGAACATGGTTGAGGGTGACGGTCGGCATGGGTCCTGTTTTCGTGAGGTGGGTCAAGGGCGAGCGAAGACGAGAGCGGTGTTGTGTCCTCCGAAGCCGAAGGAATTGTTGACGGCGTAGTCGACGGGTCCGATGCGCGGCGCTGTCGTGACCACGTCGAGGTCGATCCTCGGGTCGAGTGTGTCGAGGTTGAGTGTGGGGGGGATGACGCCGTCGCGGACGGCGAGGACGGTGAGAACCGCTTCGAGCGCTCCGACGGCTCCGACGGAGTGCCCGAGGGCAGATTTCGGGGCGTAGATCGCCGCGTGTGTGCCGACCGCTGTGGTGATGGCCTGTGCTTCGGCGATGTCGCCGGCCGGGGTGGCGGTGGCGTGGGCATTGACGTGGGTGATGTCGGCGGGTGTCAGCCCGGCCCGCTGCATGGCGTGGGTCATCGCGCGAGCGGCTCCGCGGCCGGTGGGGTCGGGAGCGACGAGATGGTAACCGTCGGAGGTGGTACCGCAGCCGAGCAGACGCGCATGGATCGTTGCCCCGCGTGCGAGGGCATGCTTCTCGGTTTCAAGGACCATCAGCGCTCCGGCCTCGCCGAAGACGAAACCGTCCCGATCCTTGTCGAACGGACGCGACGCACCGGCAGGGTCGGCATTGTTCGAGCTCAGCGCGCGCATCGTGGCGAAGCTGGCGATGGAAAACGAATCGATGCGGCCTTCGACTCCGCCGGCGACGACCATGTCGGCGTCACCCATCGCAATCATCCGGTAGGCCTGCGCGATGGCTTCCGCTCCTGACGAGCATGCCGACACCGGCGTCATCACCCCACCGCGGGCGCCGAGTTCGAGGCCCACCGTCGCGGAGGGGCCGTTGGGCATGACCATCTGCACTGCGAAGGGGGACACCTTGCGGTAGCCGCCGGTTCTGAGCCGGTCGACCGCATCGATCAGGGTGTCGCCGCCTCCGAGCCCGGTGCCGATGACCACCGCCAGACGATCCTTGTCGACGTCGGGTGAGCCCGCGTCGATCCATGCCGTGCGAGCGAGTGTCAACGCGACCCGCGCCGGCCAACTCATCCGCCGGACCTCCACCCGGGTGAGGGCATCGTCCGGAGAGACCTTCAAGTGACCGCCGATACGGACCGGCAGGTCGAATTCCTCGACGAACGAATCGTCGAGAAGACCGATTCCGCTCTCTCCCGCGAGGAGCGCCCTCCATGTGCCGGCGACGTCCCCGGCGACCGATGTGGTCGCTGCGAGGCTGGTGACCACCACATTGGGTGCGCGGCCGAGCCAGGAGCGTGCCTCGGTGGTGTTCACCTGTCGCTGCTCGGCGCGGCGAGTTCGAGCGCTGCCGCGGCTTCGAGGGTGTGGATGTAGTCCACGACGTCGCCGACAGTGCGCAGACCCAACAGATCCTCGTCGGGAATTTTCACGTTGTACTTGTCTTCGGTCTGTACCGCGATCTCCACCATGGACAGTGAGTCGATACCGAGATCGTCGACGAAGGACGTGCCGATACCGATTTCGGACGGCTCGATTCCGGTGACCTCTTCGATGATCTGTGCGAGCTCGGTGACGATGGTTTCCTGCGTGCTGGCCATCAATGACGTCCCTTCGAATGAACGGGTGGTGTTCGGCTTCTGGTGCTCTCGGACAGGTAGGGCTAAGCTCACGCCATCTTGCCATAATATCTAGTTAAGAATATTAGCAAGTAGCTGTTGTCAGGGATGCTTGCGACTCCCCGTGACCAACTCGGTCGCATGGGCTTGCGTGAGTTCCGCGGGAAGCCGGGCACCTCGCCGGCTGATGGATGAAGGAACACACAATGCGCGATGCAGTGATCGTCGAAGCCGTACGAACCCCTTTGGGTCGCCGTAACGGAGCGCTCTCGACCATTCATCCGGCCGATTTGTCGGCCCAGATTCTGGTGGGACTGGCCGATCGCACCGGCCTCGATCCCGCAGTCGTCGACGATGTCATCTGGGGATGCGTCAGTCAGGCCGGTGAGCAGACCGGTGATATCGGGCGGGCCGCCGTATTGGCGGCAGGGTGGCCGCACACCGTCACCGGGGTGACCATCGACCGGCAGTGCGGATCATCGCAGCAGGCGGTGCATTTCGCTGCCGCAGGGTTGATTGCCGGACAGTACGACGTGGTGGTCGCCGGCGGCGTCGAATCCATGAGCAGAGTTCCGATGGGATCCTCGTCCGGCGGGATGAATCCCCTGGGAGATTGGTTCTTGGCGCGCTATCACGGCGTCGCCCCCTCGCAAGGGGTCGGTGCGGAAATGATCGCCGAGCAGTGGGGTCTGTCGCGCCGTCAATGTGACGACTTCGCGCTCGCCTCGCATGCGAAAGCCGCGCACGCGCAAGACGACGGATACTTCGACGACCAGATCCTGCCGATCGTGCTCGTCAACGGCACCAAGATCGCCCGCGACGAGGGGATCCGCCGCGGCGGAACGCCGGAAACCCTGGCCGGGATCAAGACCGCGTTCTCCGACACCGGGGTGGTGACGGCGGGAAACAGTTCCCAGATTTCCGACGGTTCGGCCGCCCTGTTGATGATGACCAGCGAGAAGGCCACGCAGTTGGGGCTGACACCGATCGTTCGAGTCCATACTGCCGTCCTGGCGGGCGCCGATCCGGTGATCATGCTGACCGCACCGATTCCGGCCACAGAGAAAGCCTTGTGGCGCAGCGGTTTGACGTTGTCCGATATCGGAGTTTTCGAGGTCAACGAAGCCTTCGCCACGGTGCCCCTTGCCTGGCTGGCCGAAACAGGGGCAGACCCGAAGCGGCTCAATCCGCACGGCGGCGCCATCGCACTCGGACATCCCCTCGGTGGTAGTGGCGCACGCCTGATGACGACGATGATCCACCACATGCGGAGCACAGGAACGCGTTACGGATTGCAGACCATGTGTGAGGGCGGTGGTCAAGCGAACGCCACCATCCTCGAACTTCTCTGATCCAGTCGTATCCACGGCGGTGATCCTCGCCGAGCTTCTCGCGTGAGGATCGCCCGAGCCGTCCCGACGTTCAGTGGGGGTATGTGAGCGGTGAAAAGGGCTAGAGGAGAAAGGAATACGAACATCAGACACGTCATCCGTCGTACGGTATTCGTCACGATATCGACCGCGGCGTTGGCGGCGCCGACGGTGAAAATTCCTACTCTGGTCCTGGTCTACGTCATCATCGGTTCGCTACCGTTCTTCTCTCGATACCTCGACGACGATACCGACGCGCACTCACGCGACAAGCGTGATTCCGGAAGGGGAAAAGACCGTACCGACCGGACAACCACGTTCGTCGCCGTGCGCAAAATCTTCGAAGATAATGGCGCGCACGTTCGTCGGTGAATATCTGGTGGCCGTCGAATTTTCCAGGCCGCACTCGTATCGAGACGACCCGATGTGTCAGCGCAAGGAATGCGGCGGGCTAGATGTCGGTGACGACAATGCCGATCGCCGCGACAGTGATCATCACGAACCCGAAACACGCGAGCACCCACCGCCGTTCACCACCCACGGCATCGGTATGGCGATGCCGTGCAAGCCAGAGAGCGTAGGGCACGGCAACTGCGAGACCCAGGACCGCGAGAACGGCGAACGCCACATGCACCCGGATCATGGACACGAGAATTCCTCACCGCCCTGGGACATCGACGGAGCTGTCATGCTTTCTTGACGAACTCGGATTTCAGTTGCATCGACCCGATTCCGGCGACTTTGCATTCGATATTGTGGTTGTCGGCACCGTCGACCAGGCGTATGTTGCGCACCTTGGTTCCAGCTTTGATTCCTGTCGGACTGCCTTTGACCTTCAAGTTCTTCACAACAGTGACCGCGTCCCCGTCGGAAAGCTCATTTCCGACAGAGTCGACAACGATGGACCGGTCGACCATCTGCGATCCCTGGTGAGATGTCCATTCGTGAGCGCATTCGGGGCACACGAAGAGCGCCCCCATCTCGTAGCTGTATTCGCTGGCGCACTGTGGGCACGGCGGCAGTGCATTGTTCACGGGTCCACCCTTTTCATTGTTCGGCATACTGGTTCTTCGATTCGTGAAACGTCTCGCAGGTTCACTGAGCAGAGGGCGTGGCGATGAGTGCGTCGCCTTCTCCGCCGCCGCAGAGTCCGGTGGATGTGTTCAACGCGTTCTCCAGTCTGTACGGTCCGGTGCGCCTGGTCAGGCAGTGAGGACGTAGAACACCGCGGCCATCGCCAGCACCACAGCGGCAGCGGATGCCATCGCCGCCGTCAGGGAGGCCGGGGGCGGATTCATCGGATCTGTTCCTGACGTGGACCGCGCCGTCATGGGCGGTAGCGGGATTCGTAGGCCTGCTTTTCCTCGTCCATTTTCTTTTTCTCGTGCACGTCGAGGAGCGCCGGACTCAATCCGTGGCTGACCAGACGGTGCCGCAGGTAGATCTTTTTCAAGGCGAGAAGAAAATAGACGAAGGGCAGGAAGAGTAAGAGCACCATGCTGATCCGGATGATCCAGGGGCCGGGGATCAGCAACAGCCCCACCAGGATCGGCAGCAAGGGCACGATGCACCGTGTCGCGTAGCGGCGGGCGGCGCCGGGGCCGGTGATGTCCTCGATCACCCACGGAATGAACTCGTCCGGCAGGGTGCGTCCGGCGAGGTACTTGAGGTGCTGGGCGAAGGTGGGATGTGCGATGGTTCCGTTCTGGGACATGGTGTTTCATTCCTCGATGTTCATCGATAGGTACTGGTTCCTCGGAAGCACCAGCATGCGGGCGTATTCGATGGCGCGTGGTGTGTCGGAGAAGATGTGTCGGCGTTCGCTGTCGGAGGTGGTGAAGACACCGAGGGCTTTCAGTGGCCGGAGGTGGTCCGGTTTCATACCGGAAATCAAGACGGTGATGTGGCGGTGTTCGAGTTTGTCGATGGCGTCCTTGAGGACGATGGCGCCGGTGGCATCGATCGCGGTCACCCGTGACATGCGCAAGATGACGACCTTGACGTCGGAGACGTCCGCCAATTCGAGCAGGAAGCGGTGAGCGGCGGCGAAGAACAAGGCGCCGTCGATGCGGTAGGCGACGATGTGTTCACGGAGCAGTTCGTGTTCTTCGCTCTGGTGCCCGTCGTCATCGAGTGGGACTTGTTCGATCTTGGCCGATTTCGCCACTGCGCGCAGTGCCAGGATCGCGGCGAATGCGACACCGACCGCGACCGCGGTGACGAGGTCGAGTGCGACGGTGACCAGGAACGTTGCGCCCATGACCGCGGTGTCGGCTCGGGTAGCGCGCGCGATGGCGATGATCGAGGCTGTTTCGACCATGCGCACGGTGGTGGCCAGCAGCACCCCGGCGAGAGCGGCCAGGGGTATCTCGGCGACCAGGGTCGATGCCAGGTAGACGATCGCGGCCAAGATGACGGCATGGGTGAGTGCGGCGAGGCGACTGCGCGCGCCGGAGCGAACGTTGACGGCCGTGCGAGCGATGGCGCCGGTGGCCGGGACGCCGCCGAACAGGGGTGCGGCGATGTTCGCCAACCCCTGTCCGAACAATTCCCGGTCGGGATTGTGGCGGGTCCCGACTCCCATCGAATCCGCCGCGGTCGCCGACAGAAGTGATTCGAGGGCGGCCAGCGCGGCCACTGCCAGGGCCGGGGCCACCAGCGAGGTCAGATCCCCTAGATGCAGAAAGTTCAGTGTGGGTGCGGCGATGCCGGAGGGGATTTCACCGATGCGGGCGATGTCGAGGTGCAGCAGTTGCGCGGCCAACGTCGCGACAGCCACGGCGACGAGCGAGAACGGAACCTTGGGGAAGTAGCGTCCGCCGACGAGGATGGCGACGGCCACCGCGAGCGCTGTTGCCGGGGTGAGAATCGAGGGGTGCGCGACGAATTTGGCGACCGCGTCCGCTGCGCTGCGCCACACCTTGTCCCCTTCGGCGTCGGTGATACCCAGAGCGGCCGGGATCTGTTGGAGGGCGATGACCACGGCGATACCAGCGGTGAACCCTTCGATGACCGGTGCCGGCATGAAACGCACGGCCCGCCCCACTCCGGCGAACGCCAACACCACCAGCACGATGCCGGCGATCAACCCGACCGCCAGGACACCGGATCCGCCGTATTCGTGAACGATGGGAACCAGGATCACGGTCATGGCCCCGGTCGGCCCGGACACCTGGAACCGGGAGCCGCCGAAGACAGCGGCGACGGCGCCGGCGACGACAGCTGTGGTCAGCCCGGCCGCCGCCCCGAGCCCGGTGGAGATGCCGAATCCCAAGGCCAGCGGAAGAGCGACCAGTGCCACGATCAGGCCGGCCAGCAGATCCGCGCCGGGTGCGCGCAGCGACGAACTCCATTCGCTCCATCGCGGCAACAGGTCCCGTACGGCCTGGGCAGTGCGGCCGAGCGAGTTCTGCGGGGACGGAGTGGAATTCGGTGCGGGCGTAGCGGTCATAAGGTTCCTCGGTACTGCGAGAAGAAAGTGGAAGCCTGTCTGGTTACTTGCTAATATTAGCAAGTAACCAGATGAAGGGAGCGGTGATGCGTGTAACACCACTGCGCGGACTGCTGAGCGCGCCGTTGCTGCAGTGCCGCGAATGTGCCAGGTTGTGCCGTCGGTCCGCGGTGACGCCGGGCGGAAACGTGTGCCCATGGTGTGGGGAGCGGGCGTTGTCGACGGCTGTCCTGGGCTCCCCGCTGCGCTCGTCGAGTTGACGGCGCTCTGGGTGGGAGATCACCACGTTCGGTCTCACGTCAGAAGATCCCGATCCGGGAGGTTGAGGGGCAACTTGACAGGATCGGGACCTTCGGTGAGGGCCTCCAGCGCGAGAGACTCGACGTGAGATGCGCTGGCAGCCCTGCTCGGGGGTCAGCAGTCGTCGGCGCGGGTGCGCACACGCCGGAAATGCGTGTCGCGGGACGGGGCCTCGTCGGTGAGTTCGTAATCGAATGTCGACAGTCGTTGACGCAAGGCACGCAACTCTTCACGCAGCGCGTCGGGGAGTCTGTTGCCGCCGATCGTGGCGTACCACTGATCGATGAGGGGAAGTTCGGCCGCCCACTCCGCCGGGTCGACCTTCAACGCAGCGGCAATGGTGGGGCGATGAAGGTCGAGTCCGGTCAGATCCAAGGCATCGAGGGTCGGAACGTGACCGATCGGGGTCGCCTCGGAGTCACCGGTTCCGTCGACGCGTTCGAGCGCCCACTTGAGAATCCGCGAGTTTTCTCCGAAGCCGGGCCACAGGAACTCGTCGTGGTCGCCGCGGCGAAACCAGTTCACGTAGAAGATCTTCGGCAACTTCGAGGAATCGGTGCGCACGCCGATATCGAGCCAGTGCTGGAAATAGTCCCCGACGTGGTAGCCCAGGAACGGCAACATCGCCATCGGGTCGCGGCGTACCACCCCGACGGCGCCGGCTGCGGCGGCCGTGGTCTCCGAGGAGAGTGTCGAACCGAGGAAGACGCCGTGCTGCCAGTCGAAGGATTCGGTGATCAACGGCATGGTGGTGGCGCGCCGGCCTCCGAAGAAGATCGCCGAGATCGGAACCCCTGCCGGGTCGTTCCATTCCGGCGCCACTGTCGGGCACTGTGCGATCGGGGTGCAATAACGTGAATTCGGGTGTGCGGCCGGTGTTCCCGATGTCGGAGTCCACTCGCGCTGTTGCCAATCGAGGAGATGCGCCGGGGGCTGTTTGGTCATCCCTTCCCACCACACGTCGCCGTCGTCGGTCAGGGCGACGTTGGTGAAGATGGAGTTCCCTTTCTCGATCGTCGCCATGGCATGTGGGTTCGTCGCGGTGCTGGTACCGGGGGCGACACCGAAGAAACCGGCTTCGGGATTGACGGCGTAGAGCCGGCCGTCGTCACCGAACCGCATCCAGGCGATGTCGTCACCGATCGTTTCCGCGGTCCACCCCTCGAGCGTGGGATCGAGCATCGCCATGTTCGTCTTACCGCACGAGGACGGGAATGCCGCGGCGATGTAGTGCACCACCTCGTCCGGGGAGGTGAGCTTGAGGATGAGCATGTGCTCTGCCAGCCAACCCTCGTCTTTGGCCATTTTCGACGCGATACGCAAGGAGTAGCATTTTTTCCCCAGCAGCGCGTTACCGCCGTAGCCCGAACCGTAGCTCCAGATGGTGCGTTCTTCGGGGAAATGGGAAATGTACTTGGTGTGATCGCACGGCCACGGGACGTCGACCTGCCCGTCGTAGAGGGGTGCGCCGACCGAGTGCAGACATTTGACGTACTCGACATCCTTACCGAGCGCTTCCCAGACCGGTGTCCCGGACCGGGTCATGATCTGCATCGACACGGCGACGTATTCCGAGTCCGTGATCTGGACACCGAATTTCGGTTCCGGGGCATCGAGGGGGCCCATGCAGAAGGCGATGACATACATCGTGCGCCCCGACATCGCGCCGCGGTACTGCTCGGTCATGACCGTCTTCATATCGAGGGGGTCCATCCAATTGTTCGTCGGACCGGCATCTTCGCGCGACTGGGAACAGATGAACGTCCTGTCCTCGACCCGGGCGACGTCCTCGGGATCGGAGACACACCGGAACGAGTTCGGCTTGCGGTCCAGGCGCACGAACGTGCCTTTGTCGACGAGCAGATCGGTCAGGCGATCCCATTCGGCGCCGGACCCGTCGCACCAGACCACCTCACGCGGTGAGGTCAGGTCCTCGACCTCGGCCACCCAGGCCGCGATGTCGGCACGAAGCGCGCCGAGACGAATCGGGTCGGAGTCGATATGGGTTGTCACTGTGTTCTCCTGACATATGTTCGGTGCGGTACGCACCTGTCCGAGCGGGATAGGTGAGAAATTCGATCAGTGCGGGTGGGTGCTGTACGGAGGGGCGTGGCCGAGAGATTTGGTGACCTGCCTGGCGATCGAGGAGAGCAACATCCGCTCGTCCGCGGACGGGAGAGTGCACCCCGCAGGGGTGATCAACGCCAGTGAGCGCGCGCAGGCGGCGATCATCTCGGCGGTCAGGACCGTGACGCCATGGCCGCAGAGGACACCGAGCAGCCCGGGAAGAACGACCGCGCCGTGATCGAAAGTGTCACCAGGCAAGCTCACCACTTGCCGCGCGGGCACCGAATCGCCCACGCAGCCATCGAGATCGACGAGAACATCGTTGTGCTCCATCAGTCGGCGCAGCGGAAACTGGTGCGCATCACTGGTGCGCCAGCTGCTGATACCGGCGACACCGGACATCAACAACGTCGGCCCGAGCATCGGCGCTCGATGGGCGCCGGTGATCACCACTTGCCCCACCCGCGGCCCCACGACGAGGTTCCGCAGCGCCGAAATCGTCATCGCGGTCAATGTTGCTGTCACGACGTCGATCTCGGTGACGACCAGCGGGCCGCCCCGCTCGGCGACCCCGTGCTGCACGGCGGTGGCGGCATGCGCGTCCAGTCCGACGACGAAGGCAGCGGAGATGCGCGGTTGCAGGCTCAGTACGCGGGCGATCACGGTGTTGACGTCCGCCGTTGCCAAGGGCAACCGAACCGCGTGCAGTGCCGTCCGGTCGCAGATCATGGCGGCGTAGTCCTCCATCGCCTCCCACGGTGACCGCGTCCTGACCGCGGCGCGATGCGATCTGGCCGCGGCAACTCCCACCACCGCGACATCGACGCGGCTCAAGACTGCACCGTCCGGATGGACGTCGTTGGTCGTCACCGCTCGCCACCTCTTTCGGATCGATCAGCTGGATGTCCGGCTGCCAGTTCTACAATGTACTTACTTTAGCAATTTCGCAACTAGTGGATATGTGTGGGAGAGCGTCCCGCATGATGTGTGCTTTGCCGTGCCTTACCGTGCCTTACCGTGCCTTACCGTGCTTTACCGGCCAGAGCGGGCGGCTCCGGAATCTCCTCGACCAACATTTCGGCCTGGCCGGCGACCATCCCGGTCAAGATGGCTCGCGCCGTGGTCAATAAATCGGCGACACGCGGCGACGTCAGAGCATAAGAGACGGACAGTCCTTCCCGGCGTGCGGTCACCAGGCCTGCGCGGCGCAGGATGGACAGTTGTTGTGACAGATTTGCCGGCTCGATCCCGACCTCGGGGAGCATTTCCGAGACGGCATGCTCACGCTCACTCAAGAGTTCGAGGACACGAATACGTGCGGGGTGTCCCAGGGTTTTGAAGAAATCGGCCTTCATCTGATAAAGCGGCTGGCGCGAGTTTACAACCACGACGCCTCCTGTCACTCGAGTCGGATCGTCGGCATGCGCGTAGGTGTGGCGCGCCGCTGTCCTGCCCCTGCGAAACGAGCGCAGAAGCTCCCACCGGTTGTGGTACTTGCGAATCTTAGCAATTTGCGTGGGTATCCGTCGGCGCAGAGGGGAGAGTGTCGGCCATGGCGAATCCATAAAGTGAAACATGTTGCAGTGATGGACCTCCGTGATTTGAAATATGTTGTGGTATAGCTTTATTCGTTGCCCTAAAAAGGACAAACACGTTCTAATGATTTTTGCTACTTGAGGAGGTACGACACCACATGGGAAATCCTGTGATCGTGGAAGCGGTACGCACTCCCATCGGAAAGCGCGGAGGATGGCTTTCGGGTCTGCACGCCGCCGAACTGCTGGGAGCCGCTCAGCGAGGGCTACTCGAACGCTCCGGAATCGATCCGATGCTCGTCGAACAAGTCATCGGGGGGTGTGTCACCCAAGCCGGCGAACAGGCCAACAACGTGACGCGGACCGCATGGCTGCATGCCGGTCTTCCCTGGCAGACCGGTTGCACCACCATCGACTGCCAATGCGGCTCCGCCCAGCAGTCGACTCATCTGATCGCCGGTCTGATTGCCACCGACGCGCTCGAGATCGGGATCGGCTGTGGCGTCGAAGCGATGAGCCGAGTGCCCCTCGGCGCCAACGTCGGCGAGCATGCCGGACCTCGTCGTCCTGCCTCCTGGAACATCGACATGCCCGATCAATTCGAGGCCGCCGAACGCATCGCCCGGCGCCGCAACCTGACGCGGACCGACATCGAAACCTTCGGTGTGCACTCGCAGGTGAAAGCGCACCGCGCGTGGGCGGAGCACCGTTTCGACACCGAAGTGCTGCCCGTCACAGCGCCGGTGTCCTCATCCGGCTCCGAACCTACCTACATGCTGGTCCAGAAAGATCAGGGTCTGCGAGAGACCACTGCGGAGGCACTTGCCGCGCTCACACCGATTATTGCCGGCGGAATTCACACCGCAGGCACCTCGTCGCAGATTTCCGACGGCGCAGCTGCGGTCCTGCTGATGGACCACACCCGCGCCGAACAACTGGGCCTGACGCCGCGTGCCCGGATCGTCGCGCAATGCCTCGTCGGCGCCGAACCCGAATTCCATCTCGACGGACCGGTACAGGCAACCAGTCGGGTGCTCGACAAGGCCGGAATGAAGATCGGCGATCTGGACCTGTTCGAGATCAACGAGGCATTCGCCTCCGTCGTCCTGTCCTGGGCCAGCGTGCACGACCCCGACATGGGCACGGTCAACGTCAACGGCGGCGCGATCGCCCTCGGACATCCCGTGGGAAGTTCCGGAGCCCGACTGATGGCCACCGCACTGCACGAACTCGAACGACGCGACGCCTCAACGGCATTGATCACCATGTGCAACGGAGGGGCACTCGCCACCGCCACGATCATCGAACGTATCTGAGAGCGGGGTCGGTTGAGTCGACGCTCCGGTGAGCCGACCGACCCCCACTGCCCGCGACCCCACTGTCAGCGAAGAAACGAACACCCGAGAACAGGCGTCATCCCAAGCGCTCGATGATCGTCACGTTCGCCGTGCCGCCACCTTCGCAGATCGTTTGCAAGCCGAAGCGCCCGCCTGTGCGTTCGAGTTCGTTGAGCATCGAGGCGAACAGTTTCGTTCCGGTAGCGCCGAGCGGGTGCCCGAGGGCGATCGCACCGCCGTTGACATTCACCCGCGCCGGATCGGCACCGGTTTCCTTGATCCACGCCAACACCACCGGCGCGAAAGCCTCGTTGATCTCCACCACGTCGATGTCGTCGATACTCAATCCGCACTTGCCCAGCGCGTACTTCGTGGCCGGTATCGGCGCGCTGAGCATGAAGATGGGATCCGCGCCCCGCGCACTCAGATGATGAATGCGTGCTCGCGGAGTCAAGGAATGACGGGCCACCGCAGCCGCCGACGCCACGAGAACCGCGCTCGCTCCGTCACAGATCTGGCTCGCCGAGGCCGCGGTGACAACGCCGCCCGGCAACAACGTCGGTAGAGCCG
Organism: Rhodococcus sp. IEGM 1318; assembly: GCF_033142465.1. Taxonomy (NCBI): domain Bacteria; kingdom Bacillati; phylum Actinomycetota; class Actinomycetes; order Mycobacteriales; family Nocardiaceae; genus Rhodococcus; species Rhodococcus sp. IEGM 1318. Next base: position 18,735 of record NZ_JAWLSC010000030.1, read on the forward strand.
CCATCTTCTCGAGACTGGTCTCTCGCGGGCATTCGTCGACCCGAAAATCGCCCACCGACACGATTTCGTTCTCGAATCGCCCGTTCTCGATCGCCGATCGAGCCCGGGCATGGCTCTGCAACGCCCACTGTTCCATCTCGCCACGACTGATCTGCCAGTTCCGAGCAATCAACTCCGCGCCGCGGAACTGGGAAACCTCCTGATCACCGTACATCCGACGCCACCCGATTGACCCGTGAAACGGTGTCTCGAAGCCGAACTGCTGCCCCACCGTCAACGCCGAGGCGATCGGTATCGCGCTCATGTTCTGCACTCCACCTGCAACAACGAGATCCGCCGCGATACGGTGACCTGCGCGAAGCCCTCTCCGGCATCGCCACGAACCTGTTGGCCGGCCGCCTGCGCGACCTCGAGACCGCCGGTGTGATCGAAAGACGCCTGTCCGAAGGCGGGAATGCCATCACCTACGCCTTGACGCCGTGGGGTGCCGAACTTCGCGAGCCGATCAACGGACTGATCCGGTGGTCGACGCCGCTGATGATCCGCGGTCCAGAAGACGACGAGTTCCGGCCCGAGTGGATGTCGCTGGCCCTTCAGGCCTTGTTCACCGGCCGTGTCCCAGTCGGTCAGACAGCGCCGGTGAACGTCTCGGTTGCAGACCACTTCATCCAACTCCGCGCCACACCCACAGGTATCGATGTCGGTCTGCCGGACGGGCGGGATGTCGGCGCCGTTCTGAGTGCCGAGGCCCCGATCGTGCTGGGTCTGGCAGCAGGAGTGCTGACCATCGACGCCATCGCATCAGCCGTCGTCATGGACGGTGACATCGCCGCCCTACACACGATCTTCGAAGCTCCCCGCGCTACGGCAGAGCTCTAGACATGACCCTCGGCGGCATCGGAGGGGGAACGGTAGTTGTCGTCTCAGTTCATGAGGTCGGCGCGGCGGAGGAAGGTTGTCGCTTCTTCTGCAGTTTGCAGACTACCTGCACTGATGTCGATGTTGAGTCCGTTGATGGTGTCGACGTAGTGCACGGAGTTGACGGCGTCGCGGTATTCGAGGCGCGCTGCTGCGGTGTGTGTGGTGTTTTCGGTGACGAGTTCAGGCCGGTCCCCGTCGCGCCAGTCCTGGAGTGTTCGTTCGGCTTCGGCCTTGTTCACCCAGACGAGATAGACGATGTTGTTGTCGGAGAGCCCTCTGTTCAGTGGTGATGCGGAGGAGACGGTGCAGAAGAGGTAGAGGTCGCCGGCTTCGGTGTTCGATCCTTGTGAGCAGATGCTGCTCTGGGCCAATGCTAGTGGGAGCGTGGCTGTGACGGCGTCCATCGTGGTGTGTGTTCCGCCCGTCAGAGGTGCATGCGATGAGGCTGTGGGCAGGCTGTTTTCATCGACGGGTGTGGTGCCGCAACTGGTGAGGAGGAACATTGCTGCGGCGAACGCGATCAGATACCGGACCCGCGGTGTTTTCAATCTCTTGGCGGATCCTGAACAAGACGACATTTCAGCATTATTCCTGATGTGCGGCAACGCTCTTCGGGTAGGCCGGTGAGACAGTCGACTAGCCGATTCCCATCCTCACACTCGAACTTGACCTTGCCGGAGCGCTTGGTCTAGCGCGTATCGGTGGCCTTGCTGTTCATCGACTGGGCCGTCGCGGCGGCCACCGGCGGCCCGAATGATCTCTTCCATTGCGCGACCGTTCGACGTAGCAAGTGGTCGGGAGAAGGACGGTGGGGTGTGCCAATGATCTTGGACAGTGAATCTCGGGATGAGAGAGGATCTGTACATGACCGAGAAGCGTCGTCAGTTCAGCCCGC
>NZ_JAWLSC010000031.1:0-19265 GCF_033142465.1 Rhodococcus sp. IEGM 1318
GATCCGCGACAGCAACAGCTCTTGTTTCACACCCACGAGATTTTTCATTAGGCACCATAATATCAGGCGACTTATTATCGTCTCCTCGACCCCACAACTTGTCGTACCTATTTGAGCGCCAGCGATCGTGCACTGACCCTCGTCCATCCGGCACATCTCGATGACGTCATTGACGGCTACGGAGCTGACGTCGACCTAAAGGTCATCCAGGCGTGGTGGTCGTTGCGCAGCTTGAGAGGCGTGCCCTGGCTGATGGAGCATGCTTTCGATCCGGACGCGCCTGGCTGCGAGATTGAGATACTGAATCGTCAGGCAACCCCAACTGACCCCGGTCAAGCTGTCGCCGCCGCGAACATGCCGCGACTACTCGCCGGCTCCCCCATCCCATCGTCGCCAGCCATCGGGGACCCGAGTGCACCCGGATGCAGGAAGCGCACTCGCTCCGCTGCGCACTGTCAGTTGTGTCCCGAATCCGTAGCATTCCATCCCGTCGATATGGAGTCGCGCCAACCGTTGACACCTCGTTATATTCTTCCGCTAGCCGAAATCGAGGAGTTCAATGCCCGGATTGTCTCGTCGTCAGTTCATGAGTCGGACAGCCGCGTCGGCCGCGCTCTGGGGTATCGCGCCCGCACTTCTAGGCAACCGCGTGGCATTTGCAAAGGCCCCGGTCGAAGCTGCTCCTTCGACGCTGACCGAAACGATTCTTCGTGCTGAGGGAGACGCACATTCGTATCGCACACTGAGGGCAGGCCCCGGCGAGAAGCATCTGCCGCGCCTGGACATTCTGCGCAGAGCGCCGGCAGAGGCCAGAACGCAATCCCGGAGATCGATTCTGCACCTCGGCCACCTGTCGGACATGCACGTCATCGATGCACAGTCACCGGCACGAATCGAACCGATGATCGTCCAAGATCATGCGGCGTGGGGTTCTGCATGCATTCCACCCACAGGACCCGTTGACCGTCCATGTCACCGCTGCGATGGTCAAAGCGTTCGCCGACAACACCATCAGCCCCGTCACCGGCGCGCCACTCGGCGCAGCGACTGTCACCGGCGACAGCGCCGACATGCACTCACACCTCGAACTACGTTGGTATATCGACATTCTCGACGGTGTTCCCGTCGCACCGAACAGTGGATCGCCGACGACGTTCGAGGGCATCCAGGCCTGGCCGGACGCGCACTGGGCCTACAGGCCGGACGACCCGGCGGGAGGATCGTTCGGAGAATACGGATTCCCGGCGTTGCCCCGACTGCTCAGCGACGCCATCGCCAAACCCGTCGAATCGGTAGGTCTGCCGGTACCGTGGTACGCGGTGTACGGCAACCACGACACCCTCCCGCTATCTAAGCGGGCCGATATGCCCGAGCAGGATGCGCAGGACCGTTTCGGCGTGTCCACAAGACCGAGCCGCCAGGGCCGGGCACTAGATGGCGAACAACTCCGGGGATACGGCCAACGAGCAACCTCCGAGGCCGAAGGAGCGACTGATGTACTGTTTGCCTGCCAAAGATCCACCGGTGCAACGATCGTCGTCAGATAGAACGGGCCAGCCCATAGTCAGGGCCGCCGCACGGGCGTAGCCCCCGGGAGATACTTCCCCCAGACAGCGACGATCGATGCGCTCGAATTCTGGGTCCCGATAGTCGGCGAGAGCGGATGCAGGGCTCGAATCGACAGCCATCTGCCACATGATGTCTGCGTCCAACCTCGCGAAGAACGCTCCGCTCCGTCAGAATCCGAAGCGGTCAGGTCGACCCGTCCACGGAGTTGATCCGGCAAAACGTCCGCGAACCACGGAGCCGCCACGTCGTCCGCACCCGATACGATCGCGAGCGCGCCACTGATACCCGTCACCGCACACGCAAGCGCAAACGGCGCGCCCCGCGAGTACCGACCATCGCGGGCCTGCCAACCCACGCAGCGCTGCAAACTCGTAGAAATCCCGAAACAACTTGCCGGGCTGCGGATTCGACACCCACAACCCTGGACGGCCCAGCAAGATGAGACGCACGTCGAGTTCCTCGAGTGCAGCCCAAGCGGAAACCGAGAGTTGAGCATCCTGCACATCTCCCCTTTGCTAAAGTTGAATAACGTTGACTACCAATTATTTTCGTAGATATGTCATTGGCGCAGGTATGCGATCTAGATAATATGGGTTCGTCAGATTCCGACCTACGACTTCTCGACAACGCAATCACCGAGTTCGGTGGCATTGCGGCACCCTCGGCGGCGGCGTCGCTATGCTCAGCCTGGCCGCCTTCAGTGGAGCCGGCAACTCCTAGCTGAAAACAGTCCGATATGCGACCGGGGAGCCTCCGGCGGAAGAACCTTTCGACGATTTCATTGACGTCGACATCGACGCGATCCGTTGGGAATTCGACGACGAAACCGAAACCTATCGGCCCGTCAACCAATCCCCTACAAGCCGAATTATCAACGGCACCAAACTCTTCGGACGGTCTCGCCCACCGTTCGAGCGTGCGGACTCGGAGTCGTTGGTACTTTTCGTGTCCGTCACGGCTGCGGCGATCGTGGGTTGTCCCGCCTGGGGCCTGCGCGGCGCGTCGTGGCGGCCACACCCTTTTCTTCGTTGGATGCTGTCCAATTTCGAGCCGTAGTATTGGGCAGATTGCACCGAAGGAGCTGAAACGGCAGTCCGGTTTCACCTCTCCGTATCTGGTCGCGGATGGCGCTCGATCCAGTGGCGAGCGATGTCCTCTCGTCGGCATATCCATACGTCGTCAAAGCTCTGGATGTAGCGGATGAACCGGGTGAGTGCGGCCGCTCGTCCCGGTCTACCGGCCATTCGGCAGTGCAGCCCGATGCTCATCATTTTGGGAACTGTTGCGCCTTCTTCGTAGAGAAAATCGAAGGTGTCGCGCAGATGGTTCTCGAAGTCGATCCCTGTTGAAAAGCCCGGTGAGAGAGCGAACTTGACGTCATTGGTATCCAACGAATAGGGAACCAACAGCAACGACTCTCGCGGGTTCGGTGCCCAGTGTGGAAGGTCGTCGTCGTAAACGTCGCTGTCGTAGATGAAACACCCTGCTTCGACGGCCAACGCTCTACTGTTGATGCTTCCACGGCCGCTGTACCAGCCGACTGGCGGTTTCCCGGTCAGTTTTTCGATGATGTCGACGGCGCGTTGGATGTCGTCACGCTCGATTCGGATGTCGGTGCCTAGGTAGTCGATCCAGCGCCAGTGATGGCTCGCGATCTCGTGGCCGCAGGTGGCGAAGGCCCGGCCGACATCCCGATTGGCCGCTAGTGCCTGTCCTACGGCGAATACGGTGATAGGGACCTGAGCGCGTTCGAAGATTCGAAGAATTCGCCAGACACCGGAACGTGAGCCGTAATCGTACATCGACTCCACGTTCACGTTTCTTTGCCGCACCAGTGCGGTGCTCCCAGGGCTCTCGTGAAGATAGGTCTCGGACTGAGCGTCTCCGTTGAGCGGCGTGCTCTCTGCCCCTTCTTCATAGTTCAGAACGAAGTTGACTGCGATTCTGGCGCCATCCGGCCACGGTGTTTGCGGGGGGTGTTCGCCGTACCCGACGTGATCGCGAGCGTAGGGGAGCTTCTCGATGCTCATAGTGCTACAACTTGATTCGGCGTCGCGTCGGAGTTGGTTCCGCCCAACGCCTGACTCAATTGAGCCTCGCTCATGAACCCCCGTGTACGAACTATGTCCTCGATCCGCCGGCCGGATTCGAGTGCTTCGACGGCTATCGCCGCAGCCCTCTTGTATCCGATCCAGGGCGTCAAACCAGTGACGACAGTGATCGAACGTTCCATCTGCTCGGCCAGTGCGGACTCGTTTGCTTCGATTCCACGAATGCACCTCTCTGCCAGGACAGACATCGCAGCGGTCAGATGCTCGAACGAATCGAAGATACTGAAAGCGATGACGGGTTCGAAGGCGTTGAGCTGAAGCTGACCTGCCTCGGCGGCCATGCTGACGGTGACATCGCGTCCCATGATTTCGTAGGCCACCTGGTTCACCATTTCAGGGATCACGGGGTTGACTTTGCCTGGCATGATCGACGAACCGGCCTGAACCGGTGGTAATCGAATTTCGGAAAGTCCATGTTGCGGTCCTGACGACAGCAACCGAAGGTCGTTGCAGATCTTTGACAGTTTGATCGCGCACCGCTTGAGTGTGGCGGAGACGAGAACGAAGACACCGACGTCCTGGGTCGCTTCGATTAGGTCCGCAGCGGGGGCGAAGCGGTAGCCGGTGAGTTCGCTCAAGTGCCCAGCTACTGTGCGCGAATACTCGGGATGACTGTTGACTCCGGTTCCGATGGCGGTACCGCCCAGATTGATCTCGCCGAGTAGTCCGTTCACCGAATCGAAGCGCGCGAATTCTTCGTGCAGAGTAACGCCGAAGGCAGCGAACTCGGCGCCAAGCATCATCGGCACTGCGTCCTGAAGCTGCGTTCGGCCGACCTTGCGAATGTGCTCGAATGCTCGAGAACGATCACGCATTGCGGCGATCAGGTTCTCCATCGCCGTGGCGAGTTCGTCGATGTACCGACGGGAGGCGAGTTTCAGTGCAGTCGGATATACGTCGTTGGTGCTTTGGCCGTTGTTGACGTCGTCGATCGGGTCGAGGTGTAAGTATTCCCCGCGATCATGCCCCAACAGCTCGAGCGCTCGATTGGCGATAACCTCGTTGGCATTCATGTTGGTCGAGGTGCCCGCTCCACCTTGAACCATGTCGACCACGAAATGTTCGTGGAGCGCTCCACCACGGATTTCATCGCAGGCGGCAACGATGGCTCGTGCCTTCGTTTCTGACAGCTTGCCGAGCAGAAGGTTGCTGGTGGCTGCTGCTCGTTTCACTTCGACGATCGAGTTCACGAGATGCCGGTAGTGGTGCAGTTTCCGGCCGCTGATCGGGAAGTTGTCGATCGCGCGTGCGGTGTGGATTCCGTAGTAGGCAGATGCTGCGATCTGCATGGTTCCGAGGGAGTCGGTTTCGGTTCTGGTTGACGAATTCGTCGTCACGGGCTGATCCTCATGGTCATAGTTCGAGTGGGGGGAGTGTCAACTCTTCGGTGCGGCGAAGCATGCGGTCGATAATGCGATCACGGGACTGTTTGACGTGAACGATTGCAGCGAGCCGGGCCTTTTCGCTGTCGCGCCTCGCCAGTGCATCGATGATGGGTGCGTGGTCTGATTCGCTGGTCTGACCGTCACTCGATCCGACGTTGGCGAAGAGAACACGCTGAATATCCTGAAAGTTCTGTTCAAGAGCGGCGTGTAGACGGCGGTTTCCACTGATTTCCGCGATCATGAGGTGAAATTCCTGGTTAGCTTGCATGAAATGGCGTCGACTGTCCGGGTCGTCGGCGACGATGGCCACCGTCGACAATTGAGTCAGCGTTGCGATCTGTTCCGACGTCGTCCGTGGCGCGGCTAGCTCTGCTGCAGAAGACTCGAGGATCAGGCGCATCTGAATCAGATCGTGAAAATCGTTGAGTGTCAGTTCCGTTACGACATAGCCCTTGCGCGGAAGTACCTTGATGAGTCCGTCTTGGCGTAGCCGACTCAGCGCTTCACGCAGCGGCGACGTGCTGACCTGGAAGCGCTCGACCAGCGTCGATTCGTTGAAGGACTGACCGGGAGCCAGTTCGCCCATGATGATGTCTTCGCGCATGAGGCGATAGACACGCTCCGACATGGATTCTGCATTGTCTGTGGGATTCATTGAGTTCTCGTTTCGTCGGAGCGTGAAGCGTTCTTGCCATCTCTACGTCAGTGAAGCCTGCCACGTCAGTAGTGATCGAAGATCTTTTCGACCTCGTCGCGGTTGTCGGTGACTGTCAACGCGAGCGTCAGCAGGACTCGGGCTTGTGCTGGCGTCAGATCGCCTGCCGCTATAAATCCACTGGTCGAATCAGACTCCCCCGAGTTGTCGACTCGACCGTGCTCCACACGACTCGATCGCACCACGACGACCCCAAATTCTTCTCCGGCTCTTCGCAATTCGCGGTCAACGGCGGGATGATGGTTCCCGTTTCCCACTCCTCCATACACGATTCCACGCACCCCTTGTTCGACCGAGGCCCGTACGAGGTGACTGTTGTCGCCGGCATAGCCGTAAAGTAGATCGACAAGCGGCAGGGTCGTGTACTGCTTGATCGCGAACTCAGAGGTGGGTGCCTTCTGACCACCGAACTTCGTCCTGCTGATTTCGTCGAACGTGGTGGTGTCGATCGCACGGAAACTGTTCACGGCAGTGGTGTGCGCCTTCCTGATACCGCGTGCGCCAAACACGGATCCGTTCATCACCACGACCGTTCCTACAGGGTCGGCGTTCCGGTTGTCGATAGCTTTCGCCTCGACGTAGGCCACCGCCTTCTCAAGATTTTCGATCGCGTCGGTACGCGGGGAGTCGAGGGTTCTCATAGCCCCAACGACGACCACCGGTTTGCTGGCGCTGGCGGTCAGGTGCAAGAAGTACGCCAGTTCTTCGAGGGTGTCGGTCCCTGCTGTCACTACGACACCGGCCACATTCTCATTCTCGATAGCTCGGCATACGGTATGCCCGATGACGATCCAGTCCTTCTCGGTCATTGCCTGTCCGGCGACGGCGCACGCGTCGATTGCAGTCAATTCGAAATGTGAGGACGCGACACCCGACCTGGCGAGAAGTTCTTTCGCCGTCAACTGCGCCGCTGTGTAACGATTTTCATCCGTTCTGTCGATGACGCCGGCGATGGTACCCCCGGTGCCGATCACGGCAATGGCTTGAACGGTCATAGTTGGACTGTTGCACGATCGCCGAAGGTCGTGAGTTTGGTGCCCCACGGCGCAGACAGTCGTTCGATACGAGAAAAGACCGCTTCCGCCTGAGCGCCGGCGGTGACGAGCGCTGGGAGTCCTGTCGATCGGTCGCAGTACGTGGCGGCAAGCTCGATACCCCGGACGTGATGAGGCTCCAGGGAGAACCTGGCAACTACCGACCACTCGTCGATGGCAGAAAAGATAGCCTGCTGGGATGCGTTGGCTCCCTGCCAATCTTGTTGAGCAATATGATTTCCCAAGCTATAGACAATGGGTACTCCATTGTGGATCTCGATGGGGCCGGGACTGTGTGTGTGGTTACCCAGTACAAGATCTGCACCGGCCTCCACGATTGCGTGGGCGAGCGGTCGTTGATACTCGGCGAGCACATCCCCGCGCCCGTAGCCGAAATGAACGCTGACCAGCACGAAATCGACATGGCTACGTAGGTCGACGATTGCCGAGCGTAGCCGATCCACATCCTGCTCTCTCGCGGAACTGCGCATGGAGAGCGGTGCACCTGGTTCGATGATCATGAGCAGTGGATCGAAGTCGATCGACTGGTCGATTCGGATCGGAGCGATTCCCGGACGAGTGGACGTGGCTGAATAGTCCGGGGGGACAAGACAAGAGACCGCAAGAATTCCGACAGCGAGATCGCCGACTCGCGTGATCACCGGCTGCATGGCTTCATCGAGGTTGTTTCCACCGCCCACCGGCGTGATCCCACTCTTTCGCAGATTCGTCAGCGTATCGACGAACGCGACCTCACCGAAATCGCACGTATGATTGGTTGCGACGGTCAGGACATCGAATCCGATCCGGCCCAGATCGTGCGCAACTTCAGGATCAACTTGGTAGGCAATCGGAGAGTCCGTCCTGTATCCGCGATCAGTGAACTGCACTTCACACGACCCGAAGGTGACGTCCGCTTCGTTCAGGTACTTCATCGTGGCGGCATATCCCGCATCAGCGACATTCTCGTTCGCCTCGACCAGCCGTTCACGGACGACGAGATCGCCAGCCGCGGACAATGTTCCCGTTTGATTCATTCCAATCCTCCTTGATGCATGTGTGATGTTCCAATAATTGCACACAACAGCGCAGCTTGCACTCAAATGTTTCCAGCGTGTGTCGATTCAAAAATATTCCACCAAAGTACTGATGTATTACTGATGCATCATCTACTGTTGCTCGCAGCGATCGCACGCAGGCACACTTCTATCCCTCCCTCGTTCCAGGAGCAGTACATGTCCGAAAAGACGACCACGTCTTCGATCCCGAAAGGGCAATCGGAGTCCGAAACGACGCTCGACCGCGTCTACCGCAAGATCGCTTGGCGGATCCTTCCGTTCGTGATGTTCTTATGGGTTCTCGCGTGGATGGACCGCGCTAACATCAGTTTTGCCAAACTCGAGATGCAGGTTGATCTCGGTTTCAGTGCCGCCGTCTACGGTCTTGGGGCCGGCATCTTCTACATCGGTTACTTGATCTTCGAAGTGCCGAGCAATCTGTACATGCAGAAGATCGGCGCACGAAAGACCATCGCGCGCATCGTGATCGGATGGGGGTTGGTGTGCGCACTGACTTCGCTCGTCCAGACTCCTTGGCAGTTCTACGCAGTCCGCTTCCTACTGGGGGCCTTCGAAGCAGGCTTCTATCCGGGCATCATCGTCTATCTGACGTTGTGGTTTCCGGCCAAACGCCGAGCCAAAATCTTCGGGTTTTTCATGTCCGCGTCCGCTCTGTCGGGTGTCATCGGAGGGCCGCTCGCCGCCTTCTTGATGACACACTTCGACGGTGCACTCGGACTCAGTGGCTGGCAGTGGATCTTCCTGGGTGAAGGAATCCCCACCGCTGTCGCGGGCGTCGTGGTGCTGTTCTATCTGACGGACCATCCGCATCAGGCGAAGTGGCTGACCGCAGCGGAAAAGAACGCAGTCATCGCAGATCTGCAAGCGGATGCGAACAAGCACAGTGAGAGGAGTGAATCTCTGCGTGAGGTACTCCGAGACCGGCGACTCTGGGTTTTCACCGGCATCTACTTCTGCACGATCATCGGAAACGCAACCGTCGCGTTCTGGGGACCGACGATCATCAAGACGCTCACCTCCTTCAGCATCGGAACGATCGGCTGGATCATCTCGGCCATCTCACTGTTCGGTGCAGCCGGGATGGTGCTGAACGGCTACTGGTCTGATCGCAACGGAGATCCACGTCGGTGCACCATCACCTCCCTTCTGTTCGGTGCCGCGGCGTTCTTTGTTCTCGCCTTCGTCTGGACATCGGTTCCGGCGGTCGCCGTGGTGGCATTTGGTTGCGCGCTGGTGGGCGCGTACAGCACGTTGCCGACGTTCTGGCAGATTCCCAATCTCATGTACACGGGGACGGCGGCCGCAGGCGCGATCGCGATCATCAATTCCTTCGGAAACCTCGGCGGATTCGTCGCGCCCTATGCTCTTGGCTTGGTGGAAACCCGCACAGGCAGCATCTTCTGGGGACTACTCGGGGTGGGCATGATGATGACGGTGGCAGCGTTGTTGGTGTTCACCAAAATCCCCAACGTGAGAACAGGCTACGCAGAAGAGCTGAAAGCGTGAGCACACAGGGCATTTCGGAGATCATTGGTAGTTCGATCGACGACTACGTCGCAATCCGCCGAGACCTCCATGCACACCCCGAGCTCAAGTACAGCGAATACCGTACGGCGTCGGTGGTGCGACATAAGCTGAGCGAGTTAGGCATCCCGGTAGTTGCAGATTTGGCAGGAACAGGGCTGGTTGCGGCACTTCGACGTGGAACTTCTGCGAAATCACTTGGCCTACGAGCAGACATGGACGCGCTAGCCATCGAGGAAACAAGTGGGCGCCCATACTCGAGCTCCGTCCCAGGGGTGATGCACGCGTGCGGGCACGACGGTCACGTGGCCACCCTGCTGTGTGCCGCGGACTACCTCGCTCGATACAGCAAATTCGACGGAACTGTCTACTTCGTTTTTCAGCCGGCTGAAGAAGGAGGTGCGGGAGCCAAGCGGATGATCGAAGACGGACTCTTCGAGCGTTGCCCGATGGATGCAATCTACGCGTTGCACAATTGGCCAGGCTTACCCAGCGGGGACATCGCTGTTTCGGAAGGCGGAGTGATGGCGTCCACTAATGATTTCGAGATCACACTCGAAGGACCTGGGGGCCACGTCGCCTTTCCACACCGGAGCGCCGATCTTGTGGGCCTGGCATGCCACATGATCGAAAGAATTCGACGGATACGCCTCGAACGTATCGATCCAATGAATCCGATCACGTTGGCAGTGACCACTTTTGACGGAGGCACGACAGTCAACGCGTTTCCGACGCAGGTGCGGCTGCGTGGGACTGTCCGGGCCTTCGACACGAGTGTCGTCGATCGAGTGGAGTCCGGAATCGAATTGCTCGTACGGGCAGCCGCACACGAGCCGAACGTGACTGCATCGTTGATATTCGAACGCAAGTACCCGGCGACGCTGAACTGGGCTGCCGGTGTAGGTGCGGTTCGACAAGCCGCAGTCGAGACCGTCGGCGCTGATCGCGTACATCGACAAACCCCAGCGATGACCTCGGAGGACTTCGCGTTCATGCTCGAAGAAGTAGAAGGCGCCTACTTCTTCCTGGGGAACGGCGACGGTGGGAAGGAATCGAAACCACTGCATTCGACAACTTATGATTTCGACGACGATGCCCTCCCTACCGGCGCGATTGTTCTCGCCCGGCTTGTCGAGCAGCAACTGGCGCCGCAGACCTGACCTGACAAGAACTGAGGCCCAAGTGAAAAACGAGGGCCGGCCGGTGAGGGTCGGCCCTCGTTTTCGGTGCCAGATGTTGTGGGTATGGACGTTGCTGACGCTGAATTGAAGTAGATGGGCTGGCCCTTCGCGGCAGGATGGAAGTTGCGAAACAGACCATCAACAGCAAAGGGACCAGCCATGTGACACACCGTAATGCTCCGCTGACTGTCGAGGGAAGACGACGACTCGTGTCAAGCGGTGCCAGAGTCGTCCGATCGCCCACGTAGCCGCCGAGATGGGTATCTCCCGCCAGTGCGCCTCCACGTGGGTCAACCGGTACCGCAAGTACGGTGACCTGGGATTACAGGACCGATCCAGCACTCCGAACCATCAACCCACCGCCACCGCCGCAGAGATCGTGGCCGAGATCGAAGCGATGCGACGGACCCGGAAATGGTCTTCCCTCACGGATCACGTTCGAGTTGCGCACCGACGGCATCACCATTGCTCGCCGGACGGTCACGAAAATCCTGCGGGATCTCGGTCTCAATCGCCGCCGGTTCATCGACCCGAACGGCGAGAACGAACCGCAATCCCCAGGTCATCGCCGCGGAACGGCCCGGTCAGATGGTGCACGTCGATGTGAAGAAAGTCGGCCGCATCCCTGACGGCGGAGGTTGGCGCGTCCATGGGCGAGGTTCCGAGCAGGCCAAACGATCACAGCGTCGGAAAACGAAGAACAAGCAGGGCCGCGTCGGCTACACCTATTTGCATTCCGCGATCGACGGGAACACTCGTCTGGCGTACACCGAAGCACACGATGACGAAACCGCCGCAACGGCCATCGGTTTCATGAACAACGCCCGACTCTTCTTCGCCGTACACGGCATCAACCGGATCGAACGGGTGATCACCGACAACGGATCATGCTACCGGGCAGCAGATTTCACCGCTTCACTCCGCGAAGCGCGGCATTACCGCATCAGGCCATACACACCGAAACACAACGGGAAAGTCGAACGCTACAACCGCATCCTCGCCGAAGAACTGCTCTACTCCCGCGAATACACCAGCGAAGCCCAGCGGCGCACTGCCGTCGAGGTGTGGAATGTTCGCTAGAATTATCACCGACCGCATTCAACACGCGAAGGACGACCGCCCGCCGCTTACCGCCGGCACCGCGTCACCAACGTCCGCGCCTCATACAGCTAGCGGTCGGGTTCAGAGTTCTTCTCCGGACTCGGTTCATTAAGCCGTCATAACAAGCCCGCACACTCACTGATTGCGCAAGGCACGAACCAGGGTGGGACCAAAGGCAGCGAATGCAGCAGTTCCTCCGGCAAGCGCAACGCCTACCATTGCGGCTTTGCGAGGTAACCCGCGACGAGCGGCGTCAGCCACCACGACAGCGTCGACCAAGTCCATCGCGATCCCGGCCCGCAAGGTCGCCCGCCGCACCGTCGAATCCGGATGCAGCGCAGCAGCACCCAGGACGATGTCACGCACACCGAACGCCTTAATCCACACGCCCAGATCACTGCCAGGGTAGGCAATGCCCAACGCGTTGTAGACCTGCTTCGATGCGATCGCGGTGGTCGCACCCCACAGAATCCGCCCAACGCCGATCGCGTGCGAAACCATACGTTCAGCCGAATTATCCTGCTGCTGTATGCCGAGTGCCGTCACGATGGCCACCTTGCCATACCCCCACGAGTAACGGCCGAACTTACCGATACTGGTAGTCCGACTGCGTCCGAGAAACGATCTTGGTCTCAACAGGTCAACGCATCACCGACGATAGTTGAGGCACGTTCAGCAGATGATTATGCGCGCCAGCTGCAGCACTGAATCGCGATGGAGCGCCCCGGGACAGACGTTGCCCGTGCGCTACCGGCCAGCCGTTATGGACCACTACGTCGCCCTTGCCCGGGACGCGGACCCCGCCCACGTGCAGCAACTCTCTGACGTGATTGCGAGCCGCAACCGGACCTGACCCGACGCCATTGGCCGGATCCCTATGGCCGGCACTTCGGTGATGGCGTCGGCGGTCACCAGCATGTCGATCTCGACGAGATTGGTTCCGCCGGCATCGGTGACGCGCACGGTTACCCCGCCGAGCTTGTGTACCGTCGGTCATTGACCGCAGAGGGGAAACCGAGATGCTGTTGTCTTCCTGGCGAGTGTGTATCACCGAAACTCGTGTAGCCCGTCCCTCGGATTACGGTGCACCGGAGGGTGCCGTAAGAATTTTCTTTCCAGAAGACCCGTTTCCCGGTTCACCGTTTTTGTTGTCTCCGTCGTTCGAGTACGACGTGGACCTCAATTCGTACTTCCGAAACCCGAGTTTCGTCACGATGTCACCGATCAGCCAGCAGGGCTATGCACGCAACATCGCCGCGTTCCTTTCATTTCTCACCTCAGCGCGGAGCGGTATCTCATGGCGTGATGCGAATGAGGACGACCATGTCGCTTACCTGGTCTGGCGACGGCGCGATGCTTCCGGCCCACGAGTGTCCGGAGCAACTTGGAACCGAGAAGTCGCGGCAGTCAACAACTTCTATCGCTGGGCAGTGCGCAAGGGATTCGTCGCCGCGAACCCGATCCCGCACCATGCCCGTAGTGGTCGCTCTCATACCCCGGGCCGCATCGACGATCAAGGAAGTAGTCCCACGACCTATTCGCGAGATGTCAACCGGGACAACATCGAGTGGATTCCGCAAGCCTCTTATCGGCGATGGAGAGACACCGGAATGAAGGGTATGAACGCGGACGGTCTCCCTCGCCCCGCATTCCGCGGACGCTGGGCGACGCGTAATGCGGTGTTCTGCGATCTCATGGTGCGAACCGGACTACGCCTCGCCGAGCAGTCCGCACTTACGGTCTTCGACCTGCCCACCGAGCACCAGCCCGTGTCCTATCAGCGCTTCCGACTCCCGGTAGCCATCGCCAAAGGCTCCTCGACCAGATGGGTGTACATACCGGAATCCATCGTCAGAGAACTGATCAACTACCGCGATATCGATCGCCGCCAGATTATCGACGACGCTCGCGCACACGGACGGTACGACAAAATCGCTCGCCCGCTCGTCGTCGAGGACCCTGCCCAACCTATCGCTGTCGACTACACGAACGCCGGCGTCAAGGCACGCGTAAAGGTCTCCAATCTGGACCACACCGACCGGCGCCGCCTATACATCGCCGGTGATCGCGGATTGGAACCCGCCTCGTTCTGGCTGACGGAACGAGGAATGCCAGTGTCGGTGTCGAGGTGGAAGGGTCTGTTCCACGAGGCCAACGTCCGGTGCGCCGACGTCGGTATGCCCCTGCGCGTGCACCCACACATGTTGCGCCATACCTTTGCGGTGGTAACCCTCGAACAACTTCAACGCGGCCATATCGCGGCATTGCGCGAACAGACTGCGGAACAACGTGGCCACTACACACGAATTTTCGGCGATCCCCTCGACTGGGTTCGGCGCCGTATGGGACATCGCTCGATCACCACAACGATGATTTACCTTCACACCCTCGCCGAGCTGGAAATGGAGACCCGGATGGCATTGGTGCCTGACGATTGGGAGGAACCGCCAGCGCCGCCAAATCCATTGGCCTCGAACACGAATGCCTCGCAGTGAAACCCCGCACGGGTGCCGGAACTCATACCGGTCAACCATCGAAGACACCCACGGGTCAGTATGAAATTTCACCACGCCACGAACCGTCGACCGCATCTGCTCCGGCCGACGCTGCGAGCACCACATCGGTCCAGTTCATCGGAGATGACGGACGGACACGGACGTTCTCCGCCGACAAGTGGCCCATGCCCGGCTGGCACGGACCGGCACTCGATGCATTCGCCCGACGCACAGGTCCGACCGGAACATTGCGGACAGAAGCGTCCGCGCGTTCGATCTGGCTGCTCCTCTCCTCGTTTCTGCGGTATCTCGACTTGGTTCCCGATTCGCCAGCAGTACCGTCCGCTCTCACGCTGCGGCATGTCCAGGGGTATCTCCGGCAGCGAGCATCTGTGGCCAGTATCAACCGATCGCTGGAGTGCCAGACAATTTTGCGGCGAGTATTGATCGAACCTCCGTTGCGCGAGATGATCGCCCCCGACATCCACGCTGCTCTGGCCCGTTCGGTTCCGAAGTTCAGAAAACTGAATGCGTCCGGATACTCGGATGGAGAATTCACGCGAATCCTCGGCGCTGCACGCGCTGACGTCTCGGCAACCCGGTCACGAATCGAGTTTTCGGAACGAATTCTTGCCGGTAACAATCCCAAGTCCACCGAAAAGTCCTTGTCCGCTATAGATAGGGCGAAACTACGAAAGATCGCCAGCACCGGAATCGTTCCGCGTTCCCCGGCCGGACCGTCTATGACGTGGCGGCGCAGACTCGCCCAGGCAGAACAACTGTTCCTCCTGAAGAGGGATCTCGTTCCGATCCTCATTCTCCTGATCGCGCTGACCGGCCGGAATGTGGAAACTCTCAAAGATTTACCAGCCGAACACCAGATCCTGGAAGGAACGGCCGTGCAAATACAGCTGACGAAACGTCGTCGGGGCGATCAGCACTGGCATGAAACCGTCACCTGGGAAATCGGTCCACCGCATCGGGAACTCGACACACCGGGAGGGCTGTACCTGCTACTGCACCGATTGATGACCCGCGGGCGAACGTACACGGATTCGACTGCGCTGTGGTCGATCTGGCGAAACGGAATCGCAGGCGGCATCTCCGGCATTGCTGAACACATGAGTCCGTTTCGCGCATCTTTGTCCGACCCACCCCTCATGCCCAGCGAATGGGCGGCGGGGCATTCACTGCTCACAGATCCGCCGAGCGAAACGGAGGTGGGACGGCCGTTGACGGTGACGTTCGGCCGGATCCGGACCACTATCGAAGTTGCCAGAGTCAAGAGGTTGGGCGGTCATCTGCCCTCTGCAGCACGCTCGAACAGTGTGGAAGTGCTATTTGGGAATTACCTTCGAGGGGACGCTTCGGCAGCAGAATGGAGCGCCGAAACTCTCACCGCTGCCATCGCCGAAGCCGAGAGCGCTGCGCTCGATGCCCATGTTCGCGCACTTGCGGCCGCGGGCGGCTCGCTGAAGGTAGTTCCGGAAGCGGCAGTCCCTGCGGATCATGAGGCACCCTGGAATGGTTGCACTGACCCCGACGCTCACCCTGCGACCGGCCGAATATGTCGTCGCACAACATTTCTCGACTGCTTCCACTGCGGGAACTGCGTCATCACCTCAAGTCACCTTCCCGCTGTGCTCGGCTTGCGGCAGGCGCTCGACGAACGGCGATCGGTGCTATCGGAGTCCGACTGGTGGAGCCGCTACGGACCCGTGTGGGTGACCATCGACCACGAGATTCTGCCCAAATTTACGCCGGGACAAGTCTCGCACGCCGAGTTGATCAAGCCTGCCGATGCTCTTCTCGACCTCGTCGAACAACCCTGGGACATCCCATGACCGAACCACAACCCCACTGCGATACAGGCCCCCATGTACTCACAGGGCGGCCGCTACGCCCCGATATCCCCGATGATCGCCTTCCTCGATACGCGGACATGGTGTGGCGACTCGACGCCGCCCAGCTGCAATCGCATCTGAGTTCGGAGCGTTTGGATTTCACCACCATCCCCGCCCGTCAACAGCGCACCGCGAAAGAGCTTTTCGCCGCCCTCTTATCGGGACCGTTACCGCCGGGAGAGTATCGCCTGGCCATGGGCACCGTCACCGCTCTGTTTCCACAGGTTAAACGGTTTCTAATCTGGGCCGATGGCACGTGTCCCAGAATTTCGTTGGCCGCCCTGTCTCCCGAGATGCTCGGAAACTACGCCCTCTTCCTACTCGCCGATGTCCCCGACACCGGCCACCGCGAGAACGCCCGACGCGCAGTGCGCATGCTGTGGCGGTATCGAAGCGCCCTGACCGAGCCCCTCAACTTCGACCCTCAGTACGCAGCCGAGGGATGGTCCCAGCAATCGCGCTCACGCGCGGAAAACATCACCCCTCGCATCCCTGAACAGGTACTCGGTCCGCTCATTGCATGGTCGTTGAGATTCGTCGACGATTTCGCACCCGACATCCTGACCGCCCTCGAACACAGCGGGCCCATCAAGAACCGAACCAAGCCCTCCGCTCTTGGCCGAAACTCCGGAGCACACGCAGCCCTGACGGAGGTCCTCGATCGCTACATCCGAACTGGACAACCCCTACCCGGTACGAGGCGAGGAGTGAACCGATCACTCCTCGCCGCGGAGGCCGGCATCAGCGACATCCGAAGACCTGAACAGTGGGAATCGATCGCCGCTGCCGAAAAGCTGGTCGGCGTCGATCCGTACACATGGTTTCCTATAACCATCTCGGGGAGACTCGACGAAAAGCCGTGGACCAACGGGATCTGCGCAAACAACCATCCGAGCAAGTCCGCGAGAGTGCTCTCACGGATGCTCCTCACCGCCTGCTACGTCCTTGTCGCCTATCTGTCCGGCATGCGCGAAAGTGAAGTCAAAAGCCTGCGACCCGGCTGCGTCACGGTTCTCCGAAGATCCGACGGAACCCCATACCGATGGACAGTTTCCGGCACAGCCTTCAAGGGCGCCAAAGATCCACACGGCGTCGACGCCACATGGACAGTCGGCGCGCCAGTGGCCCGCGCCATCGACGTCCTCACCGAACTACGCCGGCCAGGCACCGAGTATCTATTCACCTTTCTCACCCAATCGCGCGACGAAGCCAGTGGTTTCCGCCCCAATCGAGTTTTTACCACCTGCGCCACCAATGTGCAGCTCAACGATCTGTGCAGCTGGATCAACAACTACTGCGCCGACCACGGACGCACCGACATCGTTCCCACGGTGAACGGCGCACCATGGATACTGTCCACCCGACAGTTCCGACGAACACTTGCCTGGTTCATTGCCCGACAACCCGGTGGAGCCGTAGCGGGCGCGATCGCATACCGCCACTTGAGCATTCAAATGTTCGAAGGATACGCCGGAACCTCAGATTCAGGTTTCCGTGCGGAGGTCGAAGCTGAGCATGCGCTACTGAGAGGCAACGATCTTATGGCCATGATCGATCAACACGCCCACACCCCGTTGACCGGTCCAGCCGCAGCAGAAGGCGCAACACGACTCGCGGCGCTGGCCGGCCATCCCCAGTTCACCGGGGCTGTGATCACCGACCCCAAACGGCTCGCACGTGTACTGAAAGGCAAAGCCGGAGCCATCTACCCAGGCGAATACGCAACATGTGTCTTCGATGTCCGAAAAGCGCTGTGTCTGAACAGCAGCGCCGACAAGAGCGCAGTTCCGCAGCTCGATCACTGTCAACCGCTCGCCTGCACGAACGTCGCGCTCACGGTCGGCAACCTCACGAAACTGAACGCAGAGGCCGAGAAAATCGCGGCCACCCTTCGTGAACGTCCCACACTCCCACCGCTCCTACACAGCCAACTCTCCGAACGGGCCTCACAGATTCACGCATTCGTCGACCGCCACCGCCCGGACCCACGATGACCCCGCCCAGCGGATTGCCAACCACGGCAGTTGTATCCGTGGAGCTTGCCGCGTTACTGGCCGAATCGGCCGAACGTGGAGTCCTGCCCAGTGCTCTTGCTCTCGCCCGCCGCCTCGGCATCGCGAACACCACCCTGAGGCGCAATTTTCCAGAGACAGTCGAGGTGCTGACGAAGCACCGGCAGACCGACCGCAGTACGCCCACACTCGCGGCGCCACCCAATCACATCCAGAATCTCGAACTCGAGAACCGGAAGCTCCGCACGCGTAATCGCGAACTCACCGAACAAGTCGCTCTAGCTTCGTCACAAATCCAGCAACTCAGCCTCGAAGCGCACCAACTTCGCACGGAGCTCCATCAACGCACGGCCGTCGCCACCATATCCAGCCCCCGTAAATGACCAGCCAGAAGTCGATTCCGCACTCCTGTTAGGCCTTGCTCAACGCCGCCAATGCGTCTGTGCCGACGGGTTCTTCGGCGAGCATCGGGACGATGGCGGTTCGCTGGCTGTATTTGTTTGTGATGCTGCCGATTTCGGCGATCTCACCGGCTGCGCGCTGCTGCAGGAGCGGCGAAGTAGGTTCGGCTGCGGCGAGGGAGTTGTTGACCACCCACGCCCAAGGGCGAATTCCTGCGCGTTGCAGGTCGGCTTGCAGACCGGCGGCTTCGAGGACGGGGGTGGTTTCAGCGAGGGTCACGAGCAGGACCTTCGTGGCGTCCGGGTCCTGGAGCCGCATGAGTGGGGTGGTGAAGTTCGTGTTCTCACCCATCTGTCGGGCGATTTCCCGGTGGTAGGAGCCGGTGGCGTCAAGGAGCAACAAGGTGTGCCCTGTCGGGGCAGTGTCGACGACGACGAATTTGCGGCTCGATTCGTGGATGACCCGCGAAAACGCTTGGAAGACCGCCACTTCCTCCGTGCACGGCGATCGAAGGTCTTCGGCGAGGTTGGCGCGGCCGCGTTCGTCGAGGTTCTTGCCTTTGGTGGTCAAGACGCGGGTTCGGTACTGCTCGGTGGCTTCGGCGGGATCGATGCGGGAGACCTGGAGGTTGTCGAGTTCCCCGTTCAAGGTCTCGGTCAGGTGTGCGGCCGGGTCCGTGGTTGTCAGGTGCACCTGGTGGCCGCGTTCGGCGAGGGCGACAGCGATCGCGGCGGCGATGGTGGTCTTGCCGAC
>NZ_JAWLSC010000032.1:0-17314 GCF_033142465.1 Rhodococcus sp. IEGM 1318
CCGAACTCGGCATCGGAGGTACCGAACGATCCACCGCGCAGGAACAGTTGCACGGTCGCCCAGTTCGACTGGGCGTGCAGCCCGAACGGCAGGGCGATGACCAACGACAGGGCTGTAGTGAGGACGCGGCCACGGCGCATGACGACGGTGCGGTAAGGCTCGAGTGGGTCCTTGTCCGGCGCGGCCGAGAATGCGAACAGAGGACGGGTGCGGTACGCCCACGCCACTGCGGCGAACATGATCGCCGCGACGACTCCGGTGACCACGACGAACAAGATCAACCGTGTCGACGCAATCGTGGTCCACACAGTGCGGTAACCGACTTCGCCGAACCACAACCAGTCGGTGTACAGGAGAACGAACCGCGGCACTGTCAGAAGGCCCACCACGAACGCAGCCAGCACGCCGATCAGTACGCGACCTCGACGAGACATCGGCAGGAGATGCTCGGACGAATCCACCGGGCCCTCCCTTCAACCGCTCCCCGATGAGCGAACATGCGTGAAGGGATCGGGGTCGCGACCATTTGTCCGTCCATTCTACTGAAACCGGACTGGCGGCACAGCCCCTCACAACCCATGCCTAACCCTCACGACCGCGACGCGTTCGGTGAGAGTTTCTCGAGCAGGCACCGTCTTGTCTGCTGGTGGAGGTGATCCGCCGTCGCCGCGACCGCGGACGGCACTTCTCGCCCAGCGAGGGCGGCCGCGATTGCGGATCGTCTGAGCTTCCACGCCGAGAAGCGAGGGAATTCATGGTGGCCGCAACGACTGCGGCTTCTGCCACTGAGGTGGGGCGCGGATTGTGGCGTCGGTGCATCTGTCCGGCGCACCGCTGGGGCATGGAAAAGTTCGCTGAACGCCGAAAGTTTTTGACCAGGAACGATAAACGTAGGTCCGGCGCTCCGGAGCCGCCTTGTCTTTGGATTGTCTTTACCCGGTGGCGGTGGCGCGTTAGGCTGCCCATGGTCCGCGGTGAGTGCACCCCCCGCAGTTGCGTGCTTGCAGCGGACCACCTGGACTGCATACCCGGTGCCTGTTCAGTTCGGGTGTGTATCGGTCCGTCGGAGTCTCGTCACCTGTAGGCGCCGGCGGGCCGGCTGAACTGCGCGTCCGTCTCCCCGGACTGCGGCGCGCACCCGCTCACCTGGTGTTCCCGACGGCACGCCGGGTGGGCATCCTGAACGCATGCCGCTATCTGTGGCGGCCGGCGGCGTGCACGGTCCGCCGGGTGATGTACCTCGCGGCGAACCCGGCGGGTCATCTCATGCTCCGTATTTCGGTCCTTCCGGGTCCCGGAGACTCTGCCGGTCTCTTTCGCTCGGGGGGCAGAGAGTGATGCCAGAGCCAGAGCCCAGACGTGAGACGCGGTGCTCGCGCCAATGGATGCGATATCTTATTGGTGGTGTCGGCCGGATTATCTTCGCATGGATTCTTCTACTGTCGTGCGGCGCTGATCGTGCACTCTTCTCTTGTCGGTAATCTATTGCAGCACTGCGACATTGGGTTGAGAACTAGAGTTTTCGCGGTCGTATAGAGTGTTGCACACGACCGTGATGTTTCGTTCGCGTGGTGGGGCGGGGCAGTATCATTCGAGAGTGACCGCGAGCGGTGCACCGATTGTCCGCGTCGAGCACCTCACCCGGAAGTTCGGTGTTCGCCGAGGAATCGTCGATGTCGATGTAGGTCGAATCCGCGCCCGGCCATTACACAGAACACGGGCACTAGCGACACCGGCACCGCGACCAGCCACATTGCCGCGACCTTCTGCAGCGCGATTCGGGTGCGACTCAGCGGGAGGGTCACGACCAGTCCGAGGGGCCCGTCTTCATTCTGACCGGCGATGCACGACACTCCATAACCTGCGTCGAAGTTCGCCGCGATCGATCGAACTGCGCTTCGACCACGATGCCCGCCCGGAGGTGTTCGCCCGGCTCGACGGCGTTCAGGTGCGCGCCTACGAGGGCGGCCGGATCACCTTGACGGTGACCGGCCCGGTGGCGCCGCTGCTGCGAACGGCAGCCGATCAGGGTGCGGTGGACATCGCCGCGGGGCATGCGGACCTCGACGAACTGTTCTTGAGCTACTACCGCAGGACCCCCGATTCGGGGATGCCTGATGTCCACTGACGTCGTCCGGCTCGATCTACTGCTCCGGCGACGATCCATCGTCGGCTATTCGCTCGGAATGACTGTCTACGCCCTCGTCATCGTCGCGCTGTACCCGGCCTTTCAGAACGAAACCGGACTCGATCAGTTCACCTCGGAAAACTCCACCGTTGCAGCACTGTTCGGTATCAGTGGATCGCTGACGTCGGCATCGGGATGGTTGAATGCGAACCTGTACGCCAACTTTCTGCCCCTGATCATTCTGCTACTCACCATATATACTTTCGACGGTGGCGGTGACCACCACACGCCCTTATCTCAGGATGCACACTCGCTCGACGAGCCGCTGCACCTCGTGTTCTTCTAGGCGGTCGGGGGCAATCAACTCGTCGACGGTGTGTCGTTTTCTGCGTTCAGGGTCCTTGTCTCGATCGCGACGGTGTTGTCGTCGGGCGCGGTCGCGGCGTTCGGCCACCTCGACGTCGAGTGAATTCCGGTTCTCACCGTAGCTGTGGCCATAACCGGCCTTCGTCTCGGAGAGTGTGAGTGCGCGGCGGCACACAATCTGTGGTTGTCTGTGGCCGCGGATTGGGGTCAGTGGGTGTCGACGACAACGGCGTAGGAGCCGACTCCGACAAGGCGGTGCCCAGGCACGTCCCCGGTATCGAGGATCAGTGATGTGATTGCCCCGGACTGGGGGTCGAAGTCCACGTCGTCGATCGTGCCGATGTCGTTTCCCGCTGAGGTAAGTACGCGCTTACCGAGCAGGTTGTGGGACTTTCCTTCCAAGGCTGCGGTTTCGTCGTCGGGGTCGGTGATTGCTTGCGATGTGTCGACGATGACCGCGTCGTCGCCGAATGCGCCGATTTTCGACCACTGCAGTACCGAGCCTGATTCGGCCTTTTTCACGTGCACGGCGAGTATCCGGCGGGTGGTGGGGTCGACGACTAATCCGGCGACTTCGCCGATGGTGTCGGCCGCACCGGATCCGACGACCTGGCGACCTGATACTGCGGAGAAGAGCATCAGTGGTGGCCTTTCAGTTGTTGTCGGAACGCGTCGACGGCTGCGCCGAAGCCTGCAAGGTCGTCGCGCACGAACGCTGTAGCATCTGCTGGTACTAGCAGATGGTCGCCGGAGGCGGAGAGGGTGTCGGGTAGCGGAATGAGAACCTTGGTTCCTTTGTGGCCCAATGCTTCCGAAGAGACGATTTCGTATCCGACGACGTCGCAGCATCGGTTCTCGGTGTCGACTTCGACGATCACGTCGACCACTTCGCCGAGGGCGGTGCCGGTGTCGGTGAGGACTTCGGCGCCGAGGACGTCGCTGCCGGATCCTCGGCGTGATGACGTGGTTCCGAGTAGGTCTTCGATGGGGGTTAGTGCGTCTTCGTCGGCGATCATGATCGCGTCGGAGCCGAGCGCCGCGACCGAATTCCACACCACACTGCGGTCGAGGGGGCCAGCCAGTATTCCTCGGCCGGCGAGGGTGAAGCCGGCAACTTCTCCGCCGTCTGCGCCGTAGACGACGTCCTTGACTTGAGCGACGTCCTCACCGTCCATCGTGATGACGGGCCGTTTGATGATCTCGCTGCACCGCATCAACACGCTCATCGGGGGCTTCCGTTCTCCTCGTCGCCGCCGTGTGTGGATGTGTCGGGATCGGAGATGATGACTCCACCGGTCCTTCGGTGAGCTTGTATCGCAATGAACGCACCGACGGCTAGGGCGGCGATGACGATGACAATGATCAGCCAGGTCCACCACTGCATTTGGCAACCTCTTTTCCGAGTTGCTCCATGGGCGCTTCAAGGTCCCCTCGACCCGCTCCGCTGACTCGGGGAAACCCGCCGCTAGTTGCCACAATACTCCCATTGCACTGCAATACAGCCAGATATTTGAGGCCGAGATCGACTGTCTCGGTACATCGCGCAGGGGCGGGCACGAGCTCGTCTGCGGTCGGGAGCGACGGGCGTATGTCGTCGAGAAACTATCCACCCGAGACGACATCGTCGTCGAATAGGCGCTGCGTGGATCGATCGATCACCAGAGGCCAACACGTACGCCACATGCCTGGGTTCAGGTTGTCGCGTTGGCCGGGGAGGTTGCAGTGCTTCGGTGTAGAGCTCGAGAAGTAGCATTGACGATGTGTCAGCCTATGCCGGTTCGGACGCACGGCTGGCCGGGAACTGCCACACAGAAATCGGTGGGCCACCTGTGGACTGCACGCTTCGCCTGCCAGGCACAGTGCGCACCCATTCCGCCCGGTTGCTACTGACGAGCGACCGGGCGGACCACATCAATTCACGAACTGGCTGCCCTGGTGCCGTCACCCGCAGTCGATTGGGTGCTACCGAAAGCGTCCGTCAGCCGATAGAGATGAATAGCATTACCGTAGCGGCAATTCTGAGTGGTCAGTTCGGTCGCACAAGCCCACACCCGCCAGTCCGCTGGCGGGTGTGGGCACCCGCGTATCGTCGATATTGAGGCCAGTTGTCGGACGGTATTGAGAGGGACGACTCGCCTCCAGTCCCCGCCGACCTGCCCCTCCCGGGCCGACGGGCCCACGTCCGCACAGTGCCTCCCCAGCAATGCATCGGGACTTCTGATGATCCGGGGAGCGTGTGTGCTGAACGCGTTGATCAAACAGCCAAGTGCCCGTTACCGGGCGACGACTGGTAGCGGAAACCAGCTCTCCGTATATTTTCGGCGGCGGCGTCACCCGGTCCCCAAACTTCGGGTATGGCGACGTCCCGCCGGCGCGATCTCCCCAGATCGTCGGCGGGGCACCACGAACGGTTCGCCGCTTCCGCCTCGGTTCTCGGCGCACCCAGGGTTCACCGGCGTGCTGATCACACACTCGCCGGTGAACCCTGCACGCCGCCCGCATCGGCGCCGGATCGCGCTGTTAGTCCTTCATTTACCTTGTCGAACGCAACCCGCTAGACCAAACCTCTTGTGCTGTTTTAGATTCGGTACGTGGGGTTGGACATGAGGGGTCTGCTCGACACGGCAGGTGGGTCGTTGTGTGCTGCGTGCTCAGCATCGACGACGTTCGAGGAACCCCAGTCGATAAATA
This sequence comes from Rhodococcus sp. IEGM 1318, assembly GCF_033142465.1. NCBI lineage: Bacteria > Bacillati > Actinomycetota > Actinomycetes > Mycobacteriales > Nocardiaceae > Rhodococcus > Rhodococcus sp. IEGM 1318. The sequence goes on from NZ_JAWLSC010000032.1 coordinate 5,186, forward strand.
TTGTCGGCCGGGGTTTCGATTCCGCTGCCCCCGGCTACCCATCCGGTGCGGCAAGGTGGTCATTCGAGTTCGGGGATGTCGCACACGACCTGCCTGCTGGCTGTCACTCGCCGGGGGTGGGTCCCCCCTCGTTGTGACCACGGGTGCCCAGGCTCGCGACTTCGTCCGCTCGCACGCAGCTTGCGTCGTTACGCTGACGTTCGTGATGCGTCGGCTGAAATTCATGGTGCCTGCAACTGTGGTGGTGTCCGCGATCGCCGTCGTTGTCTGGGCTGTGCGGGTGAGGCATCCTTCCGGTGCGCCGCGAGGGCACGGAAAAGTTCGGTGAACGTCGAAAGTCCTTGACCAGCAGCGATAAACACAACCCCGTTTTCCGGGTGCATCGAGTCATTTCTTTACCTATACCGTGATGGCGGCGGCGCGTTAGGCTCTCATATTGTCCGTCGTTGGGCAGAACCCCCTACGAGTTCTGCCCAACGGCGGGCCTTCCGATCTGCGTGTCCGTCTCCCCAGACTGCGGCGCGCAGACGCTTACTCGGCGTCCCCGACGGCACGCCGAGTGGGCACCCCTGAATGCCTGCCTCTCTCGGCATCAGTCGGTATCAGGTCCGGCGGGTCACCTGGTCCTTCGGTAAAGTCGGCTGCGCTTTCCGATTGTCCATCGGGATGCACCCCTCGCTCGTGAGCGGTCACACGTATGCGGGCGAGGCACCCGACCTGCGTGCGGTCTCATTGGTCCGCTGCGGCGCGCACGGACCGCCGAAGTGCGACTGGAATCGCCTCGGCGGCCCCCTGAACTGTCCTCGCGTATCGGGAGCGGCGGGCTTCACGTTCATGCTGAGCGGGCGTCGTCCTCGGCGTGTGGCGGTGTCCTTGCCTTTTGCCTTTGACCGGGACTGATGGCATGTCCCGGGGCTGCTTTCTCCGCGGCGTGTACCGGAGTTGATGGATGCCTGTCCTGCTGCACTCGGTGGGAACTACCGCGCGGTTGGTGAGTTGCTGCGATCAACTTCGCACATCCCCGAACGATCAACTCACCCCATGGAACTCCCCTGACGCCGACCGCCACGTACCCGAGCACCACAGCGAACGGTGCACCAACTCTGATCCTTTCGGCGAGGGGTGAAGAACATTCCACAACTCGGCGCACGACAACGACGCACCCCAGCCCCCGCCAACATTCGGAGCGTTTGACGGGCAACTACCGCTTCGGCATCGCCACCACACTCCCGTTCCTGGAGTTCACCCGAGTCGTTCATCTCGAAGGTGACAGGCGCCTGGGCGGCCAGTGTATTCAACCGCGACAAAGCCTGATCAGGCAGAACTCTCGACGTATCCGACGCGTCGAGCACATCCCGCACGAGCTCCCGCAGATCCGACAGCTGTGCCACCGACATCTTAGCCAACCGCCGGTCACAGACCTGCTCACGCCATCGCGCGATCAGGTCCACATCGACGAAGAAGTCCAGATCTCGCGCTTGCCCCCCGCCGAGAACGACGGTGTTCGCCAGATCGAATACGCAGTCGTATCCGATCCACGGCATCGAGTGGGGATCTCTGATCACCACCACAGTGTAACGGTTTCAATAACCCGAAACCGTGATATCTTTCAGTCACGGTTTTGACTTCACAAAACCGTGATATTTCTGGAGAGGATGCAATGACCACCACGATTGAGTACGTGCGTTTCGACACCGACAACTCGGCGGCACTAGCAGGAGAACGCGACAACATGGTGAACGTCCTCCGTGAGCGGTACGGAGCGGACTTCATCGGCGCCCACCTGGCGCAGTTCGACGACGGATCGTTGATGGACTGCCTTATCTGGGCAAGCCCCGAGGCAGCAGCACGGGCCGGAAATGAAATGCCCAGCGACACAAATACTCAAGGTTTCTTCTCCAAGATCGGCCATGTCCACGAAATGCGTCACGCAACGGTCCTCCATACCGCTTGACGCAGACGGGCGGGGCGAGAAGCGACGGCGCCCTCGCCCCTCTCGCTAAGCGTGAATGCACCGATGTGCTGATTCAGTTGTTGCGAATTCTGTTGCGCGCCATCGGGTGAGCGGTGGGCGTGGCTGATCAGCCGACCTCAGTTGTCGGGGTGTTCCACTGGCGTCTTTCGCATCGTGGGCGGGCAAGAGTCGGATCGGTCAGGCGGTGATCGGCACGTTTCTGTCGAACATGTTCTCGAACAACGTCATCCGCGGGTTTCTCCCACGGCCATCCCGTCGGGAGGTCCAACGTCAGCGTGCGGGCGGAGTAGGCGATCTGTGCAGGAACCGAAATGATTTTGTTTCGGATGGTCCCGGTGGTCGCCGGGTCGCCGGTCAGGGTCGCTGCGGCGCGGGTGACGTTGAATGCCATCACCGCGCAGACCAGCCAGGCAGCGTTCGCGCAAAAAATGCGCTGATGGCATGTGAGCGGGGGCGGAGTTCTTCAGATCCGCATGCACTTGCTCGATGATCGCATGCCGGTGGTGAATTCCGGGGTCGATGCAACAGAACCGCAGGACGAGTTCGAGAATCAGGCGCGCGAGGGTGACGTCGGGATTGCGGCCGATGCTCTACGACCACCTGTTGATTCGGATTCCGGCATCGCGCCAGAGCGCCTCACCCAGGCGCGCGCCTGTCGACTACGGGGAAGGGTCATCGATCAGCGGGAGGAAGGCGGGTGTGAGCAATCTTGCAGGGAGTTCTCGACGATCCTGCTGCAGCAGCGCCTGCAGTTCGGCGACGGTCCAGTGTATTTCCGGGATACTTCGCACACCCAGATACTTCCGGTGTCGAGCCCGGGGTATGAGGTGCCTGCTGTGGTTCGGAAGGGTTGTGGGTGTCTGGTTCTTGCGGGTCGATGGCGCCGGTGCACCCGTTGGGGCAGTCCACGACTCCTTCTCGGGTGGGGTCGGGTGTCGGGTGCGGGTCCTTCGAGCATCGTGATCGTCAGGGTTTGGTCGCATCGGATGCAGTTGCGGCCGTGTTCAGTTGCGACGACGGGTACGGTGCTCATGGTCGGGTGGTGGGCGGACCGACGACAGAGGAGATAGAGGCCGCATTCTTAATCCCGAGAGCCACCATGTCGTAAGGCATCAGCAAATGTATTCCGGTGCAATTCAGAAGAACTGAGGACCAGATGACCACCGATCAGACCCCCGCTGAGGAGTACCGCGAACTTGCCGGCCGCTTCACCGAAATCATTGAAGGTGTACCCGATCAGGCAGGCTGGAACAGGGCGGCGCCGGTCGAGGGTTGGAAGGCCCGCGACGTTGTTCGTCACCTCGTCGAGTGGTTTCCGCCGTTCCTTCAGGAAGGTGCCGGCATCACTTTGCCTGCCGGTCCGGACGTCGATGACGATCCGGCAGCTGCGTGGCGCGTCTTCAACGAGGGTGTCCAAGCCGTGCTCGATGATCCGACTGCCGGGGACAAAGTTTTCTCGCACCCGAAGACCGGTCAGGCACCCTTACCTCAGGCTGTGACGCAGTTCTTCACCGCTGACGTGTTCATGCACAGTTGGGACCTGGCGCGCGCTACCGGTCAGGACGAGACCGTCGCCCCTGAACGCTGCGCCGTGATGCTTGCGGGTATGGAGTCCTGGGATGAGGTGCTGCGGTCCAGCGGTCTGTACGGGCCACGGGTGGATGTGGCTGACGGCTCCGACGTTCAGACTCGATTTCTGGCCTTCATCGGACGTGATCCACGGCCGTGAGGTGAACCAGCGACGGGGGTCGCTGTCCGCCCGGATCATGTTGCTCTGCAACAGGAATCGTACGAAGCTTCGACCGCCGTGAACTCTCCCCGGACAATGACCCGCGCGTTCTCGAACCTCTCCGCTGACGTCCCAGGCCGTGGTGTGACGTCCGGGGCGGAGCTTAGGGATCAGGGTCCGGAGGGTGGTCAGGCGTCGCTGAGCGCGTAGACGCTGGTGGACCCTCTTTTTGGGTCGAGGTTCGACGGCTCGGCGTCCGAGTCGGGTTGTGTGTGAGCGGGGGTAGCGGTGTCAGATTTGAGGGTGTCACGGAGGTGCGTGTTTGATTACGGGCACGGAAATCGCCCTAGATGTGCCGAACCGTTTCGGTGGGTTCGGTGCCGTCGGGGGAGGTCGATGATCGGATCTCGGTGGAAGGCGTGTGGTTCGTGAAACCAGAAGGTCGTGGGGTGCGGTCGATTCGGGGGCAGGCGCCCACCGCCGTGAGTGACCAGCGTGCTGGTGGGCGCCTGTGTGCGACTCACCCGAACCGTTCGCCGCGTGGGGTAGTTACCTCGCGGCCAGCGGGCTGAAACATCGGCGGTGGGAGCGCGTTCAGGTGGTGGTTGTGAGGGATGCCTTTTCGTGGGTACACCGATGCGAGCCAGTGCGGATTGGAGGGGAGTGCACGGCTTCGGTAATAGCTACCTGGCCGACCCTGGGGCTCCTGTCTCGGCTGACCGACTGCGAGAGCTGCTCGCCGCCTCGCATCGCCCGGGTGTTGCGGCTGCGACAGTTCTGACGCAGTAGAACCCAACCCGCCAACTAACGATCTTTCATAGGGAACATGATCGCGTCCGGGTGTGTGGTAGAGGACCGTCTCGCACGCGGCAGTTGGAGAAGTCTGACGCCAGCAGTCACAGTATCTTGCCGAAGTCGACAACGGCGACGCATGAATGCGGACTCCATCCGCGGTCGCATCGGCCGAATTGATATCGACACCCGCCAGATGTGGGGCGCTTTTCTTGTCGGTAGCGCGGGTTGGGTTCGGCGAGGTGGTTGAGCCGAGTCGGTCCGGCGAGGACTCGACGTTGCACGTGCGCAACGGCAGGCGCGCTGGATCCGGGGAGTCGGGGGACTATCTCCGAGCGGCCGTTGCCTGCTTGGCTGCCTCGACCAGGTGTTCCGCTGCGCGGTTCATCTTCTTCAATTCCGCAGAGGTTAGGTCCTGGTGGGTGTAGGCAGCCTTGTTCTTCAAGTTCAGCAGTGTGTTCAGATGCCGTTCGGATCCGTTGTCGGCACGTTTGAGTAGGGCAACGGCCTCGCTGTGGTTGCCGGTGTTCGAGTGCACGCCGAGGCGCAGGCAGCAGAGTACGTCCGAGGCGGCGATACCTGCGTCGACGTACAAGTCCCCGGCGGCGTTGGGCATCTCCTCTCCGAGATGGTCAGCGGCGTCGAAGAATTCGTTTGCTTTGGACATGCGCCCTGCGGTGACAACGGAGTCGCAGTCGCGTTGTCCCGCCATCAGGACCTCTTCGCAGCGGGGCGTAGCTGGGCGTTGAACCAGCTCCGTGTCCCCGCTATGGTCAGGCCCTGTTTTGCCACGTCTCGGAGCAGGGGTTCGCCGGCGGCGGCCGCGGCACGGAATTCGTCCTCGGTGTACTCGACGATGCGGCCGTCGTTGCCGGTCCACGCGGTGACTAGTCGGGCGAGTTCGGTTACCCGTTTCTCCCACGCGTCGTTCCCGTCGTGGCCGGTGTCGGCGGCGCGCACCAGGAACAGGTCGATGTCGCTCTCGAGCTTCATGTGTCCGGTCGCTGCCGATCCGAATACTGCGGCGTACCGCAGCGTCGTGAGCCACCCGTTCAGGTGTTTTTCGAGGCGTTTGAGGAAGGTGGAGTTCAGCTGTGCAAGCGCCATAATGGGCTCGGCTGCGAGATGCTCGGTGTTGAGGCGGTAGGTGTTGGTCCTACCTACCTGATCGTGGAGCACCACACCTTGCGCAACGAGGCGGTTGAGGACCTTGCGGATGCCTTCGCCTGAGCCCGTGGCGAGGATGCGCTGGACTTGGCTGATCGTGAACGTGACGTCCGCGCTCGCCAAGACAGCAAGCACGTCGCCGTCCAGGGTCGGCGTTACCGTGGCGAACGGCCTGTTCAGCTGCATGGCAGGCACCTCCTAGGTTCCAATTAAAGTTTGATTATAGCAACTATAGTTGGAGTATTTCGCGAAGAAGTCCAGGGCACGTGCACAGTAGGGCATGTCCCCGTTCAGCAAGACTCCGGCAAGCGGACCGGGAATCTGCGCCGACGATCCCGCCGACTTGTGGTTGGGACGTTTTCGCCGCCGATCGTCTGTTGGAGCTTGTTCTGGGGCTTAACTGCCATAAGAAGTGGGAATATCACCGCCGCGGCAATTGATGTCGAGCAGATGATCGGCCGCACATGGCCAACCAACCGGGTGTTGACTCCCCGGGCGGTCGGCCGCCCGTGCTGCGTACCGCATCGTCGCTTCGGATGCAGTCCGCGCCGCGAACGACGACGAACATCGGATGGCGGTGATCCGGCGATCGCGCGTGTGGGCAGGCAATCGATCTGATGTATTCCTCGGGCGATGCCGAGTCGTTCGTGCTGCCACGCAATGTGGTGATCATCTTCCGCGATGTACCCCGCGGACCGTTCGATTGCTCTCGTGGACACCGCCATGCGGCGGCGCTTCGGGTTCGTTCCGCTGCACCCGGCGCAGGACCCGACGAAATCTTCTCCTGAGGCGGTGGTTCACCGCCCGCACGTGTCCGCAGCGTGTCGCGGATCTGCATCTTGCGTTGAACGCTGCGATCGACGATCCGGACTTCCAGATCGGACCCTCGTATTTCATGCGCCCGGCGGTCCATAGTGATGGGGGATTGGCGCAGGTATTTCGGCATCGCGATCATCCCGTTGCTCGAAGAATTCCACTTCGGTGACTCCCGCTGTGGATCTCGAAGCCCGATACGGCTTTGCTGCTCTGGAGAAGAGCGTGACCACCGGTGAATGACCCAGTTACGGTGACCCTCTTCGAGCGGCCACCATGCGGTTACGGCTGCGCCGGCTGCCTGGTGTGCCGCCCGCAGGTGGCGTTGACGCCGGAGGGAGCTGCAGCGTTCGCGGCCACCGGTCTGGTCACGGTCACACCCACGACCACTCCCGGCGTGTTCACACTGGCCGCCACCCGAAAGATCGGTGCCGTGACCGTCGGTGCTCTCACTGTGAGGGTGGAACCGAAAACACCGATCAGTCGCGTGATGTGGATGATGGGATACGTCCGTGACCCTGCGTGGTGGTCGCAGCACACCGCACTCGCCGACACGGATACCGACCTGGTTGCGGCGTTGGCCGAAGCGTTCGTCGTGGCAGCCGAGCGCGCGACCGCCCGCGGGTTGCTCTCCGGCTACCGCGAAGTCGAAGACTCGGGCCAGGTCTTGCGCGGACGGCTACGCGCGGGCGATCAGATCACCCGACGATTCGGGCTCGCACTGCCTGTGGAGATCCGCTACGACGAATACGACGAAGACATCGCCGAAAACCAGCTGCTGCTCGCCGCCACCCTGATTCTGCTCGATTCCGCGGTAGTCCCGCCCCGTCTGCAGAGGAGGCTGGCCAGGCTCCGCCGCGCCCTCGCAGATGTCACACCGCCCACCGCTGGTGCCGAACCGTCCCCGGCGCGAACGAGATTGAACGAGCGCTACCACTGGGCATTGCAGTTGTCGGAGTTGATCACCGAGCATCAGTCCATCGAGCACCGCGTCGGGAACGTCGTCGTGCGAGGCTTCGTCCTCGACATGTGGAAAGTGTTCGAGGATTTTCTGATGACCACCACCGCTGCTGCGATCGCCCGCCGCGGCGGCAGGGGTGTGCGCCCCGGATCCGGCCCGACACGCTACCTCGATCACGGCCGCACCGTCACGATCGAACCTGACCTGACCTGGTGCAACAGCGACGACAAGCCCGTGGCGGTGATCGACGCCAAGTACAAAACGATCACTGCCGGCAAGAGGGGGCCGAACGCGGACATGTACCAACTGACCGCCTATTGCACCGCACTCGGACTACGCGAAGGTCACTTGATCTACGCGAAGGGCGACACCGCCTCCCCTGCAGTCGAGGTTGTCGGCGCCGACATCACCATCTACTGCCACGCCCTCGACCTGACCACGCCGCCAGCGGAGTTGCTGGCCTCGATCGACACGCTCGTCGAGACTATGAGGGCTCGGAACGGCGATGAATTCTCGGTGGTCGGACACGACTCGTAGTCGTTGCAGGCAAGCAGCATCGGATAATGCAGGCTACTGGGTTTTGGGACCAACGAATGAAAGTCAGGGATTAACGGGTGGTTTCGTTACAGGTCAAGCTCTGTAGTCAATTGAAGTTGCATCCTGCGTTGCGCGCTTTTTCTTTCATCAGTGCAGTATCAGCGGCGTTCATTTGTTGGTGGATCGTCGCGGAGGCCCTCACCCCGGATGGCGTCGACGTCCGGTGGGATTGGCACTGGCGGCAATGGATAGCATTCGGCGTCGGTCTGCTTGTTCCAGGACTCTTGGCAGGATGGAGTGCTCCGGAGCTGCGAAAATGGTGGTTCAAACATGTCAAGCCGGATGAGAAAGCCCTGTCCCTGAAGTGGTTGGTGGGGCTTGGTCTTTTCGCTACCGTCGTCGTTGCTGCTTCGCTGATCTACTGGCAAGCCGAGCTACTCACGTTGGACGGTGAGTCTGTCGCATCAACAGGAACTCGACAAACACGCCCACGAGGTTCAGAAACACGCAGACGAAGTAGATGCGGCTCAACAGAATCTCGCGCTGGAGCGGGACAAGCAACGCGCGGAACAGATCTCGAAGTTGCACGACCGCTACGTTAAAGCGGTCTAGCAACTCGCTGACTACAAAGTCACCATCCGTCTTGGTGGTGTTACCGGACTTGAATCTAGAGGCCAGTACCGACACAACAGGCTCAATGCGCGGCGGTCATCTAGATCTGGATGCGGTAACAGCGCCAGAATGCCGCGTCGTGTGGGCATCGACCTTGAACTCGAAAAGCCTTATGCGCTTGGCCATCCACAGCGTCGTCGGCAACGAATGCCATTCAGCAGGTTTACCTGCATCGATCCCGAGTTGCGTGGAGGTGCTCTGGTGGTACGTGATCGAGAAGAATGCGGGCGATGCAGCGATTCGCTCCGAAATCGTCCTGATCGGCACCACAGGACGAGTTGGTCACTTCCCGCGCTGTCGTGTACTGCGCTGCGCCTGGATTCTTGCAATGGATGAAGACGCCGAATTCCGCTTCGCCACACACGGCTTAGCCAGTCTCTATGCGCTCGAAGCTGGGCCTTGACCCCGGAGACTGGACACGGGATTTGCGATTACGCGGCTTGCTGCAGGCTATCGGATGTGTGGGCGGTTTCGTAGTCGACTGGGCTGAGATAGTTGCAGTACGAGTGCCGACGCCGGGTGTTGTAGCGGGTGATCCATCGGAACACTGCGAGCCTTGCCGCCCGGGGCGATTCCCAGCGGGCTGCGCCTTGTAGTGTTTCGCGTTTGAGTGTCGCGTTGAACGACTCGGCCAGGGCATTGTCTGCGCTCGTGCCCACCGCTCCCGCCGATTGTGTGACACCGAGTTTCCGGCAAAGCGAAGCGAAATCCTTTGAGGTGTACTGATTGGGCTCAATCGGTGGAAGCAACATTCGAGGTCAGGAGGGTGTTGTGGGTCGTCCATCGGATTGGGTGCGGGAGGTGACGGGCAGGGCTCCGATGAGGTCACCGGGAGCGCCGGGCCATCCTCGGTCTAAGGAACGAGATTTTTGGGAGCAGATCAGTACTGGCAAGCTACCTCGCGAGGCAGCTGACGCTGTCGGCGTGGCACAAGCGGTTGGTCAGCGGTGGTTCCGGCACGCTGGCGGGATGACGCCGTACTCGTGGCCCGCGCCGGCAGGCAGGTACCTTTCTTTGGCAGAGCGTGAGGAAATCGCGATCCTGCACGCCACCGGCCACGGAGTGCGCGCGATCGCGAGTGCCATCGGGAGGAGTCCGTCGACGATCTCGCGGGAGTTGCGCCGCAACGCTGCCACGCGTGGAGGCAAGCTCGAATACCGCGCCAGCGTGGCGCACTGGAAAGCCGAGTTGTTTGCCCGCCGCCCGAAGACCGCCAAGCTCACGGCCAACGATCGGTTACGGCACTACGTTGAGGACCGACTCTCGGGCCGGATCACCATGCCGGGCGGCGATGCTGTCGCCGGACCGCTCGAACGGCAATGGAAAGGCTTGAACAAGCCCCATCGTCAGGACCGCCGATGGGTGAAAGCGTGGAGCCCCGAGCAGATTTCGAACCGGCTACCAATCGATTTCCCGGATGATCTGAGCATGAGAATCAGCCACGAAGCCATCTACCAGTCCCTGTTCATCGAGGGTCGCGGTGCGCTGCGCCGCGAACTCATCTTGTGCCTGCGCACCGGCCGTGCTCTGCGCATGCCGCGGGCAAGAGCAAAGCGTGCTGCCTGGGCTCACGTGAGCCCGGACGTACTGATCAGCGAGCGTCCCGAAGAAGCCGACGACCGTGCGATCCCCGGGCACCACGAGGGTGACCTCATCATCGGTACGGACAGGTCCGCAATCGGAACCGTCGTCGAGCGCACAACCGGATACACCACCCTCGTGCACCTGCCACGGGAGCGTGGGTGGCGACAGCAACCGATCACCAAGAACGGGCCAGCACTGTCGGGATACGGAGCGGTGTCGATGAACAGAGCATTGGCACAGGCACTGGCGTCGATGCCCACCGAACTCAAACGCTCGCTGACCTGGGACCGCGGGAAAGAGATGTCCGCACACGCCCAGTTCACCATCGACACCGGTCTGAAGGTCTACTTCGCCGACCCACACAGCCCATGGCAACGAGGCACCAACGAGAACACGAATGAACTACTGCGCCAATACTTTCCGAAGGGAACTGATCTCTCGCGATGGAACCCAGACGATCTTGCGGCAGTCGCCCACGCTCTCAACACGCGACCACGGAAACGACTCCAATGGCGAACCCCCGCTGAAGCTTGGGACGAACACCTACGATCAATTCAACAGCAACGTGTTGCTTCGACCGGTTGAATACGCCTTGCACCCCGTGATCGGAGTGAATCACGGTTCCTTCGAGCGGTGCACGGTTGGAGATGGCCATCGAGAGCGCGTTGGTCACCAGCGCGGAGGTTTGACTGGAATCGATCGACCACCCCACGACCCGTCTTGAAAACGCATCCAGGACAACCGCGCAGAAAACCTTACCTTCACGAGTGCGATGTTCGGTGATATCAGTGACCCACAACCGATTTGGCTGTTCACGGGTGAACATCCGGTTGACCAGGTCGCCGGCTGTCGGTGTCTGATGTCGAGATTTCGGCCGTCTGGTCCCGGGTAGGCCTTTGATGCCGGCGCGCGACATCACGGCCTCGATTTGGTTGTGTCCGACGGACAGACCGAGTCCAAGGGTGAGCTCGGCGTGAATGCGCCTGGCGCCGTATGTACCGCGAGATGCGGCATGCACTGCGGTGATCTGTTCAAGTAGCCAGGTGTGCCGCAGAGCGCGTAGTGACGGTGGTCGGTTGCGCCATTCGTAGTACCCCGCTTCGGACACCTTCAGTAGGCGACAGGACGCCTGCACAGGTAGTCCTTCCGCGGCCATTGTCGCTATGGCCGCGAATCGCCTTTTGGGTCATGTGGCTCTTTCAGCAGCTCACGGGACCGTTTCAGTATTGCGACTTCGTTCTCGAGTTCACGGATACGTCTTTTCGCCGAGGTGAGCTCGGATTGTTCGAGGCGTGAGAGTCCTGGTACCTGCCCCGTGTCGATCAGGTCCTGTTTGCGCCAACCGTAGATCGTCTGGTCGCTGACCTGGAGATCGTGGGCGATTTCCGCGATCGGCCGTCCTGCGGCGACCAGATCGAGGACCTTACGGCGAAATTCCTCGGGATATCTCTTCGGCATGGTCCTGCCTCCTTGGACAAGATCGTAGCCAGAAAACCAAGTTCACCGACTCGGCCAAACCGAGGGCACATCAAAGTCTCCGGAAACTCCGGGATGCTTCTATATCTTTCAAGACACCAAGATTGGGTGTGCAGTGGCAAGTGTCCGGAACAGCTGCCGGGTGACGTAACGCTTGAGGGTTCGCATGATCTCCTTGGTCGTGCGGCCTTCTCCTCGTCGACGTTCGACATAGGTGCGAGTTTGGGGATCAACCCGCATCCTCACGATCACAACCGTGGTCAGGGCTCTGTTCAGCCGGCGGTCACCGCCGCGATTAAGCCTGTAGCGCACCGTGTTACCTGATGAAGCCGGGACCGGGCAGGTCCCGGCGAGCGAGGCGAATGCGGCCTCGGAGCGCACCCGACCTGCATGTGACCACGCGATCAGGACAGTCGCTGCAAC
>NZ_JAWLSC010000033.1:0-17263 GCF_033142465.1 Rhodococcus sp. IEGM 1318
CTGTCCTGGGTGGGGGAGTCGAAAATCTGTTCCGGCGGGCCCTCCTCGACGATCTTTCCGGCGTCGAAGACCAGTACTCGATCGGCGACATCGCGCGCGAACCCCATTTCGTGGGTGACGATGAGCATGGTGATGTCCGTGGTGGCAGCGATTGTTCGTAGTACGTCGAGGACGTCGGCGACCAATTCCGGATCGAGAGCCGAGGTGACTTCGTCAAGCAAGAGGATTTCGGGGTCCATGGCCAATGCTCGGGCTATGGCCACGCGCTGTTGTTGACCTCCCGACAGTGTGTTCGGGTGCGCGATTTCTTTGTCGGCGAGCCCGACGAGGGCGAGTAGTTCACGGGCGCGGGCATCTGCTTCGGCCTTGCTTCGGCGCAGAACGTGTATTTGTGCTTCGGTGATATTTTCCAGGACAGTCATGTTCGGAAACAAGTTGAACTGTTGGAACACCATCCCGATCTTGGACCGAGCGGCGCGTAGGTGTCGTTCACGGGCGGGGACCAACTGCCCGTTTTTGATTTCGTGGGAGAACGGTTGTCCGTTGACACGTACGAGTCCGGAATCGATCTTCTCGAGTGTCATCAGGATCCGCAGTATGGTGGTCTTCCCCGATCCACTCGGCCCGATCAATGCGACACGTTCCCCGCGCTCGATCGCGATATCGAGGTGGTCGAGCACGGTGTGCGTGCCGAATCGTTTGACCACGTGCTCGAACGAAATCGCCGAGCGGGTGTTCTCGTCAGTAGGCAAGACGTTTCTCCACTTGTCGGATGAGCACGGACGTGGGGTAGCTGGCGAGGAGGAAGATCACTCCTGCCATCGTGATCGGCTCCAGATATTGAAAGGTGCGAGCTCCGTATTGCTGTGCAGCGGTGACCAATTCGACCACCGTGATTGCGAAGAGGAACGGTGTGTCCTTGAACATGGAAATCGCGTAGTTTCCCAGCGCCGGTAGGGTGGCGCGTACAGCCTGCGGAAGAACCACAGCTCGCCACGTTCTCGTCGTCGGAAGAGACAGGGCTCGCGCAGCCTCCCATTGTCCGGCGGGAACCGCTTCGATTCCTGCGCGGTACACCTCGGCCATATACGTCGAATAGTGGACACCCAGAACCGCGATACCGATCTGCAGCGCGGAAAATTGCGGAAGCAAGTAGTACACGAACAGGAGTTGGACGACGAGCGGGGTCAGCCGGATGAACTCGGTGATCCAGCGCAGGGGAACTCGCACGTACGCAGGGCAGGTGCGGCGAGCGATCGCAATCACCAAACCGAGAACCGATGCGATTGCCATTCCGAGCACTGTCGCCAGCAAAGTGATCGTGAAGCCGTCGATCAGGATCGGGAGTGAGTCAGCGGCGCGTTGCCAACTCCATTCGACGCTCATCGCCCCACTCCTACGAGTTCATCGCCTCGATCGGGCTTGATGCTGAGTACTTCTCGCAGCGACGGCCCGAGACCGAGACGGCGTTTGGCACGGATCTCGACCACGTTCATCACCAACGTCAACGCATACGCAAGAACGAAGTAGACGATCAGCCCCACGCCGAACGCGAAGATCGTGTCGCCGGTCCCGCGGCGCAGCTGCTCGATCTGATAAGTCAGGTCCTGAAGCAGGATGAAACTGGCCAGGGCGCTTCCTTTGAGGAGCTGTATCAGCAGGTTCGTCAGCGGAGGGACCATCTGTACCCAAGCCTGAGGGAAGAGGACCTTGCGTATCTGCAGCCACGGTGAGAAACCCAGGGCGATGCATGCTTCCTTCTGCGCGATCGGTACAGCCGCCATCGCTCCCCGAACCACCTCGGCGCCGTACGCGCCGTAGTTCAGACCGAGCGCCAGAACTCCGCACAACATCGGTTCGAGTTGATACCCGAACAACGGAAGTACGTAGAAAAGCCAGAACAGTTGTACGAGAAGGGAAGTTCCTCGAAAGAACTCGATCACCACCCGCGCCGGATACCTCATCCAACGGTTGCGCACACCTACCGCATAGCCGAGGACGAGCGAGAGTACAAAGGCCAATGCTGCCCCACCGAGAGTCAGTGCGGCGGTGACCGCGACACCGCCGGTGATACGTGGCCACGCCTCGACAAGGGCATCGATATTCGTACTCATCGGGAGTTACCAGCTACCTCAAGCGGCTCCCGAGCACAACTTGTCAGTGGTCAGCTCCGGGTCGGGGAGTTCCTTTTCCGTAAACCCGAAGGGGCCGACGATCTCGAGATATTTCTGCGGGTCCGAGGTGATTTTCGCAAGTTCCGCGTTGTAGGCCTCACGAAGTTCGGTGTCATCGGTGCGGAAGACCGTCGCACCTGCTCCCACCTGAGGCTTTCCGTTGATCGTGGCGACGAAGGAATCAGTGACGTCGACAGCAGCGCCGGGGTTGTTGTTCTTCATCCAGTTCAGTGAGATGGCGGTCAATGCGAACACGTCAGCACGACCGGAGGTAACGGCGTCCATCCCGTCTTGCGGTGAGGCCACTTGGACAGCAGGAATGGCCAGTGCATCGGCGTAGTCGGATTCGATCGCACCTGTCATGGTGGCCAGTTTCGCGCCGGAGGCCGCGATGGACTCCATGTCCGTGAGGTTCTGCGGGTTGCCCGCCGGAACCATCAGGGCCGTCGTGTAGTTGAATTCGGGGTCACCGAACGCGGCCTGCTCACATCGCTTCGGAAGGATGGACATACCCGCACTGACGGCGTCGAAGCGGTTCGCCTGCAGTCCGGGGATCAGAGAGCCGAAGTCGGCGTTGATCCCTTCGACCGTGTCGATACCCAACCGGGAGAATATTTCGCGGTGCAACGCCACGGTTGCGCCGGTGAGTTGACCGTTCTCCTCGAAGCTGTACGGCGCTTCGCCGGCAAACCCGACCGTGATCGCGCCTTTGTCCTGTAGGGACTGCAGGTGATCGGCGCTGTCTGTGTCGCTCGTCGATGTGCACGCCGTGACGGCAGTCAGGAGCATCGCACCACTTGCCAGTGCGATCGACGATCGTCGCAGAGAGGTACCGCGAAAGTGCATGCCTGTCATGAATCGAGCCTTCCCGTTGTACCGAGGTCAACTGTGCCCAGGTCGGTGTTTCTCGTGGCGCCGTTACCTCCGATCGAGCGCGTGCGCTGCGCTCGACCGGGATCGGCGATCTTCGGTTCGAACCTAACACGAGCCGTGATCGAGGTAGCAACACCGCCGTCTTTCGCGCGGGTTCTGTCCAAATGTTTTTCCAGACAACGATGTTGAACACGCAGACGCACACGACTGGCGACAATGTCACAGTCGTATATCGATTTCGGCCGCGCGAAAACCAGGCATACCTGCGTAAACAGTGGCCGGGTGCGACTCGAGACGGAATTCCTCGGTTCACACCACCGGTCAAACGTGGTTGCATGATCGCCAGTCCGAGGGACGCAGAGCCTCTTCTGCGCAACCGAAGCACCTGCATGAGCGCAAGGAAACGATGAGAGCGAACGCGATCGACATGTCCACACCGCACAGGCGAACCGAACCCGACCCGGTGATCGACTGGGTGTGGGAGGACGGGCAGTTACGCGGTCGTACCGCTGACGGTGCCATCAGTGTGAGTGCGAATCTTCAACGTGCTCAATGGACCTGGGGTGCTTACACCCTCTTCGCCGAACAGCTCGACGATCAGGTGTGGTTGACCTTCGACAAGGTCGTCGACGAAGTGGGGCGTCTCGGTGTTCCTCACACGAGCGCAGTGGAGGTCTTAACGCCCTGGATGGGTAGGGCGGCGACACCGCTGCGGGCACTGAATTCGGCATTGACCAAGGAGAAGCTGTCGGCGCTGCCTGCTGAAGCCCAGGTTCCCTCTGTTGCTTATTCTGTTGTTGCGCAAGCTGTTCGAATTTTCGAGAACCCACGAGATGGGGTTCCGGCGGTACGAGAATAGCTGCGCACCGAGGGTAACTGTGAGACCTCCGCCGCTGACCGATCGACAACGCCGCCTCGGGCTCGTCAACGCCCAACATGCCCGCATGGCCCGTGCGCGAATGCTCCAGCAACTCAAGGCCAGTCAAATCGGTGTACGAGATGTTCTCGACGCGGCAGATCGTGACGAGATCATCGCCCGCATCAAGGTCGTAGATTTGATGAAATCGCTACCCGGCGTGGGACCTGTTGGCGCGCAACGCTTGTTGGACGGCATCGGAATCGACAGTGCGCGCCGCCTCGGAGGCCTTCGCGCGCGGCAGCGGCAGCAATTGATAGATGCCACCATCTACCCGATCCAGTGGCGCAAGAAATTTCGGTAGCGGATCCATTTCGGTAGCGGACCCGATGGCCGTCGCCGCTGCGGTAGCCGAATTCAATCGGTCGACTGATACACATCGGGGATACCGTCACCGTCGTCGTCGCGGGCCTCGTTCTCGGCGATGCTCCGGTATGCGCGGTTACGCAGACGAAGCACGATCGACGCCAACAGAGCAGCCAGAACGGAGCCGGCGAGAACGCCAATCTTGACATGGTCATCGCGCAAGGAGCCTGCACCGAAGGCGAGATCTCCGATCAACAGCGAGACCGTGAAGCCGATTCCCGCCAGAATCGCCACCCCGAAGACGTCGATCCAGGACAAACCTTCATCGAGTACGGCCCGGGTGAACCTGGCGAGGATATAGGTCGTGCCGAACACCCCGACCGTTTTGCCGACCACGAGCCCTGCAATGATGCCCAGCGCGACGGAATCGGTCAAGGCATTCGTCAGTCCTGATATTCCGCCCACCGTGACTCCGGCCGCGAAGAACGCGAACACCGGTACCGCGAAACCTGCTGAGACAGGCCTGATGCGGCGTTCGAAGTGTTCCGCCAAGCCTGGGCCCGCATCCGGGCCCCCGGCGGCCGGACTACGAATGACAGGGACTGCGAACCCGAGGAGCACTCCGGCCACGGTGGCATGGATACCGGATTCGTGTACCAGTACCCAGGTCGCACCGGCGAGCGGTAGGAGAACCCACCACGACCGCACCTTCTTCTGGACCGCCAGAGTGAACAAGGCCAACGGAATCAGGGCCGCCCCCAACATCGCGACATCGAGATCGTCGGTATAGAAGATGGCGATGACGGTGATGGCGAGAAGGTCGTCCACCACCGCCAAGGTCAACAGAAATGTTCTCAGGGACGAGGGAAGGTGCGTGCTCACCACCGCCAACACCGCGACGGCGAACGCGATGTCGGTCGCTGTCGGGATGGCCCAGCCGGCCAGTGCCCCGTCCCCGGTCCGAAGATTGACCAGGACGAAGATGAGCGCCGGGGTGAGCATGCCGCCCACGGCGGCAGCTATCGGAAGCGCTGCGCGGGCAGGATCACGCAGATCGCCCGCGACGAACTCTCGTTTGAGTTCGAGCCCGACGACAAAGAAGAAGATTGCCAGTAGCCCATCTGCCGCCCAGGTCTCCAGAGGCAGATCCAACCCCAATGCGCTGGGGCCGATTCGGAATTCGGAGAGCGCGTCGTAGGCGTTCGACCACGGCGAATTCGCCCAGACGAGCGCAACGACCGTGGCGGCCAGCAACAGAGCACCACCGACGGTTTCTCCGCGTAAGAGGGCAGCGATACGCGCTGTTTCCGTCCAGGAGCCACGTGCGAAGAGCGCCCGCTTGCCGGCAGGAGGGCGGGGCGGCTGTTGTGTCATGGGTGCAGCCTGCTTTCGGTGGGCACTGGCGAGAGCACTCTCTCGTTCCGAGATGCAGAGTTAGACGGTCTCGTCGCGGCCGCTGGCCTGGGCGTGTCCTTCTGCTGACTGCGCGAATTCGGGGGTATCGAAGATTTCGCCGCCGAGCGGATCGTCGAGTACTCCGTTGCCGGAGTATGCGATCGCACCGGTCGCGGGATCCACGTCGATGGAGTGCGAGGACACCTCGTGTACTGCGAGCACGAGATGCTCGTCGGTGTCCTGCTTCGGAAGATCCCGGGTCGAGGGAGCAAGGCCGGCGAAGGTGGCCGAGATGCCGCTGGGGTGGCGTTTTCCGCGGGCTTTCTCTGTCGGCAGCGGTTCCTCGCCGGTGGTGGCGCCCGAACCGTGCGAGGAGACGCGCAAGTATCGCGGGGTGGTGGCCACGTCGTAGCGGAACGCTTTGAGCATGGATACGCATGCGAGTACCAACACGATGGAGAAGGGCACCGCGGTCGCTATCGACGCGGTTTGCAGCGCTGTCAACGAGCCACTTCCGCCGACGAGGAGTAGTACCGCTGCGGCCACTCCCTCGAGCACCGACCAGTAGACCCGTGTGATCTTCGGTGTCTCCAAATCGCCGCCGGTGGAGAGGATGTCGATGACCAGAGAGCCGGAGTCGGAGGAGGTGACAAAAAAGAACACCACTACTGCGATGGCGAGCACACTGGTCACCGTGGACAAGGGAAGACCGTCCAGAAGGTGGAACAAGGTCGTGTTGGTGTCGACTGCCCCGTCAGCTGTGAGCATGTCGCCGTCGTTGCGCTGACGCAGAATGCCGGAGTCCCCGAAGATCGTGAACCACAGAGATCCGATGACAGTGGGGGCGAGCAGTACACCGAAGACGAATTCACGGATGGTGCGGCCGCGCGAGATGCGCGCGATGAACATGCCGACGAACGGTGCCCAGCTCATCCACCAACCCCAGTAGAAGATCGTCCACGCTCCAGCCCAACCGTCTTCGGCGAACGGAGACGTGCGCAGCATCAGCTCAGGCAAAGCCTGGACGTACCCGCCGAGGTTCTGCACCCACGACTGCATCAGAAAAAGAGTCGGACCGAGCACGAGGACGAAAATCGCGAGACTCGCGGCGAGAACCATGTTGATGTTCGAGAGCCACTTGAGCCCCTTGGATACTCCGGAGACAACGGAAAACGTGGCCAGCCCGGTGACACAAGTAATCAGGACGACCGTCAGCACGTTTCCGGTCTCCACCCAGCCGAGGTAATCCAGACCGGCCGAAATCTGTTGCACGCCGAAACCGAGCGAGGTCGCGACACCGAACAACGTGCCGATGATCGCGATCGCATCGATCGTATGACCGATACCGCCTTCGATGCGAGCACGTCCGAGGAGGGGCTCGAGCAGCCAACGGATCGACAGCGGGCGGCCCTTTCGGTACGTCATGTACGCCAGACCCAGACCGACGACGACGTAGATGGCCCAGGCATGCAGACCCCAGTGGAACATCGTCAGTTCCATCGCTTGATTGGCTGCGGCGTCCGTGGATCCAGCGACTCCGCCCGCGACGGGAGGGTTCACATAGTGCGAAAGTGGTTCGGCTACTCCGTAGAACACCAGGCCGATGCCCATGCCGGCGCTGAAGAGCATCGCGAACCACGAGAGCATCCCGAATTCGGGCTGCTCGTCGTCACGTCCCAACCGGATGTTGCCGACACGGCTGACACCGCAGTACAGCGCAAAAATCACGAAACCGGTGGCGGTGAGGATGTACCACCATCCGACGCCGTCGCTGATCGCTGAATTCAGGGAGCCGAACGCATCTTCCGCGGTTCCTGCATAGACCACGGAGAACACGATCATGGCTACGATGATGATCGATGCGGGAATGAAAACCGGTTTTCGGATACCTTGCCACGCTTGTTTCACTGCGCTCACGTGTCCTCCTCAGGAAGCCACCACATCGGACCATCACAAGCGCGAATACAACGCTTTGGGGCGTGTATCGCGCTCGCCCGACATAGTGACCGATGTCGACTAGTAGGCGTGCTTGAGCTTGTCCGACCGTAGAGGTTGACGCGGCGATTGCTCAAATCGCAACCGGTGAGGATGTGGCTTCGTTGCGATACGAGAGTTGGACGACCGAGAGGTTCTCCTGATTACCCAGCGGAATATCACATGGGCGCCCCGCGCTCGGGACATGTTGCCGGGCGCTCTAATGCCGGGGTAGTGTTCCGGCTCTGATGAGTCAGCAACCGAGGGCACATGAATAATCGCGACGCTGCTCCGATCCTGATGCCAGTGGCAGCAGCGATGTCGTGCGTTGTCCTGATGGCGATGCTGTTCTTCATCCTGTAGCGGACAGACGAGTCCACTCGTCGGGTCGCTTGCGCGTTACTACCCGATCCTCGGATTTCGCTCGTCCGCTTTCTTCACCTGTTGGCCGAAGCATATTCGAGCGTATCGGCGCGAAAGCATGTGGGAACGCCGCTACCTGCACGCCCTTTCCCGAGGGCAAGACATGACGGGGGACCGACCGTGAACAGAAAATCGGACCGAACACTTCCTCCAGCACACCGCGGCACTCTCGTCCGGCGACGCATCGTCCGACTGTTCAGCGCGCTTCTGATTCCAGCAGCGTTGACGATGTCGTGCTCGGCGAGCGGCGATCCGAACAACGAGGTTGCTGGCGCGGAGACCGGCCAGATGACAAGAAGTCGGCCTACCGTGGTGGCATCGATGCAACCTGCTGCGCCGCACTCGCGAATCGCTCATCCATCTCCCGGTACAGAAACCTACGAAGTCACCCCCGAAGGACTGACAACCGCAGTCAACGTCCCGCTCGAGATCTCGGCGGCAGAACTCGCCCAGAGTTGCACCGACGTCCGTCCCACGGTGATGACGTTCGGCGGCGATGTCGACGCGGTGCTGGCAATGATCCAAGCAACCGCCGTCAGATCGTGGAAGAACGCCACCCCTCCCGAGCAAGCAGCAATCATCGCAGCGCTGCGTGCCGCAGCGAGTGGTGAATGCTGAGTATCCATGGAGCAGGTGGTCTGCGGCGAATGTCTTGGTGCCCGGGGAATTGGCTGACCGGGCTGTACCCGTCCGCCTGGCGAGACGGCGGCCCGGCCAGTGCTTGCCCCGACACGTCTGGCTGCTGGTGACGACCGATCGAGACCGGGTGGTGGGCCTGGGGGTAGCCCGTACCTGCTCTAGATCCCTGGTCGAAACGAAGCCCGCCTCCGTGAATCTTCTTCGCCGATTTTCGATTCAGCGGAAGGGCCCATGCGTCATGGGCTGTGTGCTCGGCGTCGACGATGTTCGAGGAAAACCCCGGCCAGATACTTCTCGGCCGGAGTTTCGATTTCCGATATCCGGCTACTCGTACGGTGCGGCAAGACAGTCATACGAGTTCGGGGCTGCCGCGCACGGCCTGCCTACCGGCTGTCACTCGCCGGGGGTGGGTCGCTCTCGTAGTGACAGTGTTTGCGCAGGCTTACGAATTTTCTCGCTCGCGCCGCCCAGGGTTGCGCCGCTACGCTGACGTGCATGGACCGTTGGCCGAAGTACATCGTGCCCGCAGCCATTCTGGGCTCTGCCATCGCCGTCATCGCCTGGACTGCGACGTTGACGCATCCGTCCGGCGCGCCGCTAGGGCACGGAAAAGTTCGCTGAACACCGAAAGTGCTTGACCAGGAACGATAAACGTCAATCCCACGCTCCCGAGCCGCCGCGCCTTTTGATTGCCTTTACCCGGCGGTGGTGGCGGGTTAGGCTGCCCACGGTCCGCAGTGAGTGCACCCCCTGCAGTTGCGTGCTTGCAGCGGACCACCTGGATTGCATGCCCGGTGCCTGTTCAGCTCGGGTGTGTATCGGTCCGTCGGAGTCTCGTCACCTGTAGGCGCCGGCGGGCCGTCTGAACTGCGCGTCCGTCTCCCCGGACTGCGGCGCGCACCAGCCCACCCGGCGTCCCCGACGGCACGCCGGGTGGGCACTCCCAAGCGCATGTCGCCATCCGTGGCGGCCGGCGACATGCACGGCCCGCCGGATGACGTACCTCGCGGCGAACCCGGCGGGCCACCTCGGGGTTGGTGGTATCAGATCTCGCCGATGAGAACAGCTGCCGTCCTCATTGAGTTCGATGTGCTGCCCGTGGACACGTGTGCTGTTCCCTTCCACTCGGGACCTGCAGACTGACGCCAGAACCCGGGCGTGGCAGGTAGTGCACGCGCGAATGGGATTTTCACTCACTGGTAGTGACGATAGGAGTATCTCCGAATCAGCTCTTCTGCTGGTCAGGTTTCGCCGATCGCACTCGCTTCTCGGCGCGACGCAAGACGGCGCTGGGTCAACGCGTCAAGAACTTCAGCCTTCGTCGCGTCGTCGAATGCTGCACACGACCGTGATGTTTCGTTCGTGTGGCGGGTTCGGAGCAGTATCATTCGAGAGTGACCGCGAGCGGGGCACCGATTGTCCGCGTCGAGCACCTCACCCGGAAGTTCGGTGTTCGCCGAGGAATCGTCGATGTCGATTTCGGCATCGAGACCGGGGAGGTGTTCGGGTTCCTCGGCCCGAACGGTGCAGGTAAGTCCACGACCATTCGGATCCTGCTCGGTTTGTATCGACCGACGTCGGGGCTGGCGCGGGTGTTCGGGCTCGATCCGACACGCGAAGCCGCACAGATCCTGGCCAGGATCGGTTATCTACCGGGCGAAGTGACGTTGCATCCCAGGCTTACCGGCGCCCAGCATCTCGACAGATTCGCACACATCCGAGGAATGGCTGATCTGCGGTACCGGGACCAGTTGGTGGATCGGTTCGGTGCCGAGCTCGACCGGCCGACCCACACTTTGTCGAAAGGAAACAGGCAGAAGATCGGGCTTGTGATGGCGTTCATGCACCGACCCGAGCTGTTGGTCTTGGACGAGCCGACATCCGGGCTCGATCCACTCATGCAGGACGAATTCGCGGACCTGGTGAACGAGACCACGAAGGAAGGGCGGACCATTCTGTTCTCCTCACACGACCTCGACGAGGTGCAGCGACTCGTCGAGCGAGTGTGCATCCTGAGAGACGGGCGTGTGGTGGTCACCGCCACCGTCGACGGCCTGCGTCGAAGCTCGCCGCGGTCGATCGAACTGCGCTTCGACCACGACGCCCGCCCGGAGGTGTTCGCCCAGCTCGACGGTGTCCAGGTTCGTGCCTACGACGGTGGCTGGATCACAGTGACGGTGACCGGCCCGGTGGAGCAGCTGCTGCGAACAGCAGCCGATCAGGGCGCGGTAGACATCGCCGCGGGGCATGCGGACCTCGACGAACTGTTCTTGAGCTACTACCGAAGGACCCCCGATTCGGGGATGCCCGATGTCCACTGACGTCGTCCGGCTCGATCTACTGCTCCGTCGACGATCCATCGTCGGCTATTCGTTCGGAATGGCTGTCTACGCCATCGTCATCGTCGCGCTGTACCCGGCCTTTCAGAACGAAACCGGACTCGATCAGTTCACCTCGGAAAACTCCACCGTCGCAGCACTGTTCGGCATCAACGGATCGCTGACATCGGCATCCGGATGGCTGAATGCGAACCTGTACGCCAACTTCCTGCCCCTGATCATTCTGCTGCTCACCATAGGTTATGGAGCCTCGTGCATCGCCGGTCAGAATGAAGACGGGACCCTCGGACTGGTCGTGACCCTCCCGCTGAGCCGCACCCGAATCGCGCTGCAGAAGGTCGCGGCAATGTGGCTGGTCGCGGTGCCGGTGTCGCTGGTGACCGCGTTCTGTGTGATCGCCGGACGCGGATTCGACCTACGGATCGGCACAGGTGCGCTGATCGGTGTCACAGTGGCCCTACTGTTACTGGGTATCGATTTCGGGGCGCTGGCGATGCTGATCGGCGTTTCGACAGGAAGTCGTCCCATCGCCTTGGGCGTCGCGTCGATGATCGCCGCAGCTGCGTATCTGATCAATTCGCTTGCACCCGTAGTGGGCTGGCTTCGTCCCGCGCGGCTTGTCTCCCCGTTCTTCTACGCGGTCGGGGACAATCAACTCGTCGAGGGCGTGTCCTTTTCTGCGTTCGTCGTCCTCACCGCGATCGCGGTGGTGTTGTCGTGGAGCGCCATTGCGGTGTTCGGCCACCTCGATGTCAACTGATGCGCCCGTCGAGTTCCGTTCGAGCTGTGAGCGACCCGCAAAGCGAACCGCGCCAGGTGGTCAAACGCTGCCAACTCGTCACCTTCGAGAGCGGGGAGATCAATGCCTGGGCGCAACAGCGCCAGTGGTGGGCACGCTGAACGTGCATGGAGGCCAACTGAGGTCTCATCGAGAGTGAGAATGTTTTCCGCGCAGCGTTGTTCATGGCGAATTGCGGCATTTTTGCTCGGAAGAAGTGTCGTTTGTGATTGTCTTCAGCCTGTGTGCGAGCCACGCGTCCGCCCGGTGGTCATGCCGTTGTGCGGACCCCCGCACCGTCACTGTGGAACGGAGACGGTCGCGTCTGAGCTTGGGCCAACACCAACAAGCGGCATGCAGCCGGTTTTCTACGAGGTGAGAATCTGACCGGTGCCGCTGACCCAGCGAATCCATCCACCTTGAAAGTTGGTTTGCCGACCGTCCGGCACCTCGAACTCGTCGGACGTCGGTAGACCGAAGCGTCCACTCTCGAAGCCTTGACGCCCCCACGCGTCGAAGATCGCCCCGTAGACAGGATGGGTACCGGCTTCCGAGAAGTAGATGTTGCCGTGCTCGAACCTGTTGAACCGTGCCGAATTGTCGGGAGTGCTCAGCTCACCGCTGATGGGCCAACCGACTCCCGACGTCGGACCTCCGACCGCGGCGTACTTTTCCCCGATCTGCCCGTAGACCTCCCAGGCACCGGTGGACTCCGTCCAATAGATGGCTCCATCGGCGAATTGCTGGATTTGTCCACCATTGCGTTCCTCTTCGCCGTTGACGCAGCGACCGAGCGGACCGTCTTCCCCACCGATCGAGATGTATCGGGCACCGATCGCCCCATGGGGGAGACAACAGTTCGACCCGTCGTCGGAGAACCATGAGCAGGCTCCCACCCAGATCAGAAGCGCCAGCACCGCCGTCGCTCGGATTCCGCGAATGAACACCATGGCGCATCGCCCCATTTATCGACTGTCCTTCGAGCATCCCACACAGGGAGACGAGGGCACCAGGTTGATGTGTAGACGAAGTTTGCTTCATTTGTTCAGCGATTTCGCCCGTGCACCGTCGCGCAGCCGGATATATCCTCGAAGATAGGCGAACAGCGAGTTCACCCTCTGCTCCGGTAGGTCTCGAGACCAAGGAGAGCGCTATGAGCACACAAGATCCCCACATCGCGTCGGCATCCGGCACGCCCTTCCACAAACCGAAGCGGGAAAAGGTACCTCACTCGTCGACGTCTCCGACACAGTCGGACATCGAGCACACCAATGCCGGTCGAATGTGGATAGCAGTTGCCATGGGCGCCATCGTCGTCATCATTTTGTTGATCTTCATCCTGCAGAACACCAAGCAGGTCGCCATCTCGTTCTTCGCCTGGGACTTCGAACTGCCGCTCGGGGTGGCTCTGCTTTTCGCCGCTATCGGCGGGGTACTGGTGATGGCCTCCGTAGGCGGTGCGCGGATCTGGCAACTGCGCCGCGCCTACAGGAAGAGCGAACCTGCTCCGGAACCCGAGACGGACCCGAAGGACTGACACTTCGGCCCTACCCGCCAAGCGCGCATAATTGACCCGGACATTCGGCGCTGACAAGTTCCGCCCCCCCGGACAGATCGTTCAAAGACAGTTCGACCTGCCCGGTAAGGGGCGAAAACATGAGGCCTGACCACGTTGTCGCCCTGTGTGCGTGATTCGCAAGGGGTGTCCTTCGGGTCGCAGGTATCCCGCGTACTGGTTTGCCTCCGGCTGTTACTCGCCGGGGGCAGACCGTCGGGCGGGGAGTTCGTGCTTTCGTAAGATCTGCGAGAGGCAGAGCGGATCTTCAACCGGGGCCAGGTGCCCGGTCTTCGGGAGAAGCATCACCGAGGCGGTGTGATCCTTCACAGCGCGGTACACGGCTTGGCGGCGAGAGACCGGGTCGTCAGCGCCGGCCGCGACGGTCATCGGGGCATGCCGGGTCCAGATGGTGAATCTGTCCTTGCTCAGCAGTGGTCGCGATGGGGTCGGGTGGCAGTAGGCGCCGACGTTGCAGAACCAGGTCACCAGCTCGGGGGAGGGAATGAACTGTGGTCCGGTGACGTGTTCGAGGTAGTGCTGCGCTGCGTCGATGTCGGTGCTTCTGCGCCATAGGAACCGTCGCAGGGCGCCCCAGGAACAGCGGGAGCGACAGAGTCGCTCCGGGTTGACCAGAACCGTGCCGGCGACACGAGGGTGGGGTGTGGAGGAAAGGACGATGGCGCCGCCCAAGGCATGGCCTATCAGCACGATGGATTTCTCGCCGAGCGCGTCGGTGACCTCGTCGAGCCAGCGGCCGTAGTGATCGAGGTCAGCGGAGGCGGGCCGGCGGGCGGCGCTCATCCCTGGTTCGCCGGGTATGTCGACGACGAATACTCTTCGGGTGCAGGCGATCTCAGCGAGTGCGGGTTCGAGCAGTGCGGCGCTCAGTCCGGCGCCGGGGATGATCACAGCTGCCGGTAGCGGTGATGCCGAGCCGACTGCGAGCACGAGGGTGTCGCTCAATGACGTACGCAGTCGTTGCAGTGTCCAGGACAGTGTCCACGTCTGCAGGATCTTGCGCGCGGAGGTGTGCAGTTGCAGTTCGTCGCCGGGGCAGCGGAACCCGGATTCGAGGGGCACGTCACGCGAAACGATCGGGGTACGAGGCGTGGGGTGGTTCATGGCTCTCCTGGTTGAACGGGACAGCATCGAGCTGCCGCCGACCAGACTTCCCGGCACACCGTGCGCCACAGTAACCGACGATCGTCAAAAGTCAGGCATCCGATACCTACGGACACGCCGCCGTGCGGTGATGCGTCAGTTCAAACTCAGGCCGAGAGTGGTTCGTCGTATGAGATTGCCTCCTGATCCGAGTGGGCGGGTGCGCATTCAGCGTCCGCCTGCTTGGAGGTATGCGTCGATGGCTTGTTGCAGTCGGTCGAGGGCGTCGCCGTAGGTGCCGAAGCCGCTTTGTTGTGCGGTGCGCAGGTCGGCGAGGGCGCGGTTGAGTTCGGTCACTGCGGTGGTGAGATCGGATCCGGGATCGGCGGGTATGGATGGTGTCTGCTGCGGGGGTGGCGCGGTGGAAGGGGGTGGAGCGGCGGCGTCTCCGCCGGGGGCGGTGGCGATTGTTCCGGTGCCGGGCCCGAAGACTTGGTCGAGAGCTTCTGCGAGGGTAGGGGCGTATCCGACTCTGACGCCGCCTGTTCCGGGTTCTCGGTAGCTGACGAGGACACGGGAGAGTTGGGGGAAGGTCGAGCCGTCGGCTTGGGTGCTCAATCGTTCGGTGAACAGGGGTTCGACGTACAGGAAGCCGCCGCCGGCGATCGGCAATGTCAGGAGGTTGCCGTAGTGGATGCGGTTCGAGCGTTCGAGCAGGGTCCGCTCGGAAGCGACTCGGGTGTCGGAGATCATCGAGTTCTGTGTTTGTTGTGGTCCTTGGGTTTGGGTGTCGGTGGGCAGTCGCAAGATCTGGAACTTCCCGAAGTCTTCGGGGTCCGAGAGGACGGAGATGTAGGCGGAGAGGAACTCTCGGTTGAATCCGACCATCGCGCTGGTGAGCCGGAAGGACGGTTGTGCGGTCTCCTGGTCTCCGACGGTGACGTAGTAGGGGGGTTGGCCGGTGACCTCGTCGGCGCTCGGGTCACTCGGGACCGACCAGAAGGCGTTGTTGGTGAAGAATTCTCGGGGATCGTTGACGTGGTACTTGGCCAGGCGGTCGCGTTGGATGCGGAACAGGTCCTCCGGGTACCGGAAGTGGGCACGCAGATCGGGTGAGATGTCGCTTTCGGGTTTGACGGTACCGGGGAAGACGTTCATCCACGCGTCGAGGACGGGGTCGTCGCCGAGCTGGTAGAGAGTGACGGTGCCGTCGTAGGCGTCGACGGTGGCTTTGACGGAGTTGCGGACGTACGAGATTTCCGGGGCCGGCCGCGGTGTCCCCGAGACGGTGAGGGTGGGTTCGCTGAGCGCCCCGGGCTGGGAGTACGGGTAGTTCGCCAGGGTGGTGTACGCATCGACTATCCAGGTGATGCGGCCGTCGACGACAGCGGGATATGGGTTGTCGTCAGTGGTCAGCCACGGAGCGACGGTTTCGACTCTCGACGCCGGATCCCGGTTGAAGAGAATTTTGGACTCTGCGCCGATGGCGCCCGAGAACAAGATGTTCCGTTCGGTGTATCTCGCGGCGAACGCCAACCGGTTGATCCAGTTGCCGATGGGTATACCGCCGCTGCCGGTGTAAGTGTATTGCGAAGTGTCCGTGTCGTACTCGCGCGGTTCACTCTCGCCGGAGGCGCCGACGATCGCGTAGTCCGGGTCGGCTTGTGCGATCACCTCCCCGTAGTAGATACGGGGTTGCTCGACGGGAATGAGTTGCGTACCGGCTGATTGGGTGGCGATGTCGCTGACCGTGTAGATCGGGTATCCACTGTCGCTGGTGGAACTTTGACCGGCGACGTCTCGTACTGCGGCGTTGACGCGATTGGCCGGCGCGGCCACGAATCCGTTGCCGTGGGTGTAGACGGTGTGACGATTGATCCATTGGGTTTGGTTGCCGCTGAGGCTGTTCGGGGACAACTCCCGCGCTGCGACGATGTAGTCGGAGATGTCGCCGTCGAGGTTGTATCGGTCGATGTCGAGGGTAGGGGTGAAGCCGTAGAAGTTTTTCAGTTGTTGTTGCTGGGTGAACGTGCGCGAGAGGATCGTCGGATCGAGTAGTCGGGCATTGGCGGTGGTGGTGATGTCGGCGGGCACCTCCCGCGGTGAGCGGGTGCCGACACCGGGGTAGTCGAGGTACTCGATCCGATCCTCGCTCAGTCCGTACGCTTCGCGTGTGGCGGCGATGTTGCGTTCGATGTAGACACGTTCTCGGTCAGCGGCGTTCGGGCGCACCGAAAACTGCTCGACGAGCGCCGGCCAGATACCCCCTACGAGGATGGACGAGAGAACAAGCAGGGCAGCGGCCATCGCGGGTATCCGTAGGTCGCGCACGACGACAGCGGCGAAGATCGTGGCGGCGCAGATCACCGCGATAGCGACGAGGATCAGGCGTGCAGGAAGAACGGCGTTGATGTCGGTGAATCCGGCGCCGGTAAATGTCGGTTCCTTGCGCTCACTCCACAGCAATGAGTAGCGGTCGAACCAGTAGGCGATCGCCTTGAGCGCCACGAAAGTCCCGAGAAGGATCGCGAGCTGAATCCGCGCTGGGCGGGCGATCAACGGCAACTCGTCTGTGCGCTGGAATCGTATCGCACCGAACAAGTAGTGGGTGCACAGGTTCGCAATCAGCGCCAGAAAGACCACGACGAACAACCAGTTCAATACCATTCGGTAGAACGGCAGGTCGAAAACGTAGAAGCTGATGTCGTGCCCGAACTCGGCATCGGAGGTACCGAACGATCCACCGCGCAGGAACAGTTGCACGGTCGCCCAGTTCGACTGGGCGTG
>NZ_JAWLSC010000034.1:0-16506 GCF_033142465.1 Rhodococcus sp. IEGM 1318
ACTGACGACGCTTCTCGGTCATGTACAGATCCTCTCTCATCCCGAGATTCACTGTCCAAGATCATTGGTACACCCCAGGTACGCCCGTGCTTACGGTAGTACACGAGAACGACCAGTCCAACGACGACAGCGGGCGGTCGCTGCTCGACGAGATCGTCCGCGACGGCGCCCGGAAGCTGCTTGCCGCTGCACTGCAAGCGGAGGTTGCCGCCTACATCGACCAGTTCGCTGATCTGGTTGACGAGAACGGGCACCGCCAGGTGGTGCGCAACGGCTACCACACAGAACGCGACGTCCTGACCGCCGCCGGTGCGGTCAACGTGAAAGCTCCCCGGGTCAACGACAAACGCATCGACCCGGACACCGGAGAACGCCAAAGGTTTTCGTCGTTGGGGTCTGCTGCACGAACAGGTGACAGGTTCGTTCACGCAGCCGTGATAGCTGACGTGGTCATGATGGCCTCGTATTCAATCGGGGTCAACTTACCGAGCCGGCTCTGACGTCGGCGGCGATGGTAGGTCCGTTCGATCCAGGTGACGATCGCGATCCGCAGTTCCTCTCGAGATTTCCAGGCCCGCCGATCGAGGACGTTCTTCTGCAACAGCGAGAAGAACGATTCCATGGCAGCGTTGTCGCCGGCCGCTCCGACTCTGCCCATCGACCCGATCAGACTATGACGATCCAAGGTCCGCAGAAACTTTCGGCTTCGAAATTGAGATCCGCGGTCGGAATGTACGATGCATCCGGCAGTATCGGTTCGGCGGGCCAGCGCCGAGGTCAACGCAGCGACCGCGAGTCGGGATTTCATTCGCGAATCGATGGAGTAGCCGACGATCCGGTTCGAGTGAACGTCCTTGATCGCGCACAGGTAGAGTTCGCCTTCCGCTGTGGGATGTTCGGTAATGTCACTGAGCCACAACCTGTTCGGATCTGTCGCGGCGAAATTTCGTTTGACGTGGTCATCGTGTACGGCAGGTCCGGGACGGCCACTCTTGCCTCGTTTCTTGCCGAACACACTCCACCAACCGTTGTCCGAACAAATCCGCCATGCGGTGCGCTCGGTCATCGGATGGCCAGCGCCGCGGGCTTCGTAGGTCAGCAACCGGTAGCCGAATTCAGGGTCGCCGCGATGGGCGTCGAAGAGTGCGTTGGCTCGGTAGGCCTCGGCGAACTCGGCATTGGTCACAGGATGGGAGAGCCAGCGGTAGTACGGCTGTCGAGCGATCTTCAGCACCCGGCACGTCACCGCCACCGGAATCTTTTCGGTGGCGAGTTCTTTCACGAGCGGGTAGAGCCTTTTCCCGGGAGATTGGCTTGCGACAGATACGCCGCTGCCCGTCGCAGAACTTCGTTCTCCTGCTCGAGCAGCCGGATTCGCTTACGCAGTTCCCGGTTCTCGACCACGTCCTCACCGGTAGTTCCTGGTTTGATTCCGTCCTCGATATCGGCCACTTTCAGCCAGCCCGTCAGGCAGGATTCGCTGATCCCGAAATCTGCGGCGATCTGCTTCAACAGCATTCCGGGCTCGCGGCTGCGGGCTACGCGGACAACGTCGTCACGGAACTCTCGGGGATAGGGCTTGGGCATGGTGCACATCCTTCCAGCGGTACCTCTCGGCACCACAGCTCAGATGTCACCTATCCGTGCAGCAGACCCTCGATCCTGCCGGCCTGGGTACGCAAGTCCCCGCAAATGAACGAAGTACTGCCACTGCTGTACCTGCACGGACTCTCCACCAGTGACTTCGGACCGGCATTGGAGCAGTTCCTCGGATCCGGTGCCGGACTCTCACCAGCCTCGATCACCCGACTGACAACTCAATGGCAAGACGAGGCCAAGGCCTTCCAGGATCGAGACCTCTCCGGCACCGACTTCGTCTACCTCTGGGTCGACGGCATCCACCTCAAAGTCCGGCTCGAGCAAGAGAAACTGTGCCTGCTCGTGATGATCGGCCGTCCGCGCGGACGGCCGAAAAGAACTCGTCGCCCTCACCGACGGGTACCGCGAGTCCACCGAGTCGTGGGCGAATTTGCTGCGCAGCTGTCGCCGGCGTGGCATGGCCGCGCCCGTCCTCGCGGTCGGTGACGGCGCACTTGGGTTTTGGAAGGCGCTGCGGGAGGTGTTCTCCGAAGCCCGTGAGCAGCGATGCTGGTTCCACAAACAGTCCAATGTTCTTGCTGTGCTGCCGAAGTCGGCGCATCCAGGCGCCCTCGCAGCGATGAAGGAAATCTGCATAGCGGAGGACACCGACAGGGCCCAGTTGGCGATCAAAGCCTTCGAACTCGACTACAGCGCGAAGTATCCGAAGGCGGTCGCGAAGATCGTCGACGACATCGATGTGCTACTTGAGTTCTACAAGTATCCGGCCGAGCACTGGGTGCATCTACGCACGACAAATCCCATCGAATCGACATTCGCGACTGTGCGGTTACGGACGAAGGTCACCAAGGGGCCAGGCTCCCGTGCGGCCGGACTTGCCATGGCCTACAAGCTGATCGACGCCGCGCAAGCGCGTTGGCGCGCGGTCAACGCACCACATCTGGTTGCGCTCGTGCGGGCCGGCACGGTG
This sequence comes from Rhodococcus sp. IEGM 1318, assembly GCF_033142465.1. NCBI lineage: Bacteria > Bacillati > Actinomycetota > Actinomycetes > Mycobacteriales > Nocardiaceae > Rhodococcus > Rhodococcus sp. IEGM 1318. Next base: position 2,570 of record NZ_JAWLSC010000034.1, read on the forward strand.
TTCCACAAGGGGAAACTGCTCGAACGACCCACCGACATCACCGTATTCGACGCCGGGGCGGCCGAGCCCGCAAGCACTGGATCGGAGGTTGCTTGAAGCTCCCTCATCCACAGGAATTGACAATATCTCTCGTCAAATACGTCCTCGCCACCAGGTTGGTGAACGAGCTCGTCGAAGCCGCGGATGAGAAACAACTCGCTAAAACCATCGCCCGTTACGGGAGATTGGATCTCCTTTTGCTCGACGAACTCGGTTACATGGAACTCGACAAGCGAGGCGCTGAGCTGCTCTTTCAGGTGTTGACCGAACGGGAAGAAAAGAATTCCGTCGCCATCGCTTCCAACGAATCCTTCTCCGGATGGACCAAAACGTTCACCGACCCCAGGCTTTGCGCGGCGATCGAGGACCGGCTGACGTTCGGCGGCAACATCATTGAAACCGGCACGGACTCCTATCGACTCGCGCATACCAGAGCTCAGCAATCCGCCTGATCCATACGCAAGGTGGGTTCGGATCAAGCCGCCCTACTGGACCTGAATGGGATTGACATAGTCACTCCGACCGACCCGGCGACTCGATGACAAGGGCCAAGTACGATGGATAACGAGGTGGAAGCCTGCTCTGAATGCGTTAGCGATCACGTTCGCCGATCACTGGCCCGGGTCGGAAACTTACTGATGGAAACCGGCCGAAACACCGTTAGCGAGATAGGCCCCATCTCTCTCCCACCTGTGAGGTCTGCGCTTCGTGCGTGAGTCTGTGCGCGACAACCGCGTGTGTTCCTGCTCTGCGGCTGCCGTGTTCCCGGATCGCTCAGTCGGTAATAGATGAAGTCGGTCGGCGAAATTGATCAGAAGAGTGAATGAGACGAACGAAGATCCTGTGCAGAGATCAGCAGTCGTCCCAGCACTACATTGCCGACGTCGCGGAGAGTCTCGATGTCGGCTCGCGCGAGGGCGATTGCGTCCTGCGGGTGGATGTGGGGCGAAGAAGTGGTCCACGGTCACCTCGAAGTAGTCGCGAGAGCCTCCACGATCTGCGCTGCGGGATCTGTTCTGACGCCGTTGCGCAGTTGCAAGAGGTACGGTTTCGACACTTCGCAGCCCCGGTCGGCGAGGGCCTGACACAACATGACGTTGCTCACCCGCCGTTCCGGCCGAGCGCAGAGTGCGTCGAGTTGTTCGGCGAACATGCCTCTACCCCTACCCGTGTGTGCTCCCCGATTACCGACAACGCCGGTAACGAAACGTGTGCTGAAACTCGGAAGTGTAACCGTATTCCGCCCGAAATTCGGAGAAATAGGAGGATATTTGCAGTACATCTACACCTCGCCGTCGATCTGCTCGTGGATGCCAAGAGGTGTCTAACGGTGGGGCGGTTACATTCCGATGAGTCGGTTCACTTAGAGTCTCATACATGAGTGCGGCTGGGCTGTACGGGTGGTATATGAGCTTTTGCGTGCGCACGGACGCGCGGTCGCTGGCGGTCCTCGTCAGTACCGCGGGTGCGATTCCTCTGCCTGCGATCGCGTTGTTGTCGCCGTCGTTCGTGCGCGAGGGTGCACCTGTGTATCTGCTCGGGGTGTGCGCGACGACGAGTGCAATTTTTTTGATCACCCTGGTCGTCGGGAAGTTGTCCGACCGGATGTTCTCAGTACTCGGCCTCGTCGGAATGGCCGGCATCGCTCTTGCTGCGTATCTGGTGACCGATCCGGCCGCAGCGAGGGGCATCGTGACCCTACTCTCGGCGATACCTGCGATCGCGGCAATGGCATCGACTAGGCGAGTCATTTTGGGGCACACGATTGTTGCCATCGCATTGGCATGGGCGGTGTCGATCGCTGTCGCCGAGAGCCTCGCATCGGCGTTGGTCAGTTGCGCGGTGTCGGTGACCGTGATCTGGTTGCCGGTGTTCATGATCGGCACGTTGAGGCGCTCACTCGAGTTCTCCCGCGCCCGGTATCGGGAGCTGGCGAACACCGACCCATTGACAGGCCTTCCGAATCGGCGAGGTTTTCTCGACCGCGTCGAACGGTATGCCCGCGAAAATCCGAGTGGCGCCGAGGAAGTGGGTTTTCTCGTCATCGATGTCGATCATTTCAAGCAGATCAACGATCATTTCGGTCACGCCGCCGGAGACGCAGTCCTCAACGATGTCGTCGCAGCGACCCTCGGGGCTGTTCGTGCCGACGTGTTGGTGGGGCGGTTCGGCGGGGAAGAATTCGTGGCTTTCTTCCCCGCGTCGAGCCTCAAGGCGGTCTTCGCGCTGTCGGAGAGCATCCGCATCTCGGTTGCCCAATGCTGCAATGTCACGGTCAGTATCGGCGGGATTTTCTGCACGGTGGACGATCACGGACTCACACCGAGCGTGACGCTCAGCGAGTTCGTCGATGTGCTGGCCCGCCGCGCAGACACGCTGATGTACGCCGCGAAAGCCGCCGGCCGCAACACGGTACGGTGCGAGCACCTTCCTCCGATGAGTATCGATCTGCTCGCCCCTAATCACACGGCCGGCGCCGAACCCGCCCGCTTCGACATCACGACACCAAAGTCTCCCCACTGAGGTCAAGGAACGAGCGCAGCGGCAACTGCACCGGCCGGGCTTCACCAGGTGCAGGCGATGGCCACAGTATTTGGTTATCTGCCCACATGCGCCGCCACACGATCGGATCCGCATCCAGGTGCAGTGTGCGGCGATCCCACCACATGATGCGGGTGCGATACCGCGAGTCCGGATACGCTGCCGCCTGCACCGAAGGATCGACTCGGCCACCGGACGATTCCCATCTCGCCAACACGTGATCGGCGGCTGTGGCCATCACATATCGAGAGTGCAATCGCTCCATCGTCGGCAGCGCCACCCGCGCCAACGCAGCCGAGAGTTTGCCGGAGTGTGCGGTGTTCGGGGATACCCACGCGGATTTCATCTCTACCACTCCGTCGGGGATACGAACGGTGATCGCATCGCGAACCTGTGCGTACCCGGCATTGCCTGCCCACTCGACCAGCGCGTGTGACTGCGACGCGCACGTGTACGGACCCTGAGCGCGCACCCCACCGATCACGTTCCCCTCCTGGACCAGGGCATAGAACAACGATGTCGAGGTTCCTTCGCGTACCGTCGACAGATCCAACGCTGCCTGCGCCCCGTACCGACAGTACGACGCGAACGCTCCTCGCAGGTACTCCTCCCACAAATTCCGGTCGGCAGCGGGTGTGGAGAGAACTATTTCCACCCCCACTGTCCCCGCTACCTTTACAGCGCTGTCGTCTAATACGCCGCAGCCACTCCCCAGTTTGTCCTTGTGTGCGGAAATCACGATCATGTAGATGTCCTTTCGACAGATCCGAGCAGCGATGCGCTGACCGGGCAACGATGAGCAACCCGAAGAGGACTGCTCATCGGTGATTGTGATCGCGTTTCACCGCCCTGTCCCAACCAGAGCGACGCCCACGACAGCCGAGCAACGTGTACGCCCGCGAAGTGCTTGGATATCCAAGACCGGCCGAGGCCTCGCGGCAGATGCGGAAATGAAAGTAGGACAACAGTGGTCCAGGAATACAGGGCAGAAGACCAGTCCCCGGCAACCGTCGAGACAACAACCGGAACGGTGGAAGTCTTCGACGAAACCGACCCCACTCACATGTGCCGCGTCGCCGAGCTCCGGGCCACTGGAATCGATGCCCTCGACACGCTCGTGACCCAACGAGCCTCGCTGCGCTCCTTGACACCAGCACCCGGTGAACCCGAACTCGCCGAGCCCGCTCAATGGATTCTCTACCCGTGGCGGGGCACCCTCGTGAGGCTTCTCGGTCCGCTCGGTTTCCGTCGGCTGCGACTCGATCGCAACCGCAACAAGATCACCACTACCGAACAAGAACAACTCTCGCAGTTGCGGATCGGGATCGTGGGGCTGAGCGTCGGGAGCGCCATCGCTCACGCCCTCGCCCTCGAAGGAACAACTGGGTATCTACGTCTGGCCGACTTCGACGACCTCGATCTTTCCAACCTCAACCGTCTCTCCGCCACCGTTCTGGACCTGGGTGTGAACAAAGCGGTCCTCGCGCAGCGTCGCATCGCCGAGATCGACCCCTATCTTCGCGTGGACGCCTGGACCGACGGAGTCGACGAAAATACGATCGACGACTTCCTCGACGGCCTGGACCTGGTGATCGAGGAATGCGACTCCTTCGACGTCAAAGTCCTCATCCGCGACCGTGCCCGACGACGCGGCATCCCCGTTGTCATGGAAACCAGTGACCGAGGCCTGATCGACGTCGAACGCTACGATCTCGATCCGCAGCGACCACTGTTCCACGGCCTCGTCGGCGATATCGATTCCGCATCCGTGGCGGGGCTGTCGGTTCGGGAAAAGATCCCATTCGGCCTACGCATCCTCGAAGCAGACGCCATCTCTTCCCGTATGGCTGCTTCTGTTCTCGACGTCGGCACCACCTTGTCGACCTGGCCCCAACTCGGCGGAGACGTCCTGCTCGGCGGCGCTTCCGTCGCCGCAGCAGTACGCCGCTTCGGTCTCGGCGAACCGTTACCCTCCGGACGAGCACGAATCGACATCGGTGAACACCTCGATCAGCTACGCGAACCACTCATTCCCCAAGGCCCGACCGAGTCGGCCACGGGTCAATCAGCAGGCACAGCTGATCTTAGGTCCCTGTACGACACGTGCACAGACATCGACGCTGTCGCGTTCGCTGCCACCCGTGCCCCGTCCGGCGGCAACGCTCAACCCTGGATCATCGACGTCGATACGACAGGCATTACCCTGCGCATTGACGAAACGCGTTCCTCGACAGTCGATATCGAGCACCGGGGCAGTTTCGTCGCGCTCGGCGCGGCACTGCACAACGCACGTATCGCCGCCGCCCACCGAAATATCCTCGGCGAGACGGACATCACCGGCGACGGAACTGCCACCACCGCCCGCATTGCATTCACCACAGGCACAGACACCCGACTCGCCACACAACTTCCCGGCATGCTCGACCGAGTCACACACCGTGGGGCACCCGGCACCGACCCGATTCTCCCCGAGCTGACGAATCTGGCCGACCTGGCCGCACGTCTGTCCACCCAGACTCACCGCGTGCACCTGATCGAGGACCGCGACACGATCGACCGCTTGGCGGAGAACATCAGCGCCACCGACCGCATCCGCTTCCTCACCGACCGTCTGCACCGGGAAATGATCGCCGAACTACGGTGGCCGGACTCACACGACCTCGACACCGGCATCGAAGTCACCAGCCTCGGCATCCCGACCGCGGGCCTCGCCGCCCTCGAACTCCTCCGCCGCCCCGACGTCATGACCCACCTCAACCTATGGGACACCGGGCAAGCACTCCGCTCAGACACCATCACCCGCCTGACCTCGAGTAACGCCATCGCCGTCATCACCCAGACCGGCACCTCTGCACGCGACTACATTCGCGGCGGCGCAGTGGCAGAAGAATTCTGGATACACACACAAGCACAGGGATACTCCGTGCACCCGATCACCCCCCTCCCGCTCTACGCCACCGCCGCGCACCACCTCAAGCGCCTCACCCCCGACCGCGTCGACGAACTCACCACACTGCGGGACGAGCTGAACACACTCACCGCCACCACATCCAGCCACCCCGCCACCCTCATCCTGCGCATATTCCGCACCTCCACCCCAGCATCACCGAGCCGGCGACATACACCACACCACTGATCGCACAACGACGACCATCGACCTGCGGACACCATGCGAACGCGTACACCATCGCGACCCGGCTCAGCGGGAGCTGGCACCGCACCCGAGGATCGAGGAGACCGGCGGCAGATCGCACACATCACACGAAACCGCCCCGATCTGCGTCATCGAATAGCCCTCAGAGCGCCGTGGACCAGCGCTTCACGGCCAAAATTGGTGCTTCACCGTCACAAATCCTTGGCATGCCCTCACCCTGAAACCCAGCGAAACAACAAGACACACGGCGGCGCCCTGTCACGCACGACGACGCATCCGCGCCATGCCAACTACGGCGTCAAAACCATGCCATTTCCAGCCGAAAGTCACAACCTCGGGGACTGTTTCGGGACTGTTTCGTAATCGGTGTTTCGGCCCGAGACGCTGAGTGAATGCTCGGCGAGGAGGTGCCGAGATGACGACACTGGAAGATGTGACGAAGAAGAGGTCCGAGCCCTCCGCGGAAGCTGCGGCGGCTGCGGAGCTGGTCAGGTTGGCGAAGGAGCAGGGTCTGTCGCTGACCGATCCGGACGGTTTGCTCAAGCAGTTCACCAAAACTGTCCTGGAAACTGCGTTGAACGAGGAGATGACCGAGCACCTCGGGCACGACAAGAACCAAGCGCCGCCGGAGCGGGACTCGACGAACATCCGCAACGGGACTCGGTCGAAAACGGTGTTGACCGAGGCGACCGGGCATGTTCCGATCGAGGTCCCTCGTGATCGGGAAGGGACGTTCGAGCCGCAGATCGTCAAGAAACGCCAACGTCGATTGACCGGGGTCGATGAGATCGTGTTGTCGCTGTACGCCAAAGGATTAACGACCGGTGAGATCTCCGCTCATTTCGCTGAAATCTACGGCGCCTCGGTCTCGAAAGAGACCATCTCACGGATCACCGACAAGGTGCTCGAGGAGATGCAGGACTGGGCTGCCCGGCCGCTCGACGAGGTGTACGCGGCGATCTTCATCGATGCGATCGTCGTCAAGGTCAGGGACGGGCAGGAAAGCGAACCGGCCTATCTATGCCGCGATCGGCGTCAGTCTCGACTGGCACCGGGACGTGCTCGGGTTGTGGGCCGGCACCGGCGGTGAGGGCGCCAAATTCTTCGATGTCCGTGCTCACAGACATTCGAAATCGGGGCACCCGGGACGTGTTCTTCCTGGTCTGCGACGGATTGAAAGGTCTACCGGAGGTCGCCCTAGAACGTCTGGCCGGCGACCACTGTCCAAACGTGTGTAATCCATTTGATCCGGAACACATTTCGGTTGTCGTCGCGGCAGCATTGGGATGCACTCAAACACGATCTCAAGCCGATCTTTCACTGCCCCGACCGAGGCCGCCGCGAGGGCAGCGTTCGACGATCTCGCAGACCGTTGGGGCAAGCAGAATCCGGCGATCATCCGACTGTGGAACAACGCCTGGCAGGAATTCATCCCGTTCCTCGACTACGACACCGAGATACGGCGAGTGCTGTGCTCCTACCAACGCTATTGAGTCCTTGAATGCTCGATACCGGCGTGCTGTCAAGGCTCGTGGGCATTTTCCCACCGAGGCTGCCGCGCTCAAGTGCCTCTATCTGGTGACTCGTTCACTGGACCCGACAGGCAAGGGCCAGGCACGATGGATAACGAGGTGGAAGCCCGCCCTGAACGCGTTTGCGATCACGTTCGCCGATCGTTGGCCAGGATCGGAAACCTACTGATGAAAACCGGCCGAAACACCCTTAACGAGATAGACCCGCGGGCGGTCGTCCTCCGCGTGTTGAATGCGGTCGGTGATAATTGTAGTGAACATTCCATACCTCAACGGCAGTGCGTCGTTGCTGCTCGCTGGTGTACTCACGGGAGTACAACAGTTCTTCGGCGAGGATGCGGTTGTAGCGTTCGACCTTCCCATTGTGTTTCGGTGTGTACGGCTTGATGCGGTAGTGCCGAGCCTCGCGGAGTGAAGACGTGAAATCTGCTGCCCGATAGCATGATCCGTTGTCGGTGATCACGCGTTCGATACGGGTGATGCCGTGTGCAGCGAAGAAGAGTCGGGCGTTGTGCATGAAATCGATGGCTGTTGCAGCGGTTTCGTTGTCGCGTGCCTCGGTGTACGCCAAACGGGTGTTGCCGTCGATCGCGGAGTGCAGGTAGGTGTAACCGATCCGAGGTTGCTTCGCTCGGGTTTTCCGCCGTTGGGATCGTTTGGCCTGGTCGGACCCGCGGCCGTGGGCACGCCAACCGCCGCCGTCCGGGATTCTTCCGACTTTCTTCACATCGACATGGACCATCTGACCAGGTCGTTTCGCAACGATGACCTGCGGTTTTCGGGTGGTTTCGCCGTTCGGATCGATGAACCGGCGACGATTCAGACCGAGGTCCCGCAAGATTCTCGTGACCGTTCGACGAGCAATGGTGATGCCGTCGGTGCGCAGCTCGAATGTGATCCGTGAGGCCGACCATTTCCGGGTCCGTCGCATCGCTTCGATCTCGGTGACGACCTCTGCCGCTGTGGCGGTCGGGTGGTGCTTCGGTGCGCTGGATCGGTCTTGTAATCCCAGGTCACCGTACTTGCGGTACCGGTTGACCCATGTGGAGGCGCACTGGCGGGAGACGCCCATCTCGGCGGCTACGTGGGCGATCGGACGACTCTGGCACCGCTCGATCAGGCGCCGTCTTCCCTCGACAGTCAAGGGGGCATTACGGTATGTCACAGGGCTGGTCCTTCTTGGTCGAGAACGGTTGTGTCGCAACTCCCATTCTTACGCCGAGGACCAGCCCGTCTACTTTAGTCCCGCGTCATCAACGTCCATACCCACAACAACTAGTCGTGACAATCTCGATTGGTGCCGGCATACGCAGGCGGTACTTGCGCTGGCGAGACGGCAGTTGAACGTGTTGTGGGCGATGCTTCGCGACAACGCCGTTTATCACCCGGGCCGATTGTCGCGCCAACGGGATAGGCGCCGGCCTGTTTTGCACTTCACCGCATGCTCCGCCACCTACGAATAGTAGGCGTACGCACGATGATTAGTTCGCCACGAGTCAGTGCTCGACTCTGGACAATAGATAATTGGTGCACATCGAGGAGCCAAACTTATCTCGCCATTGGGTGCGTGGCGCTAAGACTTCGATGTGATTTGGTTGGAGACTGATTTGATTTTCGGAATCATCCGCACCTTAGTACGTCCAGACTTGTCGCCCAGAGAACTATCGCTGAACCCAGCCCTACAGCCGCGCGCATCACGCTCAAATTATTCCCATCAATCGCTGAAACTAGACCGAAAATTGCAAGTGCGATCATGGCAGATCCAGTTGCCCAATACTGTGATTGTCCGAAAATCCATGCGAGGGGATAGAAATGAACTCCCACGATTAAACAGATAATAGGAAGCACTAAATGCCCACGTCCCGTGGTGACGAGCACTGCAACTGCCGCTGCGATTAGCGTATATTGCCCGATGGTGGTCCATCTGTACCCGTCGAAGCGAGCAGGAAAATTAGTAATTCTTTTCTTCTCAACCGGCGATCGGAAGGGAGGTGCGAAGGCTGCGACGATAACAAATACGGAGATCAAAACTGTAACTGCAATATAATGAGTTGGCAATGTCAGTGCTGAAGATCCGATGATCCCCCAAGCTGTAGCGTAGAAAACAAGAATCAATGCGCCTCGCCGTTTAGGTGTGAGAGGTAGCTGTTTTGCGTCCGGTCTGATGCTCATTCGGAGAGGCTACAGTACGTGATGTCGGTAAATTCGTCTCGGTATCGCCAAACCGGAGAAATCGGTGGTTAGGAAGTCGCTCACTAAACACCGTGTCGGTGGTCAAGTCACCTCTCAGTTCGCGGTAGATCGACGTCATGGTTCGGATGTGGCTACCCAGTCTGAATTCGTCTTCTCCGCTTTCACCACAGCGCGAACGGCAGCCCTACCTGCACGATCAGGGGGACAGTCTTCCCTATGACGTCGAAACCTTCTGGCAATTCATTTGTTCCATAATGCTTTTGGCGCCTTACAGACGACGCCCACTGGTATGCCGGCCCTGGCCAGCCATGGTGGCGATCGGAATGCCGGCTGTTTCCGGCCCACCGATTGTTTCGGCGTGCTCGGGAACCAATGGAACCATGCGCTCGGCGATGCGACGTGCGAGGAGGGTCGAATCCGCTCACGTTGGCGGCGTGTGCTCACACACAGGGCTGCGCTTCATGAACCGCGACCGCGCCCGGCTCACTGTGTGCGAGTGATGTGATCCGCCACCACTCAGGGCCCGAGACGTACTGCATGTAGTCGTACGTGCGGATATACCCGATATCACCCGGATCACCAGGCGGCGGCGGGTCAGCAACTATCAGCAGCCGTGGGACCGCGTACCTCCACATGAACGAGAACGCGAGACCAGCAAACGCGGACGCAATGGCTGCAACCACAACCCACCACAGCATGTCCTGTGGGCGTCTGACGAAGAGCGACATACAGAAAGTGTCGCCGATCGCACATGACCACGACACAACAGTCCACAGCCCGGAACGGCCGCAGTCGCGGAAAGCCTGTGCCGCCGATGCTCCCCCACTCGGGTACCCACCGACCGGGGAGCGCTGGCGTATTCACTGAACTAACGAATACACTGCGAGCAGACAACAGTCCCTGGCCGCGGTGATGACGCTGGCCCCTCTGCTTGCACTCCCCAGCGCATCGCCCTGGATGGCAAACGGATGCAATCGCCTTTCTTTGGCTCGTTTCCCGGTGCCGAACATTTCGCTTTCACCCACGGATTGCTGTTCTGCGTAACACATCCCAGCTGAGAACACACCGGCCCTCGGCCGTCCACATTACTGAATCGAGTGAAAGAATATGAGCACCAACATAATTACTTTCGGCACGGAGCGATCGATCATCGAGAACATGCTCGACCGGAACCGCGAAGCGCTGATCAATACCGTACGCGGACTCTCTGAAATCGACGCCCGTCAACGACTCGTCGTATCGCTGACGACACCGATCTCCTTGATCAAGCATGCCGCTGCCGCGGAACGGATATGTTTCCAACGGTTTTGGGCAGGACTCAGTGAATCCGAATGCGATGGATACTCCCGCCGAGACGAGGGCACCTTCGACGTAGCCGACGACGAGGCGCTGGCAGATGTCATCGCCGAGTTCGAGCGCGCTAGCCAGCGGTCACGTGAGATCGCCTCCCGCTTCGCCCTCGACGACATCCTGGACATTCCGCGAGAAGGGACCGTCAGCATGCGATGGACGCTACTTCTGATGATCCAAGAGTTCGCCAGGCACGCAGGCCACGGGGATATCCTCCGTGAACAGATTGACAAGCCGCTACTTTGAAAGGGCCCGGCCTCAGCTAACTCCCACGGGGTCGCGACGAGCATGTTCGTCCTGCACAGCAGCATCCCCGTCGGCGTCGTCCTGCAGCCGGATTGGGTGCGAGTTTCTTTGCCCCTCGTCATACCGATGTCTCCTGAGCTCAGTGCTGACCGTCGCCGTTGGGTTGATGTGCAGCAGCCATCTCAGGTGCGGAGGGCATCGGTGATTGCTGCACGTAACGGGTCGTGTCTTGCGGTGAGCTGATGGGCCGGGTCAGTCCATTGGCTGGATGGGTAGAGCCAGACGGGCATGCGTCGGTACCGCTCTGGTTCCCATTCGTCACGGGGCCAGATGTGAGTGTGCAGGAATTCGTCTGTGTTTCCCAGAATCTCGATGTTCGCCCGCCGAAACTCGCTGTCCGCCCGGAGGCAGGCATCTTCCACTGCGCAGGCGAGGCGATCGACGCTCTCGAGGTATGCCAGTCGACGAGATCGAGGAAGGTCACTCAAACGTGTGACGGTGAGGTCATCTGTCAGAAGGACACAGTATCCCGGCAACCACTGGACGTCCCCGATCACAGCGAACGCCTCCGGCAGTGATGTCAGCACAGTTGGGTTCTGGCCCTTGAGAGCGGATTCCACTCGTCTATGTCTCCAGTCAGTCACCCCTCGATACTGCCTGGCACCTGCTCTGCGTGAGAAGAGCCCAGTACATCGAACCAGCTGAAGTCCTCACAGCAATAGAGCGATTGTACGAATCGCTGGTGCACCAGATGCCGCCGACTTCCTGACGAGTCCCGCCGGTCCGCGGTCTCAGCCAGACCAAATCTGTTGCACGATCATCCACAGCCACTCCCGGACAGGCTGCGGAAACGGGCTCCAGTACAACCACCAATTATCCACAATGAACCTTCCTCAATTATGCTGTTGCACTGACTGATTCAGTGACGACCTGGCAGGTTGACTGGCGGATGTGCAGTATTCGAAAGGTGCAGTATTCCGGAAGTTCCTGTGGGTGTCGGACTGCAGCCGGTTTGGGTGCAAGTTTCTCTGTCCCTCGTCATACCGCTCCTGAGTTCAGTGCTGACTGTCGCCGTTGGGTCGATGTGCAGCCGCCATCTCAGGTGCGAGGGCTGGCAACCCTACTCGACAGCCGCGATGCCGGCTCTACGAATGCTCGACAACCACCGATGGGTGAAAGACAATTTAGTGATCACGGCTCGGCCCGACCCGAACGCTCGACATCGCCAACCGATGAACGCTTCGGCAGGGCGGCGGACCGGTGGCGAAGGGTTTGACTACCTACCGGTGAACCGCAATACAGCCGTCTGATCCTCACTGGAGAACTCCTCTACCAGGTCGTACCCCAACGGCGCCGCCAACTGCAGAACCGCAGGCACCTGACCCGGATTCATCTCAATGAGAAGCGAGCCCTCCTCTGCAAGCCATGACTGGGCGTCACTGAGCAGCGCAGCGATGCAATCCAATCCTCGACTTCCCCCGAAGAGGGCTTCGCCCGGCTAGAAGTCGATGGCTTCTCGCGGGAGAAATCGTGCTTCCGAGTCCGGGACGTACGGAGGTACCGCGGCGATCACTTCCACCTTGTGCCTCAGTTCCACCGCAAGCCCAGACAGCACGTCTCCTTGGTAGGTAGCAGCGCGGAAGTCGGCGTTTGCCTGCGCATAGGAAAGGGCAGTCGAATTACTGTCCGTGACATGCACATTCGCCCGCGGATGACGATCCAGCACCGTCGCGGCGACGGGCGCGACCCCGCAGAAAGCTACGAGCACAACTGGATTGTCGATCGCCTCGACCAGATCCGCGGTGGCATCGGCCAGGAGCAGGGTTCGTTGCCGTGGCACGAAAACTCCCGGGCCTACGCGAAGCCGAAGCTCTGCGAACTGCACCCATCCAACGATCTGCTCGAGAGGTTCCCCAGCTATACGGCGGTGCGTCCATGACTCGAGTTCCTGGAAGTTCGAGGTCGAGTTCCAGATGATCTCGGCCTCGTCCTCAGCGAAGACGCAGCCCGCACCGCGCAGCGTCTCAGTGAGCGCGCTCATTGCCGCAACGCTGCTCACGCCGTGTATTCCACAACGACGAACCCGTCGTCAATCCACGCCAGCCGTCCTCCGGCTGCCATCATGTTTTCTGCGGCATCGGCCAGTCGACCATAAATCGCCGATGCTAGAGCCAGACTCCTCGCCTGATCCGCAAGATGCACGAAGCCCAGGGTTTCGACGGTGCGCTGAAGGTGTCCGTCCTTGACTCTGTGCGACCGAAGTCCGCTTCCCTCCGCCACCAGATCGAATCCTGGTCCAGTTCGTGCTGGGGCGATGGCCCACCACTTTTCACCGGCTTCAGCTGGACCTAGTTGTTTCTCGATAATGGCGCGGGTGGAGTTATCGACGATCTTGCCGTCCGCCGCTACAAGCTGACCTTCTACGAACCGGATCCACGTCGCCGACGGCGCATCAACTCTGCTGAGCACGTCAGACCCTTGGGCGGGAGGATCGTTGATTACGCGGAGCCGCACCGACAACGGTGAGGCGTGCAAGTTGGTCTGCGGCGGTCTTCTCCGCACTGATCCGAGTGCTGTGCGCTGATGGCACTGTCACGTAGTTGAACGCGGAAAACCCGGAGGCTATGGCGCGACCACCCTAATGCTGTCGCACAAGGGCCACCACTACCCGGCGGAGATCATCAAAACTGCGTGTGGTTGCACTTCCGGTTTCCGCTCAGCTTCCATGAAGTCGAGGAACTTATGCTCGAACCCGGTGTCGTGGTGAGTTACGAGACGATCCGGCGACGCCAAGTTTGAGCAGGCTGAATCGCATGTAAGTGTTTGTAGTGGCCGGCCCGGGGCTGGCTGACAGGATAGGTGTCGTCGCTACAACGCCGTGT
>NZ_JAWLSC010000035.1:0-15272 GCF_033142465.1 Rhodococcus sp. IEGM 1318
AAAACCAGAGGCTTAATCCGCATGGGTGAAGTATCTCAAATCGTACTGTTAAAGAACTTTAGGCGCGCGGCACTAGCGCCTGGAGTGCGTAGCTGAAACCGAACAGAAGCACGGCGAACGAGCTGTGGCTACCGCGCCTTGGGATTCTCGGATCTCGGCAACGCCTCAAGGGACACGACCAACACAATCCCACCCTGCCCGCTTGAACATTCCACTCAAGGGTGAGACCAGATCAAAGGGAAATTCATCTGCCGAGCGGGTTCGGGTAATGCTCCTGTATGGAAGTTCGCCAGCCTCATGCCGTTCCCTCCCGTCGTCCATGGCGACCTGGACGTGGGCGGGAAGTTGATACTCGCAACGGCATCTGTCCGCTTCTCATCTGCGTCCGCGCTGGATCCGCTCGGGGCGTATTCGGACGTCGGTCCAATTCAGCAGTGCCGCCCCAAACGCCGTAGCGTTCGGCAAGGTGCGTTGCATGGTCTTGACATGGTTGCCGAACCGGACACAGCTCGCAGATCTCTTTGGCCTTGCGCTCGCGCCGGAGTTTGGCATCTCGGCTTTCACCTTCGTTTCCGAAGAACAGCTGAGGTCCGAGATACCTGCAACTGGCCAGGAGTTGCCAGTCCCATCGGTCTGTCAGAGGCATCAGTTTCTTCATCGTTTGTGGTCCTCAGATACGTCGTGGAATCTCTGTGTCTCGGGAGGCCGATCTATCGTTTGGGTCTGCTGCACGGATAGGTGACATCTGATCTGTGGTGCCGAGAGGTGCCGCTGGAAGGATGTGCGCCATGCCGAAGCCCTATCCCCGAGAGTTCCGTGAGGACGTTGTTCGGGTTGCCCGCAGCCGCGAGCCCGGAATGCTGTTGAAGCAGATCGCCGCAGATTTCGGGATCAGCGAATCCTGCCTGACGGGCTGGCTGAAAGTGGCCGATATCGAGGACGGAATCAAACCAGGAACTACCGGTGAGGACGTGGTCGAGAACCGGGAACTGCGTAAGCGGATCCGGTTGCTCGAGCAGGAGAACGAAGTCCTGCGCCGTGCTGCCGCCTATCTTTCCCAAGCGAACCTGCCGGGAAAATGATGTACCCGCTCGTTCGTGAGCTGGCCGAGGACGGCATTCCCGTCACGGTGACGTGCCGGGTACTCGCGATCGCTCGCCAGCCCTACTATCGGTGGCTCGCTGACCCGGTGACCGATGCCGACCTCGCGGAGGCCTACCGGGCGAACGCTCTGTTCAGGGCCCATAAGGATGACCCGGGCGTTCGGCTACCGGTTCCTGTTCTACGAGGCTCGCGACGCCGGCCAGGTGATGGCCGAGCGCACAGCGTGGCGGATCTGCTCGAACAACGGCTGGTGGAGTGTGTTCGGCAAGAAACGCGGAAAAGCCAAGCGCCCGGGGCCTGCGGTCCACGACGACCACGTCCAACGCAGCTTCACCGCCGATGCTGCGAATCAGCTGTGGCTGGGCGACATCACAGAGCATTGGACGAGCGAAGGCAAGCTCTACATGTGCGCGTTCAAAGACGTATTCTCCAACCGGATCGTTGGCTACTCCATCAGCGATCGGATGAAGTCCCGGCTCGCGGTCGATGCGCTCGACAACGCCGTCGCCCGCCGAGATGACGTCGTCGGCTGCGTGGTCCACACCGACAGAGGATCGCAATTTCAATCAAAAAAATTCGTCCGCGCTCTGAGCCGCCATCACATGGTCGGCTCGATGGGCCGCGTCGCTGCGGCCGGCGACAACGCCGCCATGGAGAGCTTTTTCTCTCTACTTCAAAAGAACGTCCTGGACCGCCGCCCCTGGCGCACCCGCGACGATCTCAGGATCGCGATCGTCACCTGGATCGAAAGGACCTACCACCGCCGACGCCGCCAAGTCGGACTCGGCCGATTGACCCCCATAGAATACGAGACCATCATGACCACACCAGCCACTCAGGCTGCGTGACTCAACCTGTCACCTGATCGTGCAGCAGACCCTTTGACGATGGTGCCGCGCTTTGTGACTCTGGTCCGATCGTACGGCGTCACGGATCGGACCAGAGCCAATTCGGCTAGAAAATCTGCAGACCGGCAGATTGGTTAGTTGGATCTAACCATCACATCTCCGATTCAAATGGCGGCAGAGCCACCGTCGACCGGGAGGTTGACGCCAGTGATGTAGCGGGCCTCGTCCGATGCTAGGAACAGCAGTGCGTTGGAGACGTCGACGGGTTCGACCCAGGGCGCGGGCAGCGCTAGCAGGGTTGCCGATACGACCGCGAACTCTTCCGGGGTGGGCTTGTCCAGGTCGGGGCGGAACAGGCGGTACACGGCGTCGTTCTGGATCATGTCCGTGTTGCAATTGGTCGGGGAGACGACGTTGACGCGAATGGAATGCGGCGCCAACTCCATTGTGAGGGAACGCATCAAGCCGATCACGCCGTGCTTGGAGGTAACGTAGTGACCGAAGCGGGCAAAACCTTTCGCACCGGCGTCCGAGGACGTGATCACGATGGTTCCGCCGCGGCCACCGCCGACAATGTGAGGGACTGCCGCTTTGCACGTGTTGAACACGCCGGTCAGGTTGACGTCGATGACGTCGTTCCAGTCACCGCCGAGAATGTCCGGGACCTCGTCGCCGAACTGGAAGATACCGGCGTTGGCTGCGACGATGTCGAGCCTGCCCAACTTCTCGACACCGTCCTTCAATCCGGCTGCCAGTGCGTCGTAGTTACGCACGTCGGCCTTGTATGCGACTATTCGGCGACCTTCGGCTTCCACCAACCGAACTGTTTCGGCGAGGTCTTCGTCGGTGGCCGGGGCGTAGAAGTCGGCGGTCCGGCCGACCTCGCCGCAGACGTCCATGGCGATGATGTCGGCTCCTTCCTGCGCAAGCCTGATGGCGTGGCTACGGCCTTGACCGCGTGCGGCACCGGTGATGAACGCTACTTTTCCTGCAACTCTGCTCATGGTGTTCAATCCTGTTCGTGCTCAGCGTGAAGTGGTGAACGGGTCAGTTCGTGATGTCGAGTTCGCCCATGCGTGACCAGTCTTCGCCCGGCAGCTCGGTGTTGAGAATTTTCGGGGTTCCGCTCAAGGCGGGACGCATGGCGTCGAGCCCGGCACGGAAGTGATCGCTCCCCACATGTGTGACGCCGGCGTCCGTGTCGCGGAATGCTTCGACCAGAACGTATTCCGCCGGGTGGTCGAGGCTGCGTGACCATTCGAACCAGAGGTTGCCCGGCTCGGCTCGGGTTCCCGCCGTAAAGGATTCGGTGATGTTCGGCCAGTTTTCCTGGTGCTCGGGGCGAACGGTGAACTTGACGACGATGAAGATCATGGGATATCCGATCTGTGAAAATGGCCTTCGGGTACACCGAGGGCGCACGCGCGCTGTAATGCGCGGTGCGTGATGTGGATTTGTTTGGTGGTTACTGCCGGTGGGTCAGGAAGGTGCGTATCCGTACGACACCTTGTGCATCTTGAGTTCCATGTACGTCTGGCACCCGCGGACGCCACCGATGTCGGGGATTCGGGTGTGGAGAAGTTCGTTGAGGTGGTCGTTGTCGCGGCAGACGAGCTGAACGTAGATGTCGGCGTTACCGACGCACGTGGACACGTACGTCGCCTCTTCCCATTCCGTCAGCGATTCGACGATGTGGTCGTGGCGACCGGGTTCGGCCTTGATCAGCAAGAAGGCGAGCACCCGATAACCGAGGCGGAATGGATCGGCTATCGCGACGATGTTCAGTACCCCGGAGTCCTGCATCCGTCCCGCACGGATGCGCACGGTGCCTTCCGAGATGCCGAGTTCACGAGCGATCTGGCGGTATGGGGTCCGGCCGTCACTCTGGAGGAGTCGTAGGATGCCTCGATCGACGTCATCGAGTTCTTCGACGGCGTTTTCGCCGCGACCGATCGACTCTGAATCTCCGGAGACCGTCATTTTGCGCACCGAATCAGTCTAGTTCCTACGCATTGCATACGGGTGCGGTCCGTTCCATGTGTGTTTTCGCGACAGTTTCAGGCTGAGACGAATTGGTCGTCGGGCACCAGGACCGCGCGCCCGCGAACCTTGCCGTGGTGGAGGTCGTCGAGTGCCTGCTGGAAGTCCGAGAACCGGTACTTCACGGTGTGCAGCGTGACTGCTCCGCTTGCGGCCAGCGCCATGAGATCGACGAGGTCGTTGTAGGTGCCGACCAGGTTTCCGACGAAGTTGATCTCGGTGCTGATGATGTCGATGGTGGGAATGTCGAGCTTCCCGCCGTAGCCGATGACGTAGTAGGTTCCGGCCCGCCGCAGCATCGCGACTCCGGCCGCGATGGCGGTTCCTTCACCGACGAAGTCGAGTACGGCTTCGGCTCCCGCACCGTCGGTGAGGTCGAGAACCTGCTGCGCTTCGGTGCCGTCGGCGGCCACCGTGACGTCGGCGCCGATCTCCCGGGCCAGTTCGAGTGCCTCGGTTGAGCGGTCGACGACGACGATCCGCGCCGATGCGAGGGCGCGCAGCGCCTGGATGCCGATGTGTCCGAGTCCACCGGCACCGATGACAACTACGGTATGGCCGGGGCGCAAGAATGCCGCGGCTTTACGTGCGGCGTGGTATGCGGTGAGTCCGGCGTCTGCGAGTGCCGCGACGTCGGCGGGGGCGAGGGACGGATCGAGTTTGACGACGCTACGTGCGGTGGTCCGAAGGTACTCGGCCATACCACCTTCGGTGTCGATTCCCGGGAAATCAGAGTTGATGCAATGAACGTCGTCGCCGCTGCGGCAGGCCAGGCAAAGCCCACACGTGGCGAGCGGATGCAGGATCACGGAATCGCCGACGGCGACATTGGTTACGGCCGTGCCGATTTCGACTACCGTTCCGGCGTTCTCGTGGCCGATCGTGTACGGAAGTCGGACATCGGTCTTGTTTTGCCACTGACCTTCGATGATGTGCAGGTCGGTTCGGCAGACGCCGGCGCCCTCCACTTTCACGATCACGTCGTGTGGGTCGACGACGACGGGCTGGGGGACGTCGTCGAGGGTGGGCGGTTGATCGTACTGGTGAACTCGTACTGCCTTCATGTGTTACTCAGCTCCTGTTTCCGGTGGTGGAGTCGGTGGTTGCGTTGGCGGGTGCGCTCTTGTGCTGCTTCGGTTCGTCCTCGTCGTGGATGCGCCACTCGATCTTCGTCTTGTCTTGGACTCGTTGTCGGTAGTACCAGAGGACGCAAGCGATCATGAGAATCCCTATGCCGGTGATGGTTTCGCTTATACCGCCATATCCGGTCAGTCCGGGATTCATTATCCCCACCGCGATGGCGAAGCTGTTGATCGCGAACAGGCCGCAGGCTATCGGAATCCATATTCTGGACAATTTGATGGGCCTCGGAACGTCCGGTCGGTCACGTCTGAGGAGGACGAAGGCGCCCACGGCGAGAGTGACGGCTGTCAGATAGCCGAGGTTGCTGGCCAACAGGATGGCAATGGGCTCTCCCAGCAGGATCAGCACGAGAATGTTGATGGTCATATCGGTGGTCAGCGCGCGTCCGGGGACTCCGTACTTGTTGAGGACGCCGAGTTGTTTCACCGTGCCGCCGGACTTGGAGATTCCGTAGAGCGATCGACCTCCGTCGGCTGTCGCGGTCATCATGGCGATGATGAATGCCGCCATCACCGGTAGTTGGCCGAGCCAGGAGTAACTGCCGAGGATCTGATCGAAGGCCAGCCCGATGTAGTTCACCGGGTTGGCGCCGATCGTTTCTTCGCCGAGGGCACCGACCACCATGAACGGTACGATGATGTAGAGACCGAGAATCATTGCGGCGGAGCCGCGTAGAGCCCGAGCTGTGTCCTTGACCGGATCCTTGTACTCGGCAGCGAAGCATGCACACACTTCGGTGCCGTACGTCGTCCATGCCGTGATGTAGAACCAGACGACGATGACCTTCCAGTCGAACGGAGAACTCGTGCCGGTCCAGGTGATCCGGTTCATGTCGAAGTCCGCACCGGACGAGAGCCACGGTCCGGCGATCAGGACGACAAGCCCGATCACCAGCAGGGCACCTGTCACGCGCGCGACGCCGGCGGCCAACTTCACGCCGAAGTAGTTCAGGGCCCATGCTGCTGCGATCGCGCCGATGGCGATCAGGTAGGGAAGACCGAGTTCATGGCCGATGGGAAGTTGGATCGCAATGTTGTTGTCCGGGAAGAATGCCTGCTCGACGAGGGTGCCGAGCACCACTCCTTCGACGGACAGGGACAGCGACCACCCCATCCAGTAGCCGAAGGCGGCGATTGCGCCGAGGGGGGCGAAGTGACGTTTCCAGCCTTCGTAAGCGTAGACCGAGATGCCACCGGACTTGTCTGGAAACATCGAGGCCATCTCGGCGAAGAGGTTGCTCTGCAGGAAGGCCAGCGCGCACGCGATTCCCCAGATCGAGATAGCGGTCCATCCGCCGATCGCGCCGACCGTGTATCCCAGGGTGAGAAACAGGCCGATCGGCATGTTAAGGGCGAAGGATATTCCGTCGCGCCAGGTCAGGGTCCGGACCATCTTCTCGTTCGACGGTTCGGTCTGCGTACTGTTTTTCTTTTTCGGTATTTCAGCTGAACTCATTGGACTTCTCTCGAGAGTTGCTGTGCATGATAAGGACTCAGGCTGTGGCGATGTTCCATTCAGGTATTTCCGAGGTGGCCGCGCCGCGGGCAATCCATGTGCGGCATTTCACCATCAGGCGAGCCTGGCCGATGACGCAAGCACCGACGAGTATTCCGTCGCGCGAATAGAGTGCCGCCAAACTCTCACTGTTGCGGGAGGCTAACCGCACCCCGTCGTATTGTCTGGTGTCGCCGACAATATTGATCCGTCGACCGAACTGATCCGACCAGACGTAGTCGGCGGCATTGACGCGTCTCGGTTCGTCGGCCTCAAGGATGTTGTGTGCCAACACCTTTGCCTGTTCGTTCGCCGATGTCCAATGTTCATGCCGCTTCGAAATTCCGTCGGTGTCTGCCCATGCACTTACATCGCCCGCCGCCCAGATTTCGTCACCTGCGCGACCGAAGCCGTCGCATACGACGGCGGCGGCGGACACTGTCAGCCCGGACCCGGCCAACCATTCGGTGTTGGGCACTGCCCCGACGCCGATGACGACGGTGTCGGCGTCGATGCGGTCGCCGTTGTCGAGGACGAGCTGCCGTATCCGCGGTGTTCCAACCAGCTCGGTGACGGAGCGTCCGCAGATCAGCCGAACACCGTGATCGACGGCAGTTTGGGCGATCACAGGTGCCACGTCGACACCGAGATTGCGGGAGAGGGGCATCTGCGCCACTTCGATCACAGTGACGTCGGCACCGAGGGAACGAGCCGAGGCCGCGACCTCCAAACCGATGAACCCGCCGCCGATGATCACGACATGCCCCCCGGATGCGATGTCTGCGCGTAGCGCTTGTGAGTCGTCGAACGTCCGTAGTGTGTGAACACCGGCAGGAGCATCGAGGAAGGGATTGCGGGCCCTGGCGCCGGTTGCGATGATCAACTGATCGAAATTAACTGTTCCGTTTACTGTTTCGATCTCGCGGCTCTCGCGCGACAGGCTCAGCGCGCGCTCTCCGAGCCGAAGTTCGACATTGTTCGCGCGGTACCAGTCGAGGTCGTGGAATGTGGGAATCACCGGTGGGGCTGCGTCGGTGAGTACGGATTTCGACAGTGGCGGTCGGTCGTACGGCAGTGCGTCCTCATCGCCGATCAAGGTGAGTCGTCCTTCAAAGCCCTTGTTGCGCAGTGCCTCGACAACGCGCACGCCGGCGAGCGACGCTCCTACGACGACTATGTGCGTCATGACCGGCTCGAATCGAGCATCAGCGCAGCGGCGGGGCACGACCGTACCGCTTCGTCGGCGACTGCGACGTCTTCGTCGGCGATACGGGCCCGGACCAGCACCACTTTGCCGTCGTCGTCGAGGTCGAACGTGTCGGGATCAGTGACGACGCAATTTGCGTATCCCTGACATTTGTTCAGGTCAGCTGTGATTGTGGCCATCTTCAGTCTTTCGTAGACGGGGGCGGTTCACGAGGTGAGTGCGGCGAGCGTGGTCCTCATGAAGCTTTGGAGCGGGCTCTCGCTGTCGAGCAGCAATCGGCCGGCGGGGATGCGTCCGGAGTTGTATCCGATCTGCTGGATGTCGGTGGCTTGCTTGTCCTCGATCAGGGTCTGGTCCCACATCTCGAGCCACTGCTTGACCACTTCGGGGTCGGCGCCGGGCTTGGCGTACATGTCAACGAATGCCCAGCATTTCTGCGGGCTGACCGGCTGAACGCTGCCGATGAACCCGACGTAGTCGTCCAGTGCGAAGAACGAGGACGGGAAGGTGAAGGCGAATCGGAAACCTTCGAGCTTTTCCGAATCCACTCCTTCGGGAATCCACTTGATCGGTCCCTGATGCCAGATGGTGTTTTCGCTGGAATCGATCGCGTAGTCGTCGGGGCTGGTGTGATACGTCATTCCGAAGCTGGACTTGTGCAGCGTCGGGCAGTGGTAGCACTCGACTGCGTTCTCGGCCCACAACTTCCAGTTGCATTCCATGTCGTACTCGTAGCGGACCTGGAATTCGTACTCCCGAAGATCGACGTTCATCGCATCGGTGCGGGTGCGGATGTCCGCGGTCACCGAGGCCAGCGGTGCGGCGTCGGGGTCGGGGTTGACGAAGATCCACTGGTCCCAACGCTCCACTGAGACGGGTTGCAGCGAGATGGTCGAGCAGTCGAAGTTCGGCTCGCGTTGCGAGCGCGGCGCGGTCTTGAGTTGGCCGTCGAGCCCGTACGTCCAACCGTGATAGGGGCACTGCAGGAGTGGCTTGTTGCCGTTTTCCTCGGCGATGGAATGTAGACGATGTCTGCATACGTTGACGAATCCACGAAGCTGTCCGTCCTTGCCGTGCGTGACGATGATCGGAATGGATCCGGCCTTCGTGACGGCGTAGTCACCTGGCTTGGCCACCGCTGACTCGTGGCAGGCGTACTGCCACGACTTCGCGAAGATCTTCTCCTGTTCGAGTTGATGGATCTCCGGCGCGGAGTAGAACGTGGCCGGCAGTGTCTCGCCCTCGGCCAATGAAGCCAGCATCTCAGCCTCAGTCGGTAGGTCGTACTTGTTCTGGATGTCGCTCATTTGAATCGTCACTGATTGCACTTCCCGTTCTCCGACAGCCCGAATGTAAGGTAGCTCACATTCCGTTGCGTAACAGCATGCGCATTCGTCTACGCAAAGTCAATATCTCGACCTGTATGACTGATGCTTTGCGCATTTTTGTTGACGACCTAGGGGGCTGGGGTTCAAGGTGATCGACAGGCTCGCCGTCGATCTTCGGTCAGTCTTTCCCGACATGCGTGGGTTGTCGCGGACCAATCTGAAGTACATGCGGCAGATGGCGAGCATCTGGGGCCGCGATGCAATTGGCCAACAACCTGTTGGCAAATTGCCGTGGGGTCATGTGACGGTATTGCTCGACAAACTCGATAGCCGGTCCGACCGCGACTGGTATGCATCGGCCGCTGCTGAACACGGGTGGTCGCGCAATGTACTGCAAAATCAGATCAACAGCGGTTTACGGCGCAGGATCGGTGCGGCACCGTCGAATTTTCAGGACCATCGTCCGGCCGAGGATTCCGATCTCGCTCAACAGTTGGTGCGTGACCCGTACGTCTTCGATTTTCTCGATATCACCGAACGTGTCGCGGAGCGGGAACTGGAGTCCGCACTGATAAGTCGACTGGAGCAGTTCCTCCTCGAACTGGGACACGGGTTCGCTTTTGTCGGACGCCAATACAATTTCGAGGTCGGTGATCAGGATTTCTATATCGACTTGCGGTTCTTCAACTGGGTGCAAGCGAGGTTCGTTGTCGTCGAGTTGAAGGTAGGCAGGTTCGAGCCGGAGTATGTCGGGAAGCTCGGCTTCTATGTTTCGTGGATCGATGACAACCTCCGCAACAAGGACATCCACGCACCGACTGTGGGAATTTTGCTCTGCGCGGGCCGCAACGACAACGTCGTCCGATATTCGCTTGCCGGCACAACTGCACCCCTCGCCGTAGCCGACTACACCTATAACACTCTCCCCTCCCAGGTTCGCGCTCTCGTTCCTACCGACGACGAGATCGCCGCAGCAGTCGAAGCCACCGTCTCCGCACTCGACTCCCAACTGCCTGCCAAACCGGACAACCCCGACTGAGCGCCGAACGTATCCGGGGGGACTGTCCCTAGATCGGTGTTCGGCCCGAGACGCTGAGTGAATGCTCAGCGAGGAGGTGCCAAGATGACGACACTGGAAGATGTGACGAAGAAGAGGGTCGAGCCCTCCGCGGAAGCCGCCGCTGCGGCGGAGTTGGTGCGCCTGGCCAAGGAAGAGGGCCTGTCGTTGGCCGGGCCGGACGGTTTGCTCAAACAGGTCACCAAAACCGTCCTCGCGACAGCGTTGAACGAGGAGATGACCGAGCACCTCGGCCACGACAAGAACCACGCCCCCCTCGCTGTCAGGATTTGGTGAGACACTCGGAGACAACCGAGATCACTCACTGAGGGCATGAAACGAGCACCACCGATGAACAGCCCCAACCCCGCAACGACCCCGGATTCGCCGGCAGATCCCGCACCGAAACCGACCCGCAGGACCTTCACCACCGAATACCGGAACAACATCCTCGACGAATACAACAACGCCCCACACGGCGAAAAATCCGCAGTTCTGCGTCGCGAAGGTTTGTACCAATCCCAGCTCCGAGAATGGGCGCAAGCCAGAACGGTAGCGGCCGGGAAGTCTCGACCGAAAGCGGCGACCAATCCCGACAACGACGCAGTGACACGTAAGGAAATGTCCCGCTTGATGCGCGAGAATGCGCGTCTGGCAAAGCAATTGACGCAGACGGAGGCCACGCTCGAGATCATGGGAAAACTTCACGTGCTCTTGGAGTCCATCTCCGAGAGCACGGACACACCGCCCTTACCGAAGACGCATTGAACAGCACCTTCACCGACCTGAGAGCCGCTGCGATCCCCACTCGCAGATCCAGCGTCCTGATCGGACGAGCCCGTGCCACCCACTACCGACAGCGGCAACCGCCCGTTCTGGGCCCCAGGAAACCAAGGGCAGTTCCGGGCAACGGCCAGGCGCTCACTGCATCCGAGCGGGCCCAGGTTCTGGCCGTCATCAACAGTGACAAGAACGCTGACCTGGCCATATGTCAGATATGGGCGCGTGAGCTCGACGAGGGAAACTACTGGTGTTCGGTGTCGAGCATGTATCGCATCGCCGCCGCAGCCGGGCAGAACCGTGAGCGTCGACGAACGGCGACACATCCGCCGAAGGCGATCCCCGAACTCCTCGCAGACGGACCTTCGCAGGTTTGGACCTGGGACATCACCAAGCTCCGCGGGCCCACCAAGGGTGTGTGGTTTCACCTGTACGTACTGATCGACATCTATTCCCGGTACAACCCGTCATGGATCGTGGCTGCGCACGAAAGTGCCGAATTGGCAGCCGAATTCATTGAGGAAGCAATCGGGCACAATGGTCTCGTCCCACACACTGTCCATGCTGACCGCGGCACCTCGATGACCTCGGGATTGGTGTCGGAACTGCTCACCAACCTCGGCATCATCCGGTCGCATTCACCACCTCGGGTCTCGAATGATCATCCGTATTCCGAAGCTCAGTTCAAGACGCTGAAATATCTGCATGATTTCCCGAAATCGTTTGCATCACTACAGGATGCACGAGTGTTCCTGGAGGGATTCTTCAACGAGTACAACCATATTCACCGTCATTCGGGAATTGCCTGGCATACGCCGGCGTCGGTGCATTTCGGAACTGCAGACGCAGTCGACGAAGCCCGTCAGATCACCCTGAACGATGCCTACCTCGCGAACCCTGCCCGGTTTTCGCGCCGGCCGAGTCCGCCCGAGATGCCGACAACGTTCTTCATCAACGAACCCGTTGCCGAATCGCAGATCAACTGAACGTCACTGTCTCACTTGACTTGACAAATAGCGCCCCGCCGGACCGAGAATCCACAAATATTCGTAACGGGACTCGCCCGAAAACGGTGTTGACCGAGGCCGCCGGTCATGTCCCGATCGAAGTCCCGAGAGACCGGGAAGGGACGTTCGAGCCGCAGATCGTCAAGAAACGCCAACGGCGGTTGAACGGGGTCGACGAGATCGTGTTGTCGCCCAACGCCAAAGGTTCAACCACTGGTGAGATCAGTTCTCATTTCGCTGAAATCTACGGCGCAGCGGTCTCGAAAGAGACGATCTCGCGGATCACCGGCAAGGTGCTCGAGGAGATGCAGGACTGGTCTGCCCGACCGCTCGACGAGGTGTACGCGGCGATCTTCGTCGATGCGATCGTCGTCAAAGTTCGAGACGGGCGGGTCGCGAACCGGCCTATCTATGCCGCGATCGGGGTCAGTTTCGACGGCAGCCGAGACGTGCTCGGATTGTGGGCCGGCACCGGCGGCGAGGGCGCCAAATTCTTCGATGTCCGTCCTGACAGATATTCGGAATCGGGGCACCCGGGACGTGTTCTTCCTGGTCTGCGACGGATTGAAAGGCCTACCGGAAGTCGTCGAGCACGTCTGGCCGGCCACCACGGTCCACGTGTGTAATCCATTTGATCCGCAGCACCTTTCGGATGTCGTCGCGGCAGCACTGGGACGGGTTCAAGCACGATCTCAAACCGATTTCTACCGCTCCGACTGTTTATGACAGCTTGAGTTGAGACCACCGTGACGGCCAGACTCAGGTCCATCTGCGACTCGCCGGACCGGTAGTGACGGTTTGAGCTGAGCCCACCTCAGTGTTGTGGCATCTGGCTTTTATCGGATGCCAGCAACGGCTGGAGGGCAGTGATGGAGACTCGTGTGGAGTTGTTCGCTCGTATTCGACGTGATGCCCGGGTCGAGGGATATTCGATCCGGCAGTTGGCCCGCCGCCACCAGGTCGGCCGGGCAACGGTGCGGATGGCGTTGGCGCAGGCGGCGCCGCCACCGAGAAAAGTTCCGGTGCGCTGTTCACCGAAACTCGATCCGTTCAAAGCCGAGATCGACGCCATACTCACCGCCGATATCGGCGCACCACGAAAACAACGTAACACGGCCCGACGGATCCTCGCCAGGCTGGCCGACGAACATGGAGCGCAGCATCTTTCGTATTCAACGGTGCGTGATTACGTGCGGGTTCGGCGAGCACAGATCGACGTCGAAGCCGGACGCCGTATCGAAGTGTTCGTCCCGCAGGAACACGCTCCCGGAGCCGAAGCGGAAGTCGATTTCGGTGAAGTGTGGGTGATATTGGCCGGGGTGAAAACCAAGTGCCACATGTTCGCCTTCCGCCTCTCACATTCGGGGAAAGCTGTGCACCGCGTGTATTCGATGCAAGGTCAGGAAGCGTTCCTCGAAGGTCATATCGCGGCATTCGACGAGATCGGCGGTGTCCCAACCCGTCACATCCGCTACGACAACCTGACCAGTGCCGTGCAAAAAGTGATTTACGGGCAATCTCGTGCTCGGGTGGAGAACCCGCGGTGGGTGTTGTTCCATTCGCATTTCGAGTTTGATCCGTTCCACTGCCAACCTGGTGTCTCCGGGGCGCACGAGAAGGGCGGTGTGGAGGGCGAGGTGGGCCGGTTCCGCCGAAATTGGTTGTCCCCGATGCCGGTTGTCGACTCGATCGATGAGCTCAACGAAAAGATCCGCGGCTGGGACACCGCCGACAACGACCGGCGCATCAACGATCGGATCCGCACTGTCGGGCAGGATTTCGCCGCCGAAGCGCCACTTCTGCGCCCTGTTCCAGTCGAGGGGTTCGATCCCGGATTGTCGCTGGAACCGCGGGTCGATCGTAGTGCGTTGGTCACGGTGCGGATGGCGAAATACTCTGTCCCGGCACGTTTCATCGGTAGGAAAGTGCGTGTCTCGTTGCGGGCATCGGAACTGGTGGTCTTCGACGGACGAACGGTGATCGCCCGCCACGGGCGGGTCGTCGCCCGCGGCGGTCAGAGCCTCGATCTCGACCACTACCTGGAAGTACTGCGCACCAAACCCGGTGCCCTGCCCGGGGCGAGCGCTTTGGCCGCAGCCCGCAGGAACGGAACATTCACCGCAGCTCATGACGCGTTCTAGGCGGCGGCCCGCAAAACCGACGGTGACGCCGGCGGAACCCGCCAACTCATCGATGTCCTGCTCCTGCACCGAACGATCGGCGCAGATGACGTGATCGCGGGCATCGAAGCAGCTCTGACCGTGGGCGCGGTCACCGCCGATGTCGTCGCGGTCGAAGCCCGCCGACACGCATCATCAGAGGTCGATGCGGGTGGGCCCGGTTCAAGCCGTCATCTCGTTGCTCGTCGCGCCGGACGTGAGCAACGTGTTGTCAGTTTGACCCAACGCCGTCTTGCCGATCCGGCAGCGGTCATCGCTGGTCTGCCGGCCGATTCTCGGCCCGCGCCGACGGTCGATCACTACGACCGACTCTTGTGCCTGCCCGAACGCCGCAATCCTGCCCAGTCCGCCTCCCGAGCCGAGTGAAAGAAGGTCCGAGAATGGTTCGTCCACCCGTCACGGTTTCCACCACGTTGCGCCGTCGAGGTTTGACCGAAGAAGCCGCCACCGCTGCGGTCGATCAAGCGTGCCGCCGGCTACGGCTGCCTACTATTCGTGCCGTCGTCGAGGACGCCGCCGCAGCAGCCCGCAAGGACCAGCTGTCGTACAACGGATTTCTTGCGGAGCTTCTGCTTTCCGAATGCGACGACCGCGACCGCAGGAGTGTGGTGCGGCGGATCAAGGGAGCGGGGTTTCCTCGCGAAAAGTGGTTGGCCGAATTCGATTTCGATGCCAACCCCAATATCAATCCCGCCACCATCGGCACCCTCGCCACCGGCGACTGGATCAGCAAAGGCCAACCGTTGTGTTTGATCGGGGACTCCGGGACCGGGAAATCGCATCTCCTCATCGGGCTCGGAGCCGCGGCCGCCAAAGCTGGCTACCGCGTCAAATAGAGCAATGATCAGAACCTGCGGATCCCGGGAGGACGTACCTTCCCGGATGATGATCTGCAAGGAATCGGAATTCTGATCAAGACCAGCGCGCCAACGCTGGCGGGAAGGTTGGAGTGTATCAAGGTTCTTGGACAGCGACTCGGTGGTTTCAGGCAGCTGAAGCTGCGTTTCGATACTCGGCGAGGGCTTCCGAGGGGGTGCGATAGCCCAGCGTCGAATGCAGACGTTGTCGGTTGTAGAACACCTCG
>NZ_JAWLSC010000036.1:0-10650 GCF_033142465.1 Rhodococcus sp. IEGM 1318
TACGGAGGCGTTCGAACGTCACGATCCGCAAGATCGCGACGGGACCGCCCAACTCGACTACGCGGGAATTTTGGCAAATTATGTGGTGGACTGTCATTTCGTTGCAATCATGGTCAGCAGTCGTGTCCAGTTTGCGTCAGGAACGATGCGTTCAGACTTCGAGGAATGAGCTGTAGTGACGATCGACCTTAATCTAGAGAATTCTGACATCGTGAACGCAACGTCAGCGACATTCGAGCTTCTGGGCGATCGACTCACACTTGCGGTGTTGCGGGACGCTTTTCTCGAGCGAACGTGCCGGTTCAATCAGTGGCTCGAACACACGGGTGCGCCGCCTGCGATACTGGCCGACCGGCTCAATGCCCTTGTCCTACGGGGCGTATTCCACCGAGTACCGCAACCGGACACTCCGGAGCGATACGAATACCAACTCACCGAGTTGGGATTGTCGACGTGGCAGATCCTCGTCTGCTTGTGGGGTTGGCAGCGCGAATGGACCGCAGAAGGAGCCGGGGAACCTGAGTTGGTTCATGAGCAGTGCGGACACCGTGGACCTGCAGTTGTGGTTTGTTGGGAATGCGATAACCACATCAGCGCACGCAACACCGTTGTGGAGATAGAATCGGACGCAGTCTGGTCATCGACATCGGGTGCCCGTCGACGTTCGAGTCGACTTCCAAGCGAGCCCGCACAGCGCGGGGACATGCAGTTCAATACGGTGATGGAAGCTATCGGGGATCGCTGGAGTGCTCTCGTGACCGGGTATGCACTGGCCGGTGCCAGACGGTTCGGCGATTTCAGAGCGGCCCTGGATGTTTCTCCCACGACTCTCACCGATCGGCTCAGCCGACTGTGCGCGGCTGACATTCTCCGCAAGTGCGAACCTGGGCAGCAGTATCGACTGACTGCCCGCGGCATGGACTTGTTCGGCGTGTACGCGTCGTTCATCTGGTGGTCGGGACAGGCATTTCCTGATGCGACGGGGCGAGGCCTTGTTATCCGCCACCGGTTGTGCGACGCGCTCGTGGAACCGGTATTGAAGTGCCGTGGCTGCAATAGTCGGCTTAACCGGACCAGCGTGCGGTTCGATCACGTTAGAACACAGTAGCCGACAGCTACCTCACCATTGACCTCCAACTACAGAAGTCTGTCCACATCTCCGAGGTTCTTCACTAGCCGAATACCACACTCACGAAAGACGACTTCGCATGAAAAGCAATACATTCGGCGCTGGAGATTCCGCGCCGTGGGTGATCGATGCAGCTCGGACGCCGTTCGGTGCGGCGCGAGGATCCTTGGCGCACATACGTGCCGACGATCTCGCCGCGTTGCCCATTGCCTCTTTGATCGCCCGGTACCCAGATTTTGATGCTGCCGGCATTGAGGATGTCTTGTGGGGTAATGCAAACGGCGCCGGTGAGGACAACCGGAACATAGCGAGAATGGCTACGCTTCTTGCGGGTCTTCCGACGAGTATCCCCGGCGTCTCGGTCAACAGACTGTGCGGATCCGGTGCAGAAGCCCTCGCGTCGGCCGCTCGGCGTGTAGCTGTAGGCGAAGGCAATCTGTATCTGGCCGGGGGCTCAGAGAGCATGAGCCGAGCGCCCTTCGTGCTGCCTCCCGTGGATTCCGCATTTCCGCGTTCCGTCGAGCTGGTCTCGACGACGGTGGGATGGAGGATGGTGAATCCTCAATTCCCGCAGCCCTGGGTGGAAACTCTTGGGCGTTCAGCCGAGTTGATCGCCGACGAGAGAGGTGTCGGCAGGGAAGAGCAGGATGCGTGGGCCCTGAGGTCGCACGAACTGGCATCAAAGGCATGGTCGGACGGTGTCCATACTGGATTCGTGGATCCGTTGTCCGGCCTCGAATGTGATGAGTTGATTCGACAGACAAGCATGCAAAAACTCGCCTCGTTACGTCCGGCGTTCTCCACGGGAGGCTCTGTGACAGCGGGAAATTCATCACCTATCAGCGACGGCGCAACGGCCGCACTTGTAGGAACTCGTTCTAGCGCAAACGATCTAGGGGTTGAGCCGCTGGGACGAATCTTGACCTCGGCGGTTGTTGGCGTGGAACCTCAACGTTTTGCACTGGCACCGGTGGCCGCAGTACACAAGGCGATGGACCGCTTGAACCTCAACTTCGCAGACATTCGGGTACTCGAGATCAATGAGGCATTTGCAGCGATGGTGCTGTCCTGCCTACGCGAGTTGTCGCAGATACCGGTGGATCGAGTAAATCCCTTTGGGGGAGCTATCGCGCTGGGGCATCCACTCGGGGCATCTGCCGCGAGACTCGTCGTCGACTGTATGCGGCACCTTCGCCGTATGGGCGGCGGGATCGGTATCGCGACTGCGTGCATCGGCGTAGGCCAGGGAATCGCCGTCGTAGTTGAAGTGTAGGGGCCCCGAGGTATCGAGATCGTTTCAACGGCAGGGCGAGCCGGAATGCACAGCATTCTGGCCCGCCTTGTCGACCGATTCGACGCCGTCAGACCCCGGCGCTCACCGGATGTCCGTCCGAAATCCGCTGCAGCGCAGTGCCGTACTCCGCAGCAATCTGATCGACTATTTTGCTCACCGGCTCGACCGCATGGATAGTCTGCAGTCCCTGACCGGCCGCCCACACGTCCTTCCACCGCTTGAGCGATCCACCACCGGCCGTGTAGTTCTTCTCCACGGTCAGCGGCGCAAGGTTGTCGGGGTCCAGTCCAGCCGCAATCAGACTGGGTTTCAACCAGGAGGCCGGAGTGCCGGTGACAGACGCACTCACGACAAGATCATCGGGGCCGCTGTCGACGATCATCTGCTTGTACGCCTGCTGCGCCATGCTCTCTTCCGCCGCTAGGAAGCGAGTTCCCATGTATACGAGATCAGCACCCGCGGTGATGGCGCCCGCAACTCCGAAGCCGTCGCTGATTCCGCCGCCAATGATGATCATGCCGTCGAAGAACTCGCGGACGGCTGACGTGAAGGCGAACGGGGAGAGATGGCCGGTGTGTCCACCCGCCCCTGCGGATACGCACGCCATACCGTCGACTCCCGCATCTGCTGCTTTGTGCGCAAGTGTCATGTTGACGACGTCCGCGATCACGATGCCGCCGTAACCCTTCACGACGTCCATTACAGGCTTCGGGGAACCGAGAGCTGTAATGACCAACTTGGGCTTGTATTCGGCGATGAGACGAAGGTCATCCGCGAGACGTTGGTTGCTGCTGTGGGTTACAAGGTTCGCGGCCCACGGAGCAGGGTTGGTGGAACCGTTTGCGCCACTACCGAGGCGATCGGTTATCGATCCCATCCAACTGTCGAGGTCGTCGAGGGTCCGGCAGTTCTGCGTGGGAAAGGAACCGATGACGCCTGATTGACATGCCGAGACGACGAGGTCGGGTCCCGAGACCAAGAACATCGGCGCGGCCACGATGGGGAGACGGAGGGAAGTGAGGATCGGGCTGTTCATTGGTACCTACTTAAGAGATGGTTTCGGGTTCAGATGTCGGGTTCAACCACTGCATGTCGTTTCCGATCACCCAGTAGCTTTCTGCGTGAGTTGCTCGAGCAGTCGCGTTGCACTGACCCTGTCGATCTTCCCCAACGGTGTCAGGGGAAGATCGTCGACGTGGTGAACGGACTTGGGACGTTTGAAGTCGGGAAGTCGGCGTCGGCATTCGGCCAGTGCACTCGGTTCGTCGACCGTCGTGGTGGATTCGACGGTGTACGCCGCGACGATGCGCTGACCCCAGAGGGGGTCTGGAAGGCCAATGACGACAACGTCTTTGATTCCGGGTATCGCGGAGAGCTCCTCTTCGATCTCTCTCGGATAGACGTTGTATCCGCCGGTAATGATCATGTCCTTACTGCGACCGGTCAGATGGAGGTAACCGTTGGTCGCACGGAATCCGAGGTCGCCGGAGTACAGGAGTCCTTTGTCATGACTTTTTCCGAGGTCGGTTCGTGTTTCGGCGTTGTGGTATCCCGGGCTCACTGAAGGTCCGCTGACCACGAGTTCGCCGATCTGGCCGTCCGCGACGGTCTCGCCGCCGTCGCAGAACTCGATTTCGACTCCCGTGCAGGGTTTCCCGACCGAGTGGAGCACGTCCGCGTCCTCCGTCACACCCCGGCGGTGATCAGCTGTGGTGAGTACGGTCAACGGCGGAATCGCTTCGACCATCCCGTAGTACTGTACGAGATTCGGCGTGATCCGATGGTATGCCTGACGGAGATGCTCGACGGGCATCGGCGCGCCCGCATAGGCGAGCATGCGCAGGCGGCGCATCGGCGCGAGTCGTGCGTCATCGAAATCCAACAAGCGTGCTACGACGGTAGGCACCAGCGCGGTGTGTGTCCCACCATGCTTTTCGATGGCATCGATCATGTCCTCGGGATGAGGATGATCGAGAAGCACTTGACGGCCGCCTGCCTCGAGGAGTGGGAGGACGAACAGTCCGCTCGTATGGATCACGGGTCCGGCATGGATGAACACAGAAGGTTCCAGTCCGTCGAGGCTGCCTTCGAGCACGTGCTCGCGCATTGCGCGCAGCGATGCGAGCCGGTTCGCGTGTGACCGTTGCGCTCCTTTTGGTACACCTGTTGTACCGGACGAGTAATGCAGAGCGCATAGGGATGCAGGGTCGAGGGTTCCGAGGGAGGCACCGAACGGTGCATCGGCAATAATTTCATCGAGTGTGGGCCGCGCGCTGCCACTTCCTTGCACCTCGATTACTATCTCGGCCGTCGACCGTGACACGAAATCGGTCGCTCCGTCAACCCTCGGGTCGAAGATCAACGCACGAGGAGCGCAGTCTTGTTCGATTCTTGCCCAGTCCCGTTCGCCGACACGTGGGTTGAGTGCAACTCGTATGTATCCCCCGACAGTCAAGGCGAGGTCAACCTCGATTGATGCAACGGAGTTGCGCAGAAGTACGAGGACTCTATCGCCAGGCGAAACCCCGACTTTGTCGAGTCCGACTGCCAGTTGGTGTACTCGGTCGGACAGTTGAGAGAACGTCAGTGAACCTTCGTCGTCTTCCACGGCCACTTCGGGGCCGTACTTGCTTGCTGCACCAAGAACCACATTTTCGATTGACATTCGAACTCGATCCCTCCAGTTAACTACACTTATTGAAGTAGACAACGAGGAGGGCCGATACCGCAACTGCGTTTCGCCTGCGAAGCCCAGGGCAGTTGACAATTCGCCAGGTAGACCAGCGGCTATCTGTCACGCAAGGCATTTCAGGACGGGCCGTTGACAACCATAGACTCACTGGATTAACTTCATTAGCGGTAGTAGCATCTGATTCGTGCAGTTAGCCGATCCACACACAGGCCCCGCGAGTAGCTGGCTGCACTCAATCGAACTCTGTGCCATTTCTAACCCTGAGTTGTATTTGCCGCCGACAGGAACGAGTGTTCATGTTCTTCGAAGTCCATTTGGATCTACTCCAGGCCGCAGTAGAAGCCAATCTGTCACGCACCGCATGGACTGGATTTGCCCCCATCACTCCACCCGATTCCAGGCAGGCCGACGAATTTGTCGGAGCCTATGACGGTGCCGTACTGCAGCTTTCGGACCTCTCTACGTCGACAATCACTGCTGACGAGGTTTCGCCGTACACTGGAAAGCCTCTGAACGTCTCCTACAGCGCACCCACCGCACATGAAGCCTTGGCGGGCGCTGCTCGGGTGGCTGCAGACCTGCGTGACGCTGGGGTCCAGCGCCGTGTCGGCGTGTGCCTCGAGGCGTTGCATCGGATCCACCAGCGTGGACCGGAGTTCGCCGCCGTCACCTCCCACACCACAGGCCAGAGCCTCTCCATGGCGTGCAGCGGCAGTGGGACAAACGCTCTAGACCGTGGACTGGAGGCCGTTGCAATGGCCTGGGCCGCCATGAATCGTGTTCCCAGCGAGGTGACCTGGCAGCAGACGTTCGGCAAGACTCCGGTGACTCTGCGCAAGCGTTTCCGCCCCCGACCACTTGGCACGGCACTCGTCATTTCCTGCGCGTCGTTCCCCGCCTGGAACGCCTATCCTGCGATCCTCGCGAACCTCGCCACCGGCAATCCGGTGCTCGTGAAGCCGCATCCCCGATCGGTTCTCGCAACGGCACTCGCCGTCAGCATCATCCGGGACGTGCTCAGCGAAACCGGCCTGCCGGCAGATTCGGTTCAGCTCCTCGTCGACACGTCCGAGAGCCCTGTCGCCGGTGACCTCGCAACCAATCCGGCCACTCGAATTGTTGACTTCACAGGTAGCCAGCGCTTCGGAAACTGGCTCGAGCGCAACGTCTCGAATGCGCTCATATTCACGGAGACGGCCGGCGTGAACACCGTGATCCTCGATTCAGTTCAGGACCTGGCCGCGACGATGCGGACCTTGGCCGGCGGTCTGTCACTGTTCAGTGGGCAGATGTGTACTACGCCCCAGAACATCTACATCCCCGATGCGGGCGTCCTCACACCCGACGGAGTCGTTTCCCGAAACGACGTGGTCGCCGCACTCAGCGCAGCCATCGATGATCTGGCGGGAACACCCCGCCGAGCAGCTGCCATCTGTGGTGCACTTCAGTCGGAGAGCACTCTCGAATCACTCAATTCCCTTGCAAACCAGGCTGAAACCAACGGAACCCTGGTGCGCAATCCGGTTGCCTACGCGCATCCTGAGTACTCGAAGGCCCGGGTTGTGACGCCGTTACTGATCCGTGTCGATCCACGTCGAGGCGACCAGTTGCCCGGCGGCGAGCAATTCGGACCCGTCGCCTACCTCATCGATTGCGCGGACCGTGACGCTGCTGTCGAGCACGCGACAGCAAGCATCCGTCAACACGGTGCAATCAGCTCGTACCTGTATTGCGCCGACGACAACGCCATCGACGATATCGCGGCCGCCTATGCCGACGCCGGGGCATCGCTGTCGGCCAATCTTGTCTCGTCGATGCCGATGCAGTACGCGGCCGCGTACAGCGACTACCACGTCACCGGGCTGAACCCGGCTGGCAACGCCACCTTGACCGACGAATCCTTCGTGGCTGGGCGATTCCGTATGGTCCAGGACCGCCGTCAGATCGAAGGGTGACAGCATGTCGCAATTCTCTTCCGGCGTCTACATTTACGACGCCATCCGCACTCCGAAAGCCCGGGTCCGTCGCCAAGGCGGCACCCTCGCGAACGTTCCGGCTCACGACCTTCTCGGCCAGTTGTTGTCGGCAGCAGCAGAACGCGGCCTAGCACCCGAACTGGTCAGGGACATCATAATCGGGACAAGCACCGCATTCGGTGACCAGGGCGGCAACGTCGCGCGTGCCGCGGCACTGTGGGCCGGCTGGCCCGACGAAGTGAATGCCGGCGTCGTGTCGAGGCTGTGTTGCTCGAGCCTCGACGCCATCGAGACCGGCGCCGCCAAGGTTGCTTCCGGTATTGCGGACGTCGTAGTCACCGGAGGAGTCGAATCGATGTCTCGGGTCCCGATGATGGCCGACAAGCCCTCCTTCGCGATCGACGACGAGCTCGGAGACCGCACAGGTTACGTCACGATCGGAGTCTCCGCCGATCTCACGGCCGCCCAGTGCGGCTTCACCAGAACGCAACTCGACGAGTGCGCAGTTTCCTCGCACCAGCGGGCGCTCGCGGCGCCGTCATCCGATTCGATCATCGCGGTACGGTCGAACGACACGACGATCCTTTCCACAGACGAGGGCCCGCGTGCAGGCCTGAGCGTCGACGGGCTCGCCGAACTACCGACACTGTTCGGGGAAGATCGGTCGTGGGAACGGGTCGCGTATCGATTGCCGTCCGCGCCTCGTGCCGCGACGGGACTGCATACGTCGGCGACCGCGCCTCAACTCGCCGACGGCGCAGCGTTAGCTGTCCTCGGCTCGCGTGCCGCGTCGGCACGCCTCGGCCGAGAGCCGGTAGCCGAGGTGATCGGTGTCGCGCAAGCCGCAGTGCGTTCTCCGCTCCTGACCGCGCCCGTGGCGGCAGCACAGCGCGCCTTGGCCAACGCCGGGATCACGGCGCCACAACTCGACGTCGTGGAAGCGAACGAATCCTTCGCGGCATCTGTGCTGTTGATGACCCGCGAATTCGAGCTCGATCCAGCCATTGTGAATCCGCTCGGTGGTTCCATGGCCACTGGACATCCACTCGGCGCCGGCGGCGCAGTGCTGCTGGTCAACGCCCTCGACCAACTGCGCCACATCGACGGTGAGTACGCCCTGATCACCATTCCGGCGGCTCTCGGACTGGGCGCTGCCGTCGTCGTCAGGCGTCTGCAATGACTCTTCTCCCCCGCCCGTCGTCCATGCCTGCCAAGCCATCCAAGGGAACGAAACTCGTGAATGCCATCATGGATCAAGATCACACGAATCAGTTGCGCGCTTGCCATCCCGAAAGTCGGGTCCTCGATCATCTCGAACGTGGATGGTGGCTTCCTGAAACGGTTCTCAACCTCTTCGACGGTCATGTTCTCTCACGCGGCGACGCACCTGCCATGACCGACCCGCAGAATCTCTCGGACATCGCCGGGATTTCGCCGGGTTCGTTGACCTGGTGTGAACTTGATGCACGTATCGACGACATCGCCGCAACCTTGCATGCGCACGGAGTGGGCCCCGGTCACGTTGTTGCAGTCCTGCTGCCCAACTCGATTGCCCTTGCCTCCACGTACCTGGCGCTGTGGCGTCTCGGAGCGATTGCGGCGCCCATGCCAGCCTCCTACCGACGACACGAACTGAGCCGGATCGTCGAATCGTCCGAGGCAGTCGCCGTCGTCACCGCGACGCGACTGCATGACCGAGCGCCGCACGAGGAAGCCCTCACCCTCATCGGTGTAGCTCCGTCGTTACGTTGCGTCTTCACCTTCGGACCATCGCAGGACAACGCAGGTGTGCCGTTGGACGGGGCTTCATCGACGGCTGACGACATCAACGCAGTCCGGAAGGCTTACAGCCAACTCGACCGAACTGTCAACGACTGCATCACGATCTGCTGGACGAGCGGGACCGAAGCAGCACCCAAGGGTGTCCCCCGGTGCCACGCCGACTGGCTCGCAATCGGCCGGGCGGTGCAGGACGGACTCCGGGCCGACTCGGACTCAATCATTCTCGGTCCCTTCCCAATGGTGAATATGGCAGGATTCGCGACGTCCCTGCTGCCGTGGCTGCTCAGCGGCGCGCACCTCGTCCAGCACCATCCATTGGACATCGCAGTCTTCCTCAACCAGGTTCAACAGCACCATGTCACCCATGCCAGCATGCCCCCCACTGTCTTGAGCATGCTGCTGCAGAACCCGAACCTGCTTTCCACATTCGACCTGTCGTCGTTGCACACAGTTGGATCCGGCGGTGCGCCACTGCCTCCCGGGGTAGTGCGCGACTGGCAGAACGACCTCGGCATCGAGGTTCTCAATTTCTTCGGATCCAATGAAGGCGTGTGTCTGCTCGGGGCTGCGTGCGACACCCCCGACCCGATGATCCGAGCCGAGTATCTGCCGAACTACGGTGCCACCACCAGGACCTGGGTAACGTCGGTCGCAGAACGTACCTCGGTGCGCCTGGTCGACTTGACGACCGGTGAGGTCGTCACCCGGGTTGGCGGTCGCGGTGAACTTCGACTGAAGGGGCCGACGGTATTCGCCGGCTATCTCGCGGGAACCGCAGAGAAAGGCCCGTTCGACGACGACGGGTACCTTTGCAGCGGTGATGTTTTCGAACTGTGCGGAGAATCCGGCGAGTACCTCAAGTTCGTCGACCGCAGCAAGGAAATCATCATCCGAGGCGGAATGAACATCGCGCCGGCAGAGATCGAGGGACTACTCCTCGAGCATCCCCACGTCTCGGACATTGCGATCGTCGGCTACGACGACGCTGTCCTCGGCGAGAAGTGCTGTGCCGTCGTAGTTCCCATGCCTGAGGCGAGTGTCTCACTCGACGCACTGGTGGAATTCCTGCGTGCCAAGGACATCGCGTCGTTCAAATTGCCCGAACGGCTCGTCACAGTCGAGGAGCTGCCGCGCAACCCGGTCGGGAAATTACAGCGCCGCGACCTGCGAGTCCACATCGCACAGAATCTGTGATCGATGAGCCGGAACCAATCCCCGGTAGGGCTTCCGAGAGCAACACCTACCGGCGTCGACCTCCCACTGACCGATGAGCTGAACGCCATGCTTCAAGGGCGACTGCCGGGCCTGATCGGCATGCGCATCCGCAAAGCCTCGGCAGAATCGGTCATCGCCGATCTGACCGTTAGGGAAGAACTCTTGGCACCCAACGGATATCTGCACGCGGCAACTGTTGTTGCACTGGCAGATACGGCTTGCGGAATCGGCACACGCCTGGCACTGGCGGACGGTGATTCCTTCACCACACTCGAAATCAAGACGAACTACCTCGGAACCGCACGATCGGGAATGGTCACGGCGGTCGCCACGCCCGTCCACTGTGGGCGACGCACTCACCTCTGGGATGCGAGCGTCCTGGACGAGGAAGGCCGGCGTATCGCCGAGTTCCGATGCACGCAGTTGGTGATCCGGCCCCGGATGGGACCGGAGCTCAAATCGATGGAAGGAAAACGATGACGAATACTCAGTTGCCTGCCGGCGAGGCGCCGATCGCGGTCGCACGTCCCGTGAACGGCGGCGAAGACAACCCCTACCTTCT
>NZ_JAWLSC010000036.1:10750-12337 GCF_033142465.1 Rhodococcus sp. IEGM 1318
GGGGTGTTCGCTCCGGTGAAAGATGAACTGACACTGGAGGACCTGACTGTGATCGGCGAGATCCCCACGGACCTCAACGGTGTCTACCTTCGGAACGGTCCGAACCGCCAGTTCCCGTCCACCGGGCGCTACCACATGTTCGACGGGGACGGCATGATCCACGCCGCCCACTTCGAGAACGGCAAGGTCAGATACCGCAACCGGTACGTCCACACTCGTTCTTTCGAGCAGGAATCGGAGGCCGGCGGCGCATTGTGGACCGGCCTGATGGAGAACCCCAAGGACAACCCGTGGGGTAACGGCCACGGACTCGGCATCAAGGACGCCTCCAATACCGACGTCATCTACCACCGCGGCCAGGTACTCTCGACGTGGTATCTCTGCGGAACACCGTACGCCGTCGATCCTCTGTCGCTGGAAACACTAGGTGCACAAGACTTCCTAGGCACCTTCGCCGGCGACATGATGGCTCACCCCAAAGTCGACGAGACGACGGGCGAGCTCATCTGGTTCGACTACGGGCCGGATATGGATTACCTGCGGTACGGAATCATCGGAGCCGAGGGCACGCAGACACATGAAACAAAGATCGACCTTCCCGGCCCCCGCTTGCCGCACGACATCGCGATCACCGAGAACTACTCGGTCCTCATGGATCTCCCGCTGGTACAAGACCATGCGGCCCGGAAAGCCGGCAAGTACCGGATCTTCTACGATCAGGCTCTACCCGCCCGTTTTGCTGTCATCCCCCGCCACGGGACAGGCCAGGACGTTCGTTGGTTCGAGGCGAAACCGTGCTACATCTATCACGTCGTCAACTCCTGGGAACAGGGCGACGAGATCATCATGGATGCCTGCCGAGTGAAGAACCCTCAGCACCAGTCCACCTTCGAGCATCCACTGTCCAACATGCTTGCATACATGCGTCTCGATGCGCAGCTCTACCGGTACCGTTTCAACCTTCGCACCGGAATGACAACCGAGACGCCGCTCGACGACGCCAACATCGAGTTTCCCAGCGTCGACTCGCGAATCATGGGCCGAGAGCATCGGTACTCGTACAACATGAGTCTCGCCAATGAACCCACCCTCCTCTTCGACGGACTCGTAAAATTCGACTCCCAGACCCAAACCAAAGAAGAGCACAAGTTCGGACCGGGACGATGGGGTTCCGAAGCGCCCTTCGCGGCGCGCGACGGCTCCACCAGCGAAACCGACGGCTACCTGGTCTGCTTCGTCAACGACGAAGCAGAGGATCGCGGCGAGATCAACATCTTCGATGCCGAGAACATCGAGGACGGCCCCGTCGCTCGCGTCCTACTGCCGCAGCGAGTTCCGTCAGGATTCCACGCCTGCTGGATCCGCGGCGACCAACTCCAGAAGGCATAGAGCTCTCGACAGAACAAGATCTCAGCAAGTATCTCGTGCCGCTGGTGGATCTCTTGGCAGCTATCCACCAGCGGCAGGCCTCAATCCGGCACACCCCATGAAGGACCGGCCACGCAATCGTCGGAAACCACAACGTCGATCCCAGCCGGCCTCGAGCCGAGCAACAGCACACCGGAGACCGACACGAAGTCGTCGCGA
>NZ_JAWLSC010000037.1:0-9106 GCF_033142465.1 Rhodococcus sp. IEGM 1318
ACCGAGTTCCTCGACGGCGGCAAGGGCGACGCATCGTGCCTCGGGCCGCTGTCCGGACTCGACAAGCAGCGCACCATTTACGCCGACGCCGTTGCCGCCCTCACAGATCCGCAGCGGACCCGCCTCGTCCTGGTCTCGCGCGCCCAGAATTCGACGCTCGCCGAAATCACCCGCACCCACCGCGAACTCGCCGACATCGGACTGACCCACCAACACGTCGTCATCAACGGCGTCCTCCCTG
This sequence comes from Rhodococcus sp. IEGM 1318, assembly GCF_033142465.1. Taxonomy (NCBI): domain Bacteria; kingdom Bacillati; phylum Actinomycetota; class Actinomycetes; order Mycobacteriales; family Nocardiaceae; genus Rhodococcus; species Rhodococcus sp. IEGM 1318. The sequence continues at coordinate 242 of NZ_JAWLSC010000037.1, forward strand.
AACCGGCCGACGACACCGATCCCCTCGAATCCGCGATCCGCCGACGAGAGCAAGCCGCGATCGCCGCTCTGCCAACCGAATTGGCGCAGCTGCCCACCGATCAGGTCCCGCTCAAAGCGACGAACATCGTCGGTATCGACGCACTCGAAAGCCTCTTCACCACCGACCCCCGCCCGGTATCTGCCGCCTCAGCGGACCCGGCCCAGCACCTGCCCAATGCCCCGCTCGTATCCCTGATCGACGAACTCGATACAGACGATCACGGCCTGATCATGTGCATGGGCAAAGGCGGAGTCGGCAAGACCACCATCGCCGCCGCGATCGCTGTCGCCCTCGCCGAACGCGGCCACCAGGTGCACCTGACAACCACCGACCCGGCCGCACACCTGACCGAGACCTTGAACGGGGAACTCGACAACCTCCAGGTCTCCCGCATCGACCCCGCCGAAGCCACCGAGCAGTACCGCACCAGAGTCCTGACCACCAAAGGCAAGAACCTCGACGAACGAGGCCGCGCCAACCTCGCCGAAGACCTCCGATCACCCTGCACCGAGGAAGTGGCCGTCTTCCAAGCATTTTCGCGGGTCATCCACGAATCGAGCCGCAAATTCGTCGTCGTCGACACCGCCCCAACCGGTCACACCTTGTTGCTCCTCGACGCCACCGGCTCCTACCACCGGGAAATCGCCCGACAGATGGGTGAGAACACGAACTTCACCACCCCACTCATGCGACTCCAGGACCCAAACGCCACGAAAGTCCTACTCGTGACCCTCGCCGAAACCACACCCGTCCTCGAAGCCGCCGGTCTGCAAGCTGATCTACAACGCGCAGGAATTCGCCCTTGGGCGTGGGTGGTCAACAACTCCCTCGCCGCAGCCGAACCTACCTCGCCGCTCCTGCAGCAGCGCGCAGCCGGAGAAATCGCCGAAATCGACAGCATCACAAACCAATACAGCCAACGAACCGCCATCGTCCCGATGCTCGCCGAAGAACCCATCGGCGAAGCTGCCCTGGCAGCCTTGAGTAAGGCATAGCGACTCAGCGTACGCATTTTCGCAAACAACTGCAACAATGATGCATGTAGTGCAACACTGATCGAGTGCGAGACGGAGAACAGTCACCAGGCATGTCCCTGAGACTTGTCGGTAACGTACGTCCCTTGAATGAGCCGGAGTTCGTCTTCGGTGCGATGCGCGAGGGATGGCGGGACCAGCAATTGAGCCGAGGGCTTGCTGATCACACCGTCAGTGTCCGAACTCAGTTCATTCGCCGCTTCGCCGAATACTGCGAGAAGTTTCCCTGGGAGTGGGAGCCCGGAGATCTCGAAGACTTTACGGTGCAGGCGGTCTCGGCTTCGCGGCCACTGGCCAAGTCCACTATTCGTGGTTACCAGGTCACGATCCGACTCTTTTGCGATTTCCTCATCGACTCGCGCTACGGTTGGGGCCGGGAATGCGAAACCCGGTTTGGCGCGCGTCCACAGCAGATCTGCCACGAATGGAACACGGTCGCGCATCTGATCGAATACGAGGGAAGGGCGCAGCGCCGGGCATTGACTTACGACGAACTCGAACAGTTCTTCGCTCACGCCGATGCACGTGTCGAATCCATCGTGCGGGCGGGCAACAAGGGGTCCCTTTCTGCGCTTCGTGACGCACAGATCTTCAAGACTGTTTACGCGTACGGGTTGCGGAGAGCGGAGACGGTAGGACTCGATGTGGCAGATTGCCGCCCGAATCCCGCAGGGTCTCAATACGGCACCTACGGAGCGGTCGAAGTGCGATGGGGAAAGGCCTCGCGGGGGTCGGGGCCCAGGAGGCGCACGGTGCTCACGGTGCCTGAACTCGACTGGATCGTCGAAGGGCTCGCGCAATGGGTCGATCTCGGACGCGTGCGATTTCCCGACCACCCTGGCGGCGGGTTGTGGACCACAGAACGCGGGACGCGCGTGTCGATGCGTTACCTCGACCATCGCTTTGCCGACCTCCGCGACGGCGCCGGCTTGTCATCAGAACTCAGCCTCAGCCTGCACTGTCTGCGGCACACCTACATCACGAATCTGATCGAATGGGGTTACTCGGAGAAGTTCGTCCAAGACCAGGTCGGACATCTTTACGCCTCGACGACCGCGATCTACACCTCAGTCGGAAACGACTACAAGAACCGAGTGATCGCCCAAGCCCTCTCACGAATCTACGGAGCACACGATTCCCAATCCTGACACTGCGATCACGTGGCGGCTGCGCGAACTCATGGCAACGGCCGGCATGTTCCAAACCACGGAACTGATCGAACCTCTCCGGAACGTCGGCGTTCAACTTTCACGCGAGCAGGTATTTCGGCTGGTCACGAGACCGCCAGCCCGGTTGAACATGGAAGTACTCGCAGCACTGTGCACCATCCTTGACTGCACTCCCAACGACTTGATCGAGATCCATCCCGTTGGCATCGGTCAAACAGCCCGTACTGGAACCACGAACCGTCCGGAGGTTTCAGGCCCCTCCGTCGGCTCGCTCAGACCAGTACCCGCCCGCATCCATCGACCACCTCGTGACTGAATCCGTCGCTCCATCGATGCCGCGACGGTCAGGGGATAGAACCTGTCACCTGTGTGGACGGGAAATCTCGGCCGGCTATGACCTACTCGGAGGGCCAATCTGCAACCCCTGCTACTCGCGATTGCGCCGTCACCCAGACACGTGCCCATCGTGCGGGCACACCAAGGTCCTCGCATTCCACAACGACTCGGGCGACATCGTCTGCGCCGCATGCGCGGGTGTCCCTGCACGGTTCGCCTGCAAGTCCTGCGGCAGCGAAGAGCAGCTCACAGGCTCGCACTGCGGTCCTTGCCGTCTAGCCGATCGAGCCCGCAGCGTTCTGTCACGGGAGGATGACACACACCATCCCGATCTGGTCAGCCTTTACACGCACTTGCTCAGTGCCCCGGACAAACGCTCGGTGACACGATGGCTCAGCAAGGAGCCAATCGCCGCAATGTTGCGGGCCATGGCTTCCGGACAGGTGCCGATCAGCCACGAGGGAGTCAATCGGTTTCCGCAGTCACGGCGGGTGAACTATTTCCGTCAACTCCGTCAACTCCTTGTCAGCTCAGGAACGTTGCCGCCGATAGATGTGCGCCTCAACGAATTCGAAATCTATGCGAAGTGCTTTCTCGCAGCCCTCCCTCCGTCGAACGCCGCCATCCTTGGGCGCTATCACCGGTGGCATGTCTTGCGTCGCCTACGTCAACAGTCAACGCTCGAACCTCTGAGTCAGGCTGTGCTCGACAAGCGCCGGGGCGATCTCCGCGCGTTCAGTGCCTTCTTGTCTTGGATTGATGCGCAGGGTGTTTCGTTGGCCACTGCCAATCAGGGGCATCTTGACTACTTCGTCGCGAACGTGGGAACGGGCAACAACGCCCTCAGTGCTTTTGTCAGTTGGGCGTGCGCGAATGGCCACGCCTTCGGGATCGAGGTGCCGATCAACAAGCGATTCAGTCCTGCGGCAGCAATGAGTGCGGACGAGCTGTGGCAGGCCGTCGACCATCTTCTCGTCGACGAGACCATTGAGATGGCTGCACGGGTTGCTGGGCTTTTCATCCTGCTGTACGCCCAACCTTTGGCGGCCTGTGTTCGCCTGCGCCGCTCTGATGTTGTGTTGACGGATCAGGGCGTCGCTGTCAGGTTCGCATCGGAGCCGATCCAGTTGCCGGATTCTGTTGCGCAGCTGGTTCGCCGCTACCTGGAGATGCCTTCTGGTCGTGCGATTTATCGAAATTCTGAAACGAACTGGCTGTTCGGAGGCCTCCTACCTTCCAGTCGCGTCACGGCAGCGCACCTGGGCAGGATTGTGTCGGGTGCTGGAGTACCTCCGCGGCTCGCGAAGGAGGCAGCGATGAGGCAGTTAGCGACTTCGCTACCGGCACGAGTTGTCGCGGATGCGATCGGGGTGTCCGTCGGCACGGCGAGTAAATGGTCGCGAATGTCGGATGGAACGTGGAATGACTATCCCGGTCTGAGATGAGGCATTATCCGAATAGTTCTGATGGAAATAACTAACTTCCCCCAGTAGCAGGGAGCGCCTCGCATCAAGTTCGGCAACGGAGTATCGCGCCGATCCAGTCACTGCGACGTGCGAGAGGATTCGAGGACCTGCCGTGCCGCATTGATCTCGACTGAACGCGCTTCGATGTCCTCAGGTCGGGCACCCGACGAAGAATATGCCTCTCCGAGAAGCGTCAATTGACGCAGTAGTGCGTCCCGAATCTGTTGATACAGGGCGGCCGCGCCTACCCGTCGAGCTAGGTCGATCGTCGCGGTGACAGCGACTGGACTCGGCACGGCATAGATCCGCATCGCGTCGAATACTGTGTCGACTACCGTGGCAGGCGCGGTTCGGTGGACGAGAAGTCGAAGGGTTCCTTGCTCATCGGCTCGCCCCTCTGGAATGGCGTTCCGCTGGACCAACGGAACCAGGCCTACGGCCAATTCTGCTAGCGCGTTCTTAGCGGTATAGGGATCGTTGGTGCTCGGTGACAGTGCGCGCACGGCCATCTCGGTCAGTTGTTGTACGGCGAAATCTATATCTTGGTGAGGATTGCGGGCGTCTCCGAGGGAAAAGCACTTTCGAACGGCAGCGATTAGCTCGGCGGTGGCTTCTCCCGAACGGACCCGCGCGAGTTCGTCGCCCACGAGGACATGTTTACCTCCGGCCGCGGTTATCTCCACTGTGCAACTGTGATGCACAGCGTGTCGGAGGATCGATTGTTCGTCGATCGTGACGATGAACCCGCTGGCATCGGCTGATATGACAGCCTCGCCGGACAAGGCCAGATCACTACGGTCTACCGCAATGGCGTTGGCAGGAGGCGACGCTGGATACATCTCGTCGACGCAGGAAACCAGTTCGGATCGGACTCGGGCTGACAATGTCGATACTTGAATGGAATCGGCGATGTGGTGAATGAAATACACCAGCACAGCTACGCAGATCACTGCCAAGATGACGGCAACATTGACTGCGATGTCCGGAACGAACGCCACATTGTCCGAAGACTGAGAACGGATCGAGCGGAGGACAGTGAGCGAGTACAGGAAAGTTGCGCTGAAGACTCCGAGGACGATTTGATTCCCTCGATCGGCCATGAAGTTCCGCACCAGGCGCGGACCGTACGTTGAACTGGCCGTGGCGAGTACCGAAATTGTGATGGAAAAGGAGGTTGCCGCGACGGCGAGCATCGATCCGCCGATAGCGCCGAGGATGCTTCGGCTCCCGCTGACACCGACCTCGTAGAAGAAGTACCCGAAGGTATGCAATTGTCGTTCTTCGATCGTGTGGTCAAGTGAAATCAATGACTGTGCCAGCAGGATCGCCAGAACGCCGAGTACAGCCGGGATGAACCAGAAGGATTCGCGGATCTGGAGCATTTTGTTGCGCAAAGCAATTGCTCCTTGTCCGTGGTTGCTAGTTGACGAAGGCGGTCGGTGAAATGTCTCCGTCGTTGCGCCAGGGCTTCACTCGAGTGTATGGGTGCGCGGCGCGCTGTTGAGGGCGTCGGCGAACTGTTCGGGTACTTCCAGCATCGGGAAACGGCCGACTCCGATCATAGGGATCTTATGTATGTGGGAGCGCCGGCCGACGAATTTGTCGACCGCGCGCTGCGGTACTACACGGTCTTCTGTCCCCACGACCATCGCCACCGATTGCGACGAACAGGCTTCATCCCATCGATCTGTCGAAGGTCGGAGGCTTCGCGGGGTCGGGACGCAGTACACGGCTACTTTGGCGAACCAGGTCGATACGGACGGTTCCGGAACGTATTCAGGCCCTGTTGTCGACTCGAGGTATCGGGCGATATCACCGACATCAGCGGTAGTAAGCCATCGGCGCCGACGAATACCGGCGATGCTTACCCGAAAGGGGGGAAGGATGCTCTCTGGGCTGACGAGAAACAGATGGTCGACGCGATCGCAGACGGACTCGACAGCAATGGAAGCGCCGAGACCGTGACCCATCACATCGACCGTCTGTGCCGTCAGTTGAGGCAAAAGCGCATTGAGCCAGAGTCCGTAAGGACCGATGCCTCCTCCTACTGGCCGGCCGGGCGAGCTGAGGCCGGGTTCACCGGGGATGTCGACGACGAAGACCTCACGTGTGCGGGCAATGGCAGCGACACACGATTCGATCGTCGCCGCAGCGAGTGCACCGCCGAGCATCATCACCACCGGCGGCCGTTCGGAGCGGGCACCGGCGACGAGGACAGTCGTCGCCCCCAACACAGTGGGGAAGGAGCGCAGTTCGTAACCAAGGCGCCATGTGGAGAGAAGAGTTCGGGCGGCGCTCTGGATGTGCTGTTCGTCGCCGGGGCGCCGGTAGCCGGACCTGAGCAGGATCGACGACGTCACGGTCGTGTACCTGACGCTGGCCGGATAGCAATCCGACTTCTGATGGGATGGAGCATCGCGTTCTCCTGGGTTGTTCGGGCAGCACTGACCTACGTGCCGACCAGACTTCCCGGCTCACCTCCGTCAACCCTAGACGATCCAACTTGATCGGATCGTCCGGGCGCTGCGCAGGCGCAAGTCGAGACCCGCGCCGACTCGAGGGACATTCTGCAATGGCAGAGAAAACCGTTGGTGTCCAAGCTTTTTGAGAACCAGCGGGGGGAAGTGTTATAAACGATGAGGCATTACGCGAATCGGTTGTTCGGCCAATGTCTGCGCCGTGGGCATCACCCAGTCTGTCGGTGTCCGAGACAGGATTCGAGCAACGCGACGATGGGAGTTTGTACTGATGGTAGCCACCACCGATCGTTACCACACGCGGGTGATGGCATCACCGATTGCGTACCAGCGTCCCGACCCGGTGCTGTGGGATCCGGAGATGCGCCCCCGGCACGCAGACTTCGAGGTCAACGGGTTCACACATCTCGACCGAGTGCTCGACGATCGTCAAGTGAGGGGATGTCTGAGCGAGGTCACGCGGCTCGGTGAAGAACCGGCGCTGCGCGATGACGAGCGGATCGTTCGTGAAAAGAATTCGTCAGCAGTGCGCTCCATCTTCGACATCGCGAATCTGAGCTTGGTGGTCTCCGACGCGATCGAGGAGTCCGGTGCCGCCGGTATCGCAGCAGAGATCCTGGGATCGCAGGTCTACATTCACCAGAGCCGACTGAATTACAAACCAGGTTTCCGAGGTGGGGCCTTTTACTGGCACGCCGACTTCGAAACCTGGCACGCCGAGGACGGGATGCCCTCCCCGCGCGCGGTCAGCGCCTCGATCGCCTTGACCGACAACCACCATTTCAACGGGCCCTTGATGGTCATGCCCGGCTCGCACCGCACCTTCCTGCAATGCGCCGGCGCCACCCCGCCACGGTATTTCGAAGAATCCTTGGTCGAAGAGATCCCCCGGGTCGGTGTCCCGAACGAGCAGATGATCTCCGAGCAGTACGATCAGCGCGGCATCGAGGTCGTCACCGGCGCTGCCGGTTCGATGACACTGTTCGACAGCAACCTGCTCCACGCGTCCGCGGGAAATATTTCGCCCGTCCCTCGCGCGAACATCTTCGTGGTCTTCAACAGCGTCAACAACGTGCTCGAGCCGCCCTACTGCGGTGCTGCACCGAGACCGGAATTTCTCGCCGCCCGCAGGTAGCCGAGGCCATTCGACGATCTCACCTCACCCGTTCTCATCGTGGTGGGCGAGGTCCGAACCCGGGCCGGGGGTATCGGCCAACAGGTGAGATCGGCTCCTGCTCTTGCTGGTGTGGATCAGGTATCCGTAGCGGATGATCTCGTGGTGGCTCTCACTCAATGCAACCCAGCGCGGGTCGTCTGAGAGTGGGTGGACTTCCCAGCGAGAGCCGACCGAAAACTGGCCGATCGAACTCGGCGCTACGGCATCCGCGATCGAAGCGACCGAGCGGCCGCCTTCGATGTCCACGACGACGTCTATCTGATATATGTCGGTTCCAGTTCCGGCCACGGCGGCGGGCCGACGTGTCACCACCGCATGACACGGTGCGGGTGTCACTGTCGGGACTGGGCGTAAGCGCACACAAAGATACCGCAAGCATGCACCTAGCAGTACTGCGGCGAAGGCGCCCACAATGATCGCTGCCGGCCAGCGCAGCCATAGCTGCGCACCGGTCGCATCATGATCGGGTTCGCCGACGTCGACGGCGAGTACAACAGCCAGGCCTGCCATCACCACACCGGCGATCACGAGAAAGCTTGCGATCGAACGAGTTTCGATGCGATCCGCGCGTGCTCGTTGCGTTGATGTTGTGAGAGCAAGTGACATGAAGGTTTCCTCCTCGGTCTCTCGGAAGCCACGTCCTTCCAGATGGAGCAATTCACGTCGCAAACATGACACCCCTCAAGATTGACTTGTGAGGTGTACGACGTAGATCGTGTGAGACTCTCTACGGATGGTCACTGGCGTTGACATTCTCGTGTGTGCGGGGTGTCAGCGATACGGTGAGAGCAGGGATCAACGTAATACCGCACGAGTGGATCCTGTTCTGCCTCTGACCGATTGACCTCCGTTCGAAGGGATACGCACATGGTCGAGCCGTCGTCAATGTCGAATCGTGCGATGAGCGAATGGATCAACGCGCATCCCGCCGAAACGACAACGGTGATTTTCCTGGTCGTGGTGGCGTTGGTGGTCCTTGCGGTGTGGACGATATCGAGATGACGCGCCCGCGACCGGAGCCGTAGATTGCGGTTGCGGCATACGTCGTGATCAATGCTTGAGAACCGCTTTGAGGAAGGTGCGCGTCCTGTCCTGGGTGGGGGAGTCGAAAATCTGTTCCGGCGGGCCCTCCTCGACGATCTTTCCGGCGTCGAAGACCAGTAC
>NZ_JAWLSC010000038.1:0-8431 GCF_033142465.1 Rhodococcus sp. IEGM 1318
CGAAATTTGGTCAGGCACTTCGTACAACCTCGTGTCACTCGCCGTAAGGCGGGAGTCGGTGTCCGTGTCGCTCTGACTTGGAATAAGTTACGCGTCCGCTGAAGTCTTTGACAAATCCACAGGTCAGAGGCTCGGAGATTACCATTTCCCCAGCAAGATTGTCCGTTTCAACCGATTTTTGCCGATTCTGACATCATGTGACGCCGGACACCGTGGCCGGATCGGCACCTCACACCAATTGGACTCGGATTCCGGCGGCCTCGAACAACGTGACCTGCTCTGCGTCTACCGCAGCATCGGTGACCAGCACAGCCCCCGGCGGTATCGGCGCCCACGCATGGAAAGGACGTTCACCGAGTTTGGCGGAGTGCGCGAGTATGTAGACCTCGCCGGCACGTTCGATCATCATTTCCTTGAGCCGTGTCTGTTCGAGCTCAGCTTCACAAATACCCAGGTCAGCGGTAGCCGCGTCGGCTCCGAGGAATGCCTTGTCGAACGACACCCTCTGCAACGACGCTTCAGCAAGTGGTCCGACAAATCCTTGGCTGAGCGGCCTCAACGTCCCACCGAGACATTCGACTCGGACACCATCAGCATCGGCTAGCGCTTCGAGCGCTGTCAGCCCTGCAGCAATCACCGTCAAATTCGTCACGTGACGTAAGAACTCGCCCATCACACCCGCAGTGGTGCCTGCATCCAGGAGCACAGTTTCTCCGGGCCGGACCTGCTCGGCAGCCCACTCTGCAATCCCCCGTTTGGCCTCGAATCCCTCCATCACTCTCTGACGCAGAGATGATTCCGGATGGGGATTGATTGCAATTGCCCCGCCATAGGTGCGTGCGATGAGTCCCTGAGCAGTCAACTGACTCAGGTCTCGACGGATAGTCGACGCGGTGACCCCGAACTGAGCCGAGAGGTCCTCGACGCTGGCCAGACCACTCGTGCGCGCAAGTCTTGCGATTTCAGACCGCCGCGCCTCCGACTCCCGGATGGCCATCGCTCCTCCCCCTACGAACTCTGGTGCTTACTTGGAAACGAATGTGCTGGTTGCCAATTCGGCCGCCTGCCCCAGCGCTTCGACCATGCTACCGGCCTCGGCGATGCCCTTACCTGCAATATCGAATGCGGTTCCGTGATCGACGGAGGTTCGTATGACCGGCAAGCCCACAGTGATGTTGACCCCGGCCTCGATTCCGAGGACCTTGACCGGGCCGTGCCCCTGATCGTGATACATCGCGACGATCAAGTCGTAGTCACCACGGCCGGCCAGGAAGAACGCGGTATCCGCCGGCAGAGGACCGTGGACGTCGATTCCTTCTGCCTTCAACAGTTCAACGGAGGGAATGATCTTCTGCTCTTCCTCCCCGTAGCCGAAGAGCCCATTCTCCCCTGCGTGCGGGTTGATCCCGCAGACGCCGATCTTCGGAGACGGATTTCCGGTGCGCACCAAGGCTTCATGACCTCGACGAATGGTCCGCTCCACCAGACCCGGTTCGATCCTGGCGACCGCGTCGAGCAGTCCGATGTGTGTAGTCACGTGAATGACCTTGCGCTTGGGCGTCGACAACATCATCGACACCTCCTCGGTACCGGTCAGGTGCGCGAGCAATTCCGTGTGACCAGGGAAAATGTGCCCTGCCGCATGCAGCGCTTCCTTGTTCAGCGGCGCGGTGCAGATCGAATGAACTTCACCGCGAACAGCGAGTTCGCGTGCAACGCGGATGTACTGATAGGCCGCATCTCCCACGACTGCCGACAGTTCACCCCACGCGAGATCCTCAGGTAGCAAGTCCAAATCGATGACGTTGATCCGTCCATCGATGAATTCAGCATCCTTGATCTCCTCGACGTCGACCACATCGACGTCGATTCCGAGAACCTCGGCGGCCAGACGCAGGCGCTTCGCGTCGCCGACAACGACCGGGCGGCAACGCTTTCTCGTTTCGTCGTCGAGGAGTGCGGGGACGATCACTTCCGGCCCGACGCCGGCGCCGTCGCCCATCGTGACAGCGATCAGCGGCAGTGGGGTGGATTCGATTGACATTGGCTTGACCTCGTTGTCTGAAGGTTTCACTGAAGGTGGACTGTCCGGAGCGGCAACCGAAGCGGGGTGCGCGAGAAACTCCGTTATGGAGCAAAGACTGTGTACATCCCCGAAACTCCCTGGCCGCGTGACGATGTACCGACCGGTGTGATCGACGGAAAGAACAGCGCCGTGTTCGAACCTCCCACAACTCCACGCGCCAGCGCGGTCACAGAGGCAGACTTCGCACGCGCCGTAAGCGAGACAGCCGAGTCAAGATCTGGGCCGGCTCGATCTGCGCGCTCCTGGTGATTCTTCCCGTTGCATTGGCCGGACTGCTCCCCCTTGCAGATCCGAACCAGACCAATCTGAGCAGTCGACGGCTACCGCCTCTCACCGACGGCCATCTGTTCGGCACCGATCAGTTGGGACGAGATCTCCTCTCACGGATCCTGCACGGCGGCCAGGTGTCTCTGACGATCGGTATTCTCGCCGTAATCGTCTCCGGGCTCATCGGCATCGTCGCCGGATCCGCCGGGGGGGTACTTCGGTGGCTGGGTCGACACCGTAATCTCCCGCCTACTCGAAGCACAGCTTTCTCTGCCTCTGCTGATGATGCTGCTTCTCGTTGTTGCGCTGTTCGGCCCGTCCATTCCCGTCATCACGTTTGTCATCGCGATCGCGCAGTGGCCCGAAGTCGCGCGGTTGACTCGCTCATTGGTACTCGTCGAACGCGAAAAGTCTTATGTAGCTGCAGTTCGAGTCCTCGGACTTACCCGCATGGCCATCCTGCTTCGTCACGTCATTCCGAACATCGTCAAGCAGGCATCGCTCGACGTCCTGCTGCTGCTCGCGCAGGCCGTACTGCTGGAAAGTTCGTTGAGCTACCTCGGCGCCGGACCGCAACGTCCATTCGCGACCTGGGGACGAATCATCGCCGACGGCCAGGACTACATCACCACCTCATGGTGGATCGTGACTCTGACGGGCCTGATGATCGTACTGCTGGTGGTCGGAGTGAACCTACTCGGCGACGGTCTGCGCGATCGGCCTTCAGGATCGAAACGACTGGGCGCAAGCCTGTTCGGGCGTGGCAACGCCCAGAAAACAAAGGTGTGAGACATGGGCAATCTACTACGGGTCGACGACCGCCAGATCGAACTTGTCACGGCCAATGGCGTCATCCGAGCCGTCGACGGCGTCTCCTTCTGCATCGACGCAGGCGAAACCGTCTCCGTCATCGGTGAATCCGGCTCGGGCAAGTCGACGACCGCCATGGGTATCCTCGGGCTCTTGCCGGACGATCTTGCCGTTCTCTCCGGGAGAGCTGAATTCAAAGGCCGGGACATTCTCGGAAAAACGAAGATCTTGAATGAGATTCGTGGCAGACACATCGCCCTGATCCCCCAGGACCCGATGACGGCACTGAGTCCGGTCCACACCATCGGAAGCCAACTCCGAGAAGCAATACGGCACAGTGGGATTACGACCAAGAAACGACAGGTCGATCGAGCCGTCGAACTACTCGAGCAGGTACGCATTCCCTACCGGAGCAACAGCTCGACAAGTATCCGCACCAACTGTCGGGCGGAATGTTGCAGCGCGTCCTGATCGCCGGAGCTCTTGCCGCCGGCCCCGAACTCATCGTCGCCGACGAGCCCACCAGTGCACTGGACGTCACCGTCCAGGCCGGCATCTTGGACCTGTTGCTCGAGTTGCAGGAGCGCACCGGGATCGGAATGCTGGTCATCACTCATGATCTCGGAGTTGCGCGGTTGGTCTCCCATCGCATCTACGTGATGAAGGACGGCCGATTCATCGAGACCGGTAGCGCCGACGTCCTCGTCGACTCACCGCAAAGCGCCTACACACAAAAGCTTCTCGACGCCATACCGAACCTGGGGCCTTGGGACGGCGACCCCGCCCGTTCAACACAGATCGGAGCCTCGGCATGAACCCCCCACGAAACGCCACTTCTCGCCGTCGAAGACCTCGTTGTCGAGTATCCGGTTCCCGACGGAGTTTTCCGAGCCGTGGACGCTGTGAGCTTCTCTGTGGAAAAGGGCAAGACCCTGGCCATCGTCGGCGAATCCGGATGTGGCAAGTCGACCATCGCTCGATCTATCGTCCGGCTCCTCACACCGACCAGTGGACGCATTCTCGTCGACGGCAAGGACATCGCACAGATGTCCGAGAAGTCACTGCACCCCTACCGTTCTCGCGTTCAAATGGTGTTCCAAGATCCGTACGGATCACTGGACCCCCATCTCACTGCCGAGGACATCATCGGAGAACCACTCCGCCTCAAAGGCGTTCGAAGCAAGTCAGAACGCGCCAAAGCTGCAGCAGAACTCGTCGATCGCGTTGGCTTGCCAACCTCGGCACTACACCGGCGTCCAGCGGAGTTCTCAGGAGGCCAACGTCAGCGCATCGGAATTGCTCGGGCCCTGGCCAGCGGACCCGAACTGTTGGTGTGCGACGAAGCCACCAGCGCCCTGGATGTTTCAGTCCAAGCGCAGGTGCTCGAACTGCTGCGAGAGATCCAGTCCGATACCGGGTTGACGTACGTTTTCATCTCACACAACTTGGGCGTCGTCCGAGAAGTCAGCGAGACAGTAGTCGTGATGTCGAAAGGAACCATCGTCGAATCCGGTTCCACAGAAACAGTTCTCGCCAGTCCGCGTGAGCCGTACACCCGCGCACTACGTGGCGCTGCTCTCGATCCCACCACCATGGTCGGCATCAAACCACGCCACGTGGTGGCAGCCCTGTCCAAGAACTTGCTAGCCAAGCAGACCGAATCACGAGGAGTTGCCTGATGACCGCCCCACTCGAGCTACCAAAACTGGTGCTCGGCACAATGACCTTCGGAGATACGGTCGACATATCGGGTGCCGGATCGATGCTTGACGCAGCACTGGACGCCGGTATCTCTCACATCGACACGGCCAACGGCTATGCGGGCGGCGAGTCCGAGCGCATGCTGGCAAAACTCCTTCATGGTCGACGCGATTCCATCACTCTGGCCACCAAGGCGGGAATGCCACACCCCGATGCCGTTGACAACAGCCCGCTCTCGGCAAAGGGGCTCAGGGCAAGCATCGAAGCAAGCCTGCGCAGACTCGACACCGACTACGTCGACCTGTTCTATCTCCATCAGCCGGATCGAGCGGTATCGCTGAGCGAAACACTCACTACCGTCGCCGAACTGGTTGCGGAAGGAAAGATTCGCGCTCTCGGTGTTTCCAACTTCGCAGCCTGGCAAATCAGCGAAATCGACTACACCGCAGACACAGTAGGTGCGCCGAGACCGATCGTCGCACAACAGCTCTACAACTTGCTCGCGCGTCACATCGAAGAAGAATACGCAGAATTCGCGGACGTGACCGGACTGACCACCATGGTCTACAACCCACTCGGCGGTGGACTGTTGACCGGGCGTCACACTTTCGAGGAAAGCCCCTCAGGCGGCCGATTCGGTGACTCCCGCCTTGCGTCGATGTACAAGGAACGGTACTGGAACACACAGATATTCGACGCGATCGCCCAGTTGACGGCAATCGCAGAACAGTCGGGGATTTCCCTGACCGAGCTTGCGTTGCGCTGGCTGGTGAGCAAACCTGCAACTGGGTCAGTGCTACTCGGAGGATCCAAAGTCGCACACCTCGAATCCAATATCGCGGCCATCGGGCGAGGACCACTGTACTCCTCGATCATCGAAGAGTGTGACCTCGTCGGTGCCGCCCTACGAGGCCCCATGCCCAACTACAACCGCTGAAACACCCGACCTTCATCAGAAGGAGTTCTTCACTATGTCAGCACAGGAATTCGCCGCGCGCATCCGAGGACGCGAACGCATTCTCGGATACTGGTCCGTCCTCGACAGTCCGATCTCGACCGAATGGATCGCGCACGTCGGCTGGGACTACATCGCCCTCGACATGCAGCACGGCCTGATCGGCTATTCGGGAATGGTCGCCGGCCTCACCGCAATCGACTCGTCACCGTCCACTGTCGGGATGGTGCGCGTCGAGGAAAACAATCCGACGCCTATCGGACGAGCACTCGACGCGGGTGCTGTCGGCGTCATCGTTCCACTGATCAACAACGCCGACGAGGCCGCGGCCGCTGTGGCAGCCGCCAATTATCCGCCATTCGGCATCCGCTCTTACGGGCCCATGCGCTCGCAACTCCGTATCGGCCCCGTTCCCGCCGACGCGAACCGCGACACTGTTGTCTTCGCGATGATCGAAACCCCACAAGGCCTGGAGAACGTCGAAAAGGTCTGTGCTGTACCCGGATTGGATGGCGTGTACGTCGGACCGTCCGATCTACGAATCGCCGTCGGCGGTAAGCACTCCAACGATCCGGACGTGTCCGAGGAATTCGAAGCAGCGCTTACCCGGGTGCGCGAAGCTGCCGCCCTCGGCGGAGTGGCCGCGGGAATTCACACACCCTCCGGTCAGGTTGCGGCACAACGGCTTGGGGAGGGTTACACCTTCGCGACCGTGGCCTCGGACCTGACACACCTGGCGAACATCTCGGCTCAGCATTTGGATGCCGCCAAGTCCTGATCCGGGTACAAAAATGGCGATGCTCCCGTACTTAGTACGGGAGCATCGCCATTCTCGAACAAGACTATCGCTGAATCGCCTTGATCTCGAGGAACTCTTCGAGCCCGAACGTGCCCGCCTCACGTCCGACGCCCGACTGCTTGTACCCACCGAACGGCGCATTGGTGTTGAACGCACCGCCATTCACCTCGACCTGCCCGGCCCGCAGCTGCCGTGCGACACGATCCGCGCGATCGGGGTCACCTGACCAGACTCCGCCGGCCAAACCGTATTCGGTCCCGTTGGCAATCCGCACTGCGTCGGCCTCGTCCTTGTAGCCCATGATCGAGAGGACCGGTCCGAAGATCTCCTCGCGCGCAATGGTCATATCCTCAGTCACGTTCGCGAACACCGTCGGCCCGACGAAATACCCACTGGCCAATCCGGTTTCGCGACCGTCGACAACCGCGGTGGCGCCCTCGGCTACCCCCTTCTCGATGTATCCGCGAACGCGTCCCAGCTGATTCGCGTTCACCAGCGGCCCAAGCACCGAAGTCGGCTGAGTCGGATCACCTACCTGGAAATGAGCGGCCACCGCAGCAGCAATTGCCGCTGCCTCGTCCACCTTCTCCGCGGGAACCAACATACGCGTCAGCGCCGAACAGGTCTGGCCCGAATTGATGAAGCACTTTGCGACGCCATCCGTGACAGCCTTTTCGAGGTCGGCGTCGTCGAGAATGACGTTCGCGGACTTGCCGCCCAGTTCAAGCGAGACCTTCTTGATTGTGTCTGCAGCCACGATGGCCACTCGCTTGCCGGCCCGAGTCGATCCGGTGAAGGAGACCATGTCGACCTCGGGGTGGCCGGCGATGGCTTCGCCCACTACCGGGCCGTATCCGCTCACCAGGTTGAATACACCTGCAGGCAAACCGATTTCGTCGAAGATGTCAGCGAGAGCGTACGTGATGAGAGGCGCAACCTCGGTAGGCTTGAGAACCACGGTGCAGCCTGCGGCGAGTGCGCCGCCAACCTTCAAGACAACTTGGTGGAGCGGGAAGTTCCACGGAGTGATTGCGCCGACAACACCCGCCGGTTCGCGAACAATCAGCGAATTCCCGACCTCGTGTGCGTCGAAATCATAAGTGCGGGCCAATTCAGCAAATGCATTCAAATTCGCCAGCGGCATTCCGATTTGTACGGGCTTGGCGAATCCGATCGGCATGCCCATATCCTGCGAAACCAGCGCCGCAAGATCATCGGTACGTTCGGCAATAATCGCAGCAGCTTTGGAAAGATATTCGGCGCGCTCGCCGCCGGATAGTGCAGACCAAGCGGGGAAAGCATTTCGTGCTGCCTTCGCGGCCGCGTCGACATCTTCGACAGTGCCCTCGGCGACAGTTCCTATCAACTCTTCCGTAGCCGGATTGAGAACGTCGATCCGACCGCTGCCAGTGGATTCGATCCAGGCGCCATCAACATAGATTTTGGTGCGGTCGAGAATATCGGTCATCGAAGCCTCCGTAGTCAGCACGCGTGCACAGGTGAGGTGGGCCCGATCACACGGGGCACCTCTTCCGAGCCTAGCCACGCTCGACGGGTTCCGTGGCAGGTTGGTGGCGCGATTGGCGCTCGACTGCCGAGACTTGCGGTGGGCGCACGCTTTTCAGTGTTCGGGTGAACGGTGCGTTGGGTCGGTCTGAGGCGACGGAAGTGTCGTTCGCTCGATGTCGGGGGGGTTGCAGGGGTGTATTTTGGGGTGTGTTGTGGGTACGAGAAAGCCCCCCAACCATCACTGGTTGGGGGGCTTCTCTTAAATTGTGTTCGGCGGTGTCCTACTCTCCCACACCCTGTCGAG
>NZ_JAWLSC010000039.1:0-7860 GCF_033142465.1 Rhodococcus sp. IEGM 1318
CCGAACTCGGCATCGGAGGTACCGAACGATCCACCGCGCAGGAACAGTTGCACGGTCGCCCAGTTCGACTGGGCGTGGAGTCCGAACGGCAACGCGATCACCAAAGAGATGACGATCGCGAGCCGGCGATGCCTGCGGGTCACCATCGCGCGGTACGGCTCGAGGGGGTCGTGGCCGCGGGCAGCCGAGTACGCGAACAACGGGCGAGATCTGTATGCGAGGGTCAGCGCGAAAAAGATGATCGTCCCGATGGCGGCGGTGACCCCGGCAAACAACGCTATCCGTGTGTACAAGATCGTGGTCCACACATTGCGGTAGCCGACTTCGCCGAACCACAACCAGTCGGTGTAAACGAGCACGAATCGCGGCACTGTCAGAAGTGCCAGTATGAACGCAACCAAGACGCCGATCAGTACCCGGCTTCGTCGTGACGTCGGCAGGAGATGCTCGGACGAATCCACCGGGACCTCCTTTCGGCCACACCCGATGGGCGAGAGTCCGCAAAAGGGATCCGACTCGGGGCCGCGACCGTTGTCCGTTCATTCTACGGAAACGAGACTGGCAGCACAGCCCCTCACAACCGGGGCCCATTCCTCGTGACGTCGGCATGTTCGGCAGAGAATGCTTTGGAGCAGGCACACCTCATCTGCTGGTGGAGGTGATCGCCTCCACTATCGCCGCGACGGCGGACGGTGCTTCGCGCACAGCGAGATGGCCGCAATTGTGGATCGTCTGCACTTCCACACCTAGAAGCGAGCGCACCGGCCCCCGAAGACGATCGGCAGTGAGGAACCGGTCGTGCGACCCCGCCGCCACAGCGACCGGAGTTCCGGCAGTTGCCCACCTGTGGATCGTTGTCGGGGGCAGCGGATGGTCGTAGCGCAATCCGACGCAGTGCTCCCCGAGCAAGCAATACCAACTGATGAGTGTCGTGTCCGGAACAAATCCCGGCGAAAGAAGTTGAGAGAGCAATTGTTCACTGTGTTCCGTGGACGGAAAGATCGACCATCTCAACCGTAGAGCCCGAAACATCGACGAATGGTGCATCGAGACGAAACCCAGCGGGTTGACCAGCACCAACCCCGCCACCTGCGGTGACGGGGAGCAGGCAAGTGCCGCGGCAGCGCCGATCGAGTGTCCGACGATCACGACCGGTTCGGCGGTCAACCGAGGAAGCAACTCGCTCAGCCAGGCTCCGTACGTCGAGAAGTGTCCGTGCGGGGGGCCGTGCGCGGAACTGAGCCCCGGTTGGCCGGGGAGATCGACGAGAAAGAGTCGCCTACGTGCTTTCAACGCGAAGGCGAGTGGTAAGGACGTCGCGGTATTCAAACCCGAACCCGAGACAATCACCACCGGCGGTAACGCTATGCCGGTGCCGGCGCAGACAACCGTGCATCGGCCCAGCGATGTCTTGAAAGACATCAGAGAATGCGGAACACTCCACTGTTGCAGGCGTTCTCGACACCAACGGCGGATCGGAAGCCCGGAGTCCGAGCTACGGTAGATCCCGTCCGCGAAGATCGGTTGCGGGCTCATGGTCCGCTCCTTGTCCGGTATCGGAACCGTCGCCGATGGGAAACCACCTCAGTACGAGCGCCCCAGGTTCGTTTCCATCTCCTGTGCTATCGATCCTAGGAACTGCCGATCGAATCGACAACCGTCGAAGATTGCGTCGGCTCACAACCCCCACCTCCATCTCCGGGAATCTCGGCCGGCAGCAACACCCTTCGAAGCGATCTGGCGTCCGTTCCCCCATAGACGCACCACAGCGTCGATGCTCGACGACACCCCGGGTGCCGGATTATGCGAGTCGACCCGCCGAGAGCCCGGTGGCTGGTCGGGGACGCTCGAGGTCAGTAGCGGACACCCAACGGGTATTTCGGCCCAGGAGGGGTGGCGCTCGCGATATCTGCCAGGGTCTATTCGAAAGCCAGTGGCATACCGCGCCCATTGCCGGAGCATTCCCAGCGAGACGATCACCCCTTATCGGCCACGAACGAGGTGAGAGCAGTGAGCTTGGCGCCGTTTGACGAACAGGCCTGCGGGTACGCAGAGTGCCAAAGCAATTTGCCCCAGCGGAAAGGCCTGTATGCCCGACGAGGGTTCCGCCCTTTTTGCCCAGACCGCTCAGAGCCCGCAGTGACCTGGTGTAGCGACTCCGCGCGAGCGGTCATGCGTCTCGGCTATCGGATTCTCCGTTATCCCTTGCAACGAATCGACCGCGACGTACTGCCGGTATTGCTGGCCGAGGATGCGCCGGTGGCTCTTGCCTATCAGCGACTTCTGATCGGTTATGACCGGATAGCGGCCACAACGCTCGACGACGAATCGGCTGCCGCCCAGGTCATGCGGATCGATCGACGCAGCGCCGTCATCAGATACGCCATCGCCCGCCAGCACCATGAGATTCAATGCGAGACCGACGCATTGCTCGCCGGGCATCGCGCACGTTTTCTTCGATCTCAGTGCCGACATTCGAGGCATTACGACGAACTGTGATCTCCACCCACCGAAACGGAAGCTGTGAGGAATGAGCATTGTCGGTGAGCGTTCACCCGACAAGTGCGTCGCCCCATAAGGAGATTGCCGCGGAACCTACTGGGTCGATTGGATTACCTGTCCGTGCGTCGCAGAGTGAGGGGGAGTGACCCTGATGCCCGAGATGCGGCGACCGTCGAGGGTGCTGACGGTGAGCCGGTGCCCCTCGAAAATGACGGTGTCACCGAGTTGTGGGACACGCTGGAGTCGGTGCAGCATGAATCCTGCCACGGTGTCGTACGGACCTGCCGGAAGCGTGATCGCGGTGACGGACTCGAAATCGTCCACGAGAAGCAAACCATCGACTCGTTTACGCTTCGGGATCGGGGATACCGGGGACGCTGCAGGTTCGTCGTACTCGTCGCCGATTTCGCCGACGATCTCCTCGACGATGTCTTCGAGGGTGACGATCCCCGCGGTACCCCCGTACTCGTCGACGACGATCGCGATCTGTAGATTCTCGCGGCGCATGTCGGTCAGGGCAGCCAATGCAGGTTTGCATCCCGGAAGGTGCAGAACAGGACGCGACACATCGGAGACAGTGGCGACTGCGCGTTCGTCGGCGAGGAGGAGGTCGCGAAGATGCACGAACCCGACGATGTCGTCATAGGAGGTGTTCGCGACAGGATACCGGCTGTGCCCCCACTGCAATGCCCGTTCCCTTGCCAGCGGCAACGCGGTATCGGAGGAAAGGAAATCGACATCGGTGCGCGGTCGCATCACTTCTACCAGAGATCGGTGTCCTGCATCGAAAACCTCGGACAGGATACGGCGCTCGTCCTCGGCGATTGCGTTGTGACCGATGAGCAGATCGCGCAACTCTTCGTGAGTGATTGCTTCCCCCTTGATCTTCGGGTCACCGCCCACCAACCGTACCAACGGGTCCGTTGAGAGGGACAGGAACCAGATCGCGGGCCGCATCACTGTTGCGAACCGGTCCAACGCCGGTGCGGTCAGCAACGAGACTCCGGTGGAGCGTTGCAGCGCAATACGTTTGGGGGCCAGTTCTCCCAAGATCAATGACAGATACGAGATCACCAGTGTGGTGCCGACCAAAGCCGTGATCGAGGCCGCGGCAGGCGGAAGCCCCCACGATTGGAGAGCGGGAGAAACGGCCGGAGCGATAGTGGAGGCGCCATACGCGGCGGAGAGAAAACCGGCGACCGTCACCCCGATCTGGACGGCGGAGAGGAAACGGTTCGGATTACGGGCGAGCGCTGCAGTCCGAGCGCCACGCCCTCCTCGCTGCTCCAACCGCCGAATCTGCCCTTCGCGCAACGACACCAGGGCAATCTCGGTGGCGGCGAACCCTCCGCCGATCAGAACGAAAGCCAGCACCAGCACTATGTTGACGACGATCTCGTTCATCGCAGCCGCCTACATTTAGGCGGCCAGGGTTTGTCGCTGGTGTCCATGGCCCTTCCTCCTCGAAGGAGCTGACGGAAATTGAATAGGGATCAATCAGTCTAGCAAAATCAGACGAAACGGACATGAGCAACTTGGGTCCTCGTCGCATTCGTTTCCACGTCACCTGCGAGTCTTCACCACTACGCAGAAGGCCTGCGGTCGTTACTGACGTGGCTGAGTGAGTCGTATCCTGAGGAGCTTCTCCTGTGGACGTGCCGGAGGAGCGGGCTCATCATTGGTAGATGACAAACGACGAGGAAGATCGCCTGATTGCGCAGACGCGTGCACGTCTGACCGCGAAGTACCCCGCGGTGTCGGCGGATGTCGTAGCCGAGGCTGTCGCGTCTGCCCATGCTCATTTCGTCGGGCACCGGATACGAGATTTCGTTCCTCTGCTCGTTGAACGTATGGCGAACGAGAGTCTTTCTGCCTTGGTCGCGTCATAACGAGCGTGCAGGCCGCTTGCAGGGCCTTCGAACCGCGCCGGCGCGAGTGTTTCTGGTTTTGCTGAATGCCGAGATCGACGATCTCGCTGATCGTATCGAGTTAGCAGTGGGCCTCGGCCGGAATTCCCGCGCGAACGGCCATCTGACGACGACGGCGATAGCTCGTACTGATCGGATCACCCTCCGTCTTCGGCTCAGCGTCCGGTGCCGTCCCTGCGGCACCTCCCACGTTAGCGCTCATTCAGTGTCCGGCGCCGAAACGCTGAGCTGGAGACGGTCTCGTCCTAGCGGGCGCGGCCGAGGTTCCGGTCGGAGTCGGGCCCGCACAGCATGAGTGTGGCCTCCTCGATGCGGTTGAAGCGGCCGTCTGGTGCGAGTTCTCCGAAGGCGTAGACCTCCATTCGTACGGTGGTGCCGTCGGTTTTGGTGATGTCGACGGTGTGGCGGTCGGCATAACGGTTGTGATCGTGATGTTCGTCGTGGATCTCGATGGACCCGGAGGCCACAATTTCCCGGAGGTGGGCGATGTGTTCGACGAATTGTTCGCGGTTGCTCCACTCGCCGTCGGTGCGCTGTTGGTAAGTCGGGCTGAAATGGCGGTCGACCGCATCGTGTAGGTCGAGTTCGGGGGTAAATATCAGGTCGGTGAGGGCGGCATGCATGCCGGTGCGGTTCATGAGGTCCTTCGGTGGAGTGATTGCCACATAAAGCGTGCAATGTGCACGCACCTGTGTCACCGTAGCAGCCTATCCGTGCGTGATGCACGCTATCCTCCATTCATGGACGACGAAGGTGGACGTGAGGTCGCCGACGCTTTGGGGTTGCTTCTGCGGCGCACCACCCGCAGCCGGATCTACACGGCGTTGACCGCAGATCTGGGTGAAGCAGTGGACGAAACGACCTACCCGGTCTTGAGTGGGCTCGCACGGACCGGACCTCGTAGCGCCGCGGACCTCGCACCGGATGTCGGAGTGGATCGCTCCGTCGTGACGCGTCGCGCATCCCGCTTGGAAAAGGCCGGTCTCATACGTCGTGAACAGGACACCGCCGACCAGCGAGCTACCCTCCTGGTGCTCACTTCGCGCGGCGAAGAGGTTGTGGACGAACTTCGGAGGCGCCTGGCCGCACGTATTAGCGAAAGTCTGAGCGGCTGGCCACCGGAAGAAGCCCGAATCTTCGCGCGGTACTTCCACCGGTTCGCGACCGGGGACCTGTTCACGTAGCCTTCCAGGGCTGCAGCGTCCGATGCACCATGACGGCCACGGTTCGGGTGAACCACGAAGCACGATCGACCCCGCGAGCTCGGTCCCGTCAATTTTCCCGTTTCCGCTCGGGTGACTTTCGAAGTCCGGTGTAGGTGGTGAGGTCTCAGGTGGGTTCCGAGTCCATCGCGCCCTGGCGTGAGCGCCCGTCACGCGGAGTCTTCTTCGATTGTTGTTCGTTCGGAAAGTGCTGCGAAACAAGGAAAGTGAATGTTGTGATCGATGGACGTGTGTTGTGGATCGGGTTCTATTCTGGTTCGGCCGGATCCTGCTCGGTTGGTGTGGCGTCGTGACTTTTGGTGTGGTTTTCGTCGTTTCGTGTGAGGCGAGTAAGGATTTCGTCGGCTTTCTCGGCGGCCAAGGAGAAGGGTTCTAGGACGAGGTCGGCTCCGGCTCGGCTGAGGAGTTCGGCGTCGTGTGGTGTATGCGCGGTCATCAGTACATGGCCCTGATATTCGTAGTGGTGGAGTCCGTGGAGGAGGGCGGTGTTGACGTCGGCGAGGGCGATGGTGCTGATGACGAATTTGGCTTGTGGCAGGGGCAGGGTCTGAAGGAAATGGAGGTCCTCGGCGCTGCCGAAGACCACGGTGACTCTGTCGCGTTCGTTCGCAGCGAGTCGTTGGGGGTCGAAATCGACTGCGAGTACGCGGTGGCCGGTGCTGCTGAGTTGATCGGCGATGTGGCGACCGAATCTCCCGAGGCCGAAGAGGACGATGTCGACCTCGGGATTTGTCTGTGTCGGCTCTTCACGTCGGTTCCCTGCCCGATCGAATACTCGTAGCCAACGTTCGCACCGTTGGTAGAGCGCACGGGAGTAGAGAATCAGGTAGGTCGATCCGCCGATGGTCACCAGGCCTGTCACCGTGATGACGCTGACTGTGGTCGCGGTGATGTGTCCAAGACTCAAGCCCAATGCCGCGAGGATCAGGGAGAATTCCGATATCTGGGCAAGAGGGAGTCCGGTGGCGAATCCGACACGAATCGGATAGCGCTTGGCGCTCATGATCACCATGACGATGAGCGGTTTACCAACGAGAACGAACAGGGCCAACATCACGACTTGCGGTATGTGACCCGCTGCTTCCGCGACGTCCAATCCTGCGCCGAGATCGAGGAAGAAGAACAGCAGCAGAAAGTCGCGCAAACTCACCATGCGGGCTCCGAGCGCGTCTCGGTAGGGCGTTGCAGCGAGCGAGACGCCGGCAAGGAATGCGCCGACTTCGGAGCTGAATCCGAGAGCCTCGGTCACGGTCGCGACCGAGACTGCGTAAGCGATCCCGAAGAGCACCAACAGTTCTTGCGACCGCGCTACCTGTCTCAGTAGCCAGGGCAGGGCGAACCTCATCAGAATCGCGATTGCCGCAAGCAATCCCAGTCCCTTCAACGCCGTCCCGGCGACGGCTGCTGCCACGGTGCTGTCGGTGGTGCGACCGAACGCGTTGACGGCAATCATCACCAGGATGACGACGAGATCCTGAACGATCAGCAGCCCTACAGCGATGCGTCCGTGAAGTTGCTCGAGTTCCCGGGTATCGGAGAGCAGTTTGACGATGATGATGGTCGAGGAAAAGGCCAGAGCCAATCCGACATACAGAGCGGCGACGGCGTCCATCCCGAATCCGATACACAGGAGATAACCGATCGCCGCGGTGAACACGACTTGTCCGAGACCGGTGACCACGGCGATAGAACCGGTCATGCGAATCAAGTGCATGTCGAGTCGAAGCCCGACAAGGAAGAGCAGGACAGCGATGCCCATGCGGGCGAGGAGTTCGATGGTGCTGTCTGCGACTACCCAGCCCGTTCCTACCGGGCCCACGAAGATCCCCACCCCGATGAAGGCGACGATCATGGGCTGCCGAAGCCGGGTGGCGAGCAATCCCGCGAGGGCAGTGATAGAGAGGATGGTCGCGATCAGTGCGAAACTGTGCATCTTTTCCGTCCCTGCTGCTCGTCGCGCCTACTACAGGTACCCGTGGCCGGCATTTCGAAAAGCGGGGACCAGGCACAGGGGCCGCCGGCTGGGAGAAATCACGCTGAATCAGGTGTCACTGTCGGGCAGATACGTTCACTACGTGTGGACCAAACCGAACCGTGTTCCGCAAGCCGTCCCCAGAGTGAATATGCGGGGGGTCTGTCTCGCTAACGGTGTTTCGGCCGGTTTCCATCAGTAAGTTTCCGATCCCGGCCAACGATCAGCGAAGGTG
>NZ_JAWLSC010000003.1:0-557810 GCF_033142465.1 Rhodococcus sp. IEGM 1318
GCGGCGGCCGAGTCGTTCTTCGCGACCCTGAAGAACGAGATGTACTACCGGCGAACGTTCGGCACCCGGAGCCGGGCACGGTTCGCGGTCGCCGAGTACATCGAGGTGTTCTACAACCGACAACGTCTGCATTCGACGCTGGGCTATCGCACCCCCTCGGAAGCCCTCGCCGAGTATCCAAACGCAGCATCAGCTGCCTGAAACCACCGAGTCGCTGTCCAAGAACCTTGACACACTCCATTACGAGTACTTTTTTGCATCGGCCGACGAGACGCTCACAACCCGTGCCCTCGTAAGTTCACGAGGCTGAGCGCCATCGAGGATGGCGTAGTCGACTTTTACCGTCGCCTCCAACTCGGCAAGTACGAAGCCGAACAGATCCGGAAGAAAGTGGTCGACGAGCTGCAAGCCGTGAGAGTTGGTAATCCCTCCGAATTTCCTACACCGTCACCGGCAGGGTGGATCGTAAGGGAGTTCTGGCAGATATTCGGCCCACACTTCATGGGTCATGATCGGGGCAGTAATGGTGCATATCCGATTTGCTTGTACGTCCGGGTCCAAGTCCCAGAGTCGCACTGCGCCCCCTTCCCCGCCTCCGGCGAGAAAGGCCGAATCTGGATGGAACGACACGTACCACCGAGAGGCACCCAGGTTAATGATTGATCCACCGAGTCGAATCGGAATTTGTGGACTGCTGATATTCCAGAGTTGAACCGTGCCGTCGTCGCTGCCAGTTGCGAGCATTGCGCTGTCGGTGGACGAGAAAGACACGGCACGAAGGGTGCTGGAAGAGGCTCGCAGTGTTGAGACAAGTGCGGCATGGCCGGGGTCTTCTACATTCCATAAACGGACAGTCCGATCTTCGCCAGTACTCGCAAGTAGACGCCCGTCGGGACTGAAGTCCACTGTGCTGGACTGCTTTTCGTGGCCGACGAGTAAGGGGAGCGCTTCAGGGTTTGACGGGTCTCTGACGTCAAGCAACGTGACGTCGTTGCTCCCTGATGCCGCAACTGCAACAGTTTGGCCGTCCGGTGAGAATTCGGCATCGGCAATTAGATCTCCAGCGATGGGCACACGTTGACTGATCGCATGAGGCGCGCGTGGATTCGATAAGCCCCAAAGTTTGACAGAGGTATCGTCCGAACCCGTAATGAGGGTCGAGCCATCGGGGCTAATCGCCAGTGCGTAGGTGAACCTCGTTTCGAGGGACAACTCGCCCGACAGAGCCGGTTTTTCCGGATCCGAGATGTCCCAGATATAGACAGACCTTGAACTCCCCCCGGCGGTATATACAGTTTGGCCGTCCGGAGTGATCGCCAGATTGTCAATCTGGCGATTTGGAGCATTGGCCCTGCCGAGTTTCACCGGCCACCGGGGGGAAGACGTATTCCAAACTTGGAGCGTCCCATCCACACTCCCCGTAACCATCCGGGATCCGTCCTTACTGAAGCGAGGCGTCATCACTCTATCGGTGTGGGCGTCGATAACCGAGGATGGACGATTCCAAAGGCGAAGCATGCCATCTTGCCCTCCTGTCGCAACTGTCCGACCATCCGGCGAGTAGGCGGCAGTAATGACGCCACCGTTGTTTCCAGCGAGGGGTTGGCCCAATGTTCGAGGATTAGAGGGGTCGGCCAAGCTCCAGATTCTCGCTGTACCGTCCCAGCTGCCACTCAGAATCTCCGAACTGTCCGGACTGAACGCAATGGACCAAAGCGCCCCCGCATGCCCGGTAATAGGGTCGCCAAGCGCAACGGGTTGACCAGGATCAAGGACGTTCCACAGTCGAATCGATCGATCATCACTTGCTGCAGCGAGTCTGCTTCCGTCCGGGCTGAATGCGACACTGTGCGCTGATCTTTGAAATCCAGTCGACGGAGTCGACTTGAGAACTGGCTGATTCGGATTCGAAAGATCCCATAGCCAGACAGAACGATCGTCGCTGCCAGCCGCCAAAATCCGGCCGACGGGGCTGAAAGCGGTTGTGCGGACCGATGAACTCGGTCCACGGAGACTCGGCAATTCTAGGGGGAGTTGAGGGTCGCTGATGTCCCAGAGAGCGATCGTGCCGTCGTCTACAGGTGCCGCCAGTATTCTTCCATCTGGGCTGACGGAAGGCTCATAGACAGCGCTCGCGTTTACCCTTGGTTTGAGGGATGATCCGATCGCAGAGACACGTTCCGGGTCGGTAGCGTCCCAGATCCTCAGGGTTCCATCACCGCTGGCGGTGATGAGCAGATCGCCGTCCGGTGACCATATCGCAGCCGTCAGGAAGGTCGAATGCCCCTCAATGGGGTTCCCAATTCGCTTTGGTGACATCGGCTCCGATACGTCCCATAGTATTGCGGTGTGATCTGCACTCGCACTCACCAACACCTTTCCATCAGGCCTGAATCTAGTTGTATAGATAGCATTCGTATGCCCTGCAGCGAGGGTGGGTAGCGCAGAGTTCTGCGACCCGATTATCCGCGA
This sequence comes from Rhodococcus sp. IEGM 1318, assembly GCF_033142465.1. Taxonomy (NCBI): domain Bacteria; kingdom Bacillati; phylum Actinomycetota; class Actinomycetes; order Mycobacteriales; family Nocardiaceae; genus Rhodococcus; species Rhodococcus sp. IEGM 1318. The sequence goes on from NZ_JAWLSC010000003.1 coordinate 2,473, forward strand.
CGTTGATGCAGGATCTTCTGGCCTCAGCTGTCGAGCGACCAAGTCAAGTTGAGAAGAGATCGATGGTTCGGTGTGTTGTGTGCGGTCAGCGTTCGATAATACGGCGCGATACTCAGCGTCGGCAGCAAGCTTCTGGGATTCAGCTCGCGAGATTACAGCCAGGATAGTGACAAATGTGAGCAGCAGGACGAGCGCAGATGCCAGCGCAACGCCAATACGCCGCTTAACGCTGGCAGCACGGTGGTGCCAGACGGCGGTACGCAAGAACTGTTGCGCAGGTTCTGTGAGGGTTTCGGAATCCAGTTCCCTGACATCTTCTAATCTAGCGCCGCGCCACAATTCTTCGCCCGGAGACCCTCGGTTGCTCCATTCGCGCGCTGCAGTTTCGAAACTCTGTCGCAGAATTGATCTTTCGCGATCATTGTTAATCCACTGACTTAACCGACCCCAGGAAGAGATAACAGCCTCATGCGCGAATGTGATCGTTCCGTCGTCAAAGACATTTAACAACCTAGATTCGATCAGAGCTTCAATCACTCGCTGATTGCGTTCGAAATAGACCCTCCCGCCCACAAGCAACAGTTCGGTTTTTGCAACCAGCTGACGAGTATCTCTGGCTCCGTTCCCCACTTGAACCAAACGGACGAGCAGTGCCGGCGCGGCATTGCGCTCACTCGCTGTCAACCGGAGCCATGCACGTTCAGCTGCGGCATCCACTGAACCAGCCAATGCACCAGCTGCTTCGTACCTAGCGACAGTCAACTTCTTTGCTTTCGTGCCAGAAACCCACATGGTCTCCAGAACGTGCGACATCAGCGGTAGCGGACTCTGTCCGCGATCGGAACGGGCGGCGTCGAGATCTTGAATTATCCGTGTAGGAAGTCCGGTTTCCAGGATCACACCGGCTGCTGCTGCGGGCTTTTCAATCGCGGCAACGAGTTCGTCGTGAAGCATCGGAGCCAACACGCACTGCCGGTTTTGGAGAGCGTCCTGAAGCTGAGGGTAGTGCAAACATTCCGGAATGAAGTCGGCGCGGAGTCCGACTACAACCCGGACCAGCCTGGTAGGCGTCGACGTTTGGGCAATCAGATGTAGCCGGCGGACGAAAAGCTCTCGTTCCGCGGCATCTGTACATGCAGTGAAAATCTGCTCGAACTGATCGACGATGAGCAGAAGCGACCCGGACTCACGTCCTATTAAATGCTCGCCAAGCGCAGTATCCGCGCTGTTCAGATCGGGTTCCGCACCAAGTCCTGGGAAAAGTCGATCCAACGCACTATTGGGATGGCTTGTCGGTATCAGCGATTCGACTGCCCAATCAGTCGTGAGTCCATACCCACAGTCGAGTCCAGAGGTGGAGGCCCTGTACGCCAATCCAGCGTGCAGCAAGGAGGACTTTCCCGATCCTGATGGGGCAAACAGCACGAACAGTCCTGGCGGAGCGTTCGTGTCGGATAGCCGTGCCACAAGATCACGAAGGCTTCGCTCACGACCGAAGAACCTCGGCCCGTCTGAGCGAGTAAATGGGGAAAGACCCAGATAGGGGCATTGCCGTGGCGCGGGCGTTGGTAGCTCGGCCGATACAGGTTCTACATCAGCTTGTGCAGCTCGCCAGAGTTCTTTCCAGCCCGCCAAGCTGTAAAGACCTGTGATATCCGGCTCTTGCCTCTCCCGTGCAAGCGTGATTAGAACAATCAGGACTGCTTCAAGCGGCTCCCACCTCTGCGGTACGCGTGAACCCCGCTTCCATTCGCTAATTCGCCGAAACCCTGGCGCTTGCGCATATCGAGCAGTCGCGCGGGTAGCTACGGACTGGAGAGTTGGCGAACCCGCGCACTCAATGAGCGCCTTGAACCTCGTTGCAAAAACCTCGCGCCCGCCCACAACCTCGAACTGCCCCCTCGTTTGGAATTCCGCACTGAATCCCTCCGCGTGCGGAAAATCCTACAAATTGAATCTAGCTGCGAGGATACACGGCTCGGTCGCTGCGGAATAAGCCACAGAGGTGCGGGCTCACCGACGATCTACGTAGGCGATCACCCGATCCCCGCCAATCGCGGAAAAACGAAAGGCATCAATGGCTCTTCGAACCCTGCGCAAGGCTCACGCTTCCTGTAAGGAGGCCACCACAAGCAACTGACGGCGAGCGCTCACTTTTACCAACCCGTCACTCGTGAGTGGTGGAGGCGATGAGTAGCTCAAGCGCTGTCGATATAGACAAGACGACAGCGATAACGATTGCCAGATTCAAGCAAGAGGGCATACCGCCCCACATGAGGAGATTGATATGAAAGCAGCACGCCGAGTGGCCGTTGTCAGCACGAGCCTGGTGGCCTTGAGCCTGGTCACGGTGCCGATCGCCAGCGCAAACGAAACCACCCCCCAAAAGGTGGAGTACGTCGCCAGCGCACCTCTTTCGAGCCCAAAGCTGACTGGATTCGAAAGAGCTCTGGGTGAAGCATCGAATCCGAATCTCCAAGGTGACGCCGCTATTGAACCGCGCGCGGTTCCCGCTGCGGCACTGGCGGCACCGGCGGTCCGAGTCGGTGTTCCGGCCGCAGCCAAGGTATGGGGCAAGCGGGCCGCCGTCGCGGGCGGTGCCGCAGCGGTCGCTTCGGCGGGCGCCGAGCTGGGCAAAGACGCTTACAACGGTGCCAAGAATGTCGGCAAGAAAGTAATTGGCATCTGGAACTAGCTGTAGGCTCGCCCTGAATTGCCGCGAAGTGATTCAGGGCGAGCTAGCCCAGCTTCGCACGAAATCTCAAACTGCCAACACCGAGAACGTGCGCTACATTCAATTTTCACTCTATTTAGATCCGAAAGGAACCACCATGCCCAATGATGAGTCGAACACGAACCCGTCGCACGAAAATGATGAGACGCCAAAGAAGGCTCCAATCGATCAATGGGTTGATGGAGAAATCTCCACAACTTCAATTCTCGACCGATTACTATCATTCATCGGAATTTCTCCGAAGAAATGAAGAAGGGACACGCGATCGTCGCACTCTGCGGCGTTTTTCTGCTTACTGTGTTTTCCATGGGGACTTTTCTTTACAACATTCCGCAGGGACCTCTGCGTGAGAAAGCAAATTCTGTTGTCAAATACATGGACCCATGGCTAACTCAGAACTGGAGCCTGTTCGCACCAGATCCGCCGAGTTCTGATATCGGCATCCTGGTGCGATTTTCAGATCTCCCTGAAGGTGATGAATCACAGCCCTTCGTTGATGTGACAACGCCAGGGCTCGCATCTACGAAGGAAAAGATAATCCCACCACGGGAGTATCGAATGCTCACTTCGTCACTGGACAATTTCCTCTCGGCTGAGGACAGTGTAGTCTCCTTCCATGCCGATGCCCGGGACTTCGGGAGTCGGCTGGTCGATCGGGAAAGGCTCGTCAACGAGGTAATGGCGAGTAATGAAACCCCTGAAGAAACAAAGAGTGCCTATCTCCGCGCACGCCAAATGATGATTGAAGCCGTAAAGCACTTCTATCAGAAAACTGCGTCCAATCCGATCGACGGCAGCCGGGCTGTTCAGCTCCGTCTCGTAAATTACATTTACCCGAGATTTGAAGAAAAGAACTTACCAGAGTCGGAGAAATTTGACTTCCGCACCCTACCCTGGTGGAAAGAGGCTTAGAGTGTTGAAGATGTCTCCCACTGCGGCGATTGATGCACTGACCAGTTGGCTTTCGGTGCGCAGGTACCCTGCAATAGGGATGTCTCTGCTCCGAATAGCATACGGGGTGTGCTTTCTGATTATTCTTGCAAGCAATGCACCTCAGTGGAAGACATTGTGGGGCAGCGACTCGATCTACTCATTTCACGAAATGGTAACGGATCAGAATCGCGCCCGGAGCTTGAATTTATTTATGGCTTTCAATTCCGATTCCTGGGTCATATTCCTTCTGATCCTCTCTGCGGTCGTTGGTTTCAGCTTTATGATTGGCTTCAGAACCCGCATTTCTACGATCTTGCTCTTTTTGCTTTGCTGGTCGCTCACCGCACGCAACCCCTTCATCTCCGATGGCGGCGACAACCTAATGGCCATCGTGCTACTTCTACTCTGTTTTGCAAAAACAGCAGATTGGATGTCGGTCGATAACCTACTGAAGTCGCGCCGGACCGCCAATGGAAACCCCGAAAGGAAAAATGGCTCTCTCTCGAAATTTGAGTCATTTTCGGTAATATTGGGAAATCTGGCATGGATGGCTTTACTTGTTCAGGTGTGCATCCTGTACACCACATCAGGATTGGCCAAAGTTCAAGGCACTTTATGGCAGGACGGAACCGCGGTCTACTACATACTGCGGACCGCAGAATTTTCCACGTGGCCCGCGTTGTCGGATCTAATTATCGGAAACGGATATTTGACAACTACAGCGTCATACATGACGGTACTGGTTCAAGTCTTCTTTCCATTCCTGATATTTAATCGACACCTGAAGGTCCCCACTATCGCAGTGTTGGTGGGAATGCATGCTGGAATTGGAATCTTTATGGGCCTCCCAGTATTTGCACTTGTAATGATTGGTACAGAGATGATTTTCTTGCCCGATTCCTTTTGGCGCAAACTGCAAAGCCGAATACACGCAGTCCAGAAACAACCCTCAACCATGCATGATTCCACGCCCGAGAACTCGGGGAACGATAGCCCCTCGCCTGCGAGACTGCGCGAATCAGCCCAGGCCTGACGCCCCGGTGTCCTTTTCGTAATCTTGGTCGCGCGACATAGCGCTATTGCCATCTTCTGGCTCGGTCGCCGCCCTTCGCGATCACCAGGGCCAATCAGGCTCCCGTACTTTATGAATTACACATCGGCGAAGGAGCCTGATCGTGACATCTAAGCCGTCTGAGGCGTCCCGAAACGTGATGGACAGTATTCAGCATGCGCTAGGCGTCAACATTGTTGACATCGGCGCTTGGCTGGGGCCAGCGGTTGCGTCCGCTTGGATATGGATGTCCTTTCTGACCGGCCAAACCCTCGATGAGCTTCCGTCCCCACTTGAGTGGCTCCACAATTTGCTCTCGGATCTTGGAATAACCACGGCCTGGCCGGAAACTGCTCAAATATGGCTCGTTGACCGGCCAATCCTATTCTGGGTCGCGATCGCGGCGGCCACATACGCAGCAGGGCGCGAACTAGTCACTCGCTCATCCACGGCCACGATCACCTGGGGCGCACTCATCTTTGCGGCGTGCATCAGGACCCCGCTTACCACATGTTTGTGGTTCCTTGGGATCACAGCGGCGTTTGCGTTAGCAGCACAACTCCTTGACCTTCGCGGTGGAGGAAAGTTCGAACCTCGTTGGTACACGATGCGGTGGATTGCTGGACCAGGCTTGACAATCGGGGTTGTTGTCACGAGTCCGCTCCTTCTATTTCTTGCGGCCGCCGCACCCTATCGTGATGGCGCTCTACCACGGCAGCGTGGCTCAGAGCTCGGGGTCGAACTGAGTGACCTGAACGTGCCGTTGACTGAAGTCAGCACCAGCGACGTTCTCGGATACATGGCCCGGGTGCTGCTGTTAGGAGACGACAAGGATCGCGCAGCGGCGTACGACGCGATCCAGTACAACGTCCAATTTCTCGGCAAACGAAAAGCTGTCGGCACCGGTCGACACACTACGAGTTGGCGGTAGTGGGTGCCGACACCAGTATTCGGAGGTCGTCACCGATCTTCTTGACGACCCCACCGTCGAGCAGGCGCTGCCTCGACTGGAGGTGGAGTCGTCACACCACGTGCGGAGGTCGGCCTCAAAGCCGCAATGATCAGGCGCGGAAAGTCACCTGATGCTGCAGGCGGAAACCTATTCGGGCCGGGCGGCGTCAGAAGACCAACAACTGCCAACAGAAAGCTGTCCTCATTCGGGTCGTCGAGGAATTGGTCGAGGATCACTACCGTACCGTGCAGTTGGACCGGAGACTTGCGGATCAAATCGAAGCCATGGTGCGCGATGATGTGCAGGCATTCCGACAAGCGGCAGACGCCGAGCGGCGCACGCTGGGCACTCAGAAGGAGCGCTTGGAAAATGAGCGAATGCGACTTCTGCAGGCTCACTACGCGGGGGCCGTGCCCGTCGATCTTCTGAAGCAAGAGCAGGATCGGATCGCGCGTGGTCTTGCTGGAATCGAGCAACGCCTCGTCGCGTCGGCCCTGCAGTTCGACGCGTTTGACGCGTCTCTACGACGAGCCATTGACTACGCCGTCAACTGCTCGGTCGGTTATCGACATGCCGGTACTGTGCCGGGATGCTTACAGGTGCGGCGACTCTTCAATCAGGCGTTTTCGTCAAAATATTGGTCGACGAGGATACGGTTCGTGTCGAGTTGGCTGAACCGTTCCGGACGCTACTCGGAGCCGAAGCGGCGATAGCAGCGCGACGTCACGCCCAAGTGGCAGCAGTAGATAACGAAGTGGATGTCGTCGACGCGGCGCCCGAATCTGCCCCGTCCGCAACGGACGAAAGCGAAAACGAAAAACCTACGACTCGTGTCGTAGGTTTGAAATTGGCTACTTTGGTGCCCCCGGCAGGATTCGAACCTGCGACCAAGAGATTAGAAGGCTCTTGCTCTATCCCCTGAGCTACGGAGGCGCGTGGAACATCATACTCGAGGGTTCGGGATGTGACGCGCGCCGCCCAACTCCGACGCATTGTCGTAGTCGGTTCGCGAAGGTCCTACCCTTGAGGTATGGCTACACCCGACCTCGCGCCGACAGATTCCCCACCGGAGTCCACTCCGCACAGCGGTGCACCCGCTTCTTCGACTGCCATATTCGTGGTCAGTGGACTCATCGCAGGGCTCACCGCAGCCGTTGTGGTGGGATTCTCCGCGTCGCAGGCATTGACTCTTCTGGGTATCCCGGATCCAGGGCCGATCACCACATACGGCCTGCCCGCGATGCGCGCATTGGGGGAAATCGCCGCGGTCATCGCGATCGGGTCACTGCTGCTGGCCGCGTTCTTCGTGCCACCGCAGAAGTCGGGCGTCCTCGACGTCGACGGCTATCGAGCAGTCCGAACCGCATCGCACGCCGCGATCGTGTGGGCAATCTGTTCGTTCATGATGGTGCCTCTGACGCTCTCAGACACGTCGGGTCAGCCGTTTGCCGAAGCCATCAAACCGGCAAACCTCTGGTCGGGACTCGATCAGGTCGAGATCGCCGGCGCCTGGCGCTGGACGGCAATCATCGCGGTTGTTCTCGCGATCCTGGCCCGGCTGACACTGCGCTGGTGGTGGACTCCGCTCCTGCTGCTGGTCGGTCTCCTCGGCCTCATGCCGCTCGCTCTCACCGGTCACTCGTCTTCGGGCGGATCGCATGACATCGCTACCAACAGCCTGATCCTGCACCTCGTGGCGGCTTCGCTCTGGGCCGGCGGCTTGTTCGCGCTACTGGCCCACGCCAGGCGCCGCGGAGATTACACCGACGTAGCAGCCCGACGCTTTTCGACGGTCGCATCCATCTGCTTCGTCGTCATGGGATTCAGTGGCGTGATCAATGCGATCGTCCGCCTGCCTCTCGACGACGTATTCACCACGACGTACGGACGACTGATCGTCGCCAAAACCGTTGCACTGATCATCCTCGGGTTCTTCGGTTGGGCTCAACGGAGTCGGGCGCTGCCGGCATTGGCCGAGAACCCGAAGAGCCGCTCTGCTCTGATTCGATTTGCCGGCGCTGAAGGCATTGTGATGGCCGCGACCATCGGTCTCGCGATCGGCCTCGGTCGTACTCCGCCGCCCCCGCCGCTCTCGATTCCCTCGATCCCTGAGGTCGAACTCGGCTACAACCTTCCGGACCCGCCGTCGTTCATGGCGTTCGTGACGGACTGGCGATTCGACCTCATGTTCGGCACCGCCGCCGTTGCTGCGGCGATTCTGTACGGCATCGGCCTGCGCAAGCTGGCCAAGCGTGGAGATTCCTGGCCCGTCGGCCGAACCATCGCCTGGATGAGCGGTTGCGCGGTGCTCCTGATCGCTACGTCGTCCGGTGTCGGCAAGTACGCGCCGGCAGTCTTCAGCGTTCACATGGGCGCGCATATGGCGCTGTCGATGTTGGGCCCAGTCCTGCTGGTTCTGGGTGCGCCGATCACTTTAGCTCTGCGGGCCCTCGATCCGGCAGGCAAGGACGGCGTGCCAGGCATTCGCGAGTGGATTCTGACCGCGCTGCACAGCCCGTTCTCGCGTTTCATCACCCACCCGATCGTGGCGGCAGTTCTCTTTGTCGGCGGTTTCTACGCGCTGTACCTCGGCGGAATCTACGGTGCGACGGTCGACTCGCACAGCGCTCACCTGCTGATGAACCTGCACTTCATCCTCAGTGGCTATCTCTTCTACTGGGTGGCGATCGGAATCGACCCGTCACCGCGTCAATTGCAGCCGGTGACCAAGCTGGCAATGGTCTTCGGCTCACTTCCGTTCCATGCTTTCTTCGGTGTGGCATTGATGAGCACCACGGCCGTAATGGGCGGTGCGTACTTCCGTTCGCTCGGCCTGGGCTGGAACAACGACCTGATCGGCGATCAGCAGTTGGGCGGCAGCATCGCCTGGGCGACCGGCGAGATCCCGCTCATGGTGGTCATGCTCGCGCTTCTGGTTCAGTGGTCGCGCAGTGACGGCAGGACGGCGCGCCGAACCGACCGTGCGGCTGAACGTGACCACGACGCCGACCTCGCCGCACACAACGCGATGTTCGCCGAATTGGCCAGGCGAGACCGCGAAGGGTGGAAACCCCGTGAGGCTGCTGACGCGGAGACTGCCGGCGAGGACACTGCCGACGGGGCGTCTAGCGAGAAGAAATCCGACGAATCCACCACTAGCACTTAGCTCCGACACTGCCCGGGCCATTCGGTCCGGGTAGTGCTGTTTTCCACAGCTGTCCCGCCTGTACACAGGTCGAAGTCGATCTCTCGCTCTACGCCTTTGCCGTTCCACAATCGAAGCTGCCGACGCAATGATCGGCCCCGTGGCAGTTGGCGGGTTCTGGAGTTCGAAGGGGGATCGGATATGTACGAAACGCATGCAACCGTTGTCGGAACCGTCATCACGAATCCGGTGAAGCGGCAGACCACCAATGGTGAAGAAGTGCTGAGCTTTCGGATGGCGAGCAACACACGCCGCAAAGACGCGGTGACGGGAGAGTGGACGGACGGAGCGACCCTGTATCTCACAGTCAGCTGCTGGCGACGGTTGGTCACCGGCGTCGGCGCATCGATCATGAAGGGTGATCCGGTAATGGTGGCGGGGGAGTTGCGCACCAACGAGTACACGACCAAGGAGGGTGTGCCTCGTTCCGATCTCGAACTGCGGGCGACGGCAGTAGGCGCCGACCTTGCTCGTTGCATCTCGAAGATCGAGCGTCAGAGCAAGTCGACGTCAGCGGAGAACACGGAGAACACGGAGGACGCAGTCGACACCGTCGCTGCGTGAGGACTCAGGCCGAGGGTGTCGGGCAGTCGCGGGGCCGAGAGCAATCGTGCCCCGCGTCCACTCGCTCGAGGAGTTCTGTGAGAGTGGCTCGCTCCGACTCGTCGAGGTCGTCGAACACATCCGAGGATTCGCGTCGTTGAGCTTTCGCGACGTCCGCAGCCAGGGCAGCGCCGGCGTCGGTCAACTCGAGCAGCACTGCTCGCCGATCGTTCGGGTCGGGAGTGCGGCGCACCCATCCGGCATCTTCGAGGGAATCCACGACGTCGGTCGCCGACCGCGGAACTATGCGCAATCGCTCGGCAAGAAAACCGAGTCGAACCGGTTCGCCCACTCGGGTCAGCACTCGCAGCGCTCGGCTTTGCGACGGCGAGAGGCTGAATGGTTCCAGCGCTGCCACTTGGCGTCGGCGGATGAGCCGTGCCACGGACATCACGACGTCGGTGAGTTCGCGCTCTCGGGAATGCATGGCGCCAGTCTAGCGTTATTGGTGTCAGCCTCATAGTGAGGTAACCTCATCAATATGAAACTAGGGTGAGAAAGCCTCCAGGAGGTAAACGTGAAACCAGATCACATGCGAAACATCGAGCGAACCGCTGTCGAGATCGCTCCGGCGGAATCCGTACCGGCAAAGCGCGTACTCGGACTGTTCGCGCCGTACCGAACTCAGATCGCCATCGTCACCGCGGTCATCACACTCAGCGCGATCGTCGCGTTGGGCAGTCCGCTGCTCCTACGCGAAATGCTCGACAAGGCGATCCCGGACAAGAACCTCGGACTCGTCAGTGTTCTGGCCATCGGCATGATCGCCATTGCCGTGATCACGAGCTGTCTCGGCGTGGCGCAAACCTGGATGTCCAACAGCATCGGCCAGAAACTGATGCACCAACTGCGCGTGCGGGTCTACTCGCACCTGCAGAATCAGTCCCTCGGATTCTTCGCTCGAACCCGAACCGGCGAAGTTCAGTCGCGCATTGCCAACGACATCGGCGGTATGCAGTCGGTGGTCACCAACACGGCAACGTCCATCGCGCAGAATGCTACGACAGTAGCGGCCACGATTGTTGCTCTGTTCCTTCTGGATTGGCGACTCGCCATCTTCTCGCTGGCGATCTTGCCGGTGTTCATCCGTATCGCACGCAAGATCGGTGACGAGCGTCGCAAGATCTCGGGCAAGCGGCAGAAGCTGCTCAGTGATTTGTCGGTCCAGGTTGAGGAATCTCTCTCCGTCAGCGGCATTCTCCTCGGCAAGACGACCGGCGCGAAGTCGGCTCTGACGGATCGATTCACCGAGCGTTCAGTGGAAGTCGCGGACGTCGAACTCCGGGCCATGATGGCCGGCAAGTGGCGCATGGCGACCATGTCGATCACCTTCGCGGCCATGCCCGCACTGGTCTACTGGTTTGCCGGTTTCACTCTCGATCACGGCAATACCATCACCGTCGGCACCCTCGTCGCATTCACCACACTGCAAACACAATTGTTCCGACCCACCATGATGCTGCTCAACACGGGTGTCGAGGTGCAGAGCTCGATGGCACTGTTCAGTCGCGTGTTCGAGTACCTGGATCTGCCGATCGACATCGCGGATCCGGAAGAGCCGAAGAGCTTCGATCGCACCAAGATGTCCGGCGAACTTCGGTTCGACCACGTCGACTTCTCGTATCCAGGAACCGACAGCAAGACTCTCGACAACATCGACCTCACGGTCCCAGCCGGCGGAACCTTGGCGCTGGTCGGCTCCACCGGTTCGGGCAAGACCACTCTCGGATACTTGGCCGCACGTCTGTACGACCCGACTGCGGGATCGGTGAGAATCGACGACGTCGATCTGCGGGACCTCGATCTGGCGACGGTCTCCGACCTGGTGGGCGTGGTGTCGCAGGAGACATACCTCTTCCACACGACGATTCGTGAGAACCTGCGGTTCGCGAAACCCGACGCCACCGACGCCGAGATCGAGCTGGCAGCGCGCATCGCTCAGATTCACGAGTTCATTTCCGGTCTCGACGACGGGTACGACACCATGGTCGGCGAGCGCGGCTACCGATTCTCCGGCGGTGAGAAACAGCGCATCGCGATCGCGCGCACAGTTCTGCGGAATCCGCCGATCCTCGTCCTCGACGAGGCGACGAGCGCCCTGGACAATCGCACCGAACGTGCGTTGCAGGACGCGCTCGACGAGCTGATGGTCGGACGCACCACTCTTGTTGTAGCGCACAGGCTTTCCACGGTTCGAGATGCGGACCTCATTGCGGTCCTCGACCGGGGCGTGGTTGTGGAAAAGGGCACTCACGACGAACTGGTGCAACAAGGCGGGCGGTACGCACAGCTGCTTGCGGCCTCGGGTAATGACGCAGTCGAACTCCCGTCGGAACTGCAGACCGTGTGAGTGCAAGAAATATCGGCCATTTCACTTCCGCAAATTTCTAGAACGTGTTCTACTTTAATGGTCGTGGGTCGACTATCAGTGGAGGCGGAAAAATCATGGGTCAGGTTCTGGACAACATCTCACAGTTCGCCGACGAGATCCGCGCCGACGGAGTCGAGGGCGACAAGCTGATGCGCTTGACGGACGGCAGCGCGAAGCGCCTGCGCGACTCCGGCGTCATCCGGATGTTCCAGCCGAAGGAGTTCGGAGGCCTCGAGGCGCATCCGCGTGAATTCGCCGAGACGGCAATGGCTATCGGCGCGATGGACGGTGCCACCGGCTGGGTCAGCGGCATCGTCGGTGTTCATCCGTGGGAGCTTGCGTTCTTCGACCGCAAGGCTCAGGAAGAGGTGTGGGGAACCGATCCCGATACGTGGATGGCGTCACCGTATGCGCCGATGGGCGTGGCGAGGCCGGTCGAGGGTGGCTACATCCTCAATGGTCGCTGGTCGTTCTCCTCGGGTACCGATCATTGTGACTGGATCATGATCGGCGCGATGGTCGGTGACGAGTCCGGTAAGCCGTTGATGCCCCCGAAGATTCTGCACGTACTGCTGCCGCGCTCCGATTACGACATCGACCAGGACAGCTGGAATGTCGTGGGTCTGCGCGGAACCGGGTCGAAGGACCTGATCGTCAAGGACGCGTTCTTGCCCACCTACCGCACGATCGACGCCGGAAAGGTGTTCGACGGGACGGCGTGGAAGGAAGCGGGCCGTACGGAGACGTTGTACAAGTTCCCGTTCTCGTGCATTTTCCCGCTGGGTATTACCTCGTCGTTGATCGGTATCGCCGAAGGTGCGTTGGCGTGCAACATGGCTGCGCAGCGTGAGCGTGTGACGGTCAGTGGTGTTCCGATCAAGGAAGATCCGTACGTGCTGTTCGCGATCGGTGAGGCGGCGGCCGAGATCGCTGCTTCTCGGGCTGCGATCTTGGAGACGGTGGATCGTTTCTGGGACATGACCGAGAAGGGGCAGGAGGTTTCGTTCGAGCTTCGTGCGATCGGTCGGCGTACGCAGACTGCTGCTGCGTGGCGGGCGGTGCGGGCGGTGGATGAGATCTTTGCTCGTTCCGGTGGTGGCGCTTTGCAGTTGAACACGCCGATGCAGCGGTTCTGGCGTGATGCGCATGCCGGTTTGGCGCATGCGATCCACGTACCCGGTTCGATTTTCCATTCGTCGACGCTCTCGCAGCTTGGCGGCGAACCAAAGGGCATCCACCGGGCAATGATCTGAGCCGTCCGCGGGGCACTCGGAAGTCGCCCAATCGCGGTTTTGATGGGGGTCGAGAAGCATGTCGACGAATCTGGTCGATGACCTCGGACTGTCCGCAGAACCCGCATCGGTGTGAGCGCCAACGCGCAATGTGGGTTATAGGACAAACACCGATAGGCTGGCGGCCATGGCTGAGTTCATTTACACGATGAAGAAGGTGCGCAAGGCGCACGGTGACAAGGTCATCCTCGATGACGTCACGATGAGCTTTTACCCCGGCGCGAAGATCGGTGTCGTCGGACCGAACGGCGCTGGTAAATCCAGCATCCTCAAGATCATGGCCGGACTGGACCAGCCGGGCAACGGCGAGGCATTCCTGGCTCCGGGCGCGACCGTCGGCATCCTCATGCAGGAGCCGGAGCTCGACGAGACCAAGACCGTTCGCGAGAACGTCGAGGACGGCCTCGGTGAGACGATGGTCCAGCTCAAGCGGTACAACGAGATCGCCGAGCTGATGGCCACGGATTACTCCGACGAGCTCATGGAAGAGATGGGCGAACTGCAGGAGAAGCTCGATCACGCAGACGCGTGGGAGATCGACTCGCAGCTCGAGCAGGCTATGGATGCCCTGCGCTGCCCCCCGCCGGAAGAGATGGTCACCCATCTCTCCGGTGGTGAGAAGCGACGCGTTGCACTCTGCAAGCTGCTGCTGAGCAAGCCCGATCTCCTGCTCCTCGATGAGCCCACCAACCACCTCGACGCAGAATCGGTTCTGTGGCTCGAGCAGCACCTCGCTGCTTACCCCGGCGCAATCCTCGCCGTGACCCACGATCGTTACTTCCTCGATCACGTCGCGCAATGGATCTGTGAAGTCGACCGCGGACGCCTGTACCCGTACGAGGGCAACTACTCCACCTACCTGGAGCAGAAGGCTGCACGCCTCGAAGTTGCAGGCAAGAAGGATCAGAAGCTGCAGAAGCGTCTCAAGGACGAACTCGCCTGGGTTCGTTCCGGCGCCAAGGCCCGTCAGGCCAAGAACAAGGCTCGTCTCGATCGCTATGAAGAAATGGCGAACGAAGCCGAGAAGACCCGCAAGCTCGACTTCGACGAGATCCAGATCCCGGCACCGCCGCGTCTGGGTGACGTGGTCGTGGAGGTCTCGAACCTCGACAAGGGCTTCGACGGTCGCGTTCTGATCAAGGACCTCTCGTTCACGTTGCCGCGCAACGGAATTGTCGGCGTCATCGGCCCCAACGGTGTCGGTAAGACGACGCTGTTCAAGACCATCGTCGGTCTCGAGGAGCCTGATGCCGGTGAGGTCAAGATCGGTCAGACGGTCAAGCTGAGCTACGTCGACCAGAACCGTTCCGGCATCGACCCCAAGAAGACGGTCTGGGAGACCGTGTCCGACGGGCTCGATTTCATCGTCGTCGGCCAGACCGAGTTCCCGTCGCGCGCGTACATCAGCTCGTTCGGTTTCAAGGGCCACGATCAGCAGAAGCCGGCCGGCGTTCTCTCCGGTGGTGAGCGCAACCGCCTGAACCTAGCGATGACGCTCAAGCAGGGCGGCAACCTGATCCTGCTCGATGAGCCCACCAACGACCTCGACGTCGAAACCCTCGGCTCGCTGGAGAACGCTCTCGAAGAGTTCCCCGGCTGCGCCGTCGTGATCTCGCACGATCGCTGGTTCCTGGACCGCACCTGTACCCACATCCTCGCGTGGGAAGGTGGCTTCGGCGACAACGAGGCTGCTTGGTACTGGTACGAAGGCAACTTCGAGGGCTACGAGGCGAACAAGGTCGAGCGACTCGGCCCCGACGCCGCCCGCCCGCACCGCGTCACTCACCGCAAGCTCACCAGGGACTGATCCGGTGTCCGACGTATACACAGCGCAGATCCAGGTCCGGTGGGGCGATTCCGACCGGTTGGGTCACGTCAACAACACGCGATACGTCGAGTACATGCAGGAAGCTCGCATCCAGTTCCTGGAAGCGAAACTGGCGCCGCTCGGCGGCCGGCCGGGATACCTCGTGGTTCGAAAGATGACCATCGAGTTCCTCAAGCCGGTCACCGATCGTTCCGGTCCCTTGAACGTGGAGATCTTCACGACTCACGTCGGGACTTCCTCGTTCACGGTTCGGCACGTCATCCGTGACAACGCGGGTGTCGAATGCGCCTTCGGCGACGCGTTGATGGTCGGATTCGACACCGTGTCCGAAAAGTCCAGACCGCTGGCAGACAGCGAACGTGCGGTGCTCGAAGCATCGCTTGTTCAGATGACGACATCGTAGATTTCGTTTCTCAGTTCACCCTAGGTACTGGTTGCCGCGGCTAGTCTCGAGTCAGAGATTGGTCGCGGCGATCAGAACCCACAAGGATGTGAGCCAGGAATGACAGACCGTGTACGGCAGCAGGGCACAGGCCTCGACGAAGCGACGTTGTTGACGCGTCTTCGCGAGGCCTTTTTCACGCACATCGACGAGGGTGACAGCGACGACGTCATCAACGGTCGATCGGATCGAGTCCTGCTCGCACATCTCGCGCTCGGGAGGCAGCGGACGCCAGGCACGGCCGTATGGCGTGTGTACCGCCCGTCAGGATCCGAGGGTCTCGGCGCTGCCGTCCAGATCGTCACCGACGACATGTCGTTGCTCGTCGAGTCCGTCACCGCGATGCTCAACCGACAAGGTGTGGGAATCAGTCAATTCGCCCACCCGATTCTGACGGTCGAACGCGACGACACGGGCAATCTGATTTCCTTGGGCGACAGTGGTATCCAAGAATCCTGGATGCACGTCCAGTTGGATTTCGAAGTCGAGGATTCCGCGCTCGACGCGATCGAAGCCCACCTCGGCAAAGTGCTCGCGGACGTCCGTCAGGTCGTTGGTGACACCCCGGATATGAAGGCACTGCAACTGCGCGTTGCCGACGAGTTGGAGAGTGCTGCAGAAATTGCCTCCGGGAGGATCACCCCCGAAGAATTCTTCGATACCGCTCGACTGCTCCGGTGGATGGCGGACGGGAACTACGCCGTACTCGGATACCGGCGATTCGAGGGCACGAAGGACGGCTCACGCACGGTCGCCGGCAGCGGACTCGGCGTGCTGCGTTCCGACGCGATCACCGAAGGCCCGATGAGCTTGCCTCCCGTCGCAGATCTCCCGGATCGACCGCTTCTGGTCCTGACACAGGGATCGTTCCCCGCCACGGTGCACCGCGCTGTCTACCCGTACTTCGTGGGCGTCTCGATCCTCGACGACAACGGAAACATCGTGGGGGAGCACAGATTCCTGGGAGTGTTCACCGTGGTCGCACTCCACGAGAACGTGCTCGCGATTCCCCTGATCGAGCGCCGCGTCCGCGAAGTCATCGCGCGTGCCGGTGTCGACCTGCATTCGTACTCCGGGCAGGCGATGCTCGAGGTCATCCAGTCCTTCCCGCGCACCGAGTTGTTCTCGAGCGATGCAGAGACCCTGTTCGAGACCGTGCACGCCGTGCACAGCATCGGGCTCCGCCGCCAGGTGCGACTCTTCGTTCGTGAGGACACGTTCGGCCGCTTCGTATCCTGCCTGGTGTATCTGCCTCGCGACCGGTATACGACGCGGGTGCGACTGGCGATGCAAAACCTGTTGTGGCGCGAATTCGGCCCAGGTACAGTCGATTACACCGCCCGCGTTACCGAGAACGATCTTGCACTGTTGCACGTGACGATCCGGCGCGACCCGGACAGTGAGCCGGTTCATCTGGATGTCTCCGAGGCCAACCGCGAGCGAGTTCAGGGCCTGCTGACCGAAGTCAGTCGTAGCTGGGACGACCGCATCAACGACCTTGTTCGCGACATTCCGGGTGTGGATCCGGAACTGGTGCAACGGTATTCGCGGGTACTACCCGATGGATACAAGGAGGACTTCGAACCGTCACGCGCGTTGGCCGACATCGCCAGGCTCGAGGCGTTGGCACCGGGCGCGATCGACGTACTGCTCTATCGCGCCGTGGACTCCGCGCCCGGTGCCTGGCGCTTCACGCTCTTCGTCGGCGGCGACGGTATCTCGTTGAGTCAGGTGCTACCGGTGCTGCAGTCACTCGGCGTCGAAGTTCTCGACGAGCGGCCGCACGTCGTGCAGCGACTCGACGGCGTTCAGTGCTGGATCTACGATTTCGGATTGTCGGTACCGGCGGATCTTCGGGCGTCGGTCGAGATCGACCTCGATGCGCAGGTGCCACTCGAGACCAGTACCGCCCCGCTGACCGAGGTCCAGAAGCGATTCACGGCTGCATTCGGTGCAGTCTGGTTCGGCCGGGCAGAGGCGGACCGATTCAACGAGCTGGTGCTGCGGGCCGGAATGTCCTGGCGGCAAGCAGTGGTGCTGCGTGCTTACGCAAAGTATTTGCGCCAGGCCACATTTCCGTACAGTCAGTTCCACATCGAAGGAATCGCGCTTACACACCCGCAGACCGCGTTTGCATTGGTGCAGTTGTTCGAGGCGATGTTCGACCCCGAGAAGCAGGACGACATCCGCGTCGCCGAATTGGACGAGCAGTTGCGTGCGTCCATCGACGAGGTACTCAGCTTGGATGCCGATCGCATTCTGCGTGGAATGTTCTCCTTGGTCAAGGCGACCTTGCGTACCAATTTCTACGTCGTCGACGCCGACGGCCGCTCTCGCGACTACCTGTCGGTCAAGCTCGATCCCTCGAGGATCAGCGAGTTGCCCAAGCCGCGGCCGGCTTTCGAGATCTACGTGTACTCACCCGAGGTTGAAGGCGTCCACCTACGATTCGGCGCAGTCGCGCGCGGCGGACTCCGCTGGTCCGACCGGCGCGAGGATTTCCGCACCGAGGTGCTCGGCTTGGTGAAGGCTCAGGCCGTCAAGAACGCGGTGATCGTCCCGGTCGGCGCCAAGGGCGGCTTCGTCGTGAAGAATCCGCCTCTGCCGACGGGTGATCCAGCCGCTGATCGAACGGCGACGCTGGAAACCGGCAAGGCCTGCTACACCACGTTCATCTCCGGATTGCTCGACATCACCGACAATGTGCACGCAGACACCGGCGAAGTTGTGACGCCGGATCGCGTGGTGCGCAAGGACGATCAGGATCGCTATCTGGTGGTCGCCGCAGACAAGGGCACGGCGACGTTCTCCGATCTCGCGAATTCGGTTGCCGCCAAGTACGACTTCTGGCTCGGAGACGCGTTTGCCTCCGGCGGCTCCGTGGGATACGACCACAAGGGCATGGGTATCACCGCTCGCGGCGCCTGGGAAAGCGTCAAGCGGCACTTCCGCGAACTCGGTGTCGACACGCAGACCGAGGATTTCACGACGGTAGGCGTCGGCGATATGAGCGGTGACGTGTTCGGCAACGGAATGCTCCTCAGTCGGCACATCCGACTGGTGGGCGCGTTCGACCATCGACATATTTTCCTCGACCCGAACCCGGACGCAGCGAGTTCGTTCGTGGAACGTCAACGGCTCTTCGAGTTGCCTCGGTCGTCGTGGGCCGACTATGACACCAGCCTGATCAGTGAAGGCGGCGGAGTCTGGGATCGCACGGTCAAGTCGGTTCCGATCGCCGAAAGCGTCCGGATTGCACTGGGTCTCGCCGAGGGTGTCACGAAGCTGTCGCCGCCGGAGTTGATGCAGGCGATTCTGTCGGCGCCGGTGGATCTGCTGTGGAACGGCGGAATCGGTACATACGTGAAGGCTTCGACCGAGACTAACGCGCAGGTCGGAGACAAGAGCAACGACGCGGTGCGAGTCGACGGTCAAGACCTACGAGTCAAGGTGATCGGTGAGGGCGGCAACCTCGGCGTGACTGCTCTGGGACGAATCGAGTTCAGCGCCAACGGTGGTCACATCAACACCGACGCCATCGACAACTCGGCAGGCGTCGACTGCTCCGATCACGAAGTGAACATCAAGATTCTTCTCGATTCGCTCGTGCGCTCACAGTTGCTGCCGACGCAGGAACGGAATCCGTTGCTGGCGTCGATGACCGACGACGTGGCTGCGCTGGTGTTGGCGGACAACATCGCCCAGAATGCGCTGCTCGGAATCTCCCGCGTGACCGCGTCGCAGATGCTCGGTGTTCACCGCCGTCAGTTGACGGATCTGACCAAGGCACGTGGCCTGGACCGCAAGCTGGAGGCGTTGCCGACCGACAAGGAGATCGAGCGTCGACTCGAGTCCGGTGTGGGTCTGACATCGCCGGAATTGGCGACGTTGACGGCGCACGTCAAGCTTTCACTCAAGGACGATCTGCTCGCAACCGAGTTGCCGGACAACGATTTCTTCGCCCAGCAGATCCCGCAGTACTTCCCGACCGCTGTTCGTGATCGGTTCGAAACGGAGATCAAAGCACACCCATTGCGGCGGCAGATCGTCGCGACGATGCTCGTCAACGAAGTGATCGACAACGGCGGAATCACCTACGCCTACCGCTTGGCCGAGGAGACCGGAGCGAGCAGTACGGACTCGATCCGTGCCTACGCCGCTGTGCGAGAGGTCTTTGCGCTGGACGAGGTGTGGTCGCGAATCCGCTCGGCCGGCGTCAGTGCGGAGATCGAAAACGAACTGATCGTGGAGTCCTGCCGCTTGCTCGACCGCGCGTCACGGTGGTTCCTGGCCAATCGGCCCCAGCCGATCGCCGTCGGCGCCGAGGTAGCGCGCTACTCGGCGGCGTATCGGGCGACAGCACCTCTGGTTCCCGGACTGCTTGCCGGCCATCAGCTCGACGATCTGCTGGTGCGGGCTCAATCCGTGATCGACCGTGGGGCTCCGGAAGCGTTGGCGCTGGACGTGTTCCGGCTGCTCGACGTCTACTGCCTACTGGACATCGCGGATATCGCCGACATCGCAGATCACGACATCACCGAAGTTGCGGAGCTGTACTACGCCTTGGATGCGCATCTGGGAATCGACTGGTTGCTGAGCGCCGTTTCGGGACTCGAGCGCGGCGATCGCTGGCACTCGCTCGCGCGGCTCGCGTTGCGAGACGACCTCTACAGTTCGCTTCGGCAGCTGACGATGGAGGTTCTGGCCGGCGGAGAGCCGGGGGAGTCACCGCAGGAAAAGATCGACGAATGGGAATCGACCAACGCCTCGCGGCTGAGCCGGGCGAGGGCAGCGCTCGTCGAGATCTTCGAGTCTGGGACGCTTGACCTCGCGACGCTCTCGGTGGCGGCGCGTCAGGTTCGCAGCATGGTGCGCAGCATGGGCACCCGATCGGAGGTAGGACGTTGAGCGAAGGATTCCACGCCGAAGTTGTGGTTCGGTGGTCCGACATGGATGCCTTCCAGCACATCAACCACGCACGGATGGTGACGTTGCTCGAAGAGGCGCGGATTCCTTGGTTGTTCGAAGACTCGCGTCCGACGGTCACTTTGCGTGACGGGGCTGTGATTGCCGATCTGCATGTGCGGTACCGCGGGCAACTGCGGCATGACGATTCACCTCTCGATGTCTTCATGTGGGTGGAAAAGGTTCGCGCGGTGGACTTCACGATCGCGTACGAGGTTCGCCCGCGCGGCGCGGATCTCAGTGTCCCGCCGTCCATCGTGGCATCGACTCAGATTGCGGCCTTCGATATCGACACTCAACGTCTGCGTCGCCTCAGCGGGCCCGAGCGCGAGTACCTGGAGAGCTGGCAACGTGCATGAACGTGTGCTGACCGTGCCCGAGGAGGCCGAGCGCAAGAACTTGGCCGGCTTCATCGGTCACGCCTTGCGTTTGGACGAGTCCGCGGTCATCCGAATGCGTCGACGCGGCGATGCGCACCTGAGCGTCTGGGCGTCAACGGGTTTCGACGCTCTCGCTACGCGAACCGTGGCGGGCACCATCAACCCTGACGACACCTCGGCAGCCGGCGATCAGTTGCTTTCTGCGGTGGAGCAGGCAGCGGGTGAGCTGATCGATCCGGGGTTCGCCATGGATTCGGCGTGGCGTGGGGCGTTGCCGCCGATGGACGGCTTCGAGCACCTGGACGACGTACCCGCCCGGGTGCTGATCGAACTGGCGCAGCGGGGCAACGCCTTGGCGCTCGAGCATGGAAGTAGCCACGGCCCGCCGGCGTCGTTGCTCGATCAGGACGTGCTCGAAGTCAGTGGTCCGTCAGGCACGGTCGGGATCTCGATGCGAGTTATTTTTGCCTTAACCGCAATGGGATTCGTTCCGCACGCCGGATCCGAAGCGATGACTGCGGACATCGATCTCGAACAGATCGACGCGTCGGAACTGGTTCGGGTGCGGGCGAGTAGATCGTGGGTGCGCCTCGATGCACGGTTTGGTTCGATCTACCGTCACCGCGGTGGTTCGATACCGCTGATGGTTGCGCGGTAGGAGTTCAGGCGACGGGCACCACCAGCGCGATGGGGCCGCCGCCTGACGACGTGCGAGTGTTCTGTCAGATCAGCCACGCCGCAGCGTTGACGGGCAGCTGACCGTCGACGAGTGGTGCGCTGCTCAACAGCAGCTGCCCGCTCGGCAGTGCGATCGGCACCTCCGTGGTGTTGAGAGCACAGATCAGACCACCGCGTCGACGGAAAGCGAGGCAGCCGGGGGGACTGCCGTACCAATCGATGTCGGTGCCGGAAAACTCCGGCCTGGCGCTACGAAGTTCGAGGGCGGCGCGATAAAGCGAGAGCATCGAGTCCACGTCCTCGATCTGCGCCTCCACCGTGAGCGCCGACCACTCGCTTGGCATCGGCAACCAGGTGCTCGCACCGGTGGTGAATCCGAAGGGCGGCTCGGTTCCTTCCCAGGGAAGGGGCACTCGGCAGCCGTCGCGTCCTCGCTCGGCATGTCCGGATCGTTCCCAGACCGGGTCCTGTAGTGCCTCGTCGGGCAGGTCGACGTTCGGCAGGCCGAGTTCGGCTCCGTTGTATATGAAGCTCGCGCCCGGAAGCGCCAACTCGACGAGGATCATCGCCCGTGCGCGTTGCGTTCCGATCTCGCCCCCGCCGTAGCGCGTGACTTCACGTTCGACGTCGTGATTCGACAATGTCCACGTGGGCACACCCCCGACCTCGGCGACGGCCGCGAGGGAGTTCTCCACGGCCTCTCGGACGGACTCGGCGGAGAATTCGGTTTCTGCAAGCCGGAAGTTGAATCCGAGATGCAGTTCGTCTGGCCGGATGTATTCGCCGAACTTCTGGTTGTCCTTCACCCAGATCTCTCCGACGGTCATGGCCTCCGGGAACTCGTCCATGACCTTGCGGATCCCGCGGTGGATTTCGTGAACGGCCGGGTTGTTGAATCGCGGGTCGTCGTCGGAATTGCGCATGAGCTCGTTGAGCTCCCAGTCGTGGTCCGGCAAACCGTCGGGCTTGGCCATTCCGTGGGCCACGTCGATGCGGAATCCGTCGATTCCGCGCTCGAGCCAGAAGCGCAGAGTCTTGGCGAGGTCGTCGAAGACCTCCGGGTTGTCCCAGTTCAGGTCGGGCTGTTCCTTGGCGAAGATGTGCAGGTACCACTGGCCAGGTGTTCCGTCTTCTTCGGTGACGCGGGTCCACGCCGGGCCGCCGAAGATGCTCGGCCAGTTGTTCGGCGGTTCGTTGCCGTTCTCACCTTTGCCGTCTCGGAAGATGTAACGGGATCGCTCTGCCGAACCGGGCGCCGACGCCAGGGCTGCCTTGAACCACTCGTGCTGATCACTCGTGTGGTTCGGCACCAGGTCCATCGTGACCTTGATTCCGCGTTCGTGGGCTGACGTGATCAGCGAATCCATCGTTGCCAGATCACCGAACAAGGGATCGATGTCGCGAGGATCCGCGACGTCGTAGCCGTGGTCTGCCATCGGTGACTTCATCACCGGGCTCAACCAGATTGCGTCGATGCCGAGCAGTTCGAGGTAGCCGAGTTTCTCCTCGACTCCGCCGAGGTCACCGATACCGTCGCTGCCCGAATCGGCAAAGGAACGCGGATAGATCTGATAGAAGACCGCCTCGTTCCACCACGGGGCTTCGGGCCGGCTTACAGAGGACGAATCCGCGGGGGTGCTCACAGCAGTTCATAGTGCCAAACGTCTGGCAATCTCACGACTTGGACACGGCCAAAGCGTGACTCTTTACCTAGCCTTGGTGTACTTTGCATTCACGCGGTGACACCATGTGGCAACTTTGGTGTTACTGCGGGGGGGAGAACTATTGGGAATTCAACCAAGGGGGCTTGGCCTTGACTTTGTCGGCAATCGAAGCGGTCAGTTTGGATCATGTACTGCTCGACGATGATCCGATCAACCGCGACTGGATAATCTTCGGCACACCGGTTGCGCGCTCGGCGCAATGGTCGGCGAGTAAAGACGGGACCACGACTACACACGTCTGGGATTGCACGAAGGGGCGCTTCCGCTGGTACTTCCACGCGGACGAAATCGTGCACATCATCGAAGGGTCGGTCACCGTTCAGGCCGACGGAATCGCCAAGCGAACCCTGGGCGTCGGCGATGCCGCACTCTTCCGTGCGGGCAGCTGGTCGGAGTGGGAGGTCGAAGAGTACGTGCGCAAGCATGCAATCCTGAGCTCGCCCCTGCATCCCACGGTGTCGTTCGGGGTGCGCGCAGCCCGCCGGGTCGCGCGCGTGTTCAGGCCGAAGGCGAAGTAAACGGTCAGATGGCGGAGTTCACCATGGACGCAGCTGCCATCTCCATGTAGTCGATCAACTGCTTGCGGTGCACCGGGCTCAGAGTCTTATCGTCGATGGACGCGATGGCGACGTGCATGCACCGAAGCCACGCATCGCGCTCGATCGGGCCGATCACGAACGGATTGTGGCGCATCCGCAGACGCGGGTGCCCACGCTCTTCCGAGTACGTGTGCGGCCCGCCCCAGTACTGCTCGAGGAACATCCGCATCCGCCGCTCGGCCGGGCCGAGATCGGCCTCGGGGTAGAGCGGGCGCACAACCTCGTCCTTCGCGACTTCTTCGTAGAATCGCGCGGTGAGCTTGTGAAACGTCTCGGCTCCGCCGATGGCGTCGTAGAAGGTCTGCTGCACGTCGTGCTGTACGTCATTCATGGCAACTTCCATTGTGCCTGACGGCCGTAGTGGTCGGTTTCCGGGTCGACGACGGTGGTATCGGGTCGGACTGCGTACCCATTCACCGGAAATTCACCGGCCGTCCTGGCAATTTTGTTCGAAATGGGAGTGCGTAACGCGATCATCCGTGGTCAACTTGGGGGCAGTCTCCCGGAGGTCGTATGAAGAACCGACATGCTGCACGCAATCACCGACAACTCCAGCCCACTAGCGCGCGGAACGACCACGCGTTAGGGGCTGTTCTGGAAGTTGTTCCTGACGGGTTCGCGCACACTGCCGACCCACTCTTTTCCGAAGAACGTTCTCACCTCGAGATGTTCCCTCCCGATCGCGTCGTGCCCGAGTGGGTGAAACGTCGGGTGCTACTGCTCAACGTCACGTACGAACCGCTGACCGCCCTTCCTGCCCGGCGCGCGGTCGTACTGATGGCCTGCGGCAAGGCCGATACCGTCCACGAGGACGAACAAGGCCCGGTAGTCCATTCTGCGGACTGGTCGGTGCAGGTTCCCTCGGTCATTCGATTGCGCACCTACGTGCGCGTTCCGTATCGCGCCCGTATCCCCATGACTCGTGCCGCACTGATGCATCGTGACCACTTCCGATGTGCGTACTGCGGAGCCAAAGCCGAAACCATCGACCACGTCGTTCCTCGCAGCAGAGGTGGCGGGCATTCGTGGGAGAACTGCGTCGCGTGCTGTGCCCCCTGCAATCACCGCAAGGCCGACAAGATGCTCAGCGAACTCGGATGGACGCTCCGTGCGGAACTGGTTCCGCCGTCCGGCCCGCACTGGCGTCTACTCGCGGCGACCAAGGAATTGCATCCGGCGTGGATGCCTTATCTCGGCGTGGGCGCAGCCTGAGGCGCGTTCTGTCTTCACCGAAACGAAATTGCCCGAGAATTTGTGGCCCTGACGCTTTCCTTCCTGGCGTTCTGGGCTACGTTATCTGGTGTGAGCATTCTCGAGGTAGTACTGATATACGTTGGGATTCCGGCCTTGATCACCGCGTTCTTCGCGGCTGCGTCCTTCCTCGGGAAGAAGACGCCGGGACCGGTTCCGCCGGCGTTCCATCTCGGTGAGTCGTGGGATCACGCTCCCGTGCTGTGGAGTGCTGTCGACGAGGTCACCGTTCGCGGTGGCCATCACGGCAGTGCACACGCAATCGAAGCCGGTTCGGCTGATCTGATCGGAGGGTCCGCAAGTGGCAAGTGGTGATCATTCGACCGCGCTCGCAGTAGCGCCCGAGGACCTGCCCGTCGGCAGCGTCGTCACGTCCAGTGGACGCGTATCCGGTGTGCATCGCATCGGCGAGCCGTTCACCGACGATCTTCCGTTCGAGACCATGGATCTGGTCGCGCTCGACGTCGCGATGACCGAAGCGACGCGGGCCACCAAGGTGCGATTCAACGCGTACATCGGTGATCTCGGTTCCGATCCGGCAGCGGGTGCCGACGCACTGTTCCCGACCACGCCCGAAGCCGAGCGTTCCGTGCTGATCGCCGTCTCGCCCAACCAGCGCACCGTCGAGGTACGCAGCGGGCGGGCAATCGCCGATCGGGTCACTGATCGCGTTACCCAGCTCGGCGCAACGGCAGCTGTTGCATCGTTCAGCGAAGGCAATCTGATCGACGGACTGATCAGCGCAATCCGCGTTATGGCAGCCGCAATTTCAGCGCCCTGACTTGCAAGACACAGGCCGGTGCCCGCGTCGATTCGTGAGAATCGACGCGGGCACCGGCCTTTCGCATGTCAGCTCGCGTCGAACTTTCGTGCTGCGAGTGAACGAACCACACCGGCCTGGCCTTCGACGACCAGACGGCGCAACGCGGGAGGGATGTCGCCTTCGAGGAATCGGTCTGCGGCCGCGACGGATTCTGCAGAGATCGACCACGACGGGTACAGCCCGATGACAACCGTCTGTGCCACTTCGCTCGAGCGTCGTTCCCACACTGCCGCGATGTCGGCAAAGTAGCGGGAGACGAAGGGTTCGAGCAATTCGTCCTGGCCTTCGCGAGCGAACCCGCCGATGATCGATCGCGCGGTGATGTTGGGCAGCGAGTCGTCGCCGACGACCTTCGCCCAGACCTCTTCCTTGACAGCGGCCTGCGGACGTCCGGCCGCGGCCGCGGCGGCTTGACGAGCGCCCGCAGCGGTCGGGTCATGCTGGGCTTCGGCGTCGATGAACGGAGTTGCAGTTCCTTCGGCGTCGATCTCACCGGCAGCTGCGAGTGCCCCGACGATGCGCCAGCGCAGGTCCGTGTCGACGATCAGGCCGTCGAGCCCAACTGTGGAGGGATCGGCGTCGAGCAATTCGCGCAGTACCTCGGTGTGCCACGGGGAGAGTGCTGCACCGGTGAGTGCGTTGACGAATGCCAGCTGGTGGTCGGACCCGGCCTCTGCCTCACGTGCGAGTTCGAGCAACCGATTGGCGAAGCTCGCCGCGCCTTCGGCCTCGGCCCAGGCCGGATCTGCGTAGGAGCCGATGGCGGTTTGGGCTTGGAGCAAGAGACGTTGCACCACACCGACTTCGGTCTCCGAACTGATACCGCGCTCGACCAGTGCGACGAAGTCGCGTGCCTTCAGTTCGGCCTGACGGGTCATTTCCCACGCCGCCGACCAGACCAGGGTGCGGGGGAGTGAGTCGGTGATGTCGCCGACCCGCTCGATCGCCGTCGCCAACGATTCGGGATCGAGTCGCACGGAGCCGTAGGTGAGATCGTCGTCGTTGACCAACACGAGTGCACCGCGGGCGACGCCGACAAGTTCGGGGACATCCGTGCTTTCCACAGCATCGAGGTCGAGTTCGACGCGATGGCTTCGCACCAACTTGCCGTCGACGTCGTCGTAGATGCCGATGGCGATCCGGTGGATTCGCCGCTCGCCGGCGCCTGGTGCAGCACCGTCCTGCAGGACGGCGAAGCGGGTGAACTTTCCGTCTGCGTCGACGTCGAAGTCGGGGCGCAGGATGTTCAAACCGGTGGTCTTGAGCCACTGCCGGCCCCAGTCGGAAAGGTCACGGCCCGAAGACTTTTCGAGTGAACCCAGCAGATCGTCGAAGGTTGCGTTTCCGAATGCGTGCTCACGGAAGTACTCACGCAGTCCGGCGAGGAACGGCTCGAGTCCGACGTAGGCGACCAACTGCTTGAGGACGCTGGCGCCCTTGGCGTAGGTGATGCCGTCGAAGTTGACCTCGACTGCGGCCAGGTCCGGAATGTCCGCGGCAATCGGGTGCGTCGACGGCAACTGATCCTGGCGGTATGCCCACGACTTCTCGACGTTGGCGAACGTCGTCCAGGCATTCGTGTACTCCGTGGCCTCGGTCTGGCACAGGACCGAAGCGAAGGTCGCGAACGACTCGTTGAGCCACAGGTCGTCCCACCACGCCATCGTGACGAGGTCGCCGAACCACATGTGCGCCATTTCGTGCAGCACCGTCTCGGCACGACGCTCGTACGAGTAGCGGGTCACTTTGGAGCGGAAGACGTAGTCCTCGACGAAGGTCACGGCGCCGGCATTCTCCATCGCGCCCGCATTGAATTCGGGGACGAAGAGCTGGTCGTACTTGCCGAAGGCATAGGGAACACCGAAGTTGCGGTGGTAGAAGTCGAATCCCTGCTTGGTCTCGGTGAAGAGCCGCTCCTCGTCCATGAACTCGGCCAGCGAAGCGCGGCAGAAGATTCCGAGGGGGATGTCGCCGTGCTCGTCGGAGTAGATGTCGGTCCACTGGGTGTACGGACCGGCGATGAGCGCCACCAGGTACGTGCTCATCTTCGGGGTGGTCCGGAAGACGTGCTGGCCGGGATCAGCGGCGAGGGTCTCGACGACCGCGGAGTTGGAGATGACCTTCCACGACGTGGGGGCGGTGACGCGGACGTCGAACGTGGCCTTCAGATCGGGCTGATCGAAGCACGCGAACATGCGCTTGGCGTCAGCCGTCTCGAATTGTGAATAGAGGTAGACGGCGTCATCGGTCGGGTCGACGAATCGGTGCAGTCCTTCGCCGGTGTGGGAGTAGATGCAATCGGCCTCGATGACCAACTCGTTGTCGGCAGCGAGGTCGGGCAGGCTGATGCCTGTCGAC
This sequence comes from Rhodococcus sp. IEGM 1318, assembly GCF_033142465.1. Classification (NCBI taxonomy): domain Bacteria; kingdom Bacillati; phylum Actinomycetota; class Actinomycetes; order Mycobacteriales; family Nocardiaceae; genus Rhodococcus; species Rhodococcus sp. IEGM 1318. The sequence goes on from NZ_JAWLSC010000003.1 coordinate 30,662, forward strand.
TCGTCGTAACCGGTGACGTCGAGTGCCGTTCCGTTGAGGACTGCGGAATGGACTCGGGCAGCGACGATGTCGATGAAGCTGCTTGCCCCGGCCGTAGCCGTGAACGTGACAGTGGTCTTCGAAGAGAACGTCTCCTCGCCGGGTGCGTCGTTGCCGTCGGTGAGATCGAGTTCGATCAGGTAGTTCTCGACGCTCAGGATTGCTGACCGTTGCGCTGCGGTTTCGCGTGTCAGGTTCGGTGCGACCACAAAGATCTCCTCGTTGATGGTGCGGATCTATTACGTCCATCCCATCACGAAGAGAACGGCTTTACTCAAGCGGACGCTTCTGCCAGCGGAATCTGTGGATCGGCCAACCGATCCGGATCGACGGGGCGCGAAGATGCGACCAGTTCCTTGATGGCGTCACCGGCATCCCAGATGTTCACGTTCATGCCGGCGAGTACCTTGTTCGCGGAATCGAGCCAGAACGCCAGGAACTCGCGCTTGTCGACGTCACCGCGAGTGACCACACGGGAATAAGCGCCATGCGGTGCGTGGCCCACGTATTCCATACCGAGGTCGTACTGATCGGTGAAGAAATACGGCATGCGCACGTACTCGGCGGGCCGCCCCAACATGGTGTCTGCAGCCGTCTCGGGTTGGTTGAGCGCGTTTGCCCAGTGCTCCACCCGAATTCGTGCATTCAGAATCGGATGCTGTGCGGCCGCGATGTCTCCTACCGCGACGACGTCGGCGTCGCTGCTCTGCAGACCGGCGTCGACGAGAACTCCGTTGTCGACGTCGATACCCGCCTCCGACGCCAACTCGGTGTTGGGCAATGCTCCGACAGCGATCAACACGGCGTCGGCGGGAATCACGGTTCCATCGCTCAAGGTGACACCCGAGGCTTGATCGCCGTCGACGGAGATTGCGCTGACGTCCGTGCCGGTGCGCAAGTCGACGCCGTTCTGGCGGTGCAGTGCGGCGAAGACCTCACCCATTTCCGGGCCGAGCGTCGATTCGAGCGGGAGGTCGGCATGTTCGAGCACGGTGACGTCGACGTCGAAACCGCGAGCCGACGCGGCAATTTCGAGACCGATCCAGCCGGCACCGATCACGACGAGTTTCTTGTCGGCGGCCAGGGTGCGCAGCAGCGCAGCGGCTTGATCGACTGTTCGCACGTAGTGAACGCCTTCGGCGTCGGCCCCCGGGATGTCGAGGCGCCGCGAACGTGAACCGGTGGCCAGGGCGAGCTTGTCGTAGCCGATCGTGGAACCGTCCGGAAGTGAGACGGTGTGCGCAGCGGTGTCGATCGCCGTTGCCGTGGTTCCCGGTCGAAGATCGACGCGATGGTCGCGGAACCACTCGCCGTCGTGGACGGTGAATTCGGGGAGTGTTTTCTTTCCCGCGAAGAACTCTTTCGACAGCGGCGGACGCTCGTACGGAAGGTGGTCTTCTTCGCTCAAGACGGTGATTTCACCGTCGAAATCTCTGTCACGCAGGGCTTCTGCCATCTTTGCGCCCGCGAGCCCGCCGCCGACGATCACGAATCTCCGGTTGGTGCTCATTACCGAACCACTCCTTCGCACTCGTTTCTTTTCGACACTACTGCGATCGGAAGGTGGTTCGAGGGAAAGCGCGGGAAGGATTGCGGGTTCATGATTGTTGGCAGGACGGGAGATATGTCCCCGAACTGATATGACCTGACCGACATGAACTGATAGGGAGTTTCTTCGTGAGCGCAACCTCGAGCAAGACCACGGACACTGCTGACTTCTGGTTCGACCCGCTCTGCCCGTGGTGCTGGATCACCTCGCGCTGGATTCTCGAGGCCCAGCAGGTACGCGACATCGAGGCCAAGTTCCACGTGATGAGCCTTGCGGTTCTCAACGAGGGCCGCGACCTGCCAGACGAGTACCGCGAGATGATGACCAAGGCCTGGGGACCGGTCCGCGTCGCTATCGCTGCAGCGCAGCTGAAGGGTGACGATATCCTCCTGCCGCTGTACACGGCGATGGGCACGAAGATTCATAACGAGGGAAACAAGGACTTCGCCGACGTCATCAAGTCGTCCCTCGCCGAGGTCGGCCTGCCACCTGAACTGGCCGAGGCCGCCGACACCGACAAGTACGACGAGGCTCTGCGCGAGAGCCATCACAAGGGCATGGACGCCGTCGGACCCGACGTCGGAACCCCGACGATCCATGTCAACGGTGTGGCTTTCTTCGGTCCCGTGCTTTCGCGCATCCCGCGAGGCGAGGACGCAGGCAAGGTGTGGGACGGCGCCGTCGCGCTGGCCGGCTACCCCCACTTCTTCGAGCTCAAGCGGACCCGCAACGAGGATCCTCAGTTCGACTGAGCGGCAGTGAGCGCCGGATTTCGGTAGAGCTGACCCGGCCGGAAGAACAGATGCCCTGAGTGCGTGCGGTTGCGAAGCGCGGCCGCACGCCAGGTCAGCACCGGATGCGACGACAAGATGTTGACGAACCACGGGAAGAAACCGGATTCGAGTGTCGCGCGATCGGCGAGTTCGTCGAACCCGACCAGACCCACGAGATACTTTCCGGCATGTGAAAACCGAAGTTGTCTGCCGTGTACTCCATGGAACGCGACAGCGAAGATCCGATCACCGGAATGTAGTTCGACGCGAACTGTCCCCACTGGCGCCAGTACGACGCATGCCCAGCAGCGATGTGGCCGACCTCGTGGCCGATGATGAATGCGAGCGCATCGGGCTCGCGTGCCTGCCCACCGACTTCGAACAGGTCGCTGTAGACGACGACAAAACGGCGAAATCCGTGCCCTGACGCAAACGCGTTGATCCGCCCGTTCCCCAGCACGACGTAGGCATCCGGCGGAGTTTTCATGCCGAACCGTGCGGCAGCCTCGGCAACCAGCTGATACCCCTCCGGAAATTGTGAAGGCGTCATCTTGATTCCGTTGACCTGCTGCGATCCGTACAGCTGACCTCGCGCGAGGAACAGCAAGATCGGAGCCGCGAGCACCACGAGGATCCACGTCGACAGATCACCCGCAGCGATCAGAACGATCGCCACCACATAAGTGACGACCGTCGTCAGAACCGCGAGCACGAGTAGCGGGATTTCCCACGGGTGGCGAACCGCGTCACTGCCCGGTGACACGCGAATGGCGGGTGCAGCGGCCTGAGCGTTGGCGGGGTACATGGGCACCACGATAGGTGCGCTCGCACGGTGATGCGCGCTCCTGAAAGTGTGACGTCGACCCGGGTGCGCCCGGCTGGTCGGGCCTGAGAGAATTGTCGCCATGCGCGTATACCTGGGTGCCGACCATGCCGGATTCGAACGTAAGAACGAGATCATCGAACACCTGAAAGCGAACGGCCACGAGGCCATCGACTGTGGTGCTCACGAGTACGACGCCGTGGACGACTACCCGGCCTTCTGCATCGAAGCCGCAAAGCGTGTCGTCGCCGACGAGGGCAGCCTGGGAATCGTCCTCGGTGGCAGTGGCAACGGCGAGCAGATCGCAGCGAACAAGGTTCCCGGCGCACGGTGCGCCCTCGCCTGGAGCGTCGAAACGGCGAAGCTGGCCCGCGAGCACAACAACGCTCAGCTGATCGGCATCGGCGGACGTATGCATTCCCTCGAGGAGTCGCTTGCCATCGTCGACGCTTTCCTCGCCACCGCATGGTCGGGTGAAGAGCGCCACCAGCGTCGTATCGACATCTTGTCCGAGTACGAGAAGACCGGCGTCGCACCGGCTCTGCCGCAAGCCTGATCCGAAAGTTGTTCCGTGCCTGAAGGTCATACCCTGCACCGGCTGGCACGGTTGCATGCCCGCAAGTTCGTCGGTTCACCGGTCCGCGTGCTCAGTCCGCAAGGCAGATTCGCCGAGGACGCGCGCCTGGTGGACGGACACGTACTCACGTCCTCGGATGCCTGGGGAAAGCACCTCTGGCACACGTACGACAATGGATTGACAGTTCACGTACACCTCGGTTTGTACGGAAAGTTCACCGACGCCACCCTGCCGATGGAAGAACCGGTAGGCCAGGTCCGGATGCGAATGGTCGGTGCCGATTTCGGCACCGACCTTCGTGGTCCCACCGCCTGCGAAGTCCTGCTACCGCCTCAGGTCGCCGCGATAGAAGCCCGGCTCGGGCCGGACCCACTGCGCCGCGACGCGGATCCGCAGAAGGCTTGGATGCGAATCTCCAAGTCCAAGACGGCAATCGGCGCCCTGCTGATGGACCAGGCGGTCCTGGCGGGTGTCGGCAACGTTTATCGCGCCGAACTTCTCTTTCGTCACGGAATCAACCCTGAACGACCGGGGAATCTCGTCTCCCACGGCGAGTGGACCGCCATGTGGGCAGACCTTGTCGAATTGATGAAAGTCGGCGTCAGACGCGGGAAGATGCACGTCGTTCGCGCCGAGCACGACAACGGAGATCCGGCGTATGCGAAGGATCGTCCGCGTACCTATGTCTACAGAAGAGCAGGATCGCCGTGCCGCGTGTGCGGCACACCGATCCTGCATTCCGTTATGAAGGCACGAAACTTGTTCTGGTGCCCGGTGTGTCAGTCGGCTTAGAAGTCGAAGCCTCCGAAGTCTCCGCCACCGAAGTCCCCGTAGTCGCTGCCTCCACCGTCTGCGGTGAAATCGGTGTTGTCGATACTTCCTTGATCCGCGCCGGCGTCCATGCCCTGATCTCCCGAGTCGCCCAGATCTCCCGAGTCGCCCTGGTCTCCCGAGTCGCCGGCTCCGGTATCGCCACCCTGGGCGAAAGCCTCTGCGCCGTAAGGAACCCCGGCCATGCCGGAGAACATGGTCGAGAACAGCATCATCGAACCCAGGCCCCAGGCGCCGGCGACGAGTGCAGGCTTCCACCAGGGTTCGGAGTACCAGCCGGCCGGGACCGGGCGTCCGGCGACTCGGCCACCGGGGTAGTAGTTGGGTGTGTGCGACGACGGATTGGGTGATGCCGCGACCTTGCGGCCCTCGAATTCGACCTCACGGTCTTCGGTGACCGAACCGGCAGCCTTCTGTCCGTCGATGGAAGGGACTTCCGGCCCCGGATCCATGCCCATCGCCACCCGTGCCGCGCGGATGTAGTAAAGCCCTTCCAGGGCAGTCTGTTTCGCGAGACGAGCCTGAACCGGCGTTGCGGCCTGGTCGATCTGCGATCCTGCGGCGTTGTACCGTTCGCCTGCGTCGGCGAGGGCTTGGCGCGACGCGTCGTCACTGCCGGTCAGGTTGTAGACCTGACCGCCGAGGCGTTCGATCGCCTGCCGGGCATCGGCTTTCGCATCGTCGAGTTGTGTTGCGCTGTGGCCGGAACCGCGTTGCTGGCTTTTCATGACCAGAAATACGACTACGGCCAGAACGACGAGTATGAGAAGAATCGTGGTCACGAGTGGCCTCCCGAGCAGAATCGATCCGGACAACTCCAGGATACGGACCGCCGGGGAGTGGTCGGAGTACACAAAGTCTTAACGCAAAAATCCGCACCGGCTGGGCCGGTGCGGATTTTTGCGGAGTTTCCCTCCTGATGGAGGGGATGACGGGAATCGAACCCGCGTGATCAGTTTGGAAGACTGAGGCTCTACCATTGAGCTACATCCCCGTGCATACGACAACTCGGGATCGCCGTGTTCGTCGTCTGCGATACGAAACTGTACCCAATGCCCCACCGGATTTCATAATCGGGGGGTCGGAGAAGTTCGATACCGGCGTTCACCTGGGGAATTGCCGAATTGCTCGGCGAGTCGGGGTGTCTCGGCCGCAGGCGCGGCTTCTGATTCCGGCTCTGAATGGCAATTGAGGCAAGGCTGTATGTGGCTGCCGTCGGATGACATACTGACGGGGTCGACAGCCGGGCCGTGTACAAATGGCGGTCGGGTTCGTGAGAGAGTAGTGAGCGCGATAGGGTTGTGCGCGGTCACCGATGGTGGCTGCCTTTGTGGCCCGCTGTCTTAGTGGCCTCGGATGGCCGTATCGTGTGTTTCATGTGTTCGGTGTTTCATGTGATCGGAAACGGGATGTAGCGCAGCTTGGTAGCGCATCCGCTTTGGGAGCGGAGGGTCGCAGGTTCAAATCCTGTCATCCCGACAAGTACGTACATGGCACTTCACCTCCAGCTCGTACGGGAGTGAAGTGCCGCGCCAGACAGCAGTACCGATTCAACACAAGTTGTGAGCAAGACCAGACGAAGGAGCGAAGTTTCGTGAAGAGCACCGTCGAGCAGCTCAGCCCGACGCGAGTCCGTATCAACGTTGAGGTGCCCTTCGCGGAACTCAAGTCTGATTTCGACAAGGCCTACAAGGCCCTCGCGCAGCAGATTCGTCTCCCCGGCTTCCGTCCCGGCAAGGCTCCGGCCCGCCTTCTCGAAGCACGTGTCGGTCGCGGCGCTGTGCTCGAGCAGGTCGTTAACGACGCTCTGCCGTCGCGTTACTCCGAGGCTGTCACCAGCGCCGGCGTGAAGGCCATCGGCCAGCCCGAGATCGAGGTCACCAAGATCGAAGACGGCGAGCTCCTCGAGTTCACCGCCGAGGTCGACGTGCGCCCCGAGATCGAGCTTCCCGACTTCAGCTCCATCAACGTCGAGGTCGATCCGATCGAGATCACCGACGAAGCCATCGAAGAGCAGATGCTTTCGCTGCGTCAGCGTTTCGGCACCCTCACCGGCGTCGACCGCGCAGTCGAGGACGGCGACTTCGTCTCGATCGACCTGTCGGCCACCGTCGACGGCGAGAACGTTGCCGAGGCAACCGCGAGCGGACTGTCGCACGAGGTCGGATCGGGCCAGCTCATCGAGGGCCTCGACGAAGCCATCATCGGCCTCAAGGCGGGGGAGTCCAAGGACTTCACGTCGACGCTGGTCGCCGGCGAGTACGCGGGCAAGGAAGCTGTTGTCACCGTGACCGTGCAGACGGTCAAGGAGCGCGAGCTTCCGGCTGAGGACGACGAGTTCGCTCAGCTCGCCAGCGAGTTCGACACCCTTGAAGAACTGAAGGCAGACCTTCGTGAGCGCGTCGCACGCGTCCGGAAGGTCGAGCAGGCCGGTCAGATCCGCGACAAGGTTCTCGAGCAGCTGCTCGAGACCGTCGAGGTTCCGTTGCCGGAGGCCGTCGTCAAGGCTGAGATCGACGCTGCACTGCACGACGCCGTTCACGGTCTCGATCACGATGAAGAGGCACTGAACAAGCTCCTCGAAGAGCAGGGCAGCAGCCGCGAAGAGTTCGACAAGGATGCACAGGAAGCCGCTGAGCGCTCCGTCAAGACGCAGCTCTTGCTCGACTCGATCGCCGATGCGGGCAACGTCACCGTCGGTCAGGACGAGCTCACTGAGCGCATCCTGTTCCAGGCGCAGCGTTACGGCATGGCTCCGGAGCAGTTCATCCAGCAGATCCAGCAGGCCAACCAGCTCGGCGCCGTCTTCGCAGACGTTCGTCGCGGCAAGGCTCTCGCGTCCGTCGTCGAGTCGGCCGGTGTCAAGGACACCTCCGGTGCCGTTGTCGACACCGCAGAGCTGTTCGGCAGCAGCGAAGACGAAACCGCAGCGGATGCGTCTGATTCCGCCGAGAGCGAAGACAAGTAAAAACGCAGGCGGACGGGTGTTTTCACCACGATCGACTGCACTGAGTTTTCCGCTTTGAGCGAAGTAGGGCGGCACCGGGACTCCGGTGCCGCCCTACTTCGTTACTGTCTGTGTCAGTAGAAGTGTTTCGCACAGACGATCCACCGCACAAGTAGATCCACATAGAAGGCAGGTACCGTGACTTCCAATCACCTGGAGACTTTGCAGAGTCCCGCCATGACTTCAGCGACCGCTGGGTTGAACCTCAGCGACTCGGTGTACGAGCGCTTGCTGCGAGAGCGCATCATTTTCCTCGGTACCCAGGTCGACGACGACATCGCCAACAAGCTGTGCGCACAGATCCTGCTGCTCTCGGCCGAGGACCCGACGCGAGACATCTCGCTCTACATCAACTCGCCCGGTGGATCCGTGACCGCAGGTATGGCGATCTTCGACACCATGCAGTTCGCCGAGTGCGACATCGCAACCTTCGGCATGGGCCTTGCAGCGTCGATGGGTCAGTTCCTCCTCTCGGCCGGCACCAAAGGCAAGCGATACGCACTGCCTCACGCCCGCATCATGATGCACCAGCCGTCCGCCGGTATCGGTGGTTCCGCCAGCGACATCGCGATCATGGCTGAGCAGTTCAAGCACACCAAGCGCGAAATGGCCGAGCTGATCGCTCAGCACACCGGTCAGACGGTCGAGCAGATCACCGCGGACTCCGACCGTGACCGTTGGTTCACGGCGAAGGAAGCTCTCGAGTACGGCTTCGTCGACCACGTCGTCTCCCGTGCGAATCAGGCCGGCGGCACCGGCAACTGAGCCGGTTCGTCCATCCCTTCGCTGCCCAATTCATACTTTGGAGAACTGATGACCAATCTTTTCGGAGCTAACTCGCTGGGCGGCCAGACGCCGTCAGGCCCCCAATCGCGCTACATCCTGCCCCAGTTCACGGAGCAGACCAGCTACGGCGTCAAGACGTCCGACCCGTACAACAAGCTGTTCGAGGAGCGCATCATCTTCCTCGGCTCGCAGGTCGACGACGTCTCCGCCAATGACCTCATGGCGCAGTTGTTGGTTCTCGAATCGCAGGATCCGGACCGCGACATCACCATGTACATCAACTCGCCCGGTGGTTCGTTCACCGCGCTGATGGCGATCTACGACACGATGCAGTACGTCCGTGCCGACATTTCCACCGTCTGCCTCGGTCAGGCTGCTTCGGCAGCTGCCGTGCTTCTCGCCGGTGGTACGCCGGGCAAGCGCTTCGCGCTCCCCAACTCGCGCATTCTGATCCACCAGCCGGCCACGGGCGGCATCCAGGGTCAGGTTTCCGATCTGGAGATCCAGGCTGCGGAGATCGAGCGTATGCGTCGGCTCATGGAGAGCACGCTGTCGCTGCACACGGGCAAGGATCCGGAGACCATCCGAGTCGACACCGATCGCGACAAGATCCTCACGGCCGAGCAGGCCAAGGAATACGGCATCATCGACGACGTGCTCGCTTACCGGAAGCTCAGCGCACAGAAGTAGTCGATTTCCGCCTCGTGTCGAGGATCGGTATCCCGATTCCCGACACGAGGCGGACACGTCGAGAAGTGCCTGGTGGAGCGCTCGCCAGGCTGAAATCTCGACTCTTTTCTTTTTTATCCGCAGGCGAAACGCCGAGAACAGGTCGACCCCGTTCGGGATCTGCGGGTACCGTCACTTCACGGGCTGGTTCTCGACCGGCGTTCTGCGTTTGTTCGACCAGATTTGTTCGATCAGTTTGTTGATCAGTTTGTCTGATCTGACAACTACCGACGTACTGCGGAGCGTCTCGACCGATCGAGTGGCGGCGAGTGCACGTACATGATGGAAAGTAGGGACCTCACGAGATGGCACGCATCGGCGACGGCGGGGATCTGCTCAAGTGCTCTTTCTGCGGTAAGAGTCAGAAGCAGGTCAAAAAGCTCATTGCAGGACCCGGGGTGTACATCTGCGACGAGTGCATCGACCTCTGCAACGAGATCATCGAAGAGGAATTGGCCGAATCGAGCGAGGTCAAGCTCGACGAGCTTCCCAAGCCTGCGGAGATCCGAGAATTCCTCGAGAACTACGTCATCGGTCAGGACTCCGCGAAGCGGACGTTGGCCGTGGCCGTCTACAACCACTACAAGCGCATTCAGGCCGGCGACAAGGGCCGTGATGCGCGGGGTGAGACGGTTGAGCTCGCAAAATCCAACATCTTGATGCTCGGCCCCACCGGTTGTGGCAAGACGTATCTCGCCCAGACACTTGCGAAGATGCTCAACGTCCCGTTCGCCATCGCCGATGCGACGGCGTTGACCGAGGCCGGCTACGTCGGTGAGGACGTCGAGAACATTCTGCTCAAGCTGATTCAGGCTGCCGACTACGACGTCAAGCGCGCCGAGACCGGAATCATCTACATCGACGAGGTCGACAAGATCGCGCGTAAGAGCGAGAACCCGTCGATCACGCGTGACGTGTCCGGCGAAGGCGTTCAGCAGGCGTTGCTGAAGATTCTCGAAGGCACGCAGGCGAGTGTCCCGCCGCAGGGTGGCCGCAAGCATCCACACCAGGAATTCATCCAGATCGACACCACGAACGTGCTGTTCATCGTCGCCGGCGCGTTCGCAGGTCTCGAGCGGATCGTCTCCGATCGTGTCGGCAAGCGCGGTATCGGTTTCGGTGCCGAGGTTCGGTCGAAGGCCGAACTGGATACGGTCGATCGTTTCGCCGAGGTCATGCCGGAGGATTTGATCAAGTTCGGTCTGATTCCGGAGTTCATCGGCCGACTGCCGATGATCGCGTCGGTGACCAACCTCGACAAGGAATCGCTCGTTCAGATCTTGTCGGAGCCCAAGAATGCTCTCGTCAAGCAGTATCGTCGTCTGTTCGACATGGACGGCGTCGAACTCGAGTTCACCGAAGAAGCGCTCGACGCTATTGCCGATCAGGCGATCTTGCGTGGAACCGGTGCGCGTGGCCTGCGCGCCATCATGGAAGAAGTTCTTCTTCCCGTGATGTACGACATCCCCAGCCGTGACGACGTCGAAAAGGTGGTCGTCACCGCGGAGACCGTCAACGACAACGTACTTCCGACCATCGTTCCGCGTAAGCCGGAACGTGGCGAGCGTCGCGACAAGACGGCGTAGAACTTCAAAACGACTGTGGCCCGGCATCTCTCGCGAGATGCCGGGCCACAGTCGTTCGCGCAACACAGTCGTTCGTGCAGGGTGTCTGTGGGGTGGTCGGCTAGATCGGGTTGCCGAGCTCCTTGAGGGGAGTGCGGAACGTCTCCTTGGCGGTGAACGCCGAGATCGCGCAGATGACGCAGGCCACCGAAGTCAGAATGGCAACGGGCATCCAGTGTGTCTTGTCGCCTCCCATGAGGGCGTTGCCGATGGCGGGGGCAAAGCCTGCGAGGGCGAAGCCGACCTGGGTGCCGATCGCAATGCCCGAGTAGCGGACCTTGGTGTTGAACATCTCGGAGTAGAACGACGGCCAGATGGCATTCGGGGCAGCGTAGAAGACGGACATCAATCCGATTGCGGCGAGGAAGATCAGGGGAACGTTGCCGCTGGCGATTGCGCCGAAGTACACGTAGATGAACACCGCGCTACCGAGGGCGCCACCGATGAACAGCGGCCTGCGACCGATCCGGTCGGAGAGCATCGCCCAGGCGGGCTGACTGAGCAGGGCTACGGCGTTGGCTGCGATGGCAACCCAGAGCATGGTCGACTTCGGAATCCCCACTTCTTCGGTGGTGGCGAAAGCGAGACCGAAGACGGAGAAGATGGTCGAGACGACGGCGATGAAAGCGCAGCAGATCACGCGAATCAGATTTGCGCTGTGGGTGCGAAGAAGATCGGCAACAGGCAATTTGGCGACGGTCTTGGATTCCTGCTGCTCGGTGAACTCTTCGGGTTCTTCGAGCTTGAGACGCATGATGTATGCCGCGACCAGAACGATCAGGCTGCCCCAGAACGGGATTCGCCAGCCCCACGTGTAAAGGATGTCGTCGGGGAGTGCGGCAATGGGCAGGAATACGAGGCTGGCGAGGATGAAGCCGGCCTGGGTGCCGTTGAGGGTCCAACTGCAGAAGAACGCGCGTCGGCCTTCGGGGGCGTGTTCGAGCGTCAGTGAGCTGGCACCGCTCTGTTCACCGGCGGCGGAGATGCCCTGGGCGATTCTCATCAGGACAAGAAGTATCGGTGCAAAAACTCCGATCGAATCGGCGCTGGGAATACATCCGATGAGGAAGGTGGCTGCGCCCATCAGAATGAGCGTGAGCAGCATGATCTTCTTGCGGCCGACGCGGTCACCGAAATGGCCGAGGACTACAGCGCCGAGGGGGCGCGCGACGTACGCGACACCGAAAGTGGCCAGCGAAAGCAGAGCCGCATGTCCGCTGTCCGGGAAGAACACGGTGGGGAAGATGAGCGCAGCGGCAGAGGCGTAGATGTAGAAGTCGTAGTACTCGAGCATGCTGCCGAGAAACGACGACGTTGCGGCGCGCTTGACCTTGGTCGTGTCCGGCCTGGCCAAGGATCCCGCCTCGGGGCCGGACGGTGTAACCGTACTAGCTGACATGCTCATCTCCTGGGTGGAAGCGTCGTGGAGGCTCTACATCCGCTGATTGTGTTCGTATTGAGAACGTCTGTGCGGAGAGCGATACAAGGAATGTAACCGACGTCACAGCAACTACACAAGATTATTAACCAAATAGTTCATAAAAATCTACTGGCGGTCACACCACTCGTCGAAACCGCAGTTCAGTGAGCTAGTAGGCCGGCTGTGCTGCGGCCGCCACCAACTGCTCCACCTGTTCCTCGGTGATGCCGAGGCCGAAGGTGGCGAGTTTTCCGAGCGGCATAGAACCGGCGAGCGCCATCATCTCGGGACTGACCGACTGCGCACCTTCGCCTGCTGCGGCGGACATGGCGGCGCCGAGAACGGCACTACCGACGGGATGGGCGAGCCATTCACCGATGGTCGACATTGCGTCGAGTGTGCCGACGCCGACGTTCCCGGCCAGGGTGATCGTGTCGGTTCTCGCGATGTCCCGAGACGAGAAACCGACGCGGATCTCGTAGTCGCCAGGTTCGATCGCCCAGTCCTGCGCCGCGACGGACCAATAGGCAAATGCCCTGGTGTCGAGCGTGATGTTCACGGTCTCAGATTCGTCGGGGTGGAGGTGGACCTTGGCAAAGCCCTTCAATTCCTGCACGGGACGGTCGATGCTTTCCGAGGCGTCGTGGACGTAGACCTGAATGACGGTGCTGCCCGATCGGTCACCGCTGTTGCGCACGGTGACGGTCACTTCGGCGGAATTCTCACCGGCCTCGACAGACGTATCGGTGATGTCGAAGGTGGTGTAGCTCAGCCCGAACCCGAACGGGTACGCCACTTCGCGCAGCACGGAGTCGTAGTAGCGGTATCCCACGTACAGGCCTTCGCCGTAGCGGACGTGCTGCTGGGCTCCCGGGAAATGCAGATACGACGGATTGTCTTGGAGGCGAAGCGGAATGGTCTCCGTCAGACGCCCGGACGGATTCGTGATGCCGAACAGAAGGTCGGCAATCGCCGAGCCGCCGGCCTGGCCGAGTAGCCAACCCTCGAGGATTGCGGCGGCATGATCCTTCCAAGGCTCGATCGAAATCACGCCACCGTTGGAGAGCACGACCACGGTGTTCGGGTTCGCACCGTGCACCGCTTCCAGCAGGGCAATCTGATCGGCGGGCAGATCGATGTGGGTTCGGTCGAACCCTTCGGATTCGGTGGCGGACGGTAGTCCGAGGAAGAGCACAGCGACGTCAGCGCGGCGCGCAGCGTCGACAGCCTCGGTGACCATGTCGTCGTCCGGAGTGCTGTCGAAGGTGAAGCCCGGTGCGAAGGTGACGCGGTCGGCGCCTTCGAGGTCGAGGATCGCGTCCAAAGCATTGTCGAGCTTGGTTGGAACCACCTGTGAACTGCCGGCCCCCTGGTACCGCGGGCTGCACGCGAATTCTCCGATCACCGCGACAGTTTGCCCGCCGGGGGTCAGCGGCAGTAGTTCTCCGTCGTTGGCCAGCAATACAGCGGACTCCGTTGCCGCGATCCGAGCCAGTTCGTGGTGACGCTCGACGTCGTACGTGTGGCCTTCGGTGCGCGCGGCGGCGGTGCGTTTCACCAGCGTCGACAGTCGTTCGGCTGCAGTGTTGAGTACGGATTCGTCAAGGTCTCCGCCGCGCACGGCGTCGACGATCTGGGTGTCGGTTCCGGTCGACGGCATTTCCAGATCGAGGCCGGCGGCGAGTGCCGCCACGCGATCGTTGACCGCTCCCCAGTCCGAAACGACGAGGCCGTCGAAGCCCCACTGCTCGCGGAGTACCTCGGTGAGCAGCCAACGGTTCTGGCTCGAGTACACACCGTTGATCTTGTTGTACGAGCACATGACCGTCGTCGGGACCGCGGTCTTGACGGCGTACTCGAATCCGGCCAGATAGATCTCGCGCAGCGTCCGTTCGTCGACGTCGGCGCTGACTCTCATCCGGTCGTGCTCTTGGTTGTTGGCAGCGAAGTGCTTGAGCGAGGTTCCGACGCCGCGAGACTGGATGCCGGTGATCAGTGCTGCCGCGACGCGGCCGGAGAGGAATGGGTCCTCGGAGACGTATTCGAAATTCCGGCCGCACAACGGGGATCGTTTGATGTTGATACCGGGACCGAGGAGAACCGAGACCTGTTCGGCTTTGGCTTCGTCGCCCAGAGCCTCACCGACCTGGCGGATGAGGTCGAGGTTCCACGACGAGCCCAACCCGACTGCCGGCGGAAAACACGTCGCGGGAATGCTGTGGCCGAGTCCGAGTGCGTCGCCACCCTCGGGTTGTTTCCGGACTCCGTGCGGACCGTCGGTCAGTAATATCGATTCGATTCCGGCAACGGACTGGCTGTGCCAGAAATCCGAGCCGGACGTCAACGACGCTTTCTCCTCGAGTGAAAGCCCGTCTACGTAATTCTCGGTCACGTCATTCCTCCCGGTGGCAGCTGTGAGTTCTACTCACCACCGTAGGGGGATTTTTAGGACTTCGGGGTGGGTCAGGACGGCGTCGGTGAGGTCAGGAACGCAACAACCATGTCGCCGAGCATCGTTCGTAGATGTTCGCGATGAGTCGAGTCGGTCAGATCGCGGTCGAAGAGCGCTTTGAACGTGTACCGGTTGGCGATGCGGAAGACGCAGTAACTGCTGATCAACATGTGAATATCGAGGGCATCGACGTCGGAGCGGAATACCCCCGCCTGCTGCCCGTCGTGGAGGATCTGGGAGACCAGGTCGGCGGCGGGTGCGCCGAGGCCGCTGAGTAGTTCGGATTTCTCGATGTGCTCGCCGCGGAGCATGTTCTCGTTTGCCACCAGCCGAATGAAGTTCGGGTGCTGTTCGTGGTGGTCGAAGGTCAGTTCGGCCAAGGCGCGCACTGCTGCGGTGGGGTTCAATCCCTCGAGGTCGAGTTCGCGCTCCTGCGCACGAATCACGCTGTACGCGTGTTCGAGGACTGATTTGTACAGCCCTTCCTTGTCGGTGAAGTAGTAGTAGATCATCCGTTTGGTGGTGTGCGTCTTGGTTGCAATCTCGTCCACCCGGGCGCCGGCGAAGCCCTTGTCGGCAAACTCTTCGGTGGCGACGGCGATGATGTTCACCCTGGTCAGGTCACTGTTTCGGCGTCGCTTCTCCGGCTTCGACGCCACAGAGTTCACTGACTGCTCGGAAACCATGTGCTCACTCTATCTGTCAGCAGTTTGTCGACTTTGCTTGTCGAGTTCGCGTCGGGGGAGTAACGTCCAGTGAACTAACTCACTAGTTCGTACATTAACTTCGAACGTCGACACCGAGGTGCCCTGATGACTCCATCTCTACCGGTTCTGGTTCTCAACGGGCCCAACTTGAATTTGTTGGGCCAGCGCCAACCGGAGTTCTACGGGAGAGGCACTCTGGACGACGTCATTTCCCGCTGCGAAGTTGCGGCCGAGAAGTTCGGAGCGGTGGTCGAAGCAAAGCAGTCGAACCACGAGGGTCAACTGATCGATTGGATCCACGAGGCCAGGGGAAGAGTCGCGGGCATCGTCATCAATCCCGGTGGGTATTCGCATACCTCCGTTGCCTTGCGAGACGCACTGGTCACACTCGACGCCCCCGTGGTGGAGGTGCACATCAGCAACATCCACGGCCGCGAAGAATTCCGTCACCACTCCTACGTTTCCGGGATCGCCGACGCGGTCATCTGCGGGTTAGGGATCGGCGGTTACAGCGCCGCAGTCGAATTCGTCTGCATTCGAGAAGGGAAGAACTGATGAGTGATTCGATCCTCTGCGGTCTGATCGGCACCGGCATCGGAGCCTCCTTGACTCCGATCATGCACGAGGAAGAAGGCCGCAGACAGGGCCTGCCGTACGTTTACCGCATCCTCGATCTCGACGCGATGGGGATGGCGCCTTCGGACATCGGTGAACTTCTGACGTATGCACGACGTTTCGGGTTCCGCGGCCTCAACATCACTCACCCGTGCAAGCAGTTGGTGATCGAGCACCTCGACGAGCTTTCGCCGGACGCAGACAAGCTCGGCGCAGTGAACACGGTCCTCTTCGACTCCGGCAAGGCGATCGGACACAACACCGATTGGTCGGGCTTCGGCCGGAATTTCGACGAGGGGCTACCCGGTGCGCAGCTCGCTCGCGTCGTGCAGCTCGGTGCGGGCGGAGCAGGCGCGGCGGTTGCCTATGCCGCGCTCACCCGCGGCGTCGGGACGCTGACGTTGGTCGATTCGAGCCTGGCTCGCGCGGAAGAACTCGCGCATGCCTTCTCGCGGCAGTTTCCCGCGCAGGTAGTCGAGGCGCGGCACACGAGCGACCTCGCAGAAGCGCTCGGCAACGCGAACGGATTGATCCACGCGACACCGATGGGAATGGCGGCCCATCCCGGAATGGCCTTCTCCCCGGATCTGCTCCGCCCCGATCTGTGGGTGGCGGAAATCGTCTACCGCCCGCTCGAAACGGAACTGTTGCGTCAGGCCAGGTTGATCGGCGCGCCGACGCTCAGCGGAGGCGGAATGACTGTCTTCCAGGCCGTCGACGCATTCCGTATCTTCACGGGCATCGAGCCCGACAGCAAGCGGATGCTCGCTCACATGACCGAACTGGTGCACGGCGAACAGGCTGCGGCAGCGCTGTGAGTGCCCCGGTTCGGACGTCGATCGCGACGGTATCGCTGAGCGGCACTCTCGAGGAGAAGCTCAACGCCATCGCGGCCGCTGGCTTCGACGGCTTCGAGGTGTTCGAGCCGGATTTTGTTGCTTCGCCGTGGTCCCCGAAGGAATTACGAACGAGGGCAGTGGATCTGGGGCTCACCCTCGATCTGTATCAGCCGTTCCGTGACTTCGACACGGTGGAGGAACGTCAATTTGTTCGGAATCTTGTTCGAGTGCAACGCAAATTCGAGCTGATGGAACAGCTGGGATGCGAGACGCTCCTGGTGTGCTCCTCGCCTCTACCGACCGCGAGTCACGACGACGGTCAGTTGACGGAGCAGTTCGGAGCCCTCGCCGAATTGGCGTCCGAGCACGGCAAGAAAGTTGCGTACGAGGCACTCGCGTGGGGTGCCCACGTCAACACCTACAGCCACGCATGGAAGATCGTCGAAGGGGTCGACCATCCTTCACTCGGAACCTGTCTGGACAGCTTCCACATCCTCTCGCGCGGTGACGATCCCGCCGGAATTCGCGAGATTCCGGGCGAGAAGATTTTCTTCCTCCAGTTGGCGGACGCACCGTTCTTGGCGATGGACATCCTGCAGTGGAGCCGGCACCACCGAAACTTCCCGGGGCAGGGCAGTTTCGATCTGAGTGCTTTCGCTCAGCACGTCTACGCCACGGGCTACGACGGACCATGGTCGCTCGAGATCTTCAATGACGTATTCCGTCGCGCCGACACCCAGCGAACGGCAATCGACGCTCATCGGTCGCTGCTCCACCTCGAAGAACAGGTCGCTGCCGCGAACCCGGCCGCCGGTGGACCCACGCTGTTCACCGCCCCGGAGCGCACGCCGCTCGAAGGAATCGTGTCTCTGCGAATCGCGGCGGGACCAGCTAAGCAGGACCAGGTGCACACGATGCTCTCCCGCGTCGGTTTTCATCTTCTCGGACGGCACCACGACCACGATTTACAGTTGTGGCGGCACGGATCGCTCACCGTTGCCGTGGACGCGACTGCGGGCACGGTGTGGACGGCGCCCGGGCTGCCTGCGGATTTACCGGTTCTCACTCAGATCGGCATCCGCGCAACCGAACCCGAAGTGTGGGGTGAGCGAGCGCTGGCTCTCGAAGTACCGGCGACGCGAGTGCAGTTGCCGGGATCGAGCGACGAGAACTCCGAGGTACCGGACGTCGTACGTCTGAAGGTCACCGACGCGACGTCGATCGATCTGCGGGGCCCCGGCAGTGCTGCGGCGTGGGAATCGGCTTTCGAGATCTATCCGCTACCCGCCGAGCGCAATCGTGAACAGGGCGTAGTGTTCACCGGGATCGACCATGTGGCGCTTGCAGTTCCGGCCGAGAGCTGGGACGGCATCATGCTGCTCCTGCGGTCGGTGTTCGAGATGCAACCGCACGAGGGGCAGGACGTCACCGATTCCGTCGGCCTCATGCGGAGCCAGGCGCTCACGCTCGTTCAAGACGGCGACGGACATGCCCTGCGCATCTCGCTGAACATGGTGGAGGGCAGTCGAAGCGGGCTGCCGACGGTTCGCCGCGGCGGCGTCAGTCACGTCGCCTTCGCGTGTGAGAACATCTTCGGTGCTGCGGCGTCTATGCAGGACTGGGGCTTTGTGCCGCTACCCATTTCCCCGAATTACTACGACGATCTCGACGCGCGTTTCGGACTGAATGCCGAACTGCTCGACCGTATGCGTGGCGCCGGAATCCTTTACGACGCGGATGCTCACGGTGAGTTCTTCCACCTGTTCACCCCGACCGTCGGGGGAGACCTGTTCTTCGAGGTCGTGCAGCGAGTGGGTGGGTACGAGGGTTACGGGGAGGTCAACTCCGCTGTGCGACTGTCGGCTCAGCTGCGTGCGAGTTCGACGTGACCTCGACACGGTGCGGGTGCGAGTAGACGTTCATCGAATCGCCGCGGATGAAACCGGCGAGAGTCAGCCCGGACTCCTGCGCTAGTTCCACGGCCAAGGAGGACGGCGCGGAGACGGCTCCGAGGATCGGAATGCCGGCCATGACGGCCTTCTGGACGAGTTCGAACGATGCCCGTCCACTGACGATCAAGATCGTGTCGTAGAGGGGCACTCGGCCGTCGGTGATTGCCCACCCGATCACCTTGTCGACGGCGTTGTGACGGCCGACGTCCTCGCGCAGTGCCAAGAGTTCGCCGGTGGCAGTGAACAATCCGGCCGCGTGCAGGCCGCCGGTGCGCTCGAAGATCCGTTGGCTCTCCCGCAGTGTGATCGGCATGGCCGCCAGGATGGTTGACGTGACGGAAGTGGTGTCACCGACCAACGGATGACGCGTCGTGGTCCGGACGGCGTCGAGTGAGGTCTTGCCGCACACTCCGCACGCGGAACTGACCACGGTGTTGCGGTCGGTAGTGTGATCGGGCACCGGCACTCCGGGAGCGAGAGCGATGTCGAGGACGTTGTACGTGTTCGCGCCGGTTTCGTCGACGCCGTCGCAGTAGCGGACGACGCTCACGTCGTCGCGGGTGGCGATGACGCCTTCGCTGAGAAGGAATCCGTGTGCGAGGTCGACGTCGTTGCCGGGTGTTCGCATCGTCACGGCCAGCACCTGGCCGCCGACCCTCATTTCGAGTGGTTCCTCGACGGCCAGGGTGTCGGGGCGTGTGACGACCCGATCACCCGAGATTCGAACGACCGGTGTTCGTGCGGTGACTCGTCCCATCTCAGGCGCCTGATGCTTCGAGTCGAACGGTGACGGCCTTCGAGACCGGTGTGTTCGACTTGGCTGCAACGTGTTCGAGGGGAACGAGGGGATTTGTCTCGGGGTAGTAAGCCGCCGCATTACCGCGGGGGGTGTCGTAGGAGACGATGCGGAACTCCGTGACCCGACGCTCTTCGAGAGTGCCGTCTGGGGTTGTCCACTCGGACACGATGTCGACCAGATCGCCATCGCGGAATCCGAGTGCGGTGATGTCTTCGGCATTGACGAGGATGACTTTGCGTCCACCCTTGATGCCGCGGTATCTGTCGTCGAGGCCGTAGATCGTGGTGTTGTACTGGTCGTGGCTTCGCATGGTCTGCAGAATCAGACGGCCACGGGGAGTGGGTATCCAGTGCAGTTCGTTCACGCCGAAGTTGGCTTTGCCGGTGTGCGTGCGGAATTCGCGCGAGTCGCGTGGTGGGTGTGGGAGCTGGAATCCATCCGGCTGGCGAACCCGGGTGTTGTAGTTTTCGCATCCGGGCACCACTCGTGAGATGGAGTCGCGAATCAGGTCGTAGCTGCCCTCGAAGGCCGGCCAGCGGACGGTGTGATCGCTGCCGAGTAGTTCGCGGGCGAGTTGGCAGATGATGGCGACTTCGCTACGCAGGTAGGGGCTGACCGGCGTGAGGCGTCCGCGCGACAGGTGCACCATGGACATCGAATCCTCCACGGAGACAAGCTGCTTTCCGCCGGCCTGGACGTCGAGGTCGGTGCGTCCGAGGGTGGGGAGGATGATTGCAGTCTGCCCGTGAACGACGTGGCTTCGGTTCAGTTTGGTGGAAACCTGAACGGTGAGTTCGCATTGGCGCAGCGCGGTTTCGGTGGCTGCGGTGTCCGGGCTGGCCTGGATGAAGTTGCCTCCCATCGCCATGAAGAAGCTTGCCTTGCCGGCGTTCATGGCGCGGATCGCGTCGACGGTGTCCCATCCGTGCTTGCGGGGACTCGAGATCGAGAACTCGGTGTCGAGCGCGGCCAGGAACTCTTCCGGCATCTTCTCCCAGATGCCCATCGTGCGGTCACCCTGGACATTGGAGTGTCCTCGCACCGGACAGACCCCGGCACCGGGTTTGCCCATCATTCCACGCATGAGCAGCAGGTTGACCGCTTCTTCGATGGTGGCGACTCCGTGTGTGTGCTGAGTGATGCCCATGGCCCAGCAAGTGACGGTTCGCTCGGATCGGGCAAGCGCGGCAGCCGTTTCCTCGAGCTGCGCCATCGACAGGCCCGTCGCCTCGAGTACAGTGCCGAGATCGACCGCGCGGATGTGCTTCTCGTATTCGTCCCAACCGGCGCAGTACCGGTCGACGAATGCGCGATCGACGACGGTGCCGGGAGCGCGATCTTCCTGCTCGAGCAGCAGCTTCCCCAGGCCCTGGAACAGCGCCATGTCTCCGCCCAGCCGGATCTGCAGGAACTCGTCCGCGATCTCGACTCCGTGCCCGATCACGCCGGACACCTTCTGCGGATCCTTGAACCGTCGCAATCCAGCCTCGGGTAGGGGATTGATGGCAATGATCTTGGCGCCGTTGCCCTTTGCCTTCTCGAGTGTCGAGAGCATTCGAGGGTGGTTGGTGCCGGGATTCTGTCCGGCGATGAGGATGAGATCGGCGTTCTCGAGGTCGGGAACCGTCACCGAGCCTTTGCCGATGCCGATGGATTCAGTCAGTGCGCTTCCGGACGACTCGTGACACATGTTGGAACAGTCGGGCATGTTGTTGGTGCCGTAGCTACGAATCATCAGCTGGTAGAGAAACGCCGCTTCGTTGGACGTGCGACCCGAGGTGTAGAACACCGCTTCGTCCGGCGACGCGAGGCCGTTGAGATGTTCGGCGATCAGAGCGTACGCGCCGTCCCAGTCGATCGGCTGGTAATGGGTTGCTCCCGGGGTCAGGACCATCGGGTGCGTCAGTCGGCCCTGTTGGCCGAGCCAGTAATCGGTCTTGCCTTCGAGGTCGGCGATCGAGTGCTCCGCGAAGAATTCGGGTGTGACCGTGCGAAGCGTTGCTTCCTCGGCAACGGCTTTCGCTCCGTTCTCGCAGAACTCGGCGGGCTTGCGATGTCCGGGAGTCTCCGGCCACGCACACCCCGGGCAGTCGAAGCCGTGACGCTGGTTGAGCCTGGTGAGCGTTCGGGCAGTCCGCAAGGCTCCCATCTGCTCGATTCCTCGTTGCAGCGACACCAGAACGGCCGGCACTCCGGCGGCGTAGTCCTTGGGGTGCGTGACTTCGAGATCCGATTCGTCGATGTCTTTCGAGGGGCCCTGGCGCGTCATGTCTCCATAGTGGCCCGAACGAGCCGGTACTGCCATCGAACGGGCCGGTCGAAGTCGCCGGAATGCGACAATCATCGGCTAGCCTTACCTACCGAACTAGCGGACTTAAGGGGTAAGAACATGGATCGAACGGACGCAGGTCGGCTGACCCGGCGCGGATTTCTGATCGGCACGTCGGGAGCGTTGCTGGCATTCGCCGCAGCCTGCTCCAGTTCGAACGACGAGGACACACCCTCGAGCGGCGACACTGCGGGGTCGATCACCCACAAGTTCGGTACCACCGAACTGCCCAAGGATCCGCAGCGGATCGTCAGTGTCGGGTACAACGATCAGGATGCGATTCTCGCGCTCGGCGGGACCTTGGTCGGAACCTTCGACTGGTACGGCGACTACCCCTCGGGTGTGTGGCCGTGGGCGCAACCCCTGCTGAACGGGTCGACTCCGGAGATCATCGGAACCGCGGGCACCACCATTCAGATCGAGAAGGTCGCCTCCGTGACACCCGACCTCATTGTGGGGACCTACTCCGGGCTCACTCAGGCGCAGTACGACAAACTCAGTGCCATCGCGCCGACAGTGGCACAGCCGAAGGAATTCGCGGATTACGGAATCCCCTGGCAGAACCAGACGACCATCATCGGCGAGGCATTGGGGCAGCAGGGAAAGGCCACCGAACTGATCGCCGGCGTCGAGGAGAAGTTCGCCGACGTGAAGACGGCCAATCCAGCGTTTGCCGGCAAGACTGTTCTGGTCGGCGCGTTGAAGGGGCCGGGGCAGTTCGGGGTCTACGGACCGGAAGACCCCAAGGTGCGGTTCTTCACCGAACTCGGATTCGTGAATCCGCCTGTCACCGATCAGATCACGGGTAACTTCGCCGAGATCAGCACCGAGCAACTCTCTCTTGCCGACGTCGACGTACTCGTCTGGTACGCCGGTGGTGGTTACGGTGACAAGCTTCGCGCGGAATTGGACAAGACCCCGATCTACCAGGAACTCGACGTCGTGAAGGACGGCCGCGCGATCATTCTGGAAGACGCTGCTGCCGAAGCCATGACGTGGAGCACCGTACTGAGCCTGCCGTACGCGCTCGAACAGATTCCGCCGCGGATTGCGGGCTTGCTCGTCTGATCGGTTCACCGACAGGTCGGTTCACGGACAGGTGGGTTCAAGGACAGCGCTGTTCAAGGTCCAAGAATTCGGACAGTCGGCGGTACTCTCGCCTCATGGGTGTACACGTGCGGCCGGCTGTCCGATCCGATGTCCCGGCACTGTCGGCAGTGTTGGCCGAGGCGTTCGAGGACGATCCCCTGATGGCGTGGATGTTGCCGGACGAGGTCACCAGGGCTGATCGCCTGACGAAACTGTTTGCCGCAGAAGCTCGTTACCACCACCTCGCCGGTGGCGGTGTCGAGGTGGCCGCCGATGACTCCGGCGTGATCGGCGGGGCAACTCTGTGGGATCCGCCAGGGCGATGGAAGCAGTCGTGGATCTCCGGGCTCATGAGCCTGCCGGCAATGGTGCGTGTCTTCGGCAGCGGGCTGCGACATGCGGCCGAGGTCAGCTCCGTTCTCGAAGGAGCACATCCGAATTCGCCGCACTGGTATCTCGCGACGGTCGGGACCGGCAGCGCGGCTCGCGGTGGGGGATACGGCAAAGCCCTACTGAACTCCCGGTTGGATCGTTGCGATCGTGAACACGTCGACGCTTACCTCGAGAGCAGCAAGGAATCGAACATCCCGTACTACAACCGCTTCGGTTTCGAAGTGACCCGCGACATCGTCATGCCAGGCGGCGGGCCGACGATCTACGCAATGATGCGTCAACCGCGGGGCGCGTGATACCAACTAGTGGTGACCCAGATTCCCGAGCTCCACGCAGGCACACCGTTCGACGAACTCGACGACTACGTCGCTCTGGCCAGGTTGTCCGGCCTGGTGTTGTCACCCGACGGCTCGCTGCTCATCTGCGCGCGCGCAGTTCTCGACGACAAGAGCGCCGAATACGTGTCTTCGTTGTGGGAGATCGACCCGGAAGGTCGACGTCCTGCGCGTCGGTTGACCTGGGGTTCGACCAGCGAGTCCGGTGCTGCCTTCGCGTTCGACGGCGACGTGCTCTTCACCGCCACGCGAGCGGTGCCGGGCGAGAGTGATCCGCAACCCGCACTGTGGCGTCTACCTGCGGCGGGCGGAGAAGCTCAGCTGCTGATCTCACGTCCCGGTGGCGTCTCGTCGGTATCAGCGGCCAAGGCGGCGCCGACGTTCGTGGCCCAGACGTCGGTCATGGCTTCGGCGATCAGTCTCGACCAGGACGATCAGGTGCGATCGGCGCGCAAGGACAAGAAGGTCACGGCGATGCTGCACACCGGGTATCCGGTGCGGCACTGGGACCACGACCTGGGCCCCGATCATCCGCATCTGGTTGTGGCTGAGACGGATTCGAAGGAACCCGTCGAATTGCGGGACATCACGCCAACTGCAGGCGCGGCGCTGCGAGAGACGTCGACCACGATCTCCGACGACGGTCTCTTCGTAG
This sequence comes from Rhodococcus sp. IEGM 1318, assembly GCF_033142465.1. NCBI lineage: Bacteria > Bacillati > Actinomycetota > Actinomycetes > Mycobacteriales > Nocardiaceae > Rhodococcus > Rhodococcus sp. IEGM 1318. The sequence continues at coordinate 54,986 of NZ_JAWLSC010000003.1, forward strand.
TGACGACGTGGACTGTCGGCGATCCGAGTGCCGCCCGCCGATCGACGTTGGTTCGGATCGACACGGTGACCGGCGACCGAACCACGCTTGTCGACGAGGCTGACGCGGACGTCTACAACCCGGTGCTCTCGCCGGACGGAACCAAGCTCGCGTTCATCCGGGAGACTCTCACCACGCCGGAGTTCGCGCCGCGAATGACTCTGAAGCTCTACGACTTCGGATCCGGTGCCGTGACCGGCGTCGCCGACGGCTGGGATCGCTGGCCTACCTCCCTGGCCTGGCTACCCGACGGATCCGGGCTGGTGGTCACCGCTGACGACGGCGGCCGGGGTCCGATCTTCACGATCGACCTGTGGGGCCAACCGGTTCGCCTGACAGCCGACGACGCGGCGTACACCGACGTTCGAGTGGCGCCGGACAGCGAGTCGATTTACGCGTTGCGGGCTTCGTACGAAGCGCCCCCGCACGTGGTGCGGGTGGATCTTCGATCAGGTGAGATCACCGCACTTCGTGGACCCGACCCGTTGCCGGAGCTGCCGGGAACGCTGACCGAGATCACCGCGCGCGCCGAGGACGGTTCGACAGTGCGCAGCTGGTTGGCGCTGCCGACCGGCGCCGCGCCGCATGCACCGGTGCCATTGCTTCTCTGGGTCCACGGCGGGCCCCTCGGTTCGTGGAACACCTGGTCCTGGCGGTGGAATCCGTGGCTGCTCGTCGCCAAGGGCTATGCAGTACTGCTGCCTGATCCCGCGCTCTCGACCGGATACGGCCAGGATTTCGTTCAGCGCGGGTGGGGGCAGTGGGGCAAGGCGCCTTTCACCGATCTGATGACGATCACCGATGCTGCCGTCGCGCAGCCCGAGATCGACCCCAAGCGAACGGGCGCGATGGGTGGTTCGTTCGGCGGTTACATGGCCAACTGGATCGCCGGCCATACCAACCGTTTCGACGCGATCGTCACTCACGCAAGTCTCTGGGCACTGGACCAATTCGGCCCGACCACGGACGCTGCCTGGTACTGGCAGCGCGAGATGTCGCCCGAGATGGCCGTCGAGAACTCACCGCATCTGTACGTCGCAGACATCACGACGCCGATGCTGGTGATCCACGGCGACAAGGACTATCGGGTTCCGATCGGTGAGGGCTTGCGGCTCTGGTACGAACTGCTTGCAGAGTCAGGCCTGCCCGCCGACGACGACGGGAAAACAGACCATCGCTTCCTGTACTTCCCGGACGAAAATCACTGGGTGCTCAAGCCTCAGCACACCAAGATCTGGTACGAGGTGGTCACCGCGTTCCTCTCCGAGCACATTCTCGGGGAAGATGTCGCGCTGCCGGAAATTCTGGGCTGAACTGCGCATGCCTCGTTCGGCCGAAATGGCCGAACGAGGCACGATCTTCTTCGCGCGGATCCGGACAGGAATCGGGCGCCGGGGCAGCGAACGGTGTAAGCCCACGCTGTGGTCGGGGCCGGTAACGCGGACCAGGACGGACGAGGCCCCGCCGGCGGGCACGTTGACGACCGCTGAACCGGTTCCCTCGTTGATGTCGTCGCCGATGTATCCGGTGCTGTGGATCAATCGTCCTTCGTAGTACACCTCGATCAGGTCCGGGATGTCCTCGGTCTCGTAGCCGAGTACGAAAGACGTCGGGCCGCTGCGGCCGAGCTCGTGCTTGGTGCTGGTGATTCCTGCGCCGCCGGAGACCGCCGACGATGTCGCCCACGCTCCCGTTGATCGTGGCGCTGCCGCTGTCGACGCTTCCCTGCACGCTTCCTTCGATGCCGGGTGCAGCGGACGCAGTCGCCGGAAGCACCAGGGCAACCCCCGCTCCGAACGAAGCGGCAGCCGCCAAGGTTCGAACGCCGGGATGGCGAGAACTCCAGTTGTTCAACATATTTGCTCCACCGGTCGTTAGTCGGTCGTCCTTCAGAGCGATCCTGTCAGCGGAGCGGATCGGTGAATATCGTTTGTTCGGCTGACCCCCGGACTGCGAGGACCGTCGTTCGTGGCCACCGCGACGCCTGACGGGCGAATTCGTTCACGACGGGGGAGTCATTAGGATCAAGTGGTGACCAGTGCAGCTCCAGAGAACCCCCAGACCCCCGCCGACGCCCTACCCAAGAGCTGGGACCCCAGCGCGGTAGAGGCCGATCTGTATCAAGGCTGGGTAGACGCCGGGTACTTCCAGGCCGACGCGACCAGCGACAAGCCCGGCTACTCCATCGTGCTGCCGCCCCCGAACGTAACCGGCAGCCTGCACATGGGTCATGCCCTCGATCACACACTCATGGACGTGCTCAGCCGCCGCAAGCGGATGCAGGGCTACGAGGTTCTGTGGCTGCCGGGCATGGACCACGCCGGAATCGCCACGCAGTCCGTCGTCGAGAAGCAACTTGCTGCCGACGGCAAGACCAAGGAAGATTTCGGCCGCGAGCTGTTCATCGACAAGGTCTGGGACTGGAAGCGCGAATCCGGCGGAACCATCGGTGGCCAGATGCGGCGCATCGGTGACGGCGTCGACTGGAGCCGCGATCGTTTCACGATGGACGAGGGCCTCTCGCGCGCCGTCCAGACCGTCTTCAAGCGCATGTTCGATGAAGGCCTGATCTACCGCGCCGAGCGCCTCGTGAACTGGTCGCCGGTGTTGCAGACCGCGATCTCCGACATCGAGGTGAAGTTCGAGGACGTCGAGGGTGAGCTGGTCTCCCTGCGCTACGGCTCGCTCGACGACAACGAGCCGCACGTCATCGTCGCGACCACCCGTGTCGAGACGATGCTCGGTGATACCGCAGTGGCTGTCCATCCCGAAGACGAGCGCTACAAGCACCTCATCGGCACAACTCTCGATCATCCGTTCACCGGGCGTCAGATCCCGATCATCGCGGACGACTACGTCGATCCCGAGTTCGGAACCGGCGCAGTGAAGATCACGCCGGCCCACGATCCCAACGACTTCGAAATGGGCCTGCGGCACAACCTGCCGATGCCCACCATCATGGACAAGACCGGCAAGATTGCCGATACGGGAACCGAATTCGACGGTATGGACCGCTTCGAGGCTCGCGTCAAGGTTCGCGAAGCCCTCGCCGAGCAGGGACGCGTCGTAGCCGAGAAGCGCCCGTACCTGCACAGCGTCGGACACTCCGAGCGCAGTGGTGAAGCTATCGAGCCGCGCCTGTCGCTGCAGTGGTGGGTCAAGGTCGAAACCCTGGCCAAGGCTGCAGGTGACGCGGTTCGCAACGGCGACACCGTCATTCACCCGGCAAGCCAGGAACCGCGCTGGTTCGACTGGGTCGACAACATGCACGACTGGTGCATTTCCCGTCAGCTCTGGTGGGGACACCGCATCCCGGTCTGGTACGGCCCCGAGGGCGAAGTTGCGTGTTTCGGTCCTGACGAAACGGCACCGGAAGGCTGGGTTCAGGATCCCGACGTCCTCGACACCTGGTTCTCCTCCGGACTGTGGCCCTTCTCGACGATGGGTTGGCCCGACAAGACACCCGAACTCGAAAAGTTCTATCCCACCAGCGTTCTCGTCACCGGCTACGACATCCTGTTCTTCTGGGTCGCCCGCATGATGATGTTCGGCACGTATGTGTCCGAGGACGAGTCGATCACCGCCGGTCCGGGTAAGTCCGGCGCGCAGATGCCGTTCAAGGACGTGTTCCTGCACGGACTGGTTCGCGATCAGTTCGGCAAGAAGATGTCGAAGTCTCGAGGCAACGGTATCGACCCACTCGACTGGGTGGATCGTTTCGGCGCCGACGCTCTGCGATTCACACTCGCTCGCGGGGCCAACCCGGGCAGTGACCTGTCCGTCGGCGAGGATTCGGCGCAGTCCTCACGCAACTTCGCTACCAAGTTGTTCAACGCGACCAAGTTCGCTCTGATGAACGGAGCCGCTCCGGCGCCACTGCCCGCTCGAAGCGAACTTACCGACGCCGACCGCTGGATCCTCGACCGTCTCGACACGGTTCAGGCCGAGGCGGATGCCGCTTTCGAGCGCTACGAGTTCAGCAAGGCATGCGAAGGCCTTTTCCACTTCGCGTGGGACGAGGTCTGTGACTGGTACCTCGAACTCGCCAAGGTGCAGTTCGCCGACGACGAGGCCGTCGCCGCGAACACCCGCGCAGTGCTCGGCAACGTTCTCGATGCACTGCTCCGCCTTCTGCACCCGGTCATCCCGTTCGTGACCGAAACCCTCTGGAAGGTGCTCACCGGAGGCGAATCCGTCGTCGTCGCCGACTGGCCGACGCTGTCCGGCGTTGCAGTCGACACTGCGGCCGCCACCCGGATCGAAGACACCCAGAAACTGATCACCGAGGTGCGACGTTTCCGAAACGATCAGGGGCTCAAGCCTTCCCAGAAGGTTCCGGCGCGTGCGTCCGGGCTTTCGGAGGCCGCCATGGGCGGTCAGTTCGCCTACGTGGCAGCGCTGGCCAAGCTGACCGAACCCGGAGAGGGATTCACCGCGTCGATCTCCGTCGAGGTGCGTCTGAGCCAGGGCACCGTCACGGTCGACATCGACACCTCGGGCACCATCGACCTCGGTGCCGAGAAGAAGCGGCTCGAAAAGGACCTCGCGGCAGCGCAGAAGGAACTCGTCACCGCCGACAACAAGCTTGCGAACGAGGCTTTTCTGGCGAAGGCACCCGACGCCGTCGTCGACAAGATCAAGAACCGTCGCCAGATCGCCGTCGAAGAGATCGAGCGCATCACAGGACGTCTGAAGGAGTTGGCCGACAAGTGAGTTCGTACGAGCCGTCCCAGTTCGACGCTCAGAGTTCGGTTCCGACTCCGGTCGATATCGCCGAACTGGCGCTGGTCGAGGCCGAACTCGACAAGCGTTGGCCCGAGACCAAGATCGAGCCGTCACTGACTCGTATCGAGGCGCTGATGGACGTGCTGGGCTCGCCGCAGCACAACTATCCTTCGGTGCACGTGACGGGGACCAACGGCAAGACGTCGGTGACGCGCATGATCGACTCTTTGATGAGCGCTCTGCATCGTCGTACCGGCCGAACCACCAGCCCTCATCTGCAGATCGCGACCGAGCGGATCAGCATCGACGGTCATCCGATCTCACCGCGGCTCTACGTGGACACGTTCCGCGAGATCGAGCCGTACGTGCAGATGATCGACGCACAGTCCGAAGAAGCCGGGGGACCGGCGATGAGCAAGTTCGAAGTGCTCACCGCGATGGCCTATGCAGCATTCGCGGAGGCACCGGTCGACGTCGCCGTGGTCGAGGTCGGTCTCGGCGGACGCTGGGACGCCACAAACGTGATCGACGGACAGGTCGCGGTGATCACCCCGATCAGTCTCGATCACGCCGAGTATCTGGGTACCGACCTGGCCGGGATCGCGCAGGAGAAGTCCGGAATCATCAAGAAGGGCCGTGAGGATCTGGTTCCGGTGGACACCGTCGCGATCATCGCCGAGCAGACTCCCGAAGTCATGGAGGTACTGCTGCGGCGAGCAGTCGAGGTCGAAGCTGCGGTCGCTCGCGAAGGTTCGGAGTTCAAGGTGCTTGCTCGCCAGATCGCGGTAGGAGGACAGCAGCTCGAACTTCAGGGTCTGAGCGGTGTGTACACCGACATCTTCCTTCCTCTGCACGGCGAGCATCAGGCGCGAAACGCGGCCCTCGCGCTCGCTGCTGTCGAAGCGTTCTTCGGTGCCGGTCCGGATCGACAACTCGATCAGGATGCAATCCGCAACGGGTTCGCCTCGATCGTCAATCCTGGTCGCCTCGAACGTGTTCGGAGTGCGCCGACCGTATTTCTCGACGCCGCCCACAATCCTGACGGTGCCCGCGCCCTCGCGGCCGCATTGGCCGCGGAGTTCGACTTCCGCAAGCTCGTGGGAGTGGTCAGCGTCATGGCGGACAAGGACGTCGACGCAATTTTGACCGCATTCGAATCCGTCTTCGACGAGATCGTTGTCACCCACAACGGATCACCGCGGGCGATGGACGTCGAGGAACTGGCCAACATTGCCGTCGCGAAGTTCGGCGACGAGCGCGTCGTCGTCGCGCCGGTGCTTGCCGACGCCTTGGAAGTCGCGATCGAAATCGCCGAGCAGGTCGCCGAACCCGGCGAAGCCGTATCAGGGGCAGGTGTCGTGGTGACGGGATCCGTCGTGACCGCAGGCGCCGCCCGCACGCTGTTCGGAAAGGACCCCGCGTGAGTACCCCGTCAGAATCCAATCCCGAGCCTGGCGACACTGCCGGTGAGTTCGGGCCTCCGACCAAGGACCCGTGGAAGAGTTTCCGCGGAGTGATGGCCGGAACCCTGATCCTCGAGGCGATCGTCGTGCTGCTGGCATTGCCGGTCGTTGCGGTCGTCGGCGGTGGCCTCACCGCGCTCTCGGCCGGATTCATCATCGGGTTGGCCATACTGATGATTCTGGGAGCGGGAGTCCAGGGCAAGCCGTGGGCGATGGGGTTCAACGTCGCACTGCAGGTGATTCTTCTGTTCGGTTTCTTCGTCCACCCGTCGATCGTGGGTGTGGCCATCACCTTCGGGATCGTCTGGGGATACCTCGTCTACCTGCAGAGAGACATCAAGCGCCGGATGGACAAGGGCCTGCTTCCCGGCCAACGGGACTGACCATTTAGGCTGTCCGCTGTGACTGAGCGCACCCTCGTACTGATCAAGCCCGACGCCGTTGCCCGTGGATACGTAGGAGAAATCCTCAGCCGTATCGAGCGCAAAGGCCTGACAATTGCAGCACTCGAGCTCCGCGTAGCTTCCGAAGAGGTGGCTGGTAGCCACTACGCAGAGCACGCCGAGCGCCCGTTCTACCCGAGCTTGTTGGAGTTCATCACCTCCGGCCCACTGGTGGCCGCAGTGCTCGAAGGCCCCCGCGCCATCGCTGCTTTCCGTCAGTTGGCCGGCGGAACTGACCCGGTCGACAAGGCACTTCCGGGCACAATCCGTGGCGACTTCGGACTCGAAGCGCAGCAGAACCTCGTTCACGGCAGTGACTCCGTGGAGTCGGCAGAGCGTGAAATCGCTCTGTGGTTCCCCGCGCTGTCGTCCATCTGAATCTTCTATCCGGGCCTTCGGCCCACATCTCCACAGCGAATTCTCGGCACGTATCCCACATCGGTGCGCCCTTTGCAGTTGAAGGCGCGTTGGTGTGGGATACTGCTTTCAGTTGAACCGCAATTTGTTTTACGCACGTTCAACCGGATGACACCTAGGTTCGATGCCCTTTCATCGCTGCTCCAGGTCAACAGGAAATCCCTGGACCTATGCACGCTGGATGATCAGGCGCTCGCGCTCAGGACAACGGCCATCCAGCCAGGCACTTCATGTGTTCGCAGTGAATAACGGGCACTGCGGACCATGCGGAGCGAGACCTTACAATCTCGTACTCACTTCTGAGTGCGAGTACACACAGCACGCTCCCGCGTGGCCGCGTGACAACTCGACTTCTGGGTTGGACGCGCCCGGGGGCTGAGGAGACTTACGTGGCCGATCAATCCCCAACCGAATCAGATTCCAGCACCACCCCGGAATTTCCCGACAAGATGCGCGTACACGCGCTGGCAAAGATGCTCGGCGTCACCAGCAAGCAGGTCCTTGCCGAAGCTGCAGCGCTCGGTACCGAATTGCGCAGTGCGCAGTCGAGTCTCCAACGTGACATCGCTCAGCGGATTCATGCCTCGCTGACTTCCGCGGCCGAGGCCATCGAGCCGGTCGTCGCCGAGCTCGACGCCCTCATCGACCCGGTTGTCGAAGCGCCTGCTGCCGAGCAGCCTGCTGTGGAAACTCCGGCCGAGCAGCCTGCTGCGGAGATTCCAGCCGAGAAGCCGGTGAGGGCTCGGCGAACCCGCAAAAAGACTGTAGTTGTCGAAGAACCGGCAGCAGAAGAAGTGGTGGATCCGGCGGTTGCCGAGATCAGCGCTGGACTCGACGCCGCTGCTGCGCTGCAGAGCAAGGAAGCCGAGCAGTCAGATCTGTTCACCTCCTTCGAGGCACCGCAGACCCATCAGCCCGAGGTTGCCCCCGCCGCGCCGCAGGTTCCGCTGTTCCTGCAGCCGGATCTCGAGGCAGCCGAGGTGGCCCCGCGTCGTCGTCGCGCCCGCCGTGAGCCTGCTGCACCGGCAGTCGTCGAAGAGAAGCAGACAACTGCGGAAACAGAAACAGTCGCACCCGAGGTCTCGCCGGTTGTAATTCCAGCCGTCGAAGAGCCGGCTGTGACCGCCCCGCAAACCGAGCTTGAGAGCGCCGAGTCCGAGGACGAGGACGACGATCAGCCGCGTCGCCGTCGTCGTGGACGCCGTGGACGTGGCCGTGGCCGCGGAGAACAGGGTGGCGAACAGGGTGGAGAACAGGGCGGCGAGCAGGGCTCGGATGACGAGTCGGATACGACCACCGAAGCGGAGCAGGAAACTGCCCCCGAGGCAGTCGAGAAGCAAACCGAAGACGCTTCCGGGGGAGAATCCGGAAACAAGACCGAGTCCGACGCGGATGCGGAATCCGAGAACGCCGACGATTCCGACCTCGACGCTGACGGATCGAGCCGTCGCCGCCGTCGCCGTCGCCGTCGTAAGACTGGCACCGATGCGGCCACCGACGCGACTGCGACTTCCGAGGACGATCCGCCGAACACCGTCGTTCACGAGCGCGAACCGCGCAACAAGACCCGTGTCAAGGACGAGGTCCAGGGCATCAGTGGTTCGACGCGTCTGGAAGCGAAGCGTCAGCGCCGCCGCGACGGTCGTGACGCCGGCCGTCGTCGCCCGCCGATTCTGACCGAGTCGGAGTTCCTTGCCCGTCGTGAAGCCGTCGACCGCGTCATGGTCGTGCGCGATCGAGCAGACAGCGGTCAGCCGCACGCGACTACACAGGTAGCAGTCCTCGAAGACGGAGTGCTCGTCGAACACTTCGTCACCAACTCGGCGTCCGCGTCGATGGTCGGCAACGTCTACCTCGGACGCGTCCAGAACGTGCTCCCCAGCATGGAAGCTGCCTTCATCGACATCGGGCGCGGCCGCAACGGCGTGCTCTACGCCGGTGAGGTCAACTGGGAGGCAGCCGGTCTCGGTGGCAACTCGCGCAAGATCGAGCAGGCTCTCAAGCCTGGCGATCAGGTGCTCGTTCAGGTCAGCAAGGATCCGGTTGGGCACAAGGGCGCGCGACTGACCACACAGATTTCGCTTGCCGGTCGTTTCCTCGTCTACGTGCCCGGTGGTACGTCCACGGGTATCAGCCGCAAGCTCCCGGACACCGAGCGCAAGCGTCTCAAGGAAATCTTGCGTGACATCGTTCCCGCCGACGCCGGCGTGATCATTCGTACGGCGTCCGAGGGTGTCAGCGAAGAAGAGTTGGCGCGCGACGTGACTCGTCTGCAGGCGCAGTGGGCCGGCATCGAGGAGCAGGCCGCCGCTGCGGACACCGGCAAGTCCGGCAACCCGCAGGCGCTGTACGAAGAGCCGGACATGCTGGTCAAGGTCATTCGCGATCTGTTCAACGAGGACTTCTCCAAGCTGGTCATCGAGGGCGAGAAGGCGCACACGACGGTCGAGAACTACATCAACTCCGTCGCTCCCGACCTGCTTCCGCGGCTCGAGAAGTACACGCCGAACAACGGAATCGACGTCTTCGCGGCTCGCCGTATCGACGAGCAGTTGGCAAAGGCACTCGATCGCAAGGTGTGGCTGCCGTCTGGCGGCACCCTGGTGATCGACCGCACCGAGGCCATGACTGTCGTCGACGTCAATACCGGCAAGTTCACCGGAGCCGGCGGAAACCTCGAGGAAACCGTCACCCGTAACAACCTTGAAGCTGCCGAGGAGATCGTTCGCCAGATGCGCCTGCGGGACATCGGCGGAATGATCGTCGTCGACTTCATCGACATGGTCCTCGAATCGAACCGGGACCTGGTCCTGCGTCGGCTCACCGAATGCCTGGGTCGCGATCGCACGCGCCATCAGGTGTCGGAGGTCACGTCACTCGGACTCGTGCAGATGACGCGCAAGAAGTTGGGCACCGGCTTGGTCGAGGCCTTCTCGACTACCTGTGAGCACTGCCACGGACGCGGCATCATCGTCCACTCCGAGCCCGTCGAGGTGAAGTCCTCGGACGACGGCGGATCGCGTTCGGGCTCGCAGCGCAGTGATTCCGGTACCTCGCGCAAGAACAAGCGTGGCCGCGGAGACAAGTCGGCTTCGACCGAATCCAACGGACAGGAAGCTCCGACGCCGGAGGTCCCGGCCGTCGACGCGACGGTCAAACGGGCTCATCCGGTGGCATTGGCGATGGCCTCGCATCACCACGACGACGACGAGACCGTCGCGGCCGACTCGATCGAGTCGGATTCCGCCGGTACGTCTTCGGGGGATGGTGCATCCAAAAGTGCCGATCGGCAACAGGATCGGCCGTTTGATGCTCCTGCTGCTACTGAGCGCCCTGACGTTCCTGTTGTGGACTCTGCTGCGGAAGAAGCTCCCGCAGTGGGTAACGAGCGGGAAGCAGCTCCCCGAGGTCGTCGGCGTAGTCGTCGGGCGTCGCGTGCGGCGTCTGCACCGGTTGCCGAAGCAGCTCCCGAGGTGGGCACGGTCTTCGTGATTCCGACTCCGGAACCCGTGGCGGAAGCGGTCGTGGAAGACGCTCCGGCTCCGGCCGCCGAAATTCCGGCTGAGGAAGAAGTTGTCGTCGTCAAGCGGCCCCGTCGCAGGCGTGCAGCAGCACGTCCCGCGGGTCCGCCGGTCGACGGAGAGTAGAACTACCGTCGTTCGGTCGGTTGGATGTCTTGGCGATGAGCTAGGACATCCAACCGTTATCCGAAGTTTCAGCTGGTAGAAGCAGTACAGAGTAGTGAGCACCACCCCTCGGCGGGGCGGTTTGACCCTGACGGTTGCTTTCCCGTAACCTTGGAGGGTCGCCACCCGGCGGTAGAGATTCCGTGTGCCTAGAGTGCGCGTGAATGTCCCGGTACGTCAGTACCGAGCCGAGGTGACATAAACCAGACCAGTCGCGATGCATTTGAAGCCTCAGGCAGCAGCGCGAGCAAGTTCGAAGAAGCAAGGGGTAGCCCTCCGATGGCAACGTACGCGATCGTCAAGACCGGCGGAAAGCAGTACAAGGTCGCTGTTGGTGACCTCGTCAAGGTCGAGAAGATCGAGGGTGAGCCCGGCACTGCTGTCTCGCTTGCTCCCGTTCTCGTGGTCGACGGATCTGACCTGACCACCGACTCGGCCAAGCTGGCCAAGGTCGCAGTCACCAGTGAGATCGTCGAGCACACCAAGGGCCCGAAGATCCGCATCCACAAGTTCAAGAACAAGACCGGTTACCACAAGCGTCAGGGCCACAGGCAGCCGATCACGGTGCTCAAGGTCACGGGCATCAAGTAACCAGTTCTTTCTAGCTAATTTCACCCGAGGAGGGTCAATAGCATGGCACATAAGAAGGGTGCATCCAGCTCCCGTAACGGTCGCGATTCAAACGCCCAGCGCCTCGGCGTGAAGCGCTTCGGCGGCCAGTCGGTCAGCGCAGGCGAAATCCTGGTTCGCCAGCGCGGCACGCACTTCCACCCCGGCGTCAACGTCGGCCGTGGCGGCGACGACACCCTGTTCGCTCTCGCTGCCGGTGCAGTCGAGTTCGGCCAGAAGCGTGGACGCAAGACCGTGAACATCGTTCCGGCCGTCGTTGCGGCTGAGGTCTAGTCTTTCTCGCTAGTTGTGCGTCATCGGTTCTACTTCGGTAAGCCGGTTCTGCTTTCGGTAAGAGAGTGACGCGTTCCAAGCTCCCGATAGGGGCGGACCAGGGTTGAAATAACCCGGTCCGCCCCTATCGTTTGTTTAAGCAGTACCTGGTTATCCCGAGCAACCCTGCTCACCAGAAGTTCAGCTCATCGCGTGAGACCCGCAATTGACTGAGGAAGGATCCGGCAGTCATGTCCCGATTCATTGACCGTGTTGTGCTGCACGTCAGCGCTGGAAAAGGCGGCAATGGTTGCGCCTCCGTACACCGCGAGAAGTTCAAACCGCTCGGCGGTCCGGACGGTGCCAACGGAGGTCGCGGTGGCGACGTCATCCTTGTAGTCGACGAGAACATCCACACCCTCCTCGACTTTCACTTCCATCCCAACGCGAAGGCGACCAACGGCAAGCAGGGCGCCGGCAGCAATCGCGAGGGTGCAAACGGTGAAGACCTCATCCTCAAGGTCCCCGATGGCACTGTCGTTCTCGATACCGACGGCAACGTGCTGGCCGACCTCGTGGGAGTCGGTTCGCGCTACGACGCCGCTCAGGGCGGCCGCGGCGGACTCGGTAACGCAGCGCTGGCGTCGAAGGCCCGCAAAGCTCCCGGTTTCGCACTCCTCGGTGAGGACGGTGTCGAGCGTGACCTGGTTCTCGAGCTCAAGTCGGTAGCCGACGTCGGTCTGCTCGGATTCCCCTCTGCCGGTAAGTCTTCGCTGGTGTCCGTTCTGTCGGCGGCCAAGCCGAAGATCGCCGACTACCCCTTCACAACTCTGGTCCCCAACCTCGGTGTTGTCTCGAGCGGTGACACCACCTTCACCGTCGCCGACGTGCCCGGGCTGATCCCCGGCGCCAGCGAAGGCCGCGGTTTGGGCCTGGACTTCCTGCGCCACATCGAACGCTGCGCCGTGTTGGCGCACGTGATCGACTGCGCCACTCTCGATCCGGGACGCGACCCGATCTCTGACATCGACGCCTTGGAAGCAGAGCTGGCTGCATACACGCCCGCGCTCTCCGGCGACTCGGGACTCGGTGACCTCGACAAGCGTCCGCGGGTCGTCATCCTCAACAAGACCGACGTTCCCGAGGCAGCCGAGTTGGCCGAAATGGTCACGCCTGAGATCGAAGCCCGCGGATGGCCGGTCTTCACTATCTCCGCAGTGAGCCGAGAAGGCCTGCGACCGTTGACCTTCGCGCTGGCGAAGATGGTCCGTGACTACCGCGAAGCCCATCCGAAGCCCGAGCCGAAGCGCCAGGTCATTCGCCCGGTCAAGGTCAAGGATTCCAGCTTCACGATCGAGAAGGATCCCGATATTCCCGGCGGATTTGTCGTCCGCGGCACTCGCCCGGAGCGGTGGATTCGGCAGACCGCCTTCGACAACGACGAAGCCGTGGGCTACCTCGCAGACCGTCTTGCTCGATTGGGTGTCGAGGACGCATTGGTCAAGAAGGGCGCTCAGCCAGGTGCTTCCGTCACCATCGGTGACGTGAGCTTCGAGTGGGAGCCGATGACGCCGGCCGGTATCGATCTGACCCGAACGGGCCGTGGAACCGATCCGCGTCTCGATCAGGTGGAGCGCATCGGCGCCGACGAGCGCAAGCATGCTCGTCGCGTCCGCCGCGGTCTGCTTGACGAAGACGCCTGACACACGCGATTTCAGGACGAAAACCGAAGAGAGGGAACGGGACTGTGCTCGGGTCCACCAGGGAGTCGATAGCGTCGGCTCACAGTATCGTCGTGAAGATCGGGTCGTCTGCGCTCACCAGTCTGGTCGCGGGACTCGATACTCACCGACTCGATCTGTTGGCCGATGCCATCGAGGCCCGCATGCGTGCGGGTTCCGATGTTGTCGTCGTCTCGTCCGGTGCCGTCGGAGCTGGATTGGCACCGCTGGGACTGACTAAGCGACCGCGGGATCTCGCGACCAAGCAGGCCGCGGCCAGCGTCGGACAGTTGGCGCTGGCTCACGCCTGGGGTACGTCGTTCGCCCGTTACGGGCGCACCGTCGGGCAGGTCCTTCTCACTGCGGATGACATCGCTCGACGGACGCAGCACCGGAACGCTCAACGGACGCTCGATCGTCTGCGGGCGTTGCACGCGGTGGCAATCGTGAACGAGAACGACACTGTCGCCACCACCGAACTTCGGTTCGGTGACAACGATCGGCTGGCTGCTCTGGTTGCGCATCTGGTCGGTGCCGACGCGTTGATCCTGTTGTCGGATGTCGACGGTCTCTACGACGGCGATCCCCGAAAGGGCGATGCCACACTGATTCCCGAGGTCAACAGTCCCGAGGATCTCGACGGTGTGGTTGCCGGTTCGGGTGGCGCTCTCGGTACCGGAGGCATGGCGTCAAAGCTCTCAGCAGCACGCCTGGCCGCTGATTCCGGAGTGCCGGTTCTGCTGGCCGCAGCCTCGGACGCCGCGCAAGCACTCAGTGGTGCCGATGTCGGAACCGCTTTTGCGCCGCGGCCGACGCGATTGTCGGCTCGCCGATTCTGGGTCCGTCACGCCGCCGACACACAGGGCGACCTCCACCTCGACGACGGCGCCGTTCGCGCGGTCGTGTCCAAGCGTCGAAGCCTGCTGTCTGCGGGCATTGTCGGTGTATCCGGTGACTTCCACGCCGGCGACGTCGTGTCCCTGATGGGGCCGGGGGAGAAGCCCGTCGCCCGGGGTGTCGTCGCATTCGACGCTACGGAGATCGAGGAGATCCTGGGGCGCTCCACCACCGATCTACCGGCCGACATGCAGCGTCCCGTGGTTCACGCGGACGACTTGGTGGCGCTGTAACTGTCGTGCTCGACCAGGGCGGAAAGTGCTTCAGCACAACCGACTTCGAGCTTGAGTTCGGCGAATTCGTCGCCGCGAGTCGTTCCGCGATTGACGATGGCGATCGGCTTCCCGGTCTTGGCGGCATGCCGAACGAAACGCAGACCGGACATCACCGTCAACGACGACCCGGCTACCAACAGTGCATCGGCTTGGTCGACGAGGCTGTATGCACGGGCCACACGTTCCTTGGGGACGGATTCACCGAAGTAGACGATGTCCGGCTTGAGTAGCCCACCGCACACGGCGCAATCCACGACGCGAAAGTGTGCGGTGGATTCGATCACGGCATCTGCATCGGGCGCGATCTCGACTCCTGTTGCAGCAGCGACTGTTTCGGCGAATCCTGGGTTGGCTTCTTCCAGTCTCTCCGCGAGAGTGGTGCGGGAGATCAGCCGCTGGCAGCTCAGGCATCGAACCTGCGCGTAGGTGCCGTGGAGGTCGATGACGTTTCGCGCGCCGGCCTTGGTGTGCAGGAGGTCGACGTTTTGGGTGATCACACCGATGGCTCGCCCTGTTCGCTCGAGTGCCGCGACGGCTCGGTGGCCCTGGTTGGGTCGCGAGCTGTCCATGTATCGCCAGCCGATGTGGTTGCGCGCCCAGTAGTGCCGCCGAAACGCCGGATCGCCGATGAACTGCTGGAACGTCATCGGATTGCGCGGGGGTGAATCAGGTCCGCGGTAGTCCGGGATTCCGGAGTCGGTGGAGATGCCGGCGCCCGTCAGAACTGCCAGGCGACGGCCGGCCAGGAGCTCGGGAAGGGCGTCGAGGCGGCTGTTGTCGGTAGGCACCATTCCAGGATAGGCGCGTGTGCGAGACGGAGGCGCGGAGGAAGTCCGAAATGTTCAATAGAACACGTGTGCGATCGTCAATACTCGTAGACATGAACACAGTGAACCCAATCCCTGCTGGTTACCGCACGATCACTCCCTACCTTGCGGTGCCGGACGGTCATGCCGCACTCGACTACTACAAACGAGCACTTGGAGCCGAGATAGTCGATGCGATGAACGCACCTGACGGCTCCCTCATGCATGCGGAGATCCGGATCGGCGATTCGATGCTGCAACTCTCGCAGGAGATGCCGGACTTCGGTCTCAAATCACCGCAGGACGGCTGGGTGCATTCGTCGATCGTCGTCTACATCGAGGACACGGACGAGTTTGTCGCTCGGGCCGTCGCCGAGGGAGGCACGCTGGTCACGGCTGTGGCCGATACATTTTCGGGCGACCGGCATGGGGTGTTTCTCGATCCTTTCGGCCACAGGTGGGCAGTATGCACGAAGGTCGAGGATGTACCTGCCGAGGAAGTCGCTCGCCGGGCGCGGGCGCTCTTCTTCCCGGATACGGAGTCGCCACAGTAACTTTCGGCAGCTTTCGCCGGATCATTCAGGCTTCGGCGGCGTGCTCAGTATCCGGCGACGGGGTCCACGAGGGCAGCCAGCGCCTCACCCTTCGCGAAGCGGGTCACGTTCTTGGAGACGTGATCCGCGAACGCGGCGGGGCGAACGCCTGGCGGATTGGAATCGTGGGGTGTGATGATCGCATTCGTCAGATCCCACAGAGGGTGACCGTCCGGGAGGGGTTCGGGATCGGTGACGTCGAGACCGGCGCCGCCGATCTGTTCCGACTCGATTGCCTCGACCAGCGCGTCGGTGTCGACCAGTGATCCGCGCGCGACATTGATCACCCAGGAATGGGGTTGCATCGCCGCCAACTGCGCACGGCCCACGAGGTGACGGGTGGCCGGGGTGGCCGGGGCGGCAATCACGAAGTGATCTGCGCGAGAATAGATTTCATCCATCCTGGATGCGGGGTACGTGGAGATCGCCCCGGGAACCGGGCTACCGGAACGATTGACTGCGATGCTGTCCGCCCCCTGCGCGGCCAGCATCGGAATCAGCGCGCGGCCGATACCGCCTGCGCCGATGATCGCAACCGTCGAACCACGAAGGGTGCCGATCTTGGGAAAGAACTCGAACTGACGCCACGTTCGAGCTTCGATGTGCGCGGGCAGGTGACGAACTCCGGCCAACAGCAGCATGAGCGCGTGCTCGGCCACCGAAGCCGAAAACGCGCCGGCCGCCGAGGTCCACGTGATATCCGTGTCCTTCGGAATCACACCGGAGTCGAACCAATCCTCGATTCCCGCCGACGGCAGCTGCACCCACCTGACCGACGCCGGTAACTCAGACGGAAATGTTTCGGGTGAGCCCGCCCAGATCAGGGCGTCGGCAGTGTCGATCGGACTGATCAGACCACCGCCCCGAAGCACCGCGCTGTCGAGCAGTGCATCGGGGACGGGGCCGATCGCTACGCGTGGAGAGGTGTCAGTCGCCATGACTAGACGCTACGCGGGGACCTCCACCAGTGGGTAGACACCGTTCTCGTCGTGTACCTCGCGCCCGGTGACCGGCGGATTGAAGACGCACAGCATGCGCATCTGCGTGTCGGGCTCGACCCGATGACGCTCGTGGCCGTTGAGCAGGTACATCGACCCCGGTGCGAGGTCGTATTCCTTGTTGTTGTCGAGGTCGATCAGCTTGCCGGTGCCCTCGACGAGCCAGACGGCCTCGACGTGGTTGGCGTAATGGAACTCGTTGACCGAACCCGCCTTGATGGTGGTCTCGTGGAACGAGAACCCGACGCGGTCGCCGCCGAGGACGATGCGCTTGCTGCGCCAGTTGCCGTCCTCACTCGTGATGTCGCGGTCGGTGTCGGTGATCTCGGTGGTGGTGCGAACGATCATGGGAGAGTCCTTCCTCTAGCTGCAGACCTTGAGTGTCGCCTCGGCCAGGATGGAGAGGCCGTGCTCGAGCTCTTCGTCGGTAATCGTCAGTGCCGGAAGCAGTTTCACAACCTGGTCGGAGGGTCCGGAGGTCTCGGCGAGCAGTCCCTCGTCGAATGCCAGCTGGCAGACCTTTCCGGCGCGCTCCGGCTGGTCGAAGACCAGGCCCTGGACCAGGCCGCGTCCGCGGTGAGAGACCTCGCCGGGGAACTGATCGGAGAGATTGGCGAAGCATTCGCTGATGCGTGCGCCCTTCTTCAGCGTTGTCTTGGTCAGTGCGTCGTCGGACCAGTAGTGGTCGAGTGCCACCTTGGAGGTGACGAACGCCGGGTTGTTGCCACGGAAGGTGCCGTTGTGCTCGCCCGGTCCCCAGACGTCGAGTTCACGCTTGAACAGCGTGAGCGCCATGGGCATTCCGTAGCCGCTGATCGACTTGGACAATGTGACGATGTCGGGAACGATTCCGGCCTCTTCGAAGGAGAAGAACGGGCCGGTGCGGCCGCAACCCATCTGGACGTCGTCGACGATCAGCAGGATTCCGCGATCCGAGCACAGTGTTGCCAGCGCCCGAAGCCATTCGGGGCGAGCGACATTGACGCCACCTTCACCCTGCACGGTTTCGACGATCACTGCCGCGGGGCGGTTGATTCCACTGCCGGAATCATCGAGAACGCGGGAGAACCACTGGAAGTCCTCGGTGACGCCGTCGAAGTAGTTGTCGAAGGGCATCGGTGTCGTGTGCACGAGGGGGACACCGGCGCCCGCGCGCTTCATCGAGTTGCCGGTCACCGAGAGTGCACCAAGTGTCATTCCGTGAAATGCGTTGGTGAAGTTGATGACTGCCGAACGTCCGGTGACCTTGCGAGCCAGCTTCAGTGCAGCCTCGACGGTGTTCGAGCCGGTCGGGCCGGGGAACTGGACCTTGTAGTCCAGGCCGCGCGGCTCGAGGATGTTGCGCTGAAAGGTCTCGAGGAACTCGCGTTTGGCGACGGTGGACATGTCGAGGCCGTGCGTGATGCCGTCGTTCATGATGTAGTCGACCAGTGCCGATTTGAGCACCGGGTTGTTGTGGCCGTAGTTGAGTGCGCCGGCGCCGGCGAAGAAATCGAGGTAGTCGCGTCCGTTCTCGTCACGAATCCAGGATCCGGATGCGCTGGTGAACACTGCGGGCCAGTCACGGCAGTAGCTGCGAACCTCGGACTCGAGGGTTTCGAAAATGCTTGCTTCGTTGATATTCATATCTTCTTTGTTCCTCCGGGGCATGCTGTATGCCGAGCGCGAAGTGCGCTAGGCGCCGATCGTGTAAAGATTTTCGGCTTCGTGTCCATCGGGAAAATCGTTGGGCGAGAACAAGGTCTGCCTGGTTATCGGTACTTCGCGTCGACGTGCGAGCGCAGTGAAGAGTGCGATCGAAGCCTCGTTGTCGGGGCTGATCGTCGTCTCCAGGTGTGTAACACCCAGCGGGGCAGTGCGATCCATCAAGTCGGACAGCATGCGGGCAGCAATTGCCTTGCCGCGCTGGTCTTCGTCGACCGCAACTTGCCACACGAACAGGGTTTCCTGCGCGCTGGGACGG
The DNA here is from genome assembly GCF_033142465.1 of Rhodococcus sp. IEGM 1318. NCBI lineage: Bacteria > Bacillati > Actinomycetota > Actinomycetes > Mycobacteriales > Nocardiaceae > Rhodococcus > Rhodococcus sp. IEGM 1318. Next base: position 73,894 of record NZ_JAWLSC010000003.1, read on the forward strand.
GTATAACCGGAAACGAATCCGACTACGCGGCCGTCTACCTCTGCGACGATGGACGTCGCGCTGAAATCCCTGCACCACAACAGGTATGCATAACTCGAATTGAGGTCGAGTACCTTCGAATCACGTGCGATCTCCCAGAGCCGGACTCCGTCATGGATCTGTGGGCTTCTGAACAACACCGCGTCCGGCGCGGTGGTCGGGATAGCTCTCGTATCAACAGGCTTCATCGGTCATCTGAACGTAACAATCATTGCTGTCGAAGTCATGCAGATGTCCGTTTCGGGCCGTGGGGAACCCGTTGCGCCCCAGGTGAGGACATGAATGTGATGGTGCTCACATTATGTAACTTTTGCCGTTGTCGGAGCGACTATTTCGGGCAAAAACTCGCTATTTCGGGCTCGCGAGCGCCAACGGAAGTACAGAGTGAGCACCAGCCTGTCGAAGTGCGCGTGCGGCCATCGTGAAAGTCCAACCGGTATCGGCGATTGCGTCGACAAGAAGTATTGGTCCCTGGTGGATACTCATGTCCGGGACTTCCCAAACATCGACCAGTCCGGACACGCGATAGGCGGAGTTCGCTGCCGACACCGGAGGGTGGTCGGGTCGCAAGCGAAGGGTGCCCAGGTCGGTCAATCGCCCGACCTCGGCCAGCTTGGCAGCCAGGCTCGACACCAGCAACGGATGCGTCGTGGATTCGAGTGCCATGACACCGGTGGGGCGCTCGGCCCAATTCCAGGCCGCCAGAACGCTGATACACGCGCTGACCACCGCATCGGGTACCTCGGCGTCGGGACCGTCGAAAAGCGCGCGGAGACGTTGGCCCCAGCCCAGGTCCGACATCCGTCCGAGAATGCGTCCGGTTTCCGGTCCCTCGGTGATCTTCCCGGACAGCTTGACGCCCAGCTTGCTCAGGCCGGTCGGCCACATCTTGCGCGGCTCCAGGTCGAATCCGGGGCGCTGCAAGCGCGCCCGAGTCTCGTCGAGGGCGGCTGTGTCGACAGTGGTGTCGTAGCGATCGCCGGTGCAGTTGTCGCAGCGACCGCACTGTGAGTTCTCCGAGGTCAGGCCCGGATCGTCGAGTTGTTCACGCAGGAAGGTCATTCGACACGTCGTGATGCTCTGGTACTTGACCATTGCGGCCTGCTCGGCCTGGCGAGCGTCGTCGAGTCGGCCGTAGCGCTCGGCGTCGTACACCCAAGGTTCGCCGGTGCTGATCCAGCCGCCCTTGACACGTTTGACCGCGCCGTCGACGTCGAGGACTTTGAGGACCATCTCGAGACGCGTTCGATTGAGCTCCACCAGAGGTTCGAGTGCCGGTGTCGACGTGGCCTTTTCGGTGTCGAGGTGCTCGATGACGCTGCGGACGAGATGCTCGCGGGGGAAGGCGACCGAGGCGAAGTAGCTCCAGATCTGCTTGTCCTCGGCGCCCGGCAGCAGGATCACGTCGGCCCTGTCGGTGGAACGACCGGCGCGGCCCACCTGCTGGTAGTACGAGATCGGCGACGACGGTGCGCCGAGGTGGACGACGAACCCGAGATCAGGCTTGTCGAAGCCCATCCCGAGGGCCGAGGTGGCCACCAGGGCCTTGACACGATTGCCCAACAAGTCCTGCTCGAGGGATTCACGTTCGGTGGGATCGGTCTGGCCCGTGTAGGCAGCGACGGTATGCCCGCGTTCGGAGAGCAGGCTTGCGAGGTCTCGTGCGGCCGAGACCGTCAGTGTGTAGATGATGCCCGATCCCGGCAGCGTCTCGAGCATGTCGGCGAGCCAGGCAGCGCGCGCCGTCGCCTCGGGAATGTGAACCACGGAAAGGTGAAGCGACTCGCGTTCGAGCCCGCCGCGAAGCACGAGCGTTTCCTCGCCGCCGACGCCGAGTTGGGCGGACACGTCCTCGACGACTCGGTTGTTGGCCGTAGCCGTGGTCGCGAGGACGGGAATGCCCTCGCCGAGTTCGGCGATCAATGTTCTGATGCGCCGATAGTCGGGACGGAAGTCGTGTCCCCAGTCGGAAACACAGTGGGCCTCGTCGACCACTACCAGGCCGGCATCAGCTGCCAGGGACGGAAGAACCTGATCGCGGAAGTCGGGGTTGTTGAGGCGCTCGGGGCTGACCAGCAGTACGTCGAGATCGTTGGCTGCAACGCGGGCGTGGATGTCGTCCCACTCGGTGACGTTGCCCGAGTTGATGGTTGCGGCGCGCACCCCGGCACGCTCGGCAGAACTGACCTGGTTTCGCATCAGGGCCAACAACGGAGAGACGATGACCGTGGGGCCGTGGCCTGTTGCCCGGAGCAGCTTCGCCGAGATGAAGTAGACCGCCGACTTGCCCCAGCCGGTCCGCTGTACGACGAGCGCGCGTTTGCGCTGCACCACCAGCGCCTCGATGGCCGTCCACTGGTCCTCGCGTAGGCGGGCATCCGGCCCCGCGAGTTCGCGGAGCAGCCGCTCGGCTTCGTCGCGCATGGCTGGGGCAGTGGCGGTGGTCATGGACCCCATGGTGCACGACCCTGCCGACACGTGCGGGCTTCAGGCCTTGGCAACAGGTTCCTGCAGCTCGGTGACCCAGCCGTCGACATCCTCCGGGCACGCCAGCGTCACCTCACGGCTGGGGCCGGCATTGCGGTATCCCGCTGCGTCGATCCATTGAGCCAACGCCTGATAAGCGGGCAGGCAGTTGTCCATCGAACCCTTGTGCAGCAGCGAGGCCACTTGCTCTTCGGCCCGCAGGTCCACCACAGCGAACTCGTAGTCGCCCTCAGGATCCGCGTTGACCGGTAGCGCCGCATGGACGACGACGTTCTCGTCGTCACCGGCATCCTCGTAGTACGCGACAGCGGGTCCGATCGGGACGACGCCGGCGCGATCCAAGCCGGTACAAAGCCGCTCGTACAGCCCACGAACCACCGGACCGATCGACGACGGATCCATCGTCTTGGCGGTACCGGTCAACTCCGCGACCCGCAGCGCCGGAACGGACTTGATCACAACCTCGTATGCGGACATCTGTCCCTCACTTTCGATGATGCGGAGGCGCGCCTGTACATGCGCCAGTCGCGCGGTGTCTTCCTGGATTCGGGTTTCGAGCTCTGCTCGGCGAAGCGTGAGCATCCCGCGGATCTCGTCGACGGTGATCGCTGACTCCACCACCTGCTGGACCTGGGTCAAGGTCAGGCCCAACTCCTTGAGCGCGACGATGCGGTTGAGCAGCGCCAACTGGCCCGCGGTGTACGAGCGATACCCGGTGGATGCGTCGACCCTCGCGGGTGTGAGCAGGCCGATGGCGTCGTAGTGGCGGAGCATGCGCACCGACACACGACTGGCTCTCGCGAAGTCTCCGATGCTCAACATGGTTGCTTGCCCCGTTTCTCCCTCACGAACCCGACACCTACAGGTTTACGACCTCACACGGTGTCAGGGTCAAGCCGAGCTTTCCGTGTCAAGGTCAAGCCGAGCTTTCCGTGTCAGGGTCAAGCCGAGCTTTCCGTGTCAGAGTCAAGCCGAGCTTTCCGTGTCAGAGTCAAGCCTGACGCTTCAGCACTTTCTCGATCGCAGCGCGAGTGGGTGACGACACCGAAGCGCCGCGAACCGTCGTCGCCAGGCTTCCCGCCGTGGCACCGAACTGCAGGGCGCGTTCCTGGTCCTGCACCCACTCCACGGCGAAGGCCCCAGTGAAGGCATCGCCTGCGCCGGTTGTATCCACGGGGGTCACGGCCGGGGAGTCGGCGTGAATTGTCTTCTCGCCCGACCTGAGATCCGCGCCGCCTGCCCCGAGCGTCGTGACGAGGTATCGGACGTGACCGGTGACCGCGGCCAACTGCTCCGACTCCGTCTGGTTGACGATCAGGATGTCGACAGACTCGATCAGGGCGCCCGGAAGGTCTTGTACCGGCGAAGGATTGAGGATGACGGTTGTTCCGTTGGCACGCGCGTGCTGGGCCGCTGCGGTGACCGTGTCGAGGGGTATTTCGAGTTGGCACAGGAGAACGTCGGCGTGTGCGATCGCGTCGAGGTCTGCATCGCACAACGAGGTGACCGAGGAATTGGCGCCTGAGACGACGATGATGTTGTTCTCCGCGTCCTCGCTCACGGTGATGGCGGCAACGCCACTCGGGCCGTCGACACTACGTAGCAATGCGGTGTCGACGCCGGCGCCTTCTAGCGTGTCTCGCAACTGGGTGCCGAAACCGTCGTCGCCGACCGCTCCGATGAACGACACGTCGCCTCCTGCCTTCGCGGCGGCGATGGCCTGATTACTGCCTTTGCCTCCCACTGTGGTGGCAAAGGCAGTGCCGAGCAGCGTTTCTCCCGGAGCGGGAAATCTGGCTACTGAGGTGGTCAGGTCCATGTTGATACTGCCGACGACGACGATTCGAGGCGTGCTCATACCTCGAGGCTATCGGCCTTCATTCTCTTTCGACGAACCTTGCGGATGATCCGACGTGCTTCCTCGTCGGTGGCGACGGAGGGCGGCGAACCGTCGAGTGGCTTGCGGGCCGTCTCGGGGATGAGCAGTACCGCGATACCGCCGATCACTGCGGCGATCATCATGTACATCGGCGCGACCAGGTTGCTGCCCGTTGCACTTTCGAGGGCAGTCAGCACCAGGGGAGTGGTTCCGCCGAAGATGGAGACCGCGAGGTTGTATCCGATTGCCAAGCCGCCGTACCTGATTCCGGTCGGGAACAGTGCGGGCAGCACCGACGGGAACACTCCGACGAACAGCAGGAGCAATCCGCCGAGAATTGCGAGTCCCAGGAAGACTGTCACGTAATTGCCGACGCCGATCAGCAGGTATGCGGGCAGGGAAAGGACGAAGAATCCGATGAAGCCGCTGAGCAGCAATGGTTTACGCCCGACTCGGTCCGAGAACTTTCCGACGTAGCTGATTCCCATCATCATCACGATCATGACGATGATCATCAGGATGAGTCCGTGGGATTCGTCGTAGCCCAACGTGTTTGTCAGGTACGTCGGCATGTAGCTGAGCAGGCCGTAGTGAGCGATGTTGTACGTGGCCACGAGAACGATGCACAGGACGAGCGGTCGCCAGTTGTCGACGAGAGTTTCGCGCAGTTTCTTGCCGGTGGATTCGTCTGCGAGGGAGCGCTCTTCGGCCTGCTCCATCATCTGGAACGCGGGGGTTTCTTCCAAGCGCAGACGGAGATACAGGCCGATGAGACCCAGCGGTCCGGCAATGAGGAAGGGGATGCGCCAGCCCCACTGGAGGAGGTCCTCGGCGCTGACGACGGTCTGGATGATCGTGACGATGCCCGCTGCCGCCACATATCCTGCCAGGGTGCCGAATTCGAGGAAGCTGGCGAAGAATCCGCGCCGCTTGTCCGGCGCGTATTCGGCGACGAACGTACTGGCCCCGCCGTATTCGCCGCCGGTGGAAAAGCCCTGCAGTAGGCGTAGGAGTACCAGCAGGATCGGGGCGGCGATACCGATGGATTCGTAGCTCGGGATGAGGCCGATGGCGAAGGTACTGCCCGCCATCAGAATGATGGTGGTGGCCAGGACTTTCTTGCGTCCGATGCGGTCACCGAGCGGACCGAAGAACAATCCGCCGAGTGGGCGGACGATGAAGGCTGCCGCAAAAATTGCAAAGGTGGAGAGGAGTTGAGCGCTGCCGCTCGCGTCCGGGAAGAACACTTTTCCGATAGTGGTAGCTAGATATGCGTAAACGCCGAAATCGAACCACTCCATGGCATTTCCGAGCATCGTCGCCTTGACAGCGCGCTTGACGGACGCATTGTCGGTGACGCAGACATCGGGTGATTCGGCCACTTCGAGAGCGCTGATCGAGTTCTCTGGTGTAGTCATGACATGCGCTCCCCAGCGCAATCATCGAACCGAGCGGGGCACGTACCTGATGCACGCTTCTTTTCGTTGCCCACTCGCCGATGAGCCGGTCGGGAAATCGAGCGTCCGCGTGCCCTGTGGCTCGTTGCGACCCCCGTCGCACGGCTCTGGCCCGCGGCAGTGTCCGGAGCCCACAGGGCTCCGGACTACCGGCAAGTAAGACGCTTACGCTATCAAAGTTGTGCGCGGGCGCCGATTTTCGGGCTAGAAGGCGCGGGCGTACTGCGACGGGATATGTGGTCCTACCTCGGCGTTCAGTTCCCGGGCCGCCCGGCGCGCCCAGTAGGGATCACGCAGCAGCTCGCGGCCGAGGAGCACCGCCACTGCGCTTCCGTCCTCGACGATCTTCTCGGCCTGTTCGGGTTCGGTGATGAGGCCGACGGCGGCGGCCGGTAGCAGGCTCTCGTTCTGTAGCCGACGGGCGAACGGAACCTGGTATCCCGGTTCCACCGGAATCTGCGCCGCCGGTGAATTACCGCCGGTGGAGACGTCGACGAGATCCACTCCGTAGTCGGAGAGGATGTTGGCGAGGGCAACGGTCTGATCGGCGGTCCAGCTGTCGACTTCCAGTCCGCGCTCTTCCGTCAGCCAATCCGTCGCCGAGACCCGGACGAAGAGCGGCAACTCGGCCGGCCACACCTCGCGGACGGCACTCAGGATTTCCAGGAGCAACCGAATGCGGTTCTCGAAGCTTCCGCCGTAGCGGTCAGTTCGCTTGTTGCTCTCGGGGGAGAGGAACTGATGGATCAGGTATCCGTGAGCCGCGTGAATTTCCACGACCTTGAATTCGGCCTTCAGTGCGCGGGTTGCCGCCGCTGCGAAGTTCGCGACGACCTTTTCGATGCCCTCGGTGGTGAGCTCGACCGGATCGGCGAGATGGCCGAACGGAACCGCGCTGGGAGCCACTGTCTGCCAGGACAGACGGTCATCGGCTGGCAGGCTCTTGCCTCCGCGCCACGGAACCTGCGTCGACGCTTTGCGTCCGGCGTGTGCCAGCTGGATCCCAGGCACTGCGCCGAAGTACGCGAGTTGTGCGTTGATCTCGGCGAAGGCTTGCGCCTGCGTGTCGTTCCAAATTCCCAGATCAGCTGCCGATATCCGGCCTTCGGGACTGACGGCCGTCGCCTCGGTGAGAATCAGGCCGGTGCCGCCGATCGCGCGGCTCACCAAGTGCGTGCGATGCCACTCGTTGGGCACTCCGACCTGGTCGCCGATGACGTCAGCCGAGTACTGGCACATCGGTGCCATCCAGACGCGGTTCGGGATGGTGACGCCGCGCAGGGTCAATGGCTCGAACAACACACTCACGGATGGCTCCTGACTCGAAGAAGAAGGTCGGTGGGTGCAACAGTGCCTCGCGCCGGAATTGTTCCCCGGCGGTCCGCCGAATTGTTCCCCGGCGGTCCGCCGAATTGTTCTCGGGTGGTCACAGCCTTGTTCCGCCGAGCAGGCCGCCACGGTGGGTGGTTAATGTGTATTCATGACCGCTGTGACATCCACCGCAGAAACCGTCGACTCGAATGCGTCCGACACCAAGGCCGTCGTGCACGACGCCGCCCGCCGAGCCCGTAAGGCCTCGCGCGTCCTGGCTCTGCTGACCACCGCGCAGAAGGACGCTGCGCTCCACGGCGCAGCCGACGCGGTACTCGCGGCCAGTGATCGGACTCTCGCGGCCAACGCTCTCGATATCGACGCCGCGAAGGCCGGCGGCACCGAGGAATCACTGCTCGACCGTCTTCGGCTGACCGCTGACCGGATCGAGGGCATCGCGTCGGGTTTGCGTCAGGTTGCCGGGCTACCCGATCCGATCGGTGAGGTGCTTCGTGGATCAACTCTGCCGAACGGCTTGGAACTACGCCAGCAGCGCGTTCCGCTCGGTGTCGTCGGCATGGTCTACGAGGCTCGCCCCAATGTCACCGTCGACGCTTTCGGGCTGACTCTCAAGTCGGGAAATGCTGCGCTGCTTCGTGGTTCGTCCTCGGCAGTCAAGTCCAACGAATCGTTGGTGGAGGCGCTGCGCGCGTCGTTGGTTGCTCAGGGCCTCCCCGAGGACTCCGTTCAACTTCTGCCGAGTGCGGATCGGTCGACGGTCACACACCTCATCCAGGCCCGCGGCCTCGTCGATGTAGTCATCCCGCGCGGCGGTGCCGGCTTGATCAGCGCAGTCGTGCGTGATGCCACCGTGCCCACCATCGAGACCGGTGTCGGCAACTGCCACGTCTACGTTCACTCGGCCGCCGATCTCCTGATGGCCGAGAAGATTCTTCTCAACTCCAAGACCCGTCGGCCCAGTGTCTGCAATACAGCCGAAACCGTGCTGGTCGACGCTGCGATCGCCGAGACCGCCGTGCCGAAGCTGCTTGAAGCGCTCCAGATGCACGACGTTGTAGTGCACGGTGAATTGCCGGGACTGGTCCCCGCCACCGAGGACGACTGGTCGAAGGAATACCTCACCCTCGACGTCGCTCTCAAGGTCGTCAAGGACTTGGACGCTGCCGTCGAGCACATCGACCAGTACGGAACGGGCCACACCGAAGCCATCGTGACGTCCGATCTCTCGGCTGCCCGCGAGTTCACCGCTCGCGTCGACGCCGCGGCAGTGATGGTCAACGCGTCGACTGCATTCACCGACGGTGAACAGTTCGGATTCGGCGCCGAGATCGGCATCTCCACCCAGAAACTGCACGCGCGCGGCCCCATGGGGCTGCCGGAACTGACGTCCACGAAGTGGATCGTCTGGGGCGACGGGCACACCCGACCCGCCTGATCTTTCACCAGACTTGCCCCACCTCTCAAGGAGTTAACCGTGGACCGAGCACTTCCCGACACGACGCCGTTCTTCTCGACCGTCGACGACGTGATCGAACGTCTGGCCGAAACCGGCTACCTGTCCGACAAGGCCACGGCCACCTCGGTGTTCCTGGCCGACCGCCTGGGCAAGCCGCTGCTCATCGAGGGCCCGGCCGGTGTCGGAAAGACAGAACTCGCCCGCGCGGTCGCGCAGACCACGGGTGCCGAACTGGTGCGTTTGCAGTGCTACGAGGGTGTCGACGAGGCTCGTGCGCTGTACGAGTGGAACCACGCGAAGCAGATTCTCCGAATTCAGTCGGGCGGGGCGAGCGGGGCTAGGGGTGATGTCGCAGTTGACCACAGCTGGGATTCGACGAAGGCGGATGTGTTCTCGGAGGAGTTCCTTCTCGCACGTCCACTACTCAAGGCCATTCGCCGCGAGGACCCGACGGTGCTGTTGATCGACGAGACCGACAAGGCAGACGTCGAGATCGAGGGACTGCTCCTCGAAGTCCTCAGCGACTTCGCGGTCACGATCCCCGAGCTCGGAACTATTACCGCCACCCGCAAGCCCTTCACTGTGTTGACCTCGAATGCCACTCGCGAACTCTCCGAGGCACTCAAGCGTCGTTGCCTCTTCCTGCATCTCGACTTCCCGGATGCGGACCTCGAGCGCCGCATCCTCGCCAGTCGGGTGCCGGAACTGCCCGAAGCGATTGCCGAGCAGCTGGTCAACACCATTCGTGTTCTTCGCGGAATGCAGCTCAAGAAGGTCCCTTCGGTGTCGGAGACCATCGACTGGGGCCGCACACTCCTGGCTCTGGGCATGGACACTCTCGACGACGATGCCGTTCGCGCCACGCTCGGCGTGATACTCAAGCACCAGTCGGACCAGGTGCGTGCCGCCGCTGAACTTCGGCTGAACTGAGGTCTGACATGGCTCCCGCAGGATCGACGTCGCCGCTTTCGCCTGGCGGCCTGGCAGCGCCGCACGGGATTCCCGGTCACCTCGTCGATTTTGTCGAGGCGCTGCGACGACGCGGAATCATGGTCGGACCGTCCGAGACCGTCGACGCCGGTCAGGTCATGTCGGTTCTCGATCTGCTCGATCGTGAGGCTCTTCGTGAAGGGCTGGCGTGCTCGCTCCTGCGGAGGCCGACCCACCGGGCCACGTTCGATGCCGTCTTCGATCTGTGGTTTCCCAAAGCGATCGGTGACCGGGCGGTCGGAGACGTCGACGTGTCACTGCCTCGTAAGCCCGACGGTTCGATCGATCTGCAGGCCTTGCGTGAGCTGATCGCCGAATTGCTGACAGACGGCAGCGACGAGGCGATGGAGTTGACCGAACTTCTCACCGCGGCAATGGTCGAGGAACTCGGGCAGTACCAGTCGAGCAACGGCCCGTCGTTCTCCGCTTACCAGGCACTGCGCGACGTCGCGCCGGAGACTTTGCTCAACAAGATCCTGCAGGGTCTTCTCGGCAATCAAGAGGGTTCCGGGTCCGAAGGCAAGGACAACTCCGACTATCAATCCGAGGTCGCCAAGCGCACGGCAGCGCAGCGCATCGCGGACTTCCGCAAGATGGTCGAGAAGGAAACGCGTCGACGCACCGCTGAGAATCTGGGCAAGGAACGGGTCGCCACGTACGGCGTTCCGAAACTCGCCGAGGAAGTCGACTTCCTGCGGGCCTCCGACGCCGAACTGACCACGCTGAAGAAGAACGTCGCCCCCCTGGCTCGTCTGCTGGCCAGCCGTCTCGCTGTGCGTCGTAGCCGCTCCCGCGCGGGTTCGATCGACCTGCGTCGCACCTTGCGCAAGTCCATGTCGACGGGTGGAGTGCCTATCGATCTGGTGCAGCGCAAGCCGAAGCGAGCGCGGCCCGAACTTGTGGTGATGTGCGACGTATCCGGCTCGGTGGCAGGGTTCAGCCATTTCACCCTGCTGCTCGTCAACGCGTTGCGCGAGCAGTTCTCGCGCGTGCGGGTGTTCGCGTTCATCGACACGACCGACGAGGTCACGCGGTTCTTCGACTCGAACGCAGACCTCGGGTCCGCGATGTCACGGATGGTGCGTGAGGCCGAACTGATCACCTATGACGGCCACTCCGACTACGGACACGCTTTCGGTGTGTTCCAGGAGAAGTTCGCGCAGAGCATCACCAGTCGCACGTCGCTGTTGGTCCTGGGCGACGGTCGCAACAACTACCGCGATCCCAACCTCCAGTCGCTGTCGCAGATGGTGGCAGTAGCCAAGCACGCGCACTGGCTCAACCCTGAGCCGAAGGGGCAATGGGGGACGGGCGACTCCGCTGCAAAGGTCTACAACGAGGTCATCAGCATGCATGAGTGCCGCTCGGCCCAGCAGCTCGCTGAAGTCGTGTCCCGACTGCTGCCGGTCTGACCCGTAAGCTCGACACTCGTGCAGAAGGGACTATCGGTGGAACGTGCTCGACGCCTCGGAGTGATGGGTGGCACTTTCGACCCCATTCACCATGGGCACCTCGTTGCGGCGAGTGAGGTCGCCGACAGGTTCGGACTCGACGAAGTGATCTTCGTCCCCACCGGACGGCCCTGGCAGAAGCAGGGGAAGGGCGTCAGTCCTGCCGAGGACCGTTACCTCATGACGGTCATCGCCACCGCCTCCAACCCGCGGTTTTCCGTCTCTCGGGTCGACGTCGATCGTGAGAAAGTCACGTACACCGTGGACACACTGCGAGACCTCCGGGCCTACCACCCCGACGCCGAACTCTTCTTCATCACCGGTGCCGATGCGCTGGCCAGCATCCTTTCCTGGCAAGATTGGGAAGAGTTGTTCGCATTGGCGAAGTTCGTCGGGGTATCGCGACCGGGTTTCGATCTCAATGCCGAACACCTGGCCGGTCACCTCGACACCATGCCCGCCGACGCGGTCACGTTGATAGAGATTCCGGCACTTGCCATTTCGTCGACTGAATGTCGGCGTCGGGCAAGTGAAGACCGCCCTGTCTGGTACCTGGTGCCGGACGGAGTGGTGCAGTACATCTCGAAGCGGAACCTGTATCGACCTGTCGACGCGGAGCGCCGCGACGGAGCTACAACGATGTCGGAGCCCGCGCCGGGGAAGTCGGAAGCCGTCCCGGGCGCAACCGACTCGAGCTAGCCGGGAACTAAAAACACGTTCTCGCTTGCCGAGAACAATCTGTATTTTCTGAAGACGAAACTGGAGAACATCGAGTGAGCGCAAACACCGAAGCCATCGACATGGCACGCATCGCGGCCCTGGCAGCCGACGAGAAGCTGGCCACCGAAGTGGTGGTGCTCGATGTGTCCGAACAGCTTGTCATCACGGACTGCTTCGTGATCGCGTCCGCGACCAACGAGCGTCAGGTCAACTCGATCGTCGAGAACATCGAGGATCGCCTCCGCGAAGCCGGACACAAGCCTGTCCGTCGTGAAGGCACCCGCGAGGGCCGCTGGGCACTGCTCGACTACGCCGACATCGTCGTCCACGTCCAGCACGACGAGGAGCGCAACTTCTACGCTCTCGATCGCCTGTGGAAGGACTGCCCGACGGTCGAGGTCGAAGGTCTCGGACAGAACCGTCCCGGCCCCGCCGACGCCAACACGGTGTTCGAGACCGACACGGTTTCCGAGCCGGACGCGCAGGATCCCTCGCTGTGACTTCATCGGCGCCCAGTGCGGCGTCGAACCCTGTCCGCCGACTCATCCTGCTACGTCACGGGCAGACCGAATACAACGCCGACTCTCGGATGCAGGGGCAACTCGACACCGACCTGTCGGAGTTGGGGCGTACCCAGGCCAAGAGTGCAGGTCCGGTGATCGCCGATCGCAAGCCGTTGACGATCGTGTCCTCGGATCTGCGTCGGGCGTACTTCACGGCCGTCGCTGTCGGTGATGCCGCCGGACTTCCGGTCCTCACCGACACGCGTCTGCGTGAGACACACCTGGGCGAATGGCAGGGCCTGACCCATCACGACGTCGACGAGCGCACTCCCGGTGTGCGATCTGCCTGGCGGGCAGATGCCACGTTGGCGCCGCCCGGCGGTGAAAGCCGAATCGACGTCGCTAATCGCAGCCTTCCCGTAGTTCACGAACTACTCCAGACGCACCCGGACTGGGCCGAGAGGCCCGTGGTTCTGGTGGCGCACGGAGGTTTGATCGCGGCACTGACAGCGGCATTGCTCGACCTGCCCATCGATCGCTGGGCCGTCCTCGGCGGATTGGGAAACACAAGTTGGGTGCAACTCAGCGGACATGGTGACGTCAAGTCGATCGAGTGGCGACTCGACGTATGGAATGCTTCTGCGAGTGTCGCAAATGACGTCCTCTGAAAGTGCCGACGGGCAGCGCCCCGTCCTCCTTGTGCTCGCGGATTCGCTGTCGTATTTCGGCCCCAAAGGCGGCCTCGCGGCAGATCATCCACGCATCTGGCCCAACATCGTGGCCGACGAACTCGGCTGGGATGTCGAGTTGGTCGCGCGTATCGGCTGGACGTGCCGCGACGCGTGGTGGGCACTGACTCAGGATCCTCGTGTGTGGGCGGCGGTGCCGCGGGCCGGCGCCGTCGTGTTCGCGGTCGGCGGTATGGACTCGCTGCCGTCCCCATTGCCTACCGCGCTCCGCGAGACCATCCGCTACGTTCGTCCTCCGGCGCTTCGACGCGTGGTGCGCGAGGGCTATCAGTGGCTGCAGCCGCGGCTTGCACCTCTGGGCCGCCCGGTCGCCCTTCCTCCCAAGCTGAGCGTCGAGTATCTGGAAAGCTCGCGAAACGCGTTGGAGTACATGCGGCCGGAACTGCCGATGATCGCGACCCTGCCATCCGTGCACCGCAGCGATGCCTACGCGAGCGTGCACGCCGGCCGGCCGGCCGCGGTGTCCGCGATCACCGAGTGGGCAACGGAGAAAGACGTTCCCGTGGTCGACCTCGCGGATGCAGTGCGAGACAACGTCTTTTCCGAGAACGGCAATCCCGACGGTATCCACTGGGGTTGGGACGGTCACGTCGGCGTAGCCCGCGCGATGATCGCTGCGATTCGCGGGGTGGAGTCGAAGAAAGTGGTTTCGCCGCAACTGGTATCACCGCCGAGCGAAGTCGGGTAGCAGAATGCCGGTCGTCGTCGTCACGGATTCCTCCGCCTGCATCCCGCAGGAGTCGGCCGACGCATGTGGCATTCAGGTGGTTCCCCTCCATGTGCTCCGTGACGGCTGCGACTTGCGTGAGGGTGTCGACGCAATGCCGAACGATCTGTCGGGAGTGACAACGGCCGGAGCGTCGCCCGCCGAGTTGTCCGAAGCGTACGCACGCGCCCTGGAGATGAGCGACGGTGACGGTGTCCTCGCCATTCATATTTCACGTCAGCTCTCGGGAACGTGGGAAGCCGGACGAGTCGCTGCCCAGGAGTTCGGTGGCGCGGTCCGGATCGTCGATTCACAGTCCGCCGGAATGGGTTTGGGATATCCCGCTCTCGAAGCTGCACGCTTGGCCGAGAAGGGTGCCTCACTCGAAGAGGCGTACGGCCGGGCGGTCGACGTCGCAAGCCGTGGGCGCTGCTACATCGTGGTCGACAAACTTGATCAGTTGCGCCGGGGCGGACGAATCGGAACCGCGGCTGCGTTGCTGGGTACTGCATTGGCGATGAAGCCGATCCTGCATCTGGTGGACGGCAAGCTCGTGCTCGGCGAGAAAACACGCACCACCACCAAAGCGCTTGCACGCTTGGTGGATTCGGCAGTCGAACGCGCCGGTCTCGGTCGTGTGGCGATAGCCGTGCATCACATGCGAGCACGAGAGCGCGCGGACGGGATAGCCGAACAGTTGGCCGAGCGCATTCCCGATGTAGCGGAATCCGTGGTCACCGACTTCAGTGCGGTTATCGGAGCGCACGTCGGAGTCGGCGCGATCGGTGTTGTGGTGTGTCCGCTACCGGACATCGACATCACGATCGACGCGAGCGCCTGATCGTTTCTCCACAACCCTGGAGTTCTCCACAGATTGAAATTGTTCGTCGTTGGCGGCGAGGTCTCTCGTTATCGTCCAGTCATGAGGATCAGCGAGGAGCGCGAGCGGGCGCGTGATCGCCTCGCGGCGATGGACGGCAACTACAGGCGGCGACATGAGGACGTCGACGAATTCGAGGATTCAGCGTCTTTCGAGAGATCCCCTGAGTGGCTTCAGGACTACGACGCGGACGAATGCGAAGCTCAACCCGACGCCTCTAGGTTCGATCGGCTGCCCGAGCGTTGGCGCGGAACACGTTGGCGCCCGAGCCGATCGGCGACCGGGGTGTTGGCGATCGTTGCAGTTCTGGCCACGGCGATCGGCTTGTTCGCCGTGTGGTGGGATTCTCCGAGTATGCAGGCGGTCCCACCGTTGCCCTCGCCCCAGAATGTCACGGCGCAGAATGTCGCTGCTGACGATGGTGAATCAGTCGGTCCCGTACCTACCGGCGTCGTACCAGAGCAGCCGCCTCAGGCTCTGGTGATCAGTGTCGTCGGACTCGTGCGCACGCCGGGGCTTGTCAACCTACCTCCGGGCTCGCGCATTGCCGACGCGCTCGCCGCGGCAGGCGGCCTGCTCGACGGCGCGGAGACGGTGGGCCTGAACCTGGCTCAGAAGCTTGCCGATGGTGATCAGATCGTGGTGGGTGCGGCCGATCAGTCCGGTGGTGTTTCAGCGAGTTCGAGTACCACTGCAGGAGGGGCCCGCCCCGCCGCTGCGGGGGAGTCCGGCGGGACTGGGCTGGTGAACCTCAATACCGCCACCGAGGCCGAACTGGACGATCTTCCCGGGGTAGGGCCGGTAACGGCTGCGGCGATCATCTCCTGGCGCACTTCCAACGGAAAATTCACGGACATCGAACAATTGGGGGAAGTCGACGGGATCGGCCCGGCAAGGTTGGCGAAGCTTCGAGTGCTGGTGTCGGTGTGAACGAACCGGAAGCCTCGCCGGTCCTCGACGCTCGACTGCTTCTGTCGGCCGTCGCAGTGTGGGGGAGCAGCGCGGTGGGGACCTTGTACGGTGCGACCACTGCGTGGGTACTGGCAGTGGCATGTGCGGTTCCAGCGGCAATCCTCAGCTACGTGGTTGTGCGCCGGACATCTGCAGGGTGGTCACGAATCATGTTGGCGGCATTACTATTCGGTGCCGGATGCAGTGTCGTCAGCGGATGGCGGGCGTTCGAGGCGGAGAGTCACCCACTGACCCGAGCTGCCCTCGAAGGAGCCTGGGTGAGTGTCGAAGTGGAACCCACTGAGGATCCGCACGTGGTCGCCGGCGCGGCTGGTCAAGGGCAGGTCTTCTTCAGGGCAACCGTCAATTCTGTGGCTTCACATAACCACAGGTACTCCGGTGGCGGCTTGGTCACCATCCGGGCACCCAGTTCGTCGTGGCTCGAAGTTGTTCCAGGGCAGAGCCTCACGGTTCGCGGCCGGGCGAGTCAGCCTTGGCATAGCGATTCCACGCTCGCCGTGATCACATCCGAAGGGCCTCCAGTCGCGGTGGGAGACGTGCCCTGGTACCAGCGATGGGCGAGCGTGGTGCGCACTCGTTTCGCCGCTGCGTGCTCGGCTGCGCTCCCGCCGGATCAGGCAGGTCTGCTGCCTGGCCTCGTCGTCGGAGACACGTCGGCGTTGTCTCCGGTGGTGAAGGACAACTTCACCGTTGCCGGGCTTTCCCATCTCACCGCGGTATCCGGCGCCAACATCAGCATTCTGCTCGGGGCCGTTCTGCTGTTGGTCAGAGCAGCGGCGCTGAGTCCGCGGGTCGGGGCCGTCTTGGCACTGATGGCCCTCGTTGCATTTGTTGTCGTCGCGAGGCCGTCGCCGAGTGTTCTGCGTGCGTCGGTGATGGGCCTGATCGCCCTGCTCAGCTTGGTCGTCGGTCGTCGTAAACAGGCGCTGCCTGCT
Organism: Rhodococcus sp. IEGM 1318; assembly: GCF_033142465.1. Lineage (NCBI taxonomy): Bacteria > Bacillati > Actinomycetota > Actinomycetes > Mycobacteriales > Nocardiaceae > Rhodococcus > Rhodococcus sp. IEGM 1318. Next base: position 90,450 of record NZ_JAWLSC010000003.1, read on the forward strand.
CTTGCCGCCGCCGTCATCGTTCTGGTTGTCGTGATGCCCGAGCTTGCCGTCGACTGGGGATTTGCGCTGTCGACCACGGCCACGGGTGCACTGGTGATCATTGCCCCCGTGTGGGTGGATGTCCTCCATCGACGAGGTTGGCCTCGATGGCTCGCGGAGATGACAGCCGTCTCCAGTGCCGCGTTTGTCGTGACTGCACCGTTGGTGGGCGCCATGGCGGGAACATTCAGTGTCGTCACGATTGCCGCGAACATGGCAGTAGCTCCCGTGATCGGAATTATCACGGTGTTCGGTGCGGTGATTGCCCTGTGCGCGCTTATCAGTCCATCGATTGCCGTGTTCATTGCTCCGCTCGTCCGGCCTCCGATGGGGTGGCTGCTGTACGTGTCCGAGTGGACCGCGTCACTTCCGGGAGCGTCGGTGGTGGTGCCGTCAGGAATGATCGGTGCTCTTGTCATCGCGGGCGTCTTACTGGCCGTAGCGCTGGCGCTGTGGAATCGGATTTCGCGGCTGGTGGTCGGCGTTCTCGTGCTGGGTGTCGTTCTGGCCCTGATCTTTCAACACGTGTTCGGGGGTGGTCGTATTGCTCCGGGGTGGGTAGTGGTCATGTGCGACGTCGGTCAAGGGGACGGTCTTGTGCTCGCGACCGGCGACGACAGAGCAGTTGTCATCGATGTCGGTCCTGATCCCACTTCGATGGATCGTTGTCTGAACATGTTGGGTGTCAGCGACATCGCGTTGCTCGTGATCAGTCACTTTCACGCCGATCACATCGGAGGATTGGAAGCAGTTCTGGGTGGGCGTTCGGTCACCGCGATAGGGGTGGGTTCGATGTTGTTGCCGGAGTCGGGTTTTCGATCGGTCAAGAGTGCTGCCGATTCTCACGACATTCCGGTCGTCTCGTTGCGGGCGGGTGCAGAGCTGACATTGGGATCGGTGAACATGGAGGTTCTCGGACCGTTGGTTCCAGAGCCCCGCGATTCCGTCGACGCCGCGGATGCTGCCAACGATCAATCGCTGGTGGTGATGGCGCACACGGACGCGGGTCGAATTCTGTTGACGGGTGACGCCGAAGTTGCGGGGGAGGAGGCTATTCTCCGATCGGGGACGGACGTGAAGGCCGATGTGTTGAAGCTGCCCCATCACGGTTCCCGGACCACGTCGTCGGCATTTTTGGAAGCGGTGCGTCCGAGGTTGACGATGATCAGCGTCGGCGCCGGCAACAGTTTCGGACACCCGAATGCTGAGGTTCTCGACGAACTGGATTCGTTGGGCGGGGCGGTGGTTCGGACGGACGTCGACGGCACTGTCGCGGTGTACGGCGGGGGCAGCGGGTCTGTGTCGATCGTGTCGGTTCCTCGTGGGACCATCTTCGGGTGAGTAATCCGTCTGGAGTCGATCCGCTGCATCTTGTTCTGGGGGACGACGAGTTCCTCATCGACCGCACGGTGTCGCAGCTCATCAGAGCCGTCCGCGGTGATCGCGGCCAGGGTATTTCGGATCTCCCGGTGACGAAGATGCGTGCGGGCGACACCAATGCTCCTGAGTTGGCTGAGCTGCTGAGCCCCTCTCTTTTTGCCGAAGATCGTGTGATCGTCTTGGAATCGGCTGCAGAAGCAGGCAAGGATGCCGTAGCTCTTGTTCTCGAGGCTGCGCGTGAGCCTGCGGAAGGTGTCGTTCTGATCGTCGTGCACTCGGGCGGTGGTCGCGCGAAGGCGTTGGCGCCGGCGCTCGAGAAGCTCGGCGCGACGGTGCACAGCTGCGGAAAACTGAACAAGAGCCAGCTTGTCGACTTCGTTCGCGGTGAGTTCCGGACCCCAGACGTCAGGGTTGCGCCAGATGCGATCGCGGCGATGATCGAAAGTGTCGGCTCCAACCTCCGTGAACTGGCATCGGCCTGCTCACAATTGGCGGCGGATACCGGCGGCAAGATCGACGTCGAAGCGGTCCACAAGTACTACTCGGGGAAGGCCGAGGTCTCCGGCTTCGACGTGGCCGACAAGGTCATCGTCGGTGATACCCGGGGTGCACTCGAGGCACTCCGGTGGGCCGATCAGATCGGAACAGCCCATGTTCTGCTCGCGGATGCCCTCGCCGACGCAGTCCACACGATCGCGAAGGTCGGCCCGTTTGCACGGGGCGGTGACCCGTTCCGGTTGGCGTCGGATCTCGGAATGCCGCCGTGGAAGGTCAAGAAGGCAATCAAGGAGGTCGGCGGCTGGGATCCCACGTCGATCGGCGCTGCGATGCAGATCGTCGCCGCCCTCAACGCCGACGTGAAGGGCGCCGCAGTCGACTCGTCCTTCGCCCTGGAGATGGCAGTGCGGAAAGTGTGCGCGTTGCGGAAGAACTGAGAACAACGTGGCCTACTGCGCGGCCGGCCAGAAGGAGTCCGATGACAGTGGCGGCCGCGGCCTCACCCGCCCGGTAGTCGAGGCGTTTCACGCAGGCTTGCTCCAACTGAGTGTGCGGAATGGCCTGAGGCCGTGTCGTTGGTTCACCTGTTCTGATGTCGGTCACTCGTAGTGAGTCGTGCGGCACCGGATTCACCACACTGCCGCAGACAATTGTTTCTTGGCCGACGCTGTCCACCGGCACCTTCACAGCGGTGAGAAGCGCTCGTCCAACGGCGAGAAACGCCAGAACCGCAACGAGTGAACACATCATGCCGAAGAAGATCCGGAATTCGCTACGTTGCCTGCGCCTCCACCATCCGTAGCTTGCGGCACCTCCGACGACTGCAACCGTCGATGATTCCCACCAACGAGGGATTCCCAGGGCGGCCAATACGCCGAAAGCGACGACCGCCCAGAAGACAGTCGTGAACAACCAGCTGCGAGGGCGTCTCCCGTGCCCGTTGACCGCCATCATCAGATGGTTGCAGCCCGGTCCACATATTCGGTGCAAGACATGGATGTGATCCGATTGAAGACGCAAAATAGCCGCCTGGTCTTTCGACCTGGCGGCTATCGAGACGAACCAGTATGACGGCGAACCGTCACAGTGAAAACGTCAGAGCTTGTTGGCAGCCTGCGAGAGTGCAGACTTCTTGTTGGCAGCCTGGTTGGCGTGAATGACGCCCTTGCTGGCTGCCTTGTCGAGCTTGCGGCTGGTGGAGACGAGGAGCTCGTTGGCCTTGTCCTTGTCACCGGCTGCCGCAGCCTCGCGGAATGAACGGATCGCGGTACGCAGCGAGGACTTCACCGACTGGTTACGGAGTCGGGCCGCCTCGTTGGTACGGATTCGCTTCACCTGGGACTTGATGTTGGCCACGCGTAAAATCCTTGTCGTCTTTAGCTGGTTACGGTCGAGAAAGCTGTGGGCGCACTGATGCACCGACTGGCAAGATTACCAGCCGAGGGCCCAAGAACCCAAACCGTCGCACGTTGCGTCTGTCGAGAAGAGTACACCGAGCGCCCGATTTCTCGCCGCGCTGCCGAATAGCCCCACTTGTAGCAGCATGTTGCCCTATGACGCCGCCGCCTTCGAAAAGTTCGAGTAAAACAGGTTCGACCACCACCCGAGCGCGTCCCGCTGCAGTGTTCGACGGATATTCAGATATCGGTCGCTACGAGTTGGCTTTCGACGAGATGTTCGAGCCCGACGGCTCGGTGCGTGCTCCGTACAAGGGCGTGTTCAAAGCCCTGGCGCCGACGAGCAGTGCCGACCTCGCCGCGCGTGCCGACGCGCTCGGACGCGCATTCATCGACCAGGGCGTGACATTCTCGCTGTCCGGGCAGGAACGGCCATTTCCATTGGATCTGGTGCCGCGGGTCATTGCCGCACAGGAGTGGTCGCGGCTGGAAAAGGGCATCAAGCAGCGTGTGAAGGCGCTCGAGTTGTTTCTCGCGGACATTTACGGAGAGCAGCGAATCCTGCGCGATCACGTGCTGCCGCGCCGTCTGGTCACCTCGTGTGAGCACTTCCACCGCGAAGCGGCCGGCATCGTGCCGCCTAATGGTGTGCGAATCCACGTCGCCGGTATCGACCTGGTCCGTGACGAGGCTGGGGAGTTCCGAGTTCTCGAGGACAACCTGCGATCTCCGTCCGGCGTCTCCTATGTGATGGAAAACCGTCGCACCATGACTCGGGTGTTCCCGGATCTGTTCATGTCCCACAAGGTGAGGGCGGTCGGTGATTACGCAACACACCTGCTGAGAGCGCTGCGCGCGGGTGCTGCACTCAACGAAGCGGACCCAACAGTGGTTGTTCTCACACCAGGTATTGCCAACTCGGCTTATTTCGAGCACTCGCTGCTCGCTCGTCAGATGGGCGTGGAACTCGTCGAAGGTCGCGACCTGTTCTGCCGCGACAACATGGTCTACATGCGCACGACGGAAGGTGAGCGCCAGGTTGACGTCATCTATCGCCGCATCGACGACGAGTACCTCGACCCGATGCACTTCCGCCCGGATTCGATTCTCGGCGTCGCCGGCCTACTGAATGCGGCGCGAGCGGGCAACGTGGTGATCTCGAGTGCCGTCGGCAACGGAGTCGGTGACGACAAGCTGGTCTACACCTACGTTCCGCAGATCATCGACTACTACCTCGGTGAGAAGCCGCTCTTGCAGAACGTAGACACGTTCCGTTGTTGGTTGGACGAGGAGTGCGAGCAAGTCCTCGACCGGGTCGCGGAACTGGTCATCAAGCCGGTGGAAGGGTCCGGCGGCTACGGAATCGTCTTCGGGCCCGACGCGAGCCCCAAGGAACTGGCCGCGATCACCCGCAAGATCAAGGCGGACCCACGCGGGTGGATCGCGCAGCCTCTCGTGCAGTTGTCCACGGTGCCGACCAAGATCGACGACGTTCTCTCCCCGCGCCATGTGGACTTGCGGCCCTTTGCCGTCAACGACGGCGAAGACGTGTGGGTGTTGCCCGGCGGCCTGACCCGGGTGGCGCTTCCGGAAGGTTCGCTGGTGGTCAACTCCAGCCAGGGCGGCGGAAGCAAGGACACATGGGTGCTTGCGAGCCGCACCTCACACGAGGACCCGGAGCTGTCCGGCGAGGAGTTGGTGTCCGAGCCTCCGGAATCCGCGGAACCGGTGCAGGGGCCGGAGCTGAGTACCTCACAACAGCAGCAGCAGCAACAGTGAATTCCTCTGAACTGCCCAGCTACCAAGAACTATCAGCGAACGGAGCGTGGTGACTGATGCTTGCTCGCAACGCAGAGTCCCTCTACTGGATCGGCCGCTATGTCGAGCGAGCGGACGACACCGCTCGGATCCTCGACGTCGCCGTCCACCAACTTCTCGACGACGCCACCGTCGACCCGGACCGCACGTCGCGTCTGCTCTTGCGTGTCCTCGGCATCGAAGCGCCGGAGGAGAAGCTCGACGTACGCTCGCTCACCGATCTGGTTGCGTTCAGTCGCAATCAGGTTGGTTCGATCGTGGATTCGCTGGCGAGTGCTCGTGAGAATGCTCGCGGAGCGCGTGAGGTCACGTCTAGTGAGATGTGGGAGTGCTTGAACACCACGTACAACGGATTGGCCGAGCGTGAACGTGCATCACGCAGGTTGGGGCCGCACGAGTTCTTCCGCTACGTGGAGGAACGCGCGGCGATGTTCGCGGGCCTGGCGGATTCCACGCTCAGCCGCGATGACGGCTATCGGTTCCTTCTGCTGGGGCGCTCGATCGAACGTGTCGACATGATCGTGCGAATGCTGCTGGCGCGCGCCGGTGACCGCCCGTCGTCGCCGGCGTGGGTCAGTGTGCTTCGCTCGGCGGGTGCGCATGACACGTATCTGCGTACGTATCGCGGAGCGCTCGACGCCAATCGGGTGGTCGAGTTCATCTTGTTGGACAGGCTCTTTCCGCGTTCGGTGTTCCACTCGATCAGGCAGGCCGAGAAGTGTCTGCAGGAACTCGACCCGCAGCCGGGCAGCCGTGTTGGAATTCGGGCGGAGGCGCCGCGGCTTCTCGGCCGCGCACGCAGCGAACTGGAATTTCTGCCGCAGGGCGTGTTGCTCGAAGATCTGCAAGGTCGGTTGCTCGGTTGGCAGGAGACCTGCCGCGAACTGGGTGAAGCGATTGCGCTTCAGTACTTCCACGCTGCGCCGTGGGTCGCATGGACGGATGCCGGCGCCGCGTATGCGGAGTCGACGGTGGAGGGAGAGCTGTGAGCTGGCGAATGAGGGTCGTGCACACCACGGGATATGCGTACGACGCTCCGGTGACGTCGTCGTACAACGAAGCGCGATTGACACCTCGCGGCGACACCAGGCAGACGGTGATCCTCACGCGCGTCGAAACGCAACCGGCAACGCGTTCCTACCGATACACCGATTACTGGGGCACCGCGGTGACCGCGTTCGACTTGCACGCCCCGCACACCGAACTCGAAGTGACCGGACTGTCGGTGGTGGAAACAGAACCGTTCGTTCAGCCCGAGGAAACCGTCGACTGGGATGAATTGTCGGGTGAAGCGATTAAAGATCGATTCAACGAGCAACTGAGTTTCACGAGATATGTTCCGCGTGATCGTAAGCTGGCGACAATTGCCAAGGAATTGCGCAAAGATAAATCACCTGAAGATGCAGTAGTGGCTGCGTCCCAATGGGTTTACGGTGAAATGTCATATGTACCCGGCACGACCGGAGTGCACACGTCGGCCGTCGAGGCTTGGTCTGCCAGGAAAGGCGTCTGCCAGGATTATGCGCATCTGACCTTGGTATTGCTACGAACGATGGGCATTCCGTGTCGATACGTTTCCGGCTATCTCCACCCCAAACGTGATGCGGCAGTCGGGGACACGGTGGTGGGGGAATCGCACGCGTGGATCGAGGCGTGGACTGGCGCGTGGTGGGGATACGACCCGACCAATGCGATAGCTGTGAATGAACAGCACGTCTCGGTCGGTATAGGAAGGGACTATTCGGATGTGCCGCCTTTGAAGGGAATCTTTTCCGGTGGCCGCTCCACAGATCTCGAAGTTGTTGTGGAGATCACCCGGCTTGCGTAAAGTCCGGCAAATCTAGTGGCGTGAGCATTACTACCGTTCGATGAGAAGAAGGTGGGAATATGTCTCCAACTGCACAGGAATTGACTGAGGTCGAACCGATCTCGGATGTGAAGAAGTATGCGGCCGAAGCGGTGGGGACTTTTGTGCTCGTGTTCTCCGCGGTCGGAACTGCCGTATTCGCAGGGGCGAAAGTCGGCAATCTCGGAGTGGCCCTCGCGTTCGGTTTGACCCTGCTGTTCCTCGTGTATGCGATCGGGCCGATTTCCGGTTGCCACGTCAACCCGGCGGTGACTCTCGGTCAATTCGTGATCGGGCGCATCTCGGCCGTCAATGCGGCGATTTACGTTGTCGCGCAAGTGATCGGCGGTTTGGTAGCAGGCGTCGTGATCTACACGGTCGCGAACAGTCTTCCGGCGTACAACCGTGCTGCTGACGGACTGGGCGCAAACGGTTGGGGTGCACACAGTCCGTCTGCCGAGAAGAACCTTCTCGGCAACGTGGTCTCGGACGGTTACGGCATCGGTGCCGCCATGATCATCGAGATCCTGCTGACAGCGCTGCTGGTGTTCGTCGTTCTCGCGTCGACCGATCAGATCTCGGACGTACCGCTTGCCGGAGTGTCCATCGGCTTCACCCTGGCCGTCATTCACCTGATCTCGATCCCGATCGACAACACCTCCGTCAACCCCGCTCGAAGCCTCGCTGTCGCGCCGTTCCAGGACGGCGCACTAGGTCAAGTGTGGTTGTTCATCGTGTTCCCGCTGATCGGCGGTGCACTCGGCGCACTCATCTATCGAGCACTCTTCGGACGGTTCAACCGTATGGACAGCTGATCGATACTGCTTCTATCCCTTCGGGTCGGCTTCAGCTCCAGCTGAAGTCGGCCCGAAGTTTTGCCGCGACCGCGTCGAACTTCAAATGATCCATGACGGCGCCCTCGCGGCGTATTCCGCTCTCGGGAACATCGAGCACCCGGTCGAGCCGGATCCAGCTCGGTCGGCCCTCGCCGTCCCACGGGCCCGAACCGATTGCGAGCCAATCGCGCTCACCTTCGCGCTTGCTCTGCGAAGACAACATCAGACCGAGCAGCGTGTCGCCGTCGCGGCCGACTACCAGCACCGGACGGTCTTTGCCCTGGGTCGGATCTTCCTCGTAGGCAACCCAGGTCCAGACGATCTCGCCCGGATCGGCTTTGCCGTCGAGGTCGGGGGAGTACTCCACCCTCCTGGCGCGATGTGCGGTCGGAGATGTCCGCGCGGCGATCGGTCGGCCGGACGGACCAGGCTTCGAGGTGGACGACTGAGACGTTGACGACTGCAACTGGCGCAGTAGCGCAGGTCCCTTCTCCACCGCGAGGGCGCCGAGGGTTCTGCCGATCTGCTTCCACATGCTTGCCATAGCGTTCGAGCATAATCACCTGCCCGTGGGAACCCCTGGTACGGCGGCGCCGAGACTTGGATATCCTGAGGGTTGACAGTGGCCCGGATCCGGGCCGGTGCCGGTCCGACTAAGGGGTCTCCCATCAGCAGCTTCGCCGACAAGACGTTCACGGATCCTGCGCAGATCCGGAACTTCTGCATCATCGCGCACATCGATCACGGTAAGTCGACGCTGGCAGATCGCATGCTGCAGCTCACCGGTGTGGTCGAAGAGCGGGCGATGCGTGCGCAGTACCTGGACCGCATGGACATCGAGCGTGAACGCGGCATCACCATCAAGGCCCAGAACGTTCGTCTGCCCTGGACCGTCGACGGCGAAGAGTTTGTTCTCCACCTCATCGATACTCCCGGCCACGTCGACTTCACGTACGAGGTCTCCCGTGCGCTCGAAGCGTGTGAGGGCGCAATTCTGCTGGTCGACGCAGCTCAGGGTATCGAAGCTCAGACGCTGGCCAACCTCTACCTGGCGATGGAGAAGGATCTCAAGATCATTCCCGTCCTCAACAAGATCGACCTCCCGGCCGCGGACCCCGACCGATATGCCGAAGAGATCGCGCACATCACCGGCTGCGAGCCCGGCGATGTCCTGCGCGTGTCGGGCAAGACCGGCGTGGGCGTCAAGGAACTGCTCGACGAAGTAATCGTGCAGATCCCCGCACCCGTGGGTGATGCTGACGGTCCGGCTCGCGCCATGATCTTCGACTCCGTCTACGACGCCTACCGCGGCGTGGTCACCTACGTACGTGTGGTCGACGGTCGGATCCGTCCCCGCGAGAAGATCACGATGATGTCGACGGGCACCACACACGAACTGCTCGAGGTCGGCATCATTTCCCCTGAGCCGAAGGCCAGTATCGGTCTGGGCGTCGGCGAGGTGGGCTACCTCATCACCGGTGTGAAGGACGTCCGCCAGTCGCGCGTCGGTGACACCGTCACCACAACCCGCAACGGCGCGACCGAACCGCTGGTCGGCTACCGCGATCCCAAGCCGATGGTCTATTCAGGTCTCTACCCGATGGACGGCTCGGACTACCCGGTGCTGCGCGACGCTCTCGACAAGCTCCGTCTCAACGACGCGGCATTGGCCTACGAGCCGGAGACGTCGGTTGCCCTCGGATTCGGCTTCCGCTGCGGCTTCCTCGGCCTGCTGCACATGGAGATCACCCGCGACCGCCTTGAGCGTGAGTTCGGCCTGGAACTGATTTCCACCGCGCCCAACGTCGTCTACCGCGTCGTGATGGAGGACGGGGCCGAGGTCATCGTCACCAACCCGTCGTACTGGCCGGAAGGCAAGGTCCGCGAGGTCTACGAGCCGGTCGCCAAGTGCACCGTCATCGCCCCGAGCGAGTACGTCGGCGCCATCATGGAGCTGTGCCAGTCCCGTCGCGGTGAACTCGGCGGCATGGACTACCTCTCCGAGACTCGCGTCGAACTGCGCTACGAACTGCCCATGGGCGAGATCATGTTCGACTTCTTCGACGCCCTCAAGTCCCGCACCAAGGGTTATGCCAGCCTCGATTACGAGGAGGCCGGTGAGCAGCAGGCCGACCTGGTGAAGGTCGACATCCTTCTGCAAGGGGAGGCCGTCGACGCGTTCTCGTCGATCGTGCACCGCTCCAACGCCGGCGCTTACGGCGGACGCATGACGTCGAAGCTTCGTGAGCTGATCCCGCGCCAGCAGTTCGAGGTTCCGATCCAGGCAGCGATCGGCGCCAAGATCATCTCGCGCGAGAACATTCGCGCAATCCGCAAGGACGTTCTTGCCAAGTGCTACGGCGGCGACATCAGCCGTAAGCGCAAGCTGCTCGAGAAGCAGAAGGAAGGCAAGAAGCGCATGAAGACCATCGGCCGCGTCGAGGTGCCTCAGGAAGCATTCGTCGCAGCCCTGACGTCGGAATCGGTTGGCGAGAAGCCCAAGAAGTAGGAGCGCATGGTCACCACCTGGTTGTCCCGAGAGTTCGGAATCGAAATCCCGGTTCTCGGGGCGCCCATGGGTGGCCGCGCTGGCGGTGCGCTCGCCGGAGCTGTCTCGGCTGCCGGTGGTTTGGGTCTACTGGGCGCGGCCCGGTACAACACACCGGAGTGGATCGAGGCCGAAGCCGAGGTGGCCCGGTCGATCGGCGGAATATTCGGCGTCGGCCTGATGACGTGGTCGCTGCCCGAGAACGAGCTGATGCTCGACGCCGCGATTGCCGTCGCACCGACCATGATCACCTTGTCGTTCGGTGATCCCGCCGCCTACGTCGGACGCATCCACGACGCCGGTATTCCTGTTGTGTCACAGATCAATACGCTCGACGACCTTCGCATCGTCGAGGCCGCGGGTGTCGACGGCGTGATCGCACAGGGCGGTGAGGCAGGCGGCCACACCGGCCGAATCGGAACCCTACCGCTGCTGCAGGAGATCCTGGAAGCGACGACGCTTCCAGTGCTGGCAGCAGGCGGTATCGGAACCGGACGCGGCTTGGCTGCAGTACTGGCTGCCGGTGGCGAAGGCGTGATGATCGGCACGGCGCTGCTCGCCAGCCCGGAGACAATCGGACCGGACTACGCCCGCGACCGCGTCGTCGAAGCCGGAAGCACCGACACGATCTACACCTCCGTTTTCGACCGAGCGCGAAGTCAGCCGTGGCCGCAGCGGTGGGGTGGCCGCGCGGTGGCCAACGAGTTCACCGCTGCCTGGCACGGTGTCGACGCCGACGAGGAGACGTTGGCAAAGGCGTACGACCCGTCGGATCCGCACAGCGGTGTCGTCTACGCCGGAGAAGCTGTCGGACTCGTGCACGGAACCCATCCGGCCGGCAACGTGGTCCGACGCGTCGGTGCCGATGCGGAGCGTTTGCTCTCTCGTTTCGCCTGAAAGCAAGGTCGGACATAGACGTGTCCAATATGGGAAGGTAAGCCTCTACTAACTAGTGGAGGAGTATTTCGTGCGTGCGATGAAGTTCTCGGCGGTGGCTCTCTTGGGAGCACTGGTAGTCGGTATCAGTGGTTGTTCGTCTTCGGACGCCGACGAGATCGTGGGCGGTCGGGTCATCACGGTCGACCACAAGTTCGGCGCCACCACGATCACGGGGACGCCGACGCGCATCGTCGCGGCCGACACCCAGTGGCTCGACGCCCTGCTCGAACTCGGAATCCAGCCTGTGGGGTACCTGGCTGCCGGACCAATGGGTGACGAGCGTGGCCTGTTCCCGTGGGAGAGCCGCGTCGACACGTCGGCGAAGGAACTCGATCGCTCGGCGATTCAGCAGTTCGGTGTCCCGCTCAAAGTCGAAGAAATTGCAGCCTTGGATCCCGATCTGATTCTCGGTGGGTTCTCCGTCGCCGATCAGGACGATTTTGATCAGTTGAGCAAGATCGCTCCGACAATTGCCGGTCTGTCCGACGTCCAGGTCGATCCGTGGCAGGACCAGGTCGAGATTCTCGGTCGAATTCTCGACGAGGAGTCGCGAGCCGACGAGATCGTCGAGTCCACGAACGGGCAGATCGATGCGCTCGCACAACGACTGCCGGGGCTGAAGGGAAAGACGGCACTTCTGTCGCAGTACGTCTTCCCGACGTCACAGTTGGTGATCGTCGCCGATCCCAAGGACGGTGCTTCGGGACTGTTCACGCGCCTGGGAATGTCGTTGCCGCCCAAGCTGGTCGAAGAGGCCGGTGTGACCGGTGGTCGGCTGATACTCAGCCCGGAACGGGTCGACGCTCTCAGCGCCGACGTCGTGGTGCTGCTGCCGAACGGAGGGTCGCTGGAAGACATGATGAAGCTGCCAGGGTTCGCCGACCTGCCCGCAGTCAAGGGCGGCGGATTGGCCATCGTCGACTATCCGACTGTTGCCGGGCTGAACACTCCGTCGTCGCTGTCGCTGAAGTACTCGCTCGAATCGATCACGCCGCAACTCGAAGCGGTGGCCGGCTAGAACTGCTGTGCACCTTTATTAACCGCGGGCGGTTAATAAAGGCGCACAGCAGGTGGGTCTAGGTTGCGTTGTGCGCGGGCTGGAATGCGCCGGCTTCGGCAGCTTCCTCGGCGCGGATCACGTGGACCACGGCGTTGATCAGCGCCAGGTGCGTGAATGCCTGCGGGAAGTTACCCAGATGGCGACCGGTGTGCGCGTCGATCTCCTCCGCGTACAGCTTGAGCGGGCTCGCGAACCCGAGCAGACGCTCGCAGAGATGCTTTGCGCGATCCAGTTCGCCGATCTCGACGAGGGCGGACACCAACCAGAAGGAACAGATGGTGAACGTGCCTTCCTCGCCGCTCAATCCGTCGTCGGTGGTGTCGACGCGATAGCGCAGGACCAGACCTTCTTCGGTGAGCTCGTCTGCGATCGCCAGCACCGTCGCGCGGATACGCGGATCGTCGGCAGGCAGGAAGCGCAGCAGCGGAGCCAGCAGTAGAGACGCGTCGAGTGAATCGTGTCCGTAGCGCTGTGTCAGAACTCCACGCGAGTCGACACCGTGCGCGAGGATGTCGGCTTTGATCTCGTCGGCGATGGCCGTCCATTGCTGCGCAAAGCTCTTCTCGCCCTGCATCTCTGCAAGCTTGGCGCCGCGATCGAGGGCGACCCAACACATGATCTTCGACGACGTGAAGTGCTGCGGTTCACCGCGCACCTCCCAGATCCCGCGGTCGGGCTGGCGCCAATGCTTGATCGCTTCCTCGACCTGCTTCTTGAGCAGCGGCCACAACGCTTCGGGGACGCGCTCGCGGGTGCGGATGTGGAGGTACACCGAGTCGAGCATGGTGCCCCAAATGTCGTGCTGCTGTTGATCGAACGCCCCGTTGCCGATACGCACCGGACGGGCGCCGTCATAGCCGGACAGATGGTTGAGTTCGGACTCCTCGAGCGTGCGCTCGCCGCCGATGCCGTACATCACCTGCAAGGGATGTGGCTGACCGTTGTCCGAACTCGACACGTCGTAGATGAAGTTGAAGAAGTCGTTGGCCTCACGGTCCAACCCGAGCGTGTAGAGGCCCCACAGTGCGAAGGTGGAATCGCGAACCCACGCGTAGCGGTAGTCCCAGTTACGTTCTCCGCCTGGTGTTTCCGGTAGCGAGGTCGTCGAAGCCGCGAGCAGGGCTCCGGTAGGTGCGTAGGTAAGCCCCTTGAGTGTGAGCGCGCTGCGTTGCAGGTATCCGCGCCACGGGTGATCGGGGAACTTGCCGATGGTCACCCACTCGCGCCACGACTTCGACGTCTGCCACATCTTGTCGGCGGCCTCGTCGAACGTCTGCGGCGCGGGAAGATCCGACCACGAGAGCGCGACGTAGACGTTGTCGCCTTCGACCAGTCGCGTCCGGGCCCGGGCCTCGCGACCTTCCAGACCCAATCGGAGATCGGTGGTCAAGCGCAATGTCGGATGGTCGCCGGGCTTGGCGGAGCGACACGTTGCCGTCGCTTCCTCGTAGACCTTGCCGGTGTACTCCCAATTGGCGGTGCCGCGGTGATAGTCGAACGCGGGCTCGCAGCTCATCTCGAGTTCGACGGTGCCGCTGACGCATTTGACCGTACGGAGAAGCGTGTGTTCCGCGTCCCAGTCGGTCGGTGTGCGCTTGTGCGTGTTCGATCGCTTGTCGACGTTGTGCCATGGGCCGAGAACCAGTGCGTCGCGAACGACGAGCCAGCCGGTCTCCGTCTGCCATGTTGTCTCGAGGATGAGTCCGCCCGGCAGATAGCGTCTGGCTGCGGGCACGTTCTGGCCGTAAGGGCCGATACGGAAATGGCCTGCGCTGCGGTCGAGGATGGCACCGAACACGCTGGGGGAGTCGGGGCGGGGAACGCACATCCACTCGACAGATCCGTTGCGGGCAATCAGGCACGAGGTTTCGCAATCGGAAAGAAACGCGTAGTCGTCGATCGGGGGAAAGTTGCTTCGATGGTGACCCGTGGAGGCGGGAGGAATCGTCTGCACCACTTCGTCGTCAGCACTCATTCGGACATCATCCGGCCAGAATCGACACACGTCCAATCCACACGCTGTCGGGACTGTTTCGGTCGAAGGATAGGGTGATGGCGTGGATCGGATAGCGGATTGGTGGGACAGCTTCGAGCTGTGGATGGCGGGGCTCCCGTTCATCCCGCAGGTCGCATTGGTCCTGATCGTCGTCGTTCCGCTGTGCCGCCTGGTGGCCATCGGTCTGGATCGCGCGTTGGCTGCCGTACTCGCTCTGCCGCTGTTCGGCTGGTTGCGTAGGAATTCTCGAGAAGTAGAGGAAAGCTGATGCCCCGCTCACGGGTCACTCTCGCCCTGATCGCCCTGATTCTCCTCGTGATCGTGGCGTGGCTTCTCACCCGCTAGTTCTCCCGATTAGAGCGGGCGCCGGTGCTCTGCTAAAGTCCACCGCGTGTCCGAAGCAACAGCTCCCGTAATCCGCCACCAGTTGGCGTTGATTGCTGTCGGCATGCTCGACGTCGCTGACGTCGCCTGTTGTTGATTTCCTGAGTTCGACCTCTCCGGTGGTGCTGCGCACCCCACTCGAACTTCTCTGCGCGTAGCTCGCGCCCCCGATTCAGGGCTCTTTGCCCGTCGGCCTTTCATGTCTGAACGTCGCGATGGATTCAGCCCCAGAGGTCTCGGACTTGTCGTTTGATCAACCCTCGTTTGTCAGTCCTTTCAGGAAGGTATCTGCAATGAAACGCCGTTCCCGCACACTTCTCACTGCTATCGCGACCATGGGGGCCGTGGTACTCACAGCGTGCAGTGGTGGCTCGAGCGACACCGTAGGTGGTGACAGCGCCGCCGGCGACGGTAGCGCCGGCACGATCAACCTGTTCGCCTACGCCGTGCCGAAGCCCGGCTTCGACAAGCTCACCGCAGCCTTCCAGGCGACCGACGAGGGCAAGAACGTCAACTTCAACCCTTCGTACGGTGCCTCGGGCGACCAGTCGCGCAAGGTGAAGGACGGTGCCGAGGCCGACTTCGTCAACTTCTCCGTCGAGCCTGACATCACCCGCCTGGTCGATGCCGGTCTGGTCGATCAGAATTGGAACCAGGACGCCTACAACGGAATTCCGTTCGGATCGGTTGTCACCATCGTGACCCGTCCGGGCAACCCGAAGGGGATCAAGGACTGGGACGACCTGCTTCAGCCCGGCCTCGAGGTCGTCACGCCGAACCCGTTCAGTTCCGGCTCGGCCAAGTGGAACCTCTTGGCGCCGTACGCCGCGAAGAGCGACGGTGGCAAGAACCCGCAAGCGGGCCTCGACTACGTCACCGCCTTGGTCAACGACCACGTCAAGATCCAGCCCAAGTCGGGACGCGAGGCTTCGGAAGCCTTCCTGCAGGGTAGCGGCGACGTTCTGATCAGCTACGAGAACGAGGCACTGTTCATCGAAGGCAACGGCGACCCGGTCGAGCACGTCACCCCGCCCACGACCTTCAAGATCGAGAACCCGGTTGCCGTGATCTCGAACAGCAAGGTCCTCGACAAGGCGACCGCGTTCAAGGACTACCTGTACACGACCGAGGGTCAGACGCTTTGGGCCGAAGCAGGATTCCGTCCCGTTGATCCCGCCGTCGCTGCCAAGTTCACCGACAAGTTCCCCGAGCCGACCAAGCTGTGGACCATCTCAGACCTCGGCGGCTGGAAGGCCGTGGACAGCGCTCTGTTCACCAAGGACACCGGTTCGATCGCAGTGATCTACGACAACGCGACCAAGTAAGACTGACGTGACTGACACTATTGACCCCACCCCCGTGGCTCGTCGGCGAAAACTCGCGCGGGTCACGGGGAGTGTGGGGCCGCTCGGAATCGGAGTTGCCACCCTGTGGCTCTCCGTGATCGTTCTGCTTCCGCTCGCCGCGTTGACCGCCACCGCGTTCGACGAGGGGATCTCCGGATTCTGGGACGCCGTCACCGCACCCGTTGCCTTGGCGTCGTTGCGCGTGACGTTGTTCGTCTCGGTGATCGTCGCATTGCTCAACGTGGTGATGGGCACGATCATCGCGTGGGTACTGGTCCGGGACGACTTTCCGGGCAAGCGCATCGTCAACTCGATGATCGACCTGCCGTTCGCGTTGCCGACCATCGTGGCGTCGATCGTGCTGTTGTCCCTCTACGGCCCGCAGTCGCCGATCGACATCCACCTCAATGCAACTCAGCCCGGTCTGATCGTGGCGCTGGCTTTCGTGACCTTGCCGTTCGTCGTTCGCTCTGTGCAGCCGGTGCTGATGGAGGTCGACCGTGAGGTCGAGGAAGCAGCTGCATCGTTGGGCGCTTCCAACTGGACGATCTTTCGCTCCGTCGTTCTTCCGACGCTGGCGCCTGCCGTCATCTCCGGCGCGGGACTCGCGTTCGCGCGAGCGATCGGTGAATACGGTTCCGTCGTCCTCATCGGCGGCAACATCCCGCGAGTGACACAGATGACGTCGCAGTACATTCAGCAGCAGATCGAGATCGATCGTCCGACCAACGCCGCTGCAGTGTCGGTAGCGTTGCTCGCCATCGCATTCGTGACGCTGTTCGTCCTGCGAATCTTCGCTTCGCGCGGACAGCGACGTGAGGAGAGTTCCCGATGAACGTGTCCAGAGGATCGAAGATCGGTCTGAGGACCATCGCTCTCGTC
Organism: Rhodococcus sp. IEGM 1318; assembly: GCF_033142465.1. Lineage (NCBI taxonomy): Bacteria > Bacillati > Actinomycetota > Actinomycetes > Mycobacteriales > Nocardiaceae > Rhodococcus > Rhodococcus sp. IEGM 1318. The sequence continues at coordinate 107,419 of NZ_JAWLSC010000003.1, forward strand.
TACCTGTTCGTCTTGTTGGTCGTGCCGATCGGCGTGATCCTGACACGAACGTTCGAGAACGGGATCGGTCCGTTCATCGAATCGATCACGACACCGGCAGCGATCTCGGCGCTGAATCTCTCGCTGATCATCGTGGCGATCGTGGTTCCCGTGAACGTGGTGTTCGGCGTCGTCACCGCACTCGCTCTTGTGCGTGGTCGGTTCCCGGGCCGCGGAGTTCTGCAGTCTGTGGTCGACCTGCCGTTCGCGGTCTCGCCCGTCGTCGTCGGTGTGTCCTTGATTCTTCTGTGGGGTGCCAACGGTTGGTTCGGCGGGATCGAATCGTTGGGGTTCAAGGTCATCTTCGGCTTGCCCGGCATGGTGATCGCGACGATTTTCGTGACGCTGCCCTTCGTCGTCCGGGAAGTCGAACCCGTACTTCACGAGATCGGCGACGAGCAGGAACAAGCGGCCGCGACGCTCGGTGCCTCGGGCTGGCAGACGTTCTGGCGGATCACCTTGCCCGCGATCCGTTGGGGCTTGACGTACGGAATCGTGTTGACGGTGGCGCGTTCGCTCGGTGAATTCGGCGCAGTCATCATGGTCTCTTCCGGTTTCCCAGGGGTATCCCAGACACTGACGTTGCTGGTGCATTCGCGATACATCGACGACCACAACACCTTTGGTGCGTATTCGGCGGCAACGCTGCTGATGGGCATCGCCATCATTGTCCTGTTGCTGATGACGCTGCTGGACCGTAAGAGGAGCACCACATGATCACAGTGACCGGGGCCCGCAAGAACTACGGTGATTTCGCGGCGCTCGACGACGTGACGGTCAACATTCCCTCGGGTTCGTTGACGGCATTGCTCGGGCCCAGTGGCTCGGGAAAGTCGACGTTGCTGCGTTCGATCGCCGGGCTCGAAGAACTCGATTCGGGAACCATCACCATTGCAGGCAAGGACGTCACCGGCATCTCGCCGCAGAAGCGTGACATCGGCTTCGTGTTCCAGCACTACGCCGCGTTCAAGCACATGACGGTGCGTGACAACGTGGCGTTCGGGCTCAAGATCCGAAAGCGCCCGAAGCCGGAGATCGAGAAGAAGGTCAACGAACTACTGGGGATCGTCGGCCTCGACGGCTTTCAACACCGGTACCCGGCGCAGCTGTCCGGTGGCCAGCGTCAGCGCATGGCGTTGGCGCGCGCTCTGGCTGTCGACCCGCAGGTTCTCCTGCTCGACGAGCCCTTCGGTGCGCTCGACGCGAAGGTCCGTGCCGACCTGCGCACATGGTTGCGTCGCCTGCACGACGAAGTACACGTCACCACCGTCCTGGTCACCCATGACCAGGAAGAGGCTCTCGACGTCGCAGACCGAATCGCAGTGCTGAACAAGGGGCGAATCGAGCAGATCGGTGAACCTGCCGACCTGTACGACCGCCCGTCCAACGACTTCGTGATGTCCTTCCTCGGATCCGTCGCGAAGCTCAACGGGCAGCTGGTCCGTCCGCACGACATCCGCCTCGGCCGCGATCCGAGCATGGCTCTCGCTCAGGAGTCCGGAACGGCCGAGTCCCTCGGCGTCACACGCGCAACTGTCGAGCGCGTCGTGTACCTCGGCTTCGAGGTTCGGGTCGACCTGCGCAACGAGGCAACCGGTGAGCTGTTCTCGGCTCAGGTCACGCGCGGTGACAGTGCAGCGCTGCACCTCGAGGCGGGGGAGACGGTGTACGCCCGGGCAACTCGGGTGCCGGATCTGCCGGAGACCCCGGTGTCGACGCCGGTGCAGGAGCCGGTCACGGTGAGCGTCGTCGGCCAGGTTTGACCTGCTCGCCGTGTCTGCCCTGTTTGGCCTGTTTAACCCCCACTCCCGGTTGAGCGAACGGCACTTTCGGTCTACTGAAGGCGCCGAAAGTGCCGTTCGCTCAGAAATGGGGGTGCGGCAGCTGTGCGTGTTCAGCCCTCGCGGCAAACGAGGACCGGGCACTGGGCGTGGTGGATCAGGCTCTGACTGGTCGAACCGACGATCGACGCCATGAACGGACTGCGGCCATGGCTACCGACGACAACGAGCTGCGCCTCCGCTGAATGCTCGAGCAGTGCCTTCATCGGTCCACTGCGTTGGACGCTGCGGGTGACTTCGACGTCGGGGTACCTCTCCGTCCAGCCGGCGAGGCACTCGGACAGCAGTGCGTGCTCATGCTGCTCGTACGGACCCCAGTCGACGAAGCGCCTGGCTTCGGAGTACCCGCCCAGCGAGGCGTGCTCGTTCCAAGTGTGGACCGCAACCAACGGTGCATCGAGGAACGCGGCAAATTCGAAAGCATGCGCGACGGCGAGTTCGCTGAGCTTGCTCCCGTCGACGCCGACGACGATGGGCCTGGTGTCGGCCATCGCGTGATCACCCGTACCTCGGAATACGGCCACGGGACAGTGCGCACGGTTGACCACCCGAATGGTGTCGGATCCAAGAAACACGGACTGCATTTCGCTGGTGCCGGCCTGACCCAGTGCAACGATGCGAGCCGACTTCGAGAGTTCGACGAGTGTGGTTGCGGGAGTACCAGTCACGAGGCCACGTTCGATGGTGACGTCGGTGTGATCATCGCGGATGGCGTCCTCGACCTCGTCGAGTAATTTTGCACCCTCGACGCGAAGGTGGTGGTCGAACATCTCTTCGTCGGTGACGTTGGTACCTCCACCGGACTCGGGTTGTCCTGGCAGCACGTGGGTCAGGCGAAGTGGTTCGTCGAATCTCTTTGCAGCCGATGCTGCCCACCTCGCGGCGTTGACCGCGCTTGCCGAGCCGTCGATACCGGCCACGATTCCGTGTCGAACAGATGCACTGGTCATGGAAGTCTCCTCGCGTCGCCTGCTTACCAGTGTGTCCCTGCTCACCCCCGGTTCGCTACAAACTGGTCAGCTCCCGGGGCGCGAGAACGTCGGTGGGCACTGCTGCGCGAGATCGGCGCGGGCGCAACGACAACAGAGCGGTGATGAATCCGTTACCGGGCAGTGTCAGTTCCACGTTCTTCAACACGGTTCGGCGCATCAATGCGAGCAGGGCTGCGACGCCGGTGACAGCCATCCACATAGGCAGTGGGTACAGCGTCAGGCGTTCACCGAGGCCGAAGGTGAGGGTTCGTCCGAGAAGCAGTACGGCGCCGACGATTCCGGTGGCCGCGCACAGCCCCGACCACACTGCGATCCACCTACGATGACGCCAGAAAGAAAAGGCCATGAGTACGAGAACGGCATGCCGGGCGACGAAGCCGGGGAACACGGCAGTCCAGTGAACGAAGGTTCCGTCGTTGGCCGGGAAGAGGCCGGTGGCCGCGGTGCTCAGTGCAACGACGACGGCAAGACCGAGAATCCACTTCTTCGCACGACCGTTCGGAATGTACTTGTGCAGCAAGGCCGCACCGAGGATGGTGAGCGCACCGAGAATCATGAAAGCCGCGTTCATGACGTCGTGCATCGGCGAACACGAATCCACGCTGCATGTCGTCACGCCCAGCGAACTGATGGAGTCGCGCGCGAAGCTGTACGGCGTCTTCCAGGCTCCGGCCGTGAAGATTTCGACAAGCAGGTAGAGCACCGACAGGACCCATGCGATGCCAGCTGTGCCGAGGCGAAGATTGTGAGTGATGGTGTTCCCTCTCGCGGCGCTCTGAGGGGATTGCACCCAAAGATCTGTTTCGCAGGCGAAGGAGGTGCCTTCGCGAGCTGGACAGGTCCAACACTACGGTAACAATCTGATAACGGCCTGTGAAACCGGATCAGGCGGAGCGGACCAGACGGTCGGGTAGTGCATCAGCGACTTGTCGGTAACGGTCGATCATCGTTTCGATCAGTAGAGAGTGCCCACCGATCGTGTCGGCGAAACGCGCGCGCGGACATGCCGTTGCTGCGGCAGCGCTGAGTCGGTCGGTCAGTAGGCCGGGAGCCAAGAACCACGGTGCAACGACAACACGTTCGGCGCCGTCCTGCTCGAGAGCGGAGATCGCCTGGGCAACTGTCGGTTCCGCGGATGTGGCGAAGCAGATTCGAACACCCGACCAGTTGGTTCCGGTCAGAAGTGTGGACGCCAATTCTGCGGTTGCGGCGTTGGCGCGCGCGTCGGACGAGCCGACTGCCGCAAGAGCGACCCCCACCGACGGATCGTCCAGCTGGGCACCTGCTTCGAAGATTCGCTCACGCACGGCCTCGATCAGCCGAGCATCACGACCCAGTACGTCAGCTTGGAACACGGTTAGTTGGGGGTGGCGGATCGCGGCTGCGGCCAAGAGCCCGGGCAGATCTACCCGAGCATGGAACGCATTGCCCAGCAACATGGGGACAGCGACAGCTTGCGTGTGTCCGTCGGCAGCAACACCATCGAGGACCTGATCGATGGATGGCGCGTTGAGATCGAGGAAAGCCATCCGGACGTCGAGATCGGGCCGCGTTTCACGAAGAGCCGCGACGGCAGCCGCGATCACCCGAGCTGAACGGGGATCGCGGCTTCCGTGCGCAACAGCAATGAGCGGAACCATCTACTTAGACGCGCTCGCCCAATTCGACGGCGGAGATGACGTCGCCGACGAGGCCTGCGGCGAGGGTGTTCCCGCCCGCGGGATCGATCAGCAGGAAGCTGCCCGTGTGGCGGTTGACGGCGTAGTCGTCAGCCACGATCGGCTCGGCAACTCGGATCGAGATCTTGCCGATCTCGTTGAGCTCGAGAGTGTCCGGGCCCTGATCTGTGGTCAGGTCCTGCTCGTTGAAGCGCTCCACCAAGCTGCCCACGATGGCCTGCGTCGTACGCGTGCCGTGCTTGAGCAGCAATCGTGCACCGGGGCGCAGCGACTTCTCGGCCAGCCAGCAGACAGTGGCGTCGAATTCGCCGATCGGCTCGGGTGCGTCAGACGGCGACGCGATGGTGTCGCCGCGTGAGACGTCGACGTCGTCAGCCAGGATCAACGTGACGCTGCGTCCCGCGTGGGCGACGTCCAGTTCGCCGTCGGCCGTGTCGATACGTGTGACGGTGGTGCGCGTACCCGAGGGCAGGATCACCACTTCGTCGCCGGGCACGACGGAACCGGCGGCAACCTGACCGGCGTAGCCGCGGTAGTCGAGGAACTCGGCGGTGCGGGGACGGATCACGTACTGCACCGGGAAACGCAGGCCGACGCGATGCGGCTCGGCGTCGACCGGAATCGACTCGAGGTGCTCGATCAGCGTGGGACCGGTGTAGTACGGGGTCTTTTCCGAGCGGATCGCGACGTTGTCTCCGTGCAGGGCAGACACCGGGATCTCCACGACGTCTTCGCTCGCCCAGCCCAGAGAACTGGTGAGTTCGTTGAACTCGGCGGAGATCGAGGTGAAGACCTCTTCGGGGTTCTCGACGAGGTCGATCTTGTTCACGGCGAGAACCAGCTTCGGAACACCGAGGAGCGCGAGAACTGCTGCGTGCCTGCGTGTCTGTGCGATGACACCCTTGCGGGCATCGACCAGCAAGATCACGAGCTGCGCCGTCGAGGCGCCGGAGACCGTGTTGCGGGTGTACTGCACGTGGCCCGGTGTGTCGGCCAACACGAACGTGCGCTTGGGGGTCGCGAAGTAGCGGTACGCCACGTCGATGGTGATGCCCTGCTCGCGCTCGGCGCGAAGACCGTCCACCAGCAGCGAGAGGTCAGGGGTGTCGAGACCACGGTCCACTGACGCGCGGGTGACGGCGTCGATTTGGTCGGCGAGAACGGATTTGGTGTCGTACAACAGACGGCCCACGAGGGTGGACTTTCCGTCGTCGACGCTGCCGGCAGTTGCCAGTCTGAGCAGATCGCTCATCAGAAGTAGCCCTCTCGCTTGCGGTCTTCCATGGCCGCTTCGGAAACTCGGTCGTCGCCACGGGTTGCGCCGCGCTCGGTCAAACGTGATGCCGCAACCTCGGCCAGGATGGCCTCGTTGTCAGCCGCATCGGAGAGGACTGCGCCGGTGGTCGAACCGTCGCCGACGGTGCGGTAACGCACCGAAAGGGTCTGCAGCTCTTCGCCGTCAGCCGGTCCACCCCAGACGCCGGGCGTCATCCACATGCCGTCTCGCTGGTACACCGGACGCTGGTGGGCGTAGTAGATGCTGGCGAGTTCGACGTTGTCGCGGGCGATGTATCGCCAGATGTCCAGCTCGGTGAAGTTGCTGAGCGGGAAGACTCGTACCTGCTCGCCGGGGGAGTGGCGACCGTTGTACAGGTTCCACAGTTCCGGGCGCTGCTTCTTGGGGTCCCACTGACCGAAAGCGTTGCGCAGCGAGAAGATCCGCTCCTTGGCGCGGGCCCGTTCCTCGTCGCGGCGAGCACCACCGAATACGGCGTCGAAGCGGTTCTCGGAGATCGCGTCCAGCAACGGAACGGTCTGCAGCGGGTTGCGAATACCGTCGGGGCGCTCGGTGAGGCGACCGTCCGCGATGTACTCCTCGACGCTGGCCACGTGCAGGCGCAGGTTGTACTTGGCCACGACGTGGTCGCGGAAGTCGAGAACTTCCTGCAGGTTGTGGCCGGTATCGACGTGCAGCAGGGTGAACGGCAGCGGCGCAGGCCAGAAGGCCTTGATCGCCAGATGCAGCAGCACGGTGGAGTCCTTGCCGCCCGAGAAGAGAATGACCGGGCGTTCGAACTCGCCGGCCACCTCTCGGAAGATGTGGATCGCTTCGGACTCGAGGGCGTCGAGAGTATCGAACTGTGTGCCGTCGAGCTGAGGACGTGAAAGTGTCAAGTCAACTGTCATGATGCGTGCAACCCGCATTCTGTCTTGGAGGCACCGGCCCAACGACCGCTACGTGGATCGCTGCCGGGGGCTGGCTTGCTGGTGCAGGGTGCGCAGCCGATGGACGGATATCCCTCGTCGACAAGAGGATTGACGAGGATGGAATGGGTGTCGATGTAGTTCTGCATCTCCTCGTCCGACCACGGAGCGATCGGGTTGATCTTCACGAGTCCGAAGGCCTCGTCGAAGGAGATCAGGGGAGCATTGGCGCGGGTGGGAGCTTCGACGCGGCGGATGCCGGTCACCCACGCGCTGTAGCCGGACAGCGCCTGCTTGAGGGGCGCGACCTTACGCAATGCGCAGCAGCGGTTGGGATCACGGGCGAACAGATCCTTGCCCTCGGCGACATCCTGCTCGGCGACGCTTGCCAGCGCACGCGCATTGATGACGTTGACGCCGTAGACCTGCTCGACCGCGTCACGCGTGCCGATGGTCTCCGGGAAGTGGTAGCCGGTGTCGAGGAAGAGTACGTCGACGCCCGGATGCACCTGTGCGGCAAGGTGAACCAGCACTCCGTCCTGCATGTTCGACGCAACAATGTACGAGTCACCGAACGTGTCCTCGGTCCACTGCAACAGTTCCTGGGCGTTGGCTCCGTCTAGTTCTACGGCACCGCGCTCGGCGATGGACCGAAGCTCGTCGGCAGTTGCTCGCGAAATGTCCACTGTCATCGCAAATCTCCTTCGTCTGCGCGCACTGCCCATTCGGCGAACCGTTCACCTTCGTTGCGGTTCTTCACGAACTGACGTACGACGCGGTCGATGTAGTCACCCATCTCGACGCTGGTGACCTTGTGCTGGCGCAGCTTGCGTCCGAAGGCGCTGTCGAATCCGAGGCTGCCTCCCAGGTGAACCTGGAAACCCTCGACCTGATTCCCCTCACCGTCGTCGACGAGCTGACCCTTGAAGCCGATGTCGGCGATCTGCGAGCGAGCGCAGGAGTTGGGGCAACCGTTGATGTTGATGGTGATCGGCACGTCGAGCTGGCTGTTGATGTCGGCGAGACGCTGTTCGAGTTCGGGCACGAGCACCTGCGAACGCTTGCGTGTCTCGGCGAACGAGAGCTTGCAGAACTCGATGCCGGAGCAGGCCATCAGGTTCTTGCGCCAGTGCGACGGACGGGCGGGAAGGCCCAGCGCGTCGAGATCGGCGATGAGCGGCTCGAGGGTCTCGTCGGCGACGTCGAGGATGATCAGCTTCTGGTACGGCGTGAAGCGGATCCGGTCGCTGCCGGCCTTCTCCGCGGCGTCGGCGACCTGAGCCAGGATGTCTCCCGAGACGCGGCCGGCGATCGGAGCGAAACCGACTGCGTTGTGGCCGTTGCGGGTCTTCTGGATGCCGACGTGATCGATCGGGCGCTTGGGCTTCTCCGGCGCCGGGCCGTCGATGAGCGGGCGCTTCAGGTACTCGGTCTCGAGAACCTCGCGGAACTTCTCGATGCCCCAGTCCTTGATGAGGAACTTGAGCCTTGCCTTCGCGCGCAGGCGGCGGTAGCCGTAGTCACGGAAGATCGAGACGACACCCTCCCAGACGTCCGGGACCTCGTCGAGCGGAATCCAGGCGCCGACGCGCTGTGCCAGCATCGGGTTGGTGGACAGGCCGCCGCCGACCCAGAGGTCGAGGCCGGGGCCGTGCTCGGGGTGGTTCACGCCGATGAAGGCGATGTCGTTGATCTCGTGAACAACATCCTGCTGACCGGAGATGGCGGTCTTGAACTTGCGCGGCAGGTTGGAGTACTTGGGGTCGCCGATGTAACGGCGCACGATCTCGTCGATCGCAGGAGTGGGATCGAGGACCTCGTCGAGCGATTCGCCGGCCAGGGGAGAACCGAGGACGACGCGGGGGCAGTCACCGCACGCTTCGGTGGTCTTGAGTCCGACGGCTTCGAGGCGCTTCCAGATCTCCGGGACGTTCTCGACCTCGATCCAGTGGAACTGGACGTTTTCGCGGTCCGACAGGTCGGCGGTGTTCCGGCCGAATTCCTTCGAGATGCCGGCGATGGTGCGCAGCTGCTCGACGTTCAGAGCGCCGGCGTCGCAACGCACGCGCATCATGAAATATTTGGCCTCGAGCAGGTCGATGTTCTCGTCGCCGGTGAAGGTGCCGTCATAGCCTTCTTCGCGCTGGGTGTAGAGACCCCACCAGCGGAAGCGGCCGCGAAGGTCGCCCTTGTCGATGCTGTCGAAGCCCTGCTTGGAGTAGATGTTCTCGATGCGGGCCCGAACATTGAGCGGGTTGTCGTCCTTCTTGGCCTGCTCGTTGGCGTTGAGCGGCTCGCGGTAACCGAGGGCCCACTGACCTTCGGCGCGACGCTTGGCGGGACGCGCAGCGCGTGCAGGCCGGGCTTCGGCAGCTGCTGCCGAATCGGCGGGTGTGGCGGCGTCGGTGGTCGACGTCATCGATGAACTCCTGGATCTGGGCGGTTGATCGGCACGCGGCACGCACTATCGACGAACTGTGGCGGTGTCTGATCGGGACGCACCGGTCCGTGTCAGAAATCGAGGGGGCTGTCCTCGATCTCGGAAAGCTCGCGGCCGGCAGGTGTGCTCATGAAAACGAACAGCTGGAGAAGCTGTATCTCTGAAATGACGTGTCTTCGAAACGAAGTGTCTCTGCAGAGATTGTTTCGGTGAAGCAGATGGAGATGAGCGGGAAAGGCTGGAAGATCAGTGAAAGATCAACAGCTACACAGGTGCAGACACGACGAGCTGCACACACGCTTGAAGTCGACATGGCGACGCGCCACAAGTCGCACTCCGAGTCCGGTCATGCGGACCATTGTGCCACGTCAACTCGATAATTCCGACTCGGGGACATATTTCCACGAAAAACGGGGGAAATATCGAGTTCAAGCCACGTGCCGACCTGCATCGCAGGCTGAATAGGCGTGTGTTCCGGATGCTGGGACACTGGAGGCGTGAATGCCACCAGTACGACTCCCACTCGGCAGAGCGAGGCGACACCCTTCGCCTTGCCCGCGCGATCGCTCGAGGGTGTCGGGAAACGGCCGTTCGGGATCTATATCCACGTCCCGTTCTGTGCCACCAGGTGTGGGTACTGCGATTTCAACACCTACACGGCCGGTGAACTCGGAACCTCGGCATCGCCGCAGTCGTGGTTGGAAGGTCTGCGGCGCGAACTCGATCTCGCAGCCGAGATGACGGGTGCCCCGGCAGCGGAGACGGTGTTCGTAGGTGGCGGAACGCCGTCGCTGCTCGGGGGCGGCGGACTGTCCGACGTGCTGTCGGCGGTGCGCAGCAGTTTCGGTTTGGCATCGGGCGCCGAGGTGACCACGGAATCGAATCCCGAATCGACCTCGCCGGAATTCTTCGGTGCTCTCCGTAGCGCCGGATTCACCCGTATTTCCCTCGGCATGCAGTCCGCGGCTCAGCACGTCCTGAAGATCCTCGACCGCACGCACACTCCCGGCCGCGCTGTCGCTGCCGCGAAAGAGGCTCGCGCAGCTGGTTTTTCGCACGTGAACTTGGATTTGATCTATGGAACTCCGGGGGAGCGCGACGAGGATCTGGACGCTTCACTCGATGCGGTTCTCTCCGCCGATGTCGACCACGTCTCGGCCTACGCGCTGATCGTCGAGGACGGCACCGCCATGGCTCGCAAGGTCAGGCGCGGTGAGCTGCCGGCCCCGGACGACGACGTGCTGGCCTCGCGATACGAACGAATCGATTCACGCCTGGCCGATGCGGGCTTGCGATGGTACGAGGTCTCCAATTGGGCAAAAGCGGAAACCACAGACTCCGGTGACACCCGTTGCCGACACAACCTCGGGTACTGGGATGGCGGTGACTGGTGGGGCGCCGGACCGGGCGCGCACAGTCACGTCGGTGGAGTGCGGTGGTGGAACGTCAAACACCCGGCGCGGTATGCGGAACAGTTGGCGCTCGGTGAACTTCCCGTCGGCGGCAGTGAAGAACTGACCCCCGAGGACGAACACATGGAGCGCGTCATGTTGACCGCACGCTTGCGTACTGGGCTTCCGCTCTCGGAACTGTCTGCATCCGAACGGGTTTCGGCCGATCAGGTGGTCGTCGACGGGTTGGCTGTGATCGAGAACGATCACGTGGTTCTGACCGACCGTGGTCGCCTGCTCGCCGATGCGGTGATTCGCACGATTCTGACCTGACGCGCTTTCCGGCGTCGCCATCTCTTCCCGCGTAACGTGACCGCGGTGGCCATCATTCATCGTGCGCAGTTGAATCCCTCCAAGAACGACCTGCTCCGAGCGTGGGTACCCACGCAGCCGTGGCTCGGTTCCGTCGACTGTTCGACGCTCGAACGCGTCGACGCCTATCGTTTCGACGACCCGGACGGTGAGGTCGGAATCGAGACGCACCTGCTCCGCACGGCCGACGATCGAATTCTCCAGGTCCCGCTCACCTACCGTGGTGCTCCACTGGCCGGGGAGGACGCTGCACTGATCGCAACCATGGATCATTCGGTGCTGGGTAAGCGGTGGGTGTACGACGCGTGCTGTGATCCGGTCTACGTGACCGCGTTGGCGACCGCGATTCTCACCGGCGGTACCGGGGTTGAATTGGTCTTCGCGGATTCGGGCGATCACATTCCGGTGACAGCTCACGTCACGGGTAGCGGTAAGGCCGGGGCGTCGGTGCCGGTCGTCGAATCCGTGACCTGCTCGACAGTCGGCACCGACACGATCATCAGCGCGGGAGACCTGGAATTGACCGTGGTGAGAGTGATCGACGCAGACCGAGTGTCAGGCTCGGCGACGCTCACCGGAACCTGGCCGGGGCAAACGACTCCTGCGCTGCTCGTGACTGTCGCCTGAGCGTCAGCGGACGCCCTCGATGACACCGGGCATTGCGTCGAAGTCGAAGACACGCGCGTGCAGAACGACGCGGTTTCGCAGGGCCGAACGAACCGCTCGGTGCAGGCCGTCCTCGAGGTAAAGGGTGCCGCGCCAGTGCACCGCGTGAGGGAACAGATCGCCGTAGAAGGTCGAGTCCTCCGACAGCAGGCGATCGAGTTCGAGGACTTTCGTGGTGGTCACGATCTCGTCGAGTCGAACCTGACGTGGAGGGAACTTCGACCAGTCGCGTAGAGACAGTCCGTGATCGGGATACGGTTTGCCGTCCATCACGCCTTTGAAGATCATGTGCCGCCTTGTCCGTGGTTGTGCGATCGGCCGTTCACCGATCTCACTCCACAGTAAGGGCAACAGCCGTCTCTGGCGCTCGGACGATTAGACTGCCAGTGGGAACCGATGTGTAAATGTCGGTGTTCGTTCTGTTCAGGAAACGGAGGTGGCAACGATGTCGAGTACCGACGACAGGCGTTTCGAGGTCTTACGTGCAATCGTGGCCGATTACGTCTCCACCCAGGACCCGGTGGGATCCAAGGCACTGGTCGAGCGTCACAACCTCGGAGTGTCGAGCGCCACTGTGCGCAACGACATGGCATTCCTCGAAGCCGAGGGCTACATCGCCCAACCGCACACCAGTTCCGGGCGCGTCCCTACCGACAAGGGATACCGCGAGTTCGTCGATCGCATTGCCGACGTCAAGCCCATGTCCGGGCCGGAGCGTCGAGCAATCCTCGAGTTCTTGGAGTCAGGCGTCGACCTCGACGACGTTCTGCGTCGAGGTGTGCGACTGCTCGCGCAACTGACCCGTCAGGTCGCGGTTGTCCAGTACCCGTCGCTGTCCGCATCGTCGGTTCGCCACCTCGAGGTGGTCGCGCTGACGCCCGCGCGTCTGCTCCTCGTTCTCATCACCGATTCCGGCCGCGTCGATCAACGAATCGTCGAACTCGGGGACGTTCTCGAAGACGAGGATCTGTCCCGGTTGCGCACGCTTCTCGGCGGAGCACTGGAAGGCAAGCGCCTGGCCGCCGCGTCGATTGCCGTGGCGGAACTGGCCGACGAATCTCCGGCCGACCTGCGCGATGCCGTGATCCGGTCGGCAACCGTTCTGGTCGAGACCCTGGTCGAGCATCCGGAAGATCGCTTGGTCTTGGGGGGAACCTCCAACCTCACGCGCAACGCCGCTGATTTCTCCGGTCTGGCCGGCTTCCCCGGTTCGCTGCGCGCAGTGCTCGAGGCACTGGAAGAGCAGGTAGTGGTCCTGAAACTGCTCGCTGCGACGCAGAATTCCGGCACGGTCACCGTTCAGATCGGTGAAGAGACGCAGGTCGAGCAGATGCGCGGAACCTCCGTGATTTCGACTGGCTACGGCGCGGCCGGTACCGTTTTCGGTGGTGTCGGTGTGCTCGGACCCACTCGGATGGACTATCCGGGAACAATTGCATCGGTTGCCGCCGTTGCCAGATACATCGGCGAAGTTCTCTCCGAGCGATGACGGGCGTCGACATTCGTCGACACACCTCCTCGCGAGGACTGAGGAAAACCTAGAAGTAAGAGAAGGACGAGAGACTCAACGTGGCACGGGATTACTACGGATTGCTCGGCGTCGACAAGAACGCGACAGACCAGGAGCTCAAGCGCGCTTACCGCAAGCTGGCACGCGAACTGCACCCGGACGTCAACCCTGACGAGGCGGCGCAGGCCAAGTTCAAGGAGATCTCGACGGCTTACGAGGTCCTGACCGACCCGGAGAAGCGTCGCATCGTCGATCTCGGCGGAGACCCGCTCGAGTCCGGTGGCGGCGGAGGTGGCGGTTTCGGCGGCGGTTTCGGTGGAGGTGGCCTCGGCGACGTCTTCGAAGCATTCTTCGGCGGCGGTGGCGGCGCAGGACGTGGCCCGCGCGGTCGCGTTCAGCCCGGAGCCGACTCGTTGCTTCGCACCAAGCTCACGCTCGCAGAATGTGCGACGGGAGTCAGCAAGCACGTGACGGTCGAGACGGCGATCCTGTGCGACAGCTGCACCGGTGCCGGAACCAACGGCGACTCCAAGCCGGTGCGCTGCGAGACCTGCAACGGTGCCGGCGAAGTGCAGTCCATCCAGCGCTCGTTCCTCGGCCAGGTCATGACTTCGCGTCCCTGCCCGACGTGCCGCGGTGCCGGTGAGACCATCCCGGATCCCTGCCACAAGTGTGGCGGCGACGGCCGAGTTCGGGCCAAGCGCGACATCACGGTGAAGGTTCCCGCGGGCGTTGCCGGTGGCATGCGCATCCGTTTGACCGCGCAGGGTGAAGTGGGCCCTGGCGGCGGACACCCCGGCGACCTCTACGTCGAGATCGTCGAGCAGCAGCACGACGTCTTCGTTCGAGACGGTGAAGACCTGCACTGCACGATCCGCGTTCCGATGGTCGACGCAGCGCTCGGTACGACTGTCACCGTCGACACCATCATCGACGGTCCCAAGGAAATCACCATCGAGCCAGGCACCCAGCCCGGGCACGTTGCTGTTCTTCGCGGTCACGGCATGCCGAAACTGCGGTCGGGAGTGCGCGGCGACGTCCACGCTCACCTCGAAGTGGTCATCCCGAGCCGCCTCGATCACAAGCAGTCCAAGCTGCTCAAGGAATTCAAGCTGCTCCGCGATCGTGACGAGGCCGAAGTTGTCTCGACCAACTCGCAGAACAGCGGTGGATTGTTCTCGCGTCTTCGCGAAGCATTCAGCGGCCGCTGACGGTGGCCGCAACGGTCTTCTTTCTCGACCCGGTTCCCGGAGTCGGTGAAATCGCGGTTCTGGACGGGCAGGAGGGTCGCCACGCTGCGACCGTCCGACGGATCGGCGTCGGCGAGCGTTTGGTTCTGGCCGACGGTCGTGGCCGGGTAGCCGATGCCGAGGTGACGAGCGTCGGCAAGGATCGCCTGGAACTTTTGGTCAGTGACGTTCAGGTTCTCGAGCAGCCCAAGCCGTTGGTGACCCTCGTTCAGGCACTTCCCAAGGCCGAGCGTTCCGAGTTGGCCGTCGAACTGGCCACCGAGGCCGGTATCGACGCCGTGATTCCGTGGCAGTCCCTGCGGTGTGTTGCCAAGTGGGAGGGACCGAAGCTCGCCAAGGGCGTCGCACGCTGGCGAAGTGCGGCAGTATCTGCGGCTAAGCAATCCAGGCGCGCATTCGTCCCGGAGATTTCGGAGCTGCACAAGACGGCGGCGGTGATCCTGTTGGTTCGCGACGCCGTTGCCCGCGGCGCTGTGGTTGCGGTGCTTCACGAATCGGCGACGACGCCGTTGGCCGGCTTGCCGCTGGCGAGCGCGGACGAGGTCATTCTCGTTGTCGGTCCCGAAGGTGGGCTGGACGATTCGGAGATCAGCGCCTTGTCGGAGGCCGGGGCCACTCCGGTGCTTCTCGGCCCGACGGTCCTGCGCACGTCGACCGCCGGGGCCGTTGCTCTGGGCGCGATCGGAGTGCTGACCGATCGCTGGGGACCACGGCCACTGCACTGATCTTGTTGTGATCCCGAGCTGAATCGGATCCGGCGCTCAGCGAAGTGTCAGATTTGCGCACTATCGTAAGGACGTCGGGGGTCGCCTTCGGCGTGAGTTGGTTCGGGGATTTCAGGAGGCCAGATGTTGTCACGTGCGCATATGCGAATCGTTGGAGCGGTGTGTGCCGCGGCGGCGATGATGCTGGTCGCGGGGTGCACAGTCTCCACCGGAGACAACACGGGTTCCTCCAGCAGCGCCGTCACCACCACACCGACCAGCGAGGCGCTCGTCACCGTCACACCGGCGGACGGCGGAACCCCGGTGAGTCCACTCGACCCCATCGAGGTCCAGGTCGCGAAGGGAACACTGACGACCGTCGCGCTGACCAATCCCGAAGGTAAGGAAGTCGCCGGTATCACGACGCCGGACAAGACGTCCTGGAAGCCGAGCGAACCACTCGGATACGGCAAGACCTACAAGCTTGTCGTCGGTGCCGTCGACGCGAATGGTGTTGCCACGACCAAGAACACGACGCTGACCACCGTCGCGCCGAGTAATCAGACTCGCGCGTACATCAACACCACCGGTGGCGCCTCGATTTCGGACGGTGGCACGTACGGCGTCGGCACGGTCGTCGCCGTTCATTTCGACGAGTTGATCGGTGACAAAGCCGCGGCCGAAAAGTCTCTGGTGGTCACCACCAATCCGCCGGTGCTGGGATCGTGGTACTGGGTCGACGGTCAGAACGTTCACTGGCGACCGCAGAACTACTACGAACCAGGCACGACGGTCTCGGTGAACGCCAACATCTACGGCAAGCAACTCGGCAACGGACTGTACGGCCAACAGGACGACACCGTGTCCTTCAAGATCGGCGACTCCCACGTCTCGGTCGCCGACGACAACACCAAGATGGTGACCGTCTACGAAAACGGTCAGGTGATCAAGGAAATGCCGACCTCGATGGGAATGGGCGGTACCGAGACGATCGGCGGCACGACGCTCTCGTTCTGGACCCAGCCCGGCACGTACACCGTCATGGACAAGGCCAATCCCGTGATCATGGATTCGTCGACTTATGGACTGCCGATCAACTCGCGCCTCGGGTACAAGGAATCCATCAACTGGGCCACCCGCATCAGCACGGACGGTATCTATCTTCACGAGTTGGAGAGCACCGTCTGGGCGCAGGGAAACACCGACACCTCGCACGGTTGCCTCAATCTCAGTGCGGCCAATGCCAAATGGTTCTTCGATTTCTCGCAGCCAGGAGATGTCGTCGAGATCAAGAACACCGGCGGGGCTCCGCTGGAGGTGTGGCAGAACGGCGACTGGACCCTCTCGTGGGCAGACTGGGCCGCAGGCAGCGCCCTCGCCTGAGATAGATTTCCTCGGTGCCTCGATTCAAGATTCCGTACGGCCGACAAGAGCAACAGTTCGGGCATCTCTACGTTCCCGACGAGGCGGTTGACGGCCCGATCCCGATCGTCATGCAGATCCACGGCGGCTTCTGGAGCGGGCAGTACGGATTGAATCTGGGCACCGCGTTTGCCGTCGAACTCGCGCGGCACGGCGTCGCAGTGTGGAACATCGAATACCGCCGCCTCGGGGCGGGCGGTGGTTGGCCGGAAATGTCCGCCGACGTGAAAACGGCGTACGACAAAATCCCCGGACTGGTTGCCGCGAAGTCCTCGGCCGAATTCGATCTGAATCAGATTCGCCTGCTCGGGCATTCGGCCGGCGGACATCTTGCAGTGTGGCTGGCGGGAGAGAAGGACACGTTCACCCGGCCTGAACGGGTCATCGCGCAGGCTGCCGCACTCGATCTGGCGTCGGCAGGCGAGCGGGGACGACGGATCAGTTTCATCGAGGATCTGTTCGGCGTTCCGTTCGACGCGGACCCGGATCTGTATCGCGGTGCGTCGCCGCAGCATCGACTGCCGATCGGCGTCCCCGTTGTATGCGTCACGGGTGCGGAGGATCTGCAGGTGCCTGCCAAGGTGAGCTCCCGGTATGCGAAGGCTGCCGAAGCGGCTGGTGATCCCGTGGCACTGCGTGTGATCGAGGGCGAAGGGCACGACGCATTTCTCTCACCCTCGACCGAGTCCTGGCGGGTCTCCCGCGAGTTGGTTCTCGCCGAAGACCCGCTGGCCCCGATCACGTCAGACTGACACAGGGCCTTCTCGTACAGGGGCCTTCTTGCCAGGCAGGATGAACGCGACGACAACTGCGCCCACGAACAATGCAAGCCCGCCCGCCCAACTGGCCGCCGAAATCGCGTCGGCATAGGCACTGCCGGCCGCCTCGAGCAACGGCTGTGCCTGAGCTGCAGCCAACGGGTTGCTTGCCATCTCTTCGGCGACCAACGACGCGCCGCCAACGGATTCGCCCGACACCTCCATCGCATACGCGGCCTGTTGCGCAAGTTCGCCCGTCAACTGCGGAACCTGCATGCCGTTGATGAATCCGGCAATCGAATCCTTGTAGCTCGAAGCGAGGATCGAGCCGAGGATCGCGATTCCCAGCGAGCCGCCGAGTTCGATGGCGGTGTCGTTGAGGCCACCCGCAGCGCCGAGATCGTCCTCGGAGAAGTTGTCCATGATGGCGTCGGTGGCCGGCGGTTCGCTGAGACCGATGCCCAGGCCGAGCAGGATCAGTGGGACTGCGAACATCCAGTAGCCCGAATCGCCGTCGACCTGCGTGAGAATCAGAACGCCGATCGCGGCGACCACCATGCCGCCGACGATGGATGCCCGGACGCCGATCAGCGGAGTGATCCTGCCACTGACAACGGCGCCGATCGAAACGGCAATTGCCAAGGGCAGCAAACGAACACCGGTTTCGAGTGCGCCGTAGCCGAGGATGAACTGGAACTGCTGCGAGATGAAGTAGATGGCACCGAAGGCGGCGAGGAACAACAGAAGTACAGCGAGCGTCGCGCCGCCGACCATGCGCTGGCCGAGCTTACGGACGTCGAGCAGTGGCTGCGGGTGGCGCAGTTCCCAGACCACGAACGAGACGAGGCCGATCGCGGCGAGTGCAGCGGCACCGATGGGTCCGCCGCTCCACCCGAAGTGGAATCCGTTGATGATCGAGTACACGAGCGAGCCGATGGTGACCACCGAGAGTGCGCCGCCGATCCAGTCGATCCGGCCCAGGTGCTCCGCCTTGCTCGGCGGCACCAGGATTACGGCGGCGGCGGCGGCGACTGCGGCGATCGGGACGTTGATCAGGAATGTGATGCTCCAGGAATGGCTGTCGAGGATCCATCCGGCCAGTAGCGGGCCGAGGGCAATCGCGAGACCCGACGTCGCTGCCCACGCCGCGATGGCGCGTGAACGCTCCGCTTTGGGAAAGGTTGCGACCAGAAGTGAGAGCGTCGCGGGCATGATGATCGCGGCGCCGACGCCCATGATCATTCGTGCCGCGATGACGGCGTTGGTGGTGTCAGCGATGCTGCCGAACACGGCGCCGCCGGCGAACACGGCGAGTCCGGCCAGAAGCGCTCCACGGCGGCTGTACTTGTCACCGATCACGCCGAACAGCAGCATCAGCGCGGCGTAGGGGACCGTGTAGCCGTCGATGACCCATTGAAGTTGAGTGCTGGTGAGGCCGAGGTCTTTGGTCATGTCCGGAGCAGCGACGATCAGCGCGGTGTTGGCCATCACGACGATCAGCAGGCTCAGGCACAATACCCCCAGGGCGGCCCATCGCCGTGAGTACGGCTGGTCCATCTCCGAGACAGGTTTGCTCATGAGTGTCGTCATGGCGCGACTCCGTTCCTGATGATCGAAGAGACTCTTCGATCTATTTGCACACTGGTGTGTAAGTTAATAACTTGCACACCGATGTGCAACTATGATTGATCTAGATCACAGTTGGGCAGTCGAAAGAGGTGGAACGCGCGTTGACGCATTCGGGCACAGTCGTTTCGGGAACTGCCGAATCGGGCGGACGGCAGCGTCGTAGTCAGGCCGCGGCGAATCGCAATCGCATCATCGAGGCGGCGATCACGGCGTTCGCTGCTGATCCGGATGCGAGCATGGACGACGTCGCAAAGGCCGCCGGTGTGGTCAGGCGAACCGTGTACGCGCATTTCGACAGCCGTGAGGCGCTGATCAACGGCATCGTGGACGAGGCATCGACCGATCTCGTGGCTGCGCTGAGCCAAGCCGGTGAGCCGCCCGAGCGCCCGGATCTGGCGACTGCCGTACTTGCATTGCTGTCGTGGCCGGTCGGCGATCGATTCCGGATGTTGCTCAGCTTTGCTCGCAAAGAGTTGGGGGAGCAGCGGATTCTCGATTTGATGGAGCCCGCGCGCGCCGTGAGTATCAGCGTCGTCGAGCGCGGTCAGCGTGACGGAACCTTCTCGACATACCTGCCGGCCGAGACTCTGGTAGCGATGACCGAGGCGATCACGATCACTTTGTTCGATCAGGCCAACAGTGGGTTCATCACGGACTCTGGCGAATCCTTTGCCGCGGTGTGCCTGGTCATCGCTGGTATCAGTCCGGAGCGAAGTGCCGAGATCGTCGCCGAAGCGTCGGAATGGATCCGCGAATCGCTCCCGTCCGGTCGCCGCGAGGATTAGGCCGGAACGATTAACAAGTGGGCCGTGTCCGACTCGGGCGCTAGACTTCGAAGTATCGAGGCTCACGAGTCGAGTGGGCTGATCGGACCAGAAAGCAGGCCATATTCACCACGTGAGTGAACACAGTGAACTCGACGGGAACCGTGTAACCACCATCACCGAGCGCGCTCTGCCCGCAGAGCGCACCGTCCGTTCGAGTATGGATCTGGCGCCGGAGACCGTGCGTCAAATCCTGGGGGCGACGGACGAGAACCTCACCGCGATCGAACGTGAGCTTCGTGCCGACATTCATGTACGTGGCGGAACCATCTCCTTGTCGGGGACGGCTGCAGACGTGGCGCTGGCAGAACGTGTGTTCAGTGAATTGGCGTCGCTGGCCGGTCGGGGGCAGCCCATCGCACCGGACGCTGTTCGACGAACCATCGGCATGCTCACCAACGAGGTCGGCGAGTCTCCGGCCGAGGTCCTCTCCCTCGACATTCTTTCGCGTCGGGGCAAGACGATTCGGCCGAAGACCCTCAACCAGAAACGCTACGTCGACGCCATCGACGAGAACACCATCGTGTTCGGAGTCGGCCCGGCCGGCACGGGCAAGACCTACCTCGCCATGGCCAAGGCCGTACAGGCGTTGCAAGCCAAGCAAGTCTCTCGGATCATCTTGACCAGGCCGGCAGTCGAGGCCGGCGAGCGACTGGGCTTTCTGCCCGGCACGCTGCACGAGAAGATCGATCCGTACCTGCGCCCGCTGCACGACGCGTTGCACGACATGATGGATCCCGAGGCGATTCCGAAGTTGATGCAGGCCGGAGTCATCGAGGTCGCTCCGCTCGCCTACATGCGTGGCCGCACGCTCAACGACGCCTTCATCATCTTGGACGAAGCACAGAACACCACAGCCGAGCAGATGAAGATGTTCCTGACCCGCCTCGGGTTCGGTTCCAAGATCGTGGTCACCGGAGACGTGACCCAGGTCGATCTGCCGGGCGGGGCCCGCTCGGGTCTGCGCGCGGCATCCGAAATCCTCACCGGAATCGACGATATTCATTTCGCCGCTCTCGACAGCAGCGACGTCGTACGTCATCGGCTGGTCTCCCACATCGTCGACGCTTACGAGCGTCACGAAGCGGATCGGTCCGGCGAGTTGGCGGTCGGAAACCGGGCGCAGCGCCGCGCTGCACATGCTCATTCACCGCGACGGTAGGCTGATCGACGCATCAACCCCTACTTTTTGCAGGAAAGAGCGTCGCACATGAGCATCGAGGTCTCGAACGAATCGGGCATGGATATCTCCGAACCGGAGTTGATCAGCGTTGCCCGTTTCGTGATCGCTCGGATGGATGTCCATCCGGCGGCCGAGCTGTCGATGGTTCTCGTCGACTCCGCGACGATGGCGGATCTGCACGTTCGTTGGATGGATCTGCCGGGCCCGACCGACGTGATGTCGTTCCCGATGGACGAACTCGAGCCTGGTGGCCGTCCCGATTCCCCCGAGCCTGGGCCGTCGATGCTCGGCGACATCGTGCTGTGTCCGTCTTTTGCTGCGGATCAGGCCGACAAGGCCGGGCATTCACTGGCTCACGAACTTGCCCTCCTGACCGTCCACGGCGTGTTGCACCTCCTCGGTTACGACCATGCGGAGCCGGAAGAGGAGAAGGAGATGTTCGGCTTGCAGAACAGCCTCCTCGAAGAGTGGTACGAAGACCTTCGCCGCATCGACCGCGAAGCAGCACTGGCCGAACGTGATCAGAAGCTGCTCGGTAAGACGGGTTTCGTCGACGGAGTGGACCGATAACAGTTATCCGGGGGTTCTGTAGTGAGTAGCGCCATAGCGCTCTTTGTTCTGGCGATTGCTCTTGTCCCGGTCGGTGGTGTCTTCGCGGCCGTCGACTCGGCGCTCAATACCATTTCGTCGGCGCGCATCGACGAGATGGCAAAGGAAGAGCGAGCCGGTGCGGCGCGAGTGCAACGCATCCTGACCGATCGTCCGCGATACGTGAATCTGATGGTCCTGCTTCGCATTTTGTGCGAGATCACGGCCACCGTCGTACTCGTGGGCGGCCTGATCGACATCCTCTCGTTGGGCTGGGCGCTGACCGTCACCGCAGTGATCATGGTTCTCGTCTCGTACGTGGTCATCGGCGTCGGACCGAGAACGCTTGGGCGCCAACATGCGTACTCGATCGCGATGGCAGCTTCTCTCCCACTGCTCTGGATCGGTGTTCTGCTCGGGCCGATCAGTCGCGTCCTGATCCTCGTCGGTAACGCCTTGACCCCGGGTAAGGGCTTCCGCAACGGCCCGTTCGCTTCGGAAATCGAGTTGCGTGAACTCGTGGACATGGCGCAGGAACGCGGCGTCGTCGCCGACGAAGAACGCCGAATGATCCAGTCCGTCTTCGAACTCGGAGACACGTCGGCACGCGAGGTGATGGTGCCTCGCACCGACATGGTGTGGATCGAGAACGACAAGAATGCCGGACAAGCAACATCGTTGGCCGTGCGCAGTGGTCACTCGCGCTTGCCTGTCATCGGGGAGAACGTCGACGACGTGCTCGGTGTCGTCTACCTCAAGGATCTGGTCAAGCAGACCTACCACCTGCCCGACGGCGGCCGGAACGTCAACGTCTGCGACGTCATGCGGCCGGCGGTCTTCGTTCCCGACTCGAAGCCACTCGACAGCTTGCTGGCCGAGATGCAGCGCGACCGCAATCACATGGCGATCCTCGTCGACGAGTACGGCGGAATCGCCGGGCTGGTCACGATCGAGGACGTCATCGAGGAGATCGTCGGCGAGATCGCCGACGAGTACGACGAGGACGAGACGCCGCCCATCGAGGATCTCGGTGACGGAATGTTTCGCGTATCCGCGAGACTTCCCATCGAAGACCTCGGTGAATTGTTCGATCTCGAACTCGAACTCGACGAGGTGGAGACCGTCGGCGGGCTCATCGGATACGTACTCGGCCGAGTTCCACTTCCCGGTTCCGAAGTGGAGTACGACGGTTTGATCCTGCGCGGCGAGGGAACCAATACGGGCCGGGGACGGGTACGCATCAGCACGGTGTTCGTGCAGCGCATCCCGCGGTCCGAAGACGAAGAGACAGAAGACACCGATGACTGAGCGAGTGTTCAGCGAGGAGCAGTTATGAGCAACAACGAATTCCGGTCAGGCTTCGTGTGTTTCGTGGGTCGACCCAATACGGGTAAGTCCACGCTGACCAACGCGTTGGTCGGCAGCAAGATCGCGATCACGTCCTCGCGACCGCAGACGACGCGCCATACGATTCGTGGCATCGTTCACCGCGAGCATGCGCAGCTGATCCTGGTGGACACCCCCGGACTGCACAAGCCCCGCACCTTGCTCGGGCAGCGCCTCAACGACCTGGTTCGTGACACCTACTCCGAGGTCGACGTCATCTGCCTGTGCATCCCGGCTGACGAGGCCATCGGGCCCGGCGACCGCTGGATCGTGCAACAGGTCCGTCAGATGGCGCCCAAGACCAAGCTGGTAGGCATCGTCACCAAGATCGACAAGGTAAGCCGCGACGCCGTCGGCAAGCAGTTGCTTGCGTTGTCCACCCTGCTCGGCCCCGAATCCGAGGTTGTCCCGGTCTCCGCGCAGTCGGGCGAGCAGGTCGAGATCCTGGTCGACGTCCTTGCCGGTCTGATGGACGAGGGCCCGGCCTTCTACCCGGACGGCGAACTGACGGACGAGCCCGAAGAGGTGCTCATGGCCGAACTCATCCGTGAGGCTGCGCTCGAGGGCCTCGGTGAAGAATTGCCTCACTCCTTGGCCGTGGTGATCGAGGAGGTCATCCCGCGCGAGGGTCGCACCGAGAAGCAGGGCGAGATGCTCGACGTCCATGCGTTGCTCTACGTCGAGCGTCCCAGTCAGAAGGGCATCGTCATCGGTAAGGGCGGAGCGCGTCTGCGGGAAGTCGGTACCAGTGCCCGCCTGCAGATCGAAAAGCTGCTCGGTGTGCGGATCTTCCTGGAGTTGCACGTCAAGGTAGCCAAGGATTGGCAGCGCGACCCGAAACAGTTGGGCCGGCTGGGCTTCTAGGGCCTCCGGCCCCGTGAGTGGTTAAGCAGTCCCTGGACTCCTTAACCACTCACAGGGGCCGGAGGACCCTGAGGATCGCCGCACCGATGTCCTGATCGTCGACGCCCGTAGCCAGGCGACGGAGCTGCAGACCGGTGATGACGGCGACGAGAGTGGATGCAATCGACTCCGGATCCGGTATGCCAAGTGCCGTCAAAATCGTGACGGTCAGATCGTCGTATGCGGCAAAGCATTCGACCGCCACCTGATGTAGTTCGTGGTCTCGGCCGGCGGCGATGTACATCTCGAACGGCGCGATCCGCTCGGCGGAGAACGACAGATCTCGCGTCACCTTCTCGGCAATTGCCGCGGCGTCCTCGACGCTCAGACCTTTGTCGCGGTACTCCTCGGCCAAGGCTCGCAGGCGCGTCGTCTCGTCTGTCACGAAGCGAGACAGCGCCGCCCGAAGCATGTCCGACTGGCTCGCGAAGTGATAGGTGATCGATCCGAGTGAGACGCCCGCCTGCGCTGCGATGCGCCGGTTGCTCACGCCGGGGATGCCGTCGGTACCGACGACGTGCAGAACGGCGTCGAGTATTCGCTCGCGAACGTCGCGGTTACTCATCGAATCACCACCACGGCTCGGGGCGGACCTGATCCCAACGCAGGACCGATTCCAATTGTGAAGCGAGCGAGACCAACAGCGGTTCGGTGTTCTCGTTGCCCATCAACTGCGCACCGATGGGCAGGCCGGCCTTGCTGAATCCGGCCGGCACGTTGACCGACGGCCAGCCGAGGACGTTCCACGGCCACGCGTACGGGCAAGCGCCGGTCATGACCTTGTCGGTGTCCCAACCGCCGATGCCGTCGATGGCGGTCGCCATGATCGGCGGAGTTGCCGTCGTGGGTGCCAGGACGACGTCGTACGTGTCGAAGATCGCTCCGATCCGCTTTCGCATCCGCGGCTCGGCTGCACGGGCTGCACGCAGAGGTGCGCCGCGAAGTAGCTTGCCGTTCTGCGCATTTCCGCGTGTTCGGGCATCGACCAGTGTCGGGTCGGGAACGCGTCCGAGCCAGTCGTGAACTCCGACGAGTGAGCGGGGCAGAAAGTTCAGGCCGAAGATCAGGCCGTACGCGGGATCGTCCACGACGACGTGATGTCCGAGTTCCCGCAGAGTGTCGGCGATCGAATGCACGGCGAGGCGCACCTCGGGGTCCAGCTTCACGGGAGTAGCAGTGAACGGGTTACGAAGGGAAAGAGCGATTTTCAGCTTTCCGGGGTTGCGTCCTACCGCATCGCTGACCGTCACCGGTGTCGGCTTGTGGAGATCGCCGTCGTGGTTGCCCGCAGTGACGTCGAGTAGCAGTGCGGCGTCGGCGACGGTGCGGGCGAGGGGTCCGTTGACCGTCAGGCCGTAAAACGCTTCGGGGTCGGGCCAGGTGGAAATGCGCCCGCGCTGCGGCTTGATTCCGACGAGGTTGGTCCAGGCCGCTGGAATCCGAATGGAACCGGCACCGTCGGAACCGATTCCGGCGCTGACCAATCCGGCCGCGACAGCCGCGGCGGTGCCGCCCGACGATCCTCCGGGGGTGTGGTGACGCGACCACGGATTGCGCGTGTAACCGAAGGCGGAACCACTGGTGAGCGGCCACTGGCCCAGTTCAGGGCTGTTGGTCTTGCCCACGATCACTGCGCCGGCGTCGCGGAGTCGACGAATCATCTCCGAGTCCTCGGTCTTCGCCGGGAAATCGCCAGGGCAACCGAAGGCGGTGGGTTCGCCGGTGATGTCGACATCGTCCTTCACTGCGATCGGCACACCGAGTAGCGGTAGACGCTCACCGAGTGCGAGACGCCTGTCGGCCTCGGCGGCTTCCTCGAGTGCCTTCTCTCGCCGCACGATCTTGAACGCATTGAGATGAGGCTGAGTTGCGTCGATCCGGCTCAGCGTTGCCTCGGTGGCCGCGACGGACGAAGTAGCACCCGAGGCCAGACTCGCAACCTGGTCGACGAGGCCGGGGGCGAGATCGTGGTCGGTTCGAGAAGTCATCAGGTTCCCTTCGCAAAACTGTTCGTTCGAACGAACAGTAACTTGTTTCAGTATTGGCGAACTTCGGTTCCGCGTCAAGATCGCGTCAAGACGCCAGGTCAGCGCGTAAGTGGATCGTCAGAGACGCGGAATACGGCCGAACCGAGGTCGAAGCTGAGAGAGCGCATCCGGTCCAGGCGACCGAGCGTCATGGCTGCGATGCACAGCAGCACGGCAAAGATTTCGAAGAGGGAAGCTCATGGCCGATCTGGCCTACGTTGCTCTGATTCTCGGCGGTTTTCTCGTGTGCGCGCTGGTGCTGCGCGCCCTACAAGCGAGCGCTCCCAAATGACGGTTGCCGGTGTGGTCAGCGTGGTTCTGATCGCCGTCGCCGCGGCATTGGTCATTTATCTGCTCGTTGCACTCGTAGATCCTGAGAGGTTCTGATGTCGCCCGCTCTTGCAGCCGGCCTGCAGATCGCTTTTGTTCTCGTCGTTCTCGCGATCGCCTACGTTCCGGTGGGCGACTACATGGCACGTGTCTACTCGTCGTCGCGAGATCTACGGGTCGAGAGTGTGATCTACCGCGTCGGTCGGATCGACTCTCGGGCCGAGCAGACATGGTACGGCTACGCCGCAAGCGTTCTCGGATTCTCGTTGGCGAGCGCATTGTTCCTGTACTTCCTGCAACGGATTCAGGGTGTACTACCGCTGAACGACGGACTGTCCGGCGTCAGTCCCGCCGTTGCCTTCAACACCACGATTTCCTTTGTGGCGAACACGAACTGGCAGTCGTATACGCCGGAAACGACGATGAGCAACTTCGTTCAGCCTGTCGGTCTGGCGGTGCAGAACTTCGTCTCGGCTGCAGTGGGCATGGCAGTGGCCATCGCGTTGGTGCGTGGCTTCATTCGGGTGGCCAGGGGCGGTGAGATCGGCAACTTCTGGGTCGATCTGACGCGTGGCTCTCTGCGCATCCTCCTCCCGTTCGCCTTCGTGATCGCCTTGATCCTGTTGAGCCAGGGAGTGATCCAGTCGTTCCACAGCGGTTTCGCCTCCACCGGCCTCGACGGCAACGCGGTGACCAACGCACTTGCTCCCGTCGCGTCCCAGGAAGCGATCAAGGAACTCGGCACCAACGGTGGCGGGATCTTGGCTGCCAACTCGGCGCACCCGTTCGAGAACCCCACCCCGGTGAGCAATATCGTCGAGATCCTGGCGATCCTGCTGATCCCGGTTTGCCTCACTCGGACTTTCGGAACCCTGGTCGGTGACCGTAGGCAAGGCCTCACCCTGCTGGCAGTGATGGGAATCCTGTGGAGCGGACTGCTCGCGGTCACGCTAGCGGCCGAATCCGGTGCCCGCGGTGTCGCTGCCACTGCTGCCGGCTCGATGATGGAAGGCAAGGAAGTTCGTTTCGGAATCCCCGGATCAGCATTGTTCGCGGTGTCGACAACGGGAACGTCGACAGGTGCGGTGAACTCGGCCCACGACAGCATGTCGCCCCTCGGCGGCGGAGCGGTCCTGCTCAACATGTTGCTCGGCGAAATCGCACCGGGCGGAGTAGGAACCGGCCTCTACGGGATTCTTGTGCTGGCACTGATCGCAGTGTTCGTCGGCGGATTGTTGGTCGGTCGTACACCCGAATACCTCGGCAAGAAGTTGGGTCGACGCGAGATCACCCTTGCGGCGCTGTCGATCCTGGTCATGCCCGCGCTGGTCTTGATCGGTACCGCCATCACCGTCATCCTCGGTTCGACCACCGGCTATCAAGGCAATGGGGGAGATCCGGGCACACCGGGATCCATCCACGGGTTCAGCGAGGTGCTTTACGCCTTCGCCTCCGCCTCGAACAACAACGGCAGCGCGTTCGGCGGTCTGACGGTTACCAGCGACTGGTTCCAGTCGTCTCTCGGAATCTGCATGCTCCTTGGCCGATTCCTGCCGATCATCTTCGTTCTCGCTTTGGCCGGTGCTCTGGCCTCGCAGAAGAAGGTGGCGCCGACGGCCGGCACCCTGCCGACATCCGGACCGATGTTCACCGGTTTGTTGACCGGCACCGTCGTTCTTGTTGCTGCACTTACATTCTTCCCGGCCCTCGCGCTGGGCCCGCTAGCGGAGGCTCTTCAATGACCGTGCGTATCAGTGAGAAACCCGCGGTAGCGCAAGACGCTGCCGACAAGGTTGATCCAGGGCAGTCCCGTCAAGTACACGCAGGCGTTTTCAACCCGCGCCAGATGATCACCGCGTTGCCTGGGGCCGTGCGCAAACTCGACCCACGCCACCTCGCACGCAACCCGGTCATGTTCGTAGTGTTCGTCGGTTCCGTCATCACCACTGTCATGGCGATTGCCGATCCCTCGGTGTTCTCCTGGGTGATCGCACTGTGGCTCTGGTTCACGGTGATCTTCGCGAACCTTGCCGAATCCGTGGCCGAAGGGCGCGGTAAGGCGCAGGCGGCAAGCCTGCGAAAGGTAAAGCAGGACACCACAGCACATCGGATCACGATGAGCGGTGCGATCGAATCGGTTTCGGGCACCGAACTGGTGGTCGGCGATCGGGTGATAGTGGTCGCCGGTGAAGTCATCCCCGGCGACGGCGACGTGGTCGAAGGTATTGCCTCCGTGGACGAATCGGCGATCACCGGTGAATCCGCGCCGGTAGTCCGTGAATCCGGTGGCGACCGCTGCGCTGTCACCGGTGGTACGACGGTCCTCTCCGACCGCATCGTCGTGGAAATCACCGCAGCACCGGGCAGTTCGTTCGTGGACCGGATGATCGCGCTCGTCGAGGGTGCCTCGCGTCAGAAGACACCCAACGAGATTGCGCTCAACATCCTGCTTGCGTCGTTAACTGTCATCTTCCTCCTCGCCGTCGTTGCCATCGGCCCGATGGGCTTGTACGCAGGGCATGAGCAGGATCCGATCAAGCTGATCGCACTTCTCGTCTGTCTGATCCCGACGACCATCGGCGCATTGCTCTCGGCGATCGGTATCGCGGGGATGGACCGCCTCGTCCAGCGCAACGTTCTCGCGATGTCAGGGCGTGCCGTGGAAGCTGCGGGCGACATCGACACCCTGCTGATGGACAAGACCGGAACCATTACCTTCGGTAACCGCCGGGCCACCGCGCTCCACCCGGCGCCGGGCGTATCCGCCGACGATCTTGCTGCGGCGGCCCGCTTGTCGAGCCTGGCCGACGGAACTCCCGAGGGACGGAGCATCGTCGAGTTGTGCGCAGCAGAGTTCGGTCTCGCTGCCGAGCCGACGCTGGACGAGGAACGCGCAGAGTTTGTTCCGTTCACGGCACAAACACGGATGAGCGGACTCGACCACTCCGGACGCCAAATCCGAAAGGGCGCAGCAGATGCTGTGATGAACTGGGTCGTCAGCGGCGGTGGACACGCAGAGACCGCGGTGACCGACACCGTGAACGACATCGCCCAAGCCGGCGGTACGCCATTGGTGGTTGCGGTCAAGCAAAGCGAGCGCACCTCGATTCTCGGCGTCATCGCGCTGTCCGACGTCGTCAAGCCGGGTATGGCCGAGAGGTTCGCCGAACTCCGGGCGATGGGTATTCGCACGATCATGATCACGGGCGACAATCCGTTGACTGCAAAGGCGATTGCCGATCAGGCCGGCGTCGACGACTTCATGGCAGAGGCCACCCCAGAGGACAAACTGGCCCTGATCCGGAAGGAACAGGAAGGTGGGCGCCTCGTCGCGATGACCGGTGACGGGACCAATGACGCTCCAGCCCTTGCCCAGGCGGACGTCGGCGTCGCGATGAACACGGGAACCTCGGCGGCCAAAGAGGCCGGGAACATGGTCGATCTCGATTCCGACCCCACCAAGCTGATCGAGGTAGTCGAGATCGGCAAGCAACTGCTGATCACCCGCGGCGCGTTGACCACTTTCTCATTGGCGAACGACCTCGCGAAGTATTTCGCAATCCTGCCTGCGTTGTTCAGCGGCATCTATCCGCAACTGGACGCGTTGAACATCATGCGGCTCGCCACCCCCGAATCGGCGATCGTCTCGGCCGTG
The DNA here is from genome assembly GCF_033142465.1 of Rhodococcus sp. IEGM 1318. Lineage (NCBI taxonomy): Bacteria > Bacillati > Actinomycetota > Actinomycetes > Mycobacteriales > Nocardiaceae > Rhodococcus > Rhodococcus sp. IEGM 1318. Next base: position 137,213 of record NZ_JAWLSC010000003.1, read on the forward strand.
ATCTTCAACGCCCTGGTGATCATCGGGTTGATTCCGTTGGCACTCAAGGGTGTTCGATACCGACCGTCGACGGCGTCACAGTTGCTCGGACGCAACCTGCTCGTCTACGGGCTCGGTGGTGTGATCACACCGTTCGTCGGTATCTGGCTGATCGATCTCGTCGTACGTTTGATTCCTGGAATTGGGTGACCTGACATGCGTTTCACTATCGGTTTTGCCAAACAGGTGTGGGCGGGCCTGCTCGTATTGCTCGCACTCACCGTCGTTCTCGGTGTGATCTACCCCGCCGCCGTTTGGGGTGTCAGTCGGATCAGTTCCGGATCTGCCGAAGGCTCACCGGTCACCGATGCCGCCGGTTGCGTGGTCGGCAGTGCCTGGGTGGGTGTTGATCCACAGGTTGCCGAAGGGCAGCAGGACCCGTTCTTCCACAACCGTGTTGTCGGATCGGTATCGGACGAGGATCCTTTTGCCACCGGTGATCCTGCTGCGGCATTGCCGTCCAATCAGGGGCCGAGCAGCGAGATTCTGGCCGGATTCATCATCGAGCGCCGTGCAGCCATCGCGGCGCGTGAGGGCGTCGACCCGACATCGGTTCCCGTCGACGCGGTCACCGGTTCGGGCTCGGGTATCGATCCCCACATCAGTCCCGCGTACGCGGAATTGCAGGTCGCGAGGGTGGCGGCGAACAACGGCATTTCGGAAGACAAGGTGCGGGATCTGGTGGCCGAGCACACCGACGGTCGGCAACTCGGATTTCTCGGGGCCGAGCGAGTCAACGTCCTGGAATTGAACCTGGCACTCGGATTGACGGCACCTACGTGTGCTACGCCGACGACTGGTGGATGATTGTCACGTGAGTTCTTCGGAGAAGGTCGGTCAATCTTTCGGTAGGGCACGCAAACGTGGTGAATTGCGTATCTACCTCGGCGCTGCCCCCGGCGTCGGAAAGACCTTCGCGATGCTCGGTGAAGCTCATCGGCGTCGAGATCGGGGCTGTGACGTGGTCGCGGCCGTCGTGGAGACACACGGCCGCGCCCGCACTGCGGCGCAGATCGGTGACCTCGAGATCGTGCCGCCCAAGCTGGTGGACTATCGCGGAACTCGAATGCCGGAACTGGACGTCGAGGCCGTGTTGGCTCGGCGTCCAGCCCTGGTCCTGGTGGACGAGTTGGCGCACACCAACACCCCGGGAAGCAAGAATCACAAGCGTTGGCAGGACGTACAGGAACTGCTCGAGGCCGGGATCGACGTCCTGTCCACGGTCAACGTCCAGCACCTCGAAAGCCTCAACGACGTTGTCGCACACATCACCGGCGTTGTGCAGCAGGAGACGGTTCCGGACGCGATAGTACGGAGTGCGGCGCAGGTCGAGTTGGTGGACATCACACCGGAAGCGCTGCGCCGCAGACTCTCTCACGGAAACGTTTATTCACCGGAACGTGTCGATGCGGCCCTGGGTAACTATTTCAGGCGCGGAAACCTTACGGCGCTGAGAGAACTGGCGCTGCTGTGGGTGGCCGACCAGGTGGACGCCGCACTGGCGAAATACCGGGCGGAGAACAAGATCACCGACACCTGGGAGGCGCGCGAGCGCGTCGTCGTTGCCGTTACCGGGGGGCCTGAGTCGGAAACCCTGGTGCGACGCGCATCTCGTATCGCGTCGAAATCGAGCGCCGAGCTGATGGTGGTCCACGTCGTGCGCGGTGACGGACTCACCGGAGTCTCGGCCCCGGAGATGGGCAAGGTGCGCGCATTGGCCGTCGGGGTCGGCGCGACGCTACACACCGTTGTCGGTGACGACGTACCGTCGACGCTCCTCGAGTTCGCTCGCGAGGAGAATGCCACACAGTTGGTACTGGGAACGTCGCGGCGATCTCGGCTGGCCCGCATCCTCGACGAGGGGATCGGCGCCGCCGTGGTTCAGCAGTCCGGCGGTATCGACGTCCACATGGTCACGCATGAGGAAGCAACGACGCGACGACGCATTTCAGTGTTGGGGCGCTCGGAGCGCCGTGTCTTGTCGTGGATTGCAGCGATCGTCGTGCCTTCGCTCGCGGCCGCGATCATGGGGCTCGTCGACCGAATTTCCGGGGTCAACGGCGAGAACGCATTGTTCTTTGTCGTAGTCGTGCTGGTTGCGCTCCTCGGCGGTGTCGGTCCAGCGATATTGTCGGCACTGATTTCGGGGCTGCTGCTCAATTACTTCTTCACCGATCCGCGGTACAGCTTCACCATCGCCGAGCCGGACAACTTCATTACCACCGTCGTGCTGCTGATTGTGGCTGTGGCAGTTGCAGTTCTGGTCGACGCAGCGGCAAAGCGCGCCCGAGAGGCGAAGCGCGCATCCGAGGAAGCCGAACTGCTCACACTGTTCGCGGGATCAGTTCTCCGCGGAGCGGACCTGTCGACACTTCTGGCGAAGGCACTCGAAATCTATCGCCAGCAAGGGGTTTCCGTCGTTCATCACGACGACGGAGTCATCGCTGCCGTGGGTACGCAGCCGCCGAACACGGACGACGAAGCCGATACGGTCTGTGAGGTCAACGACGGGGAATATGCGCTGTTGCTGGCTGGGCCGGATCTGAGTGCGCGGGATCGACGTGTGCTGACGGTGGTGGCTCACCAAGCAGTCGGGATGATCCGCCAGGAGAAACTGACAGTCGAGGCGAGCAAGGCTGCCGCGCTCACCGAGGCTGATCAACTGCGTCGAGCCCTGCTGTCAGCGGTAAGCCACGACCTGCGAACGCCTCTCGCCGGAGTGAAGGCGGCGGTGTCGAGTCTGCGCAGCGACGACATCGAGTTCTCGCCCGAGGACACCGCCGAACTACTCGCGACCATCGAGGAGTCGGCGGATCAGTTGACCGCACTGGTGGGGAACTTGCTCGACTCGTCCCGACTTGCCGCCGGTGTGGTGAAACCTACGCTGCGGCCGGTGTACCTGGACGAGGTGGTTCACCGCGCATTGCTGGGTCTGGGCATCGGTGGACGCTCCGATTCTCGGGCTCGAAGCGTGATCGTCGACGTGGGTACCGTTGCAGTGCAAGCAGATCAGGGACTGCTCGAGCGTGTGATCGCGAACATTGTCGACAACGCTCTGCGGTACGGGGGAGAAACCCCGGTGCGAGTCGGGGCAGCGCAACTCGGTGATCGTGTGGTGATCAGTGTTGCCGACACCGGCCCGGGTGTTCCGCGTGGTGAGGCCGAAACGATGTTCCAACCGTTCCAACGGATGGGGGATCGTGACAACACCGGCGGAGTGGGGCTCGGGCTTTCCGTGGTGCGCGGATTCGTCGACGCAATGGGCGGAACGGTCAGCGCCACAGACACACCCGGTGGGGGATTGACGATGATCGTGGAATTTGCTGCGGCCGGTACGAATGGAAATGGATCATGAGTCGAATCCTGGTAGTGGACGACGAACCGCAGATTTTGCGGGCTCTGCGTATTAATCTTTCGGTGCGCGGGTACGAGGTAGTGACGGCGTCGACCGGCGCCGGCGCACTGCGGGCTGCTGCCGAGCGTCCGCCGGACGTCGTGGTTCTCGATCTCGGACTGCCGGACATGGACGGCACCGAAGTGCTTGCCGGCCTGCGTGGCTGGTGCACGGCGCCGGTCATCGTTCTGTCCGCGCGCACGGATTCCGCGGACAAGGTCGAGGCTCTTGATGCCGGTGCGGATGACTATGTCACCAAGCCCTTCGGGATGGACGAGTTTCTGGCCCGCGTTCGCGCTGCGGCGAGGCGGGGAACCTCCGCGGCCGATACCTCGGAACCGTCGGTCGAGACCGCGTCGTTCACCGTCGACTTGGCTGCCAAAACCGTGAGTCGGCGCGGCGAACAGGTGCACCTGACTCCGACCGAGTGGGGCATGCTCGAGATGCTCGTGCGCAACCGCGGAAAGCTGGTCGGGCAGAAGGAATTGCTTCGGGAAGTGTGGGGACCGGCGTACGACACCGAGACCCACTATTTGCGTGTCTACCTGGCTCAACTTCGTCGGAAGCTCGAGGATGACCCGGCGAACCCCAAGCATCTGATCACCGAGGCAGGAATGGGTTATCGATTCGTGGTGTGAGAAGCCAGGTCAGAGCACAACTACCAATTTGCCACGTGCCGTACCGGCTTCCATCTTGGCATGTGCTCGCGCGATGTCCTCGAACGCGAACACCTCGTCGATCGGTACCACCGCCTCGCCTGACGCCACAGCGGAGAGGAAGTCTTGCAGTACGTCTGCAGGCAGGTCGGACGCGTCCCCACCGTACGAGGTCAATCGCACTCCGCGTGGAATGTAGTCGATCGGATAAAAGTCTTTGACTGTCCACTCGTTGGACAGCATGCCCGTGAAACACTCGGTGCCGTGAACGCGGGTCGCGCGCAACGTGTCGGGAAGTGTTGGTGTTCCGACCAATTCGAGGGCCAGATCAACACCGCCCGGGAGGATGTCTCGAACCTGGCCGGCCACAGCACCGTCGTCGACAACAACGTGGTCAACCCCGATCGCGGTCAACGACGACGCTTTGCTCGCATCTCGGGTGGTCGCAAGGACAGTGAGTCCCCACTGCTTCGCCAGGACTGCGGTTGCCATGCCGACCGAGGAGGTTCCTCCCCGGATCAACAAGGATTGACCGGATTTCGCGTCCAGTCCTACCGTCAGCGAGCCGTAGGACGTCTGCAGCATCTCGGGGACTGCGCCCACTGTCGACCAGTCCAGTTCGCTCGAGAAGGGAACGACCTGACTGACGGGAACGCACGTGTACTCGGCATAACCGCCGTCGAACGTCCTCCCCATCCCACCCATCATGGCGGCGACTTGCCGGCCTTCGGTGAGCTCCCCGCCGGGGCAGTTCACCACTTCGCCGACGGCCTCGATGCCCAGCACCCTCGGGAACGTCACGCCTTCGGCGAGGCCGAGGCGGGTGTGAAGTTCGGATTGATTGAGGCCGAAAGCCTTCACCCGGACCAGTACCCAGCCCGCAATCGGCACCGGTATCGGAATCACTTTGATAGTCAATGCTTCTGGCGGTCCGGGGGCGTCGATCACGATTGCGCGCATTGTGTCGGTCATGCTTTCTCCTTGGTGATGAGTGTCAGTCGACGGTTGGCTTCGCGCAGCGTGGCCAGTGTGGCGCCGAACCGATCGAGAGCCTCGGGCGTCAGCACGGAACCGAGACGGCGTGCCAGTTCGTCGTCGAACGTGGCCTTCGCCCGCTGCAACAGGCCAATGCCGTCGGGGGTCAACGCGATGAGTGAGGATCGTTTGTCGGCGGGATTGGATTGTCGACGGCAGTGCCCCGAGGACTCGATCCGATCCACCAATTTGCTCGTGCCACCGACGGTGATCGCGAGGGCTTCGGCAATGTCGAAGACCCGACAGGAACCTAGCCTGTCGATGATCTGCATCGGCTCGAATCGACTCAGTGGCAGGTCGTGCTCGATTCGGAGTCGCTGGTCGACGGCCGTCCACAATTCGGTTTCGAAGCGGACGAGGTTGTCGAAGTGACGGCTCAGGTCCGACCCCGTCATGAGCAGACTCCTAGGCGATATGCATTCCGTGGAATCATTCTTTCACCGTACCCACGATCCGTGATTAATTCCACGGAATCTATTCGTCGGCCTTCCGCAGTGTCGGTGGCGCATGGGAACATATGTTCGTGTCGCATGAACCGCTGGATCGAGAAACGCCAGGTAATCACCCTGGCGGTACTCATTTTGGGGGTCTTCGACCTGCGGGTGACGCAACGATCCTGCACGCGGACCTTGATTCGTTCTACGCATCGGTCGAGCAACGCGACGACCCGGCTCTGGCGGGCAGGCCGGTCATCGTCGGTGGTGGGGTGGTCTTGGCGGCAAGCTACGAGGCCAAGGCGTTCGGGGTTCGCACAGCCATGAGCGGTGGTCAGGCTCGATCACTGTGTCCTCAGGCGATAGTCGTCCCTCCGCGAATGTCGGCGTACTCGCAGGCGAGCAAAGACGTGTTCGACGTCTTTCACGACACGTCGCCGCTGGTCGAAGGAATCTCCATAGACGAGGCCTTTCTCGAGGTCGGCGGGCTCGCCAAGATCGTGGGCAATCCGCTGCAGATCGGAGCCAACCTCAGACGCGACGTGGCCGAGCAGGTCGGACTACCGATCACGGTCGGAATCGCACGCACCAAGTTCCTGGCCAAGGTCGCCAGTGCATTCGCGAAACCCGACGGATTGCTGCGAGTGCCGCCGGAGGGCGAGACCGAGTTCCTGCATCCCTTGCCGGTCGAGAAGCTGTGGGGCGTCGGCAAGATCACGGCCCAGAAGCTGCGAAACTTCGACATCGTGACGGTGGGCGACATCGCTCGGCACGACGAATCCTCGATCGTCTCGATTCTCGGGGGTGGCGCCGGTCGCCATCTCTACGCGCTCTCGCATAACCGAGATCCACGCCCCGTCCGCGCCTATCGTGGCCGCAGTTCGATGGGTGCTCAGCATGCGCTGGGTCGCGGATCCCATCCCCGCGCAGAACTCGATGCGTCGTTGATGTCCCTTGTCGACCGTGTCAGTCGACGCATGCGTTCGGCGCAGCGGACGGGGCGCACGGTCACGCTCCGGCTCCGCTTCGCGGATTTCACCCGGGCAACTCGATCTCACACGCTGCGCCGGTCCACCGCCGACACAGCGGAATTGCTGAACGCCTCGATGGTGCTGCTGGACGAAGCGATACCGATGATCGCGGACAAGGGCATCACGTTGATCGGTGTCGCTGTCTCCAACCTGGATCGGGACGGCGCCGAACAACTCGAATTGCCCTTCGACGGTCCAGGATTCGCGGGTCCGGACACTGCCGCCCTCGACTCGGCAATGGACAGTGTTCGGAAGAAGTTCGGCTCCGCGGCCCTCACGAGGGGAGTGCTCCTGGGACGCGATCCGGACCTGTCGGTGCCGCTACTGCCGGACTAGGTGAGGTTTTCTCGCAGAGTCGCTCCCTCGTATTCGCGACGGAACAACCCACGCGCCTGCAGTACCGGAATCACGTGATCGACAAAATCTTCCAGACCCTGCGGATAGGTCGGCGGCATCAGATTGAAACCGTCGGCACCGCGGCCGTTCAACCAGGATCCCATCTCGTCGGCAATCGACTCCGGTGTTCCGATCATCGTTGCGTGACCACCACCCGCAGCGAGCGTCCCGAGGAGTTCCCGCACAGTCGGTGCGTCCTTCTCGACGATCCGCAAAATAGTGGCGTAGCGTCCCTGCGGCCCGGTGAACGCTTCGAGTGGAAGCAACGGGGGCACGGGCCCGTCGAGATCCCAGTTCTCGCAATCCTGTCCGGTGAACAACGAGAGTTGGCGTATCGACTGTTCGGTGGGCAGCAGGAGATCGAGTTCGGCCTTCTTCGCCCTGGCCTCGGCGACGGTGCTGCCGACGTAGGTGACCAGTCCCGGCATCACGGCGACCGAACTCGAATCCCGGCCGGCTCGCTCGATTCTCGATTTCACGTCCGCGTAGTAGGTCTGTGCGCTGGGTAAGTCGTAGGCAACCGAATAGATTGCCTCGGCGCGGCGCGCCGCCAGATCGCGGCCCTGCTCAGACGCCCCGGCCTGGAACAACACCGGCCGGCCTTGCGGGGAGCGCGGAACCGTCAACGGCCCGTCCACCCGAAAATGTTTGCCGTCGTGATCGATTCGAGAAATCCTGTTTGCGTCGGCAAAACGCCCCGACCGGTCGAGAATCAGCGCGTCTTCCGACCATGAATCCCACAATGCGAGGGCCACTTCGACAAATTCGTCGGCTCGTTCGTATCGGGATGCATGATCGGGCATCGCCTCGAGTCCGTGGTTGCGCGCCTCCTGGTCGAACATCGAGGTCACGACGTTCCACCCGGCCCGTCCGCCGCTGATGTGGTCGAGCGATGCCAACAGTCGTGCCGCGTGAAACGGCGTGTAGAAGGTCGTGGAGATGGTGGTGACCAGGCCGACATTCGCCGTCGCGCGGGCCATGGCAGTCAATGCGGTGATCGGCTCCAGAAACCACGATGCGCCCGATTCGGGTTCGCGAACACTGTGACCGTCCGCGAAGAAGACGGCGTCCAACTTGCCGCGTTCGGCGATCTGGGCGAGCGACTCGTAATACGCGATGTCGCCGAGCCTTTCGACCGGTGAATCACGATGACGCCACGCTGCACTGTGATGTCCGCACCCGAGAAGAAACACACCTATCCGTAGCTGTGCACCCATCAGTTCTTGACGAGTCCGCCGTCGACAACCAGGTTCTGGCCGGTCACGGCCCGCGACCAGGGCGAGGCGAAGAACAGTGCGGCGTCGGCAAATTCGTCCGGTGTCGTGACCCGGCGCAGGGGAGTGCTTGCAGCGATCATGTCGAACACCGCTTCCGGCGTCGCGGCACTCGCGTCCGTGGTGCGGAGCAAGCCGCCGGAGACCATGTTGACGGTGATCCCGTCCGGACCGAGGTCGGCGGACAATGTCCGCGTCAGTGCCAACAGTGCGGCTTTGGCTGCGGTGTAGTCGTGGTACGGAACGACCGGATTCTGGACCAGATTGGTTCCGACAGTGATGATTCGGCCGAACCCGAGTTCTCGCATGCCGGGGAGTGCTGCCTGGGTGGTGTTGAGGGTCCCGGCGACAGCTCCGCGTAGTTGTGAGTCGAAGTCGGCCCAGGTGATCGTGTCCGCATTCGGCCGGGCGTCACCGTTGAACGAGAAGTCGACGAGTGCATTGTCGACCACGGTCGAGATCGGTGCGTCGAATCGCTCGAGTGCAGCGGCGAACAATTGATCGACGTAGCTGCGGTCCGTCACGTCTGCCTGGACTGCGAAGGTGCGATCCTCGCCTAGTTCGGCGACCAGGGCCTCGGCGGCATCACGGCTCTTGCTGTAGTTCACGATCACCCGGGCGCCTGAGCGGGAGAATGCTCGACTCAGTGCGGCTCCGAGCCCGCGGGCGCCACCGGTGATCAGGACGATCTGCTCGTTCAGTTCGAGAGCGCGCTGAAATTGCTGTTCGGTCATGTCGACATCCCTCCGCCAGTGCTAACTGGTCAGGTTCATCGGGTCTGATCTCAGCCGACTTTTTCGGCACCCCGTGTCACCGTCCATCAGACCACGAGAGGTGGATCTTCCTGAACGCGGGTGCGTAGTAGTTGTCGGCGCGATGAGTTTTCGATCGCTGGGGAGTCGTTATTGCAAGCGAAGTGGCAACCGGCCGCTCGCCTTCGCCCAGGGAGATTCCGATGACCACCCAGCCTGCCCACCACGACACCCTTTCGGGTAATGCAACACGAACGGCACCTTCGGGGACCGCGCGCAAGCTCGGATACGTCCTGAGTGGTCTGTTCGTTCTTTTCATGCTCTTCGACGGCATCATCCACATCCTCAATCTGCAGACGGTCAAGGATGCCTCGGCCGAACTGGGACTGCCGGACTCTCTCGCCCTGACAGCCGGGGTTGTGCAGTTGATCTGCCTTGCGCTGTACGTGATTCCGCGAACCGCCGTGCTTGGCGCGATTCTGCTCACCGGTTACCTCGGTGGTGCTGTGTTGACCAACCTTCGAGCTGAACAGCCTCTGGTGAGCACCACATTGTTTGCCGTCTACACCGGAATCGTCATGTGGGCCGGACTGTATCTCCGAGATGAGAAGGTTCGCGAGATCATTCCGCTCCGTCGGGCCTGAAATCAGGCCACCGAAGGGGTTGCGTGGGACGCGGCGTCCCATTATGTTTGACCTCATTCAAGTCCGTCGACTGCAATCGGCGGACTGGCCGTGAGGAGACACCGATGGCTCGGTCAGCGTCGATCGAAGTGGAAATGCCGTACCACGAGGTACTGCAGACTTTGTCCGAGGGTTCAGTGGCCCGCAGTTTTGATCCCTATCTCGACATCGACTGGGATTCACCAGAGTTCGCGATCGATCCACACGATCCGAGGTGGGTGCTCTCGTCGGTCTCGGATCCCCTCGGAGCGACGCAGTGGTACCAGGAGCAGTCCCTGGAACGTCGAATCGCGATGGGAATGTGGCGTCAGGCCAACGTGACCAAGGTGGGTTCGGCGTTCGAGAGCATCTTGATCCGGGGAATGCTGCAGTACATCATGGCGCTTCCCAACCAGTCGCCCGAGTTCCGGTACTGCCTGCACGAGATGACCGAAGAGTGCAATCACATCCAGATGTTCCAGGAACTCGTCAATCGTATGGATATCGATGTGCCGGGTATGCGTCCGATGTTCCGGCGCCTCTCGCCCATCATCGGAGTGCTGGGTGCCAAGTTCCCGGTCATCTTCTTCATCGGCATTCTTGCCGGAGAAGAACCGATCGACCACTTCCAGAAGGACTTGATCCGCGAAGGTAAGGACACCCCGCCGGCGATGCTCCGCACCATGGAGATTCACATCGCCGAAGAAGCGAGACATATTTCGTTTGCGCACGAGTTCCTGCGCAATCACGTCCCCAGGCTCAGTCGCACCAGTCGGGCAATGACGTCGGTTGCCTTCCCCGGCGCGATGCGTTGGCTCGCAGGCGAAATCATGTCACCGCCCAAGGAATTCGCCGAAGAATTCGGCATTCCCGAAGACGTGATGACCAGTGCCTTCTGGGGCAGCCCGCATTCGCGCCGAATTCTGGGTAACTACTTCGGTGAAATGCGGGCCCTGGCAGACGAACTCGGTCTGATGAACCCGGTGTCGAAGCGGGTGTGGCGAAAGCTGGGCATCGACGGCGACTACGCACGCTATCGCGGCGAGCCGAAGCGCTCCGACAAAACACGGATCTAGTCGGGCGGCCCGGATCTAGTCAGACAGCGAGGACTGGCCGTCGGACGACACCAGTTCAGCGATCAGCGTGGACAATTCGACGTGGGGATCGATCGTGAGCCCGCTCGAGCGGGCAACGCCGTCGAACATGTACCAGGTGTATTTCGCGAGGTCGGCGACGATCTCTGCGCGGCTCGGTTTCGGATCAGTGCTTCGGACCCAGTGAGTGAGCGTGCCCTCGACCATCGTCACCACTGCGAACGGTAGTGAATCGAAGGGCGACGAATCGATCCCCACGGATCGGCCGACTTCGGTGATGATTGCGCGGGCCGAGTCGGCGATTGTCGCCTTCAGTCTGCTGATCGCGTCGATGCTCTCGTCGTCGTAGTCGGTGGGGCCGGTACCCATGAACTCGTGAATACGAGGATGCTCGGTGATCCACTCGGCGACGGCGCTGATGGTACGGGACAGGATCTCGTCGAGAGTGCCGACCGAAATGCTCATCGACGCATCCAGGGCAGCTGCAAATTGGCCGAGCACAAACGCTCGGACTCGTCGATCGAGGTCGTCCCGGCCGCTGAATTGCCGGTACACCACCGACTTGGCGAGACCGGCCCGGTCGGCGATCTGCTGAACGGACACCTCGGCACCTGTTGCCCGCTCTTCGATCAGTTCGACAGCCGAGGTGAGTATCCGTTTCTGACGCTCGGAGTTGTGCCGCTCCCACCGAGCTTCGCGACCGGTCAACTCCGCAGTGGCAGGTTGCGCAATTGCGTCGCTCGGCATCGGGTCAGTCTATCCGGACACCACCCGGCTCGGGATCGGGCGCGGCATCGCGCATTCTCGTCGGCACAACGTGGGACACTGGTCGAGTGAGGTTGTATCGAGACACGGCTGTGGTGCTGCGCCTGCACAAACTTGGCGAAGCCGACCACATCGTCACGTTGCTCACTCGTCAGTTCGGGTTGGTGCGTGCCGTGGCCAAAGGTGTCCGCCGAACAACCTCCAAATTCGGCGCCAGACTCGAACCGTTTGCTCACATCGACGTACAGCTTCTCCCGGGCAAGAATCTCGACATCATCACCCAGGTGCAGACCGTGGATGCGTTCGCCACCGACATCGTCGACGACTACAGCCGGTACACGACGGCGTGTGCGGTACTCGAAACTGCCGAGCGGTTGGCCGGTGAGGAACGCGCGCCCGCCCCACAACTTCAACGATTGACGGTGGGCGCACTGCGCGCGATCGCCGAGCAGGCACGACCGGTCGAGTTCGTGCTCGACGCTTTCTTGTTGCGGGCCATGGGCTATGCGGGTTGGGCACCTGCCCTCGAAGAGTGTGCGCGCTGCAGCGCTCCCGGACCGCACCGGGCATTTCACGTCGCCGCAGGTGGAGCCGTGTGTACCTATTGCCGCCCGGCGGGTGCTGCGACGCCGTCGCCCGGAGTGCTCGACTTGATGGAAGCGCTGCTCCGAGGGGAGTGGGAGGGTACCGACTCGGCGCCCGCGACTCTGCGGACGCAAGCCAGCGGACTGGTCGCGGCACACTTGCAGTGGCATCTCGAACGCCAATTGCGGACGTTGCCGCTGATCGAGCGTTCGAGGCCGCATGCAGCCGTCGAGGTCGACTTGCCCGTGAGGCAGGATGGAACCCGTGATTCGACGACGCGAACCGCGAACTCCGCTTGATTCTGCTGCTGATCGGGTGATCCGGCCACCGGACCCACATCCGTCCGGGGCGACCCCGCCGATCCTGCAAACCGAACTCATCCCGCGCCACGTCGCGTTGGTGATGGACGGCAACGGTCGGTGGGCTCAGGAGCGAGGTTTGCCGCGAACCGCCGGGCACGAACGCGGCGAAGCTGTCCTGATGGACACGGTGTGCGGTTGCATCGAGATGGGCGTCGAGTGGCTCTCCGCCTACGCCTTCTCCACCGAGAACTGGAAGCGCAGTCCCGACGAGGTTCGATTCCTGATGGGCTTCAACCGTGACGTCATCCGTCGCCGACGCGACGAAATGAACGAAATGGGTGTGCGTGTTCGGTGGGCCGGTCGTAAACCGCGCCTGTGGGCGAGTGTCATCAAGGAACTCGAGATCGCCGAAGAACTGACCAAGAACAACACCGTCATGAACTTGACCATGTGTGTGAATTACGGCGGCCGGGCCGAAATTGCCGATGCGGTAAAGGAAATCGCGAAGCGTGTCGCCGCCGGTGAGATCAATCCGGACAAGATCACCGAGGCGACGGTGGCCAAGTACCTCGACGAACCCGACATGCCCGACGTCGATCTGTTCCTGCGTCCGTCGGGAGAACAGCGGACGTCCAATTTCTTGATCTGGCAATCCGCCTACGCCGAAATGGTGTACCAGGAGAAGCTGTTTCCCGATTTCGATCGCCGCGACCTGTGGGCCGCGTGCGTCGAATTCGCCTCACGCGACCGTAGATTCGGTGGCGTCAAATGACAGGGGAGAACATGACCGACACCACCGACGAAGCAGCCCACCTACAAGAACGTGCGGCTGCCTCGCTGGCGCATTTCGTGACGGTCGATGTGGCTGCCGACGGATCACTGGGTTTCCAGTACTCCGGCGCGCTGTGTTCGATCCAGGCGATGAATCTGTCCGAGGGTCTGGACGTGCTGTCCATGACGTGTGTTCTCGCATGGGACCGACCGGTCAGCGCGGCACTGCATCGCAAGGTGGCCGAGCGGAATCGCACCATCCAATTCGGCTCCATCGCGGTGTTCGGCCACGGCAGTCTGGCGGACGTCATCCTGCGATACACGTTCCCTGCCGCCGGACTGGACGACGAGGCACTGACCACGATGTTGCTACTCGCGCTCACCGGTGCCGATACCGCCCGTCAGGGTTTGATTCCCTGACGCACTCAGCTGGCCGCGCAGTCGCGGCAGGTGCCGAAGATCTCGACAGTGTGACTCACTTCGGTGAAACCGTTGTCCTCGGCGATGGTCTGTGACCACTGCTCGACCGTCGGGCCCTCGACCTCGACGGTGAATCCGCAGTTGCGGCATACCAGGTGATGATGGTGGCCGGAGGAGCACCGACGGTAAACGGACTCGCCCGTGTCGGTGCGCAGAACGTCGATGGTTCCGGCGTCGGACAGTGCCTGCAGCGTGCGGTAGACGGTGGTCAAGCCGATGCCCTCACCGCGCTTGCGCAGTTCGTCGTGCAGTTCCTGTGCCGACTTGAATTCGTCGATGTCGTCGAGCAAGGCGGAGATGGCGCTGCGCTGCTTTGTGGAACGAACGCCGACGGTGGCCGGTCCACGTTTCGAGGTCGTACTGCCCGGAGTGTTCATGCGGTGGAATCTCATCCTTCTTCGGCGTGGGCGACAGCGTCGACGACGATGTGTGCGAGGTGATCGTCGACGAGTCGATAGAGAACTTCTCGTCCGTTGCGTTCGCCGCGGACGACGCCCGCTGCTTTGAGAACGCGCAGATGCTGGCTGATGAGTGGCTGAGTGACACCGAGAGCGCCGACGAGTTCGTGAACGCAACGCTCCGACTCGTGCAGTTGAAGCACGATCGCGATCCGGACGGGTGCAGCCAGTGCCCGCAGAATTTCGCCGGCGGCCGCCAAGGTCTCCTTGGGTGGCACGGGCGCGGGAGGTGCGGCTTCGAACGGGTCGTGCGTGTGTCCGAGGTCGGAATGATCATGGCTTTTGTGGAGATCGCCGGTATCCGCAATGCTCACAGCGAGGCTCCTTCGAGGGGTAGATCATGATGTCCGGGCATAGCCATCTCACCACATTATTGCAAATCACTTTCATTTTGATATGCACAAGTATGCATGTCAACCTTGGACGGAAGTGCGTGGCAGCCGCCAGATAGGCTGATGGTGCGAAAAGCGCACGAAAATCATGCATCTATTACCCAGATGGAGAGCAATCGAGTGGCACCCAAGTCCAAGATCGAAGCCGTTGTCAATCTCGCCAAGCGGCGAGGCCTGGTCTACCCGTGCGGTGAGATCTACGGCGGTACCAAGTCCGCGTGGGACTACGGCCCGTTGGGTGTCGAGCTCAAGGAGAACATCAAGCGCCAGTGGTGGCGCAACATGGTCACCAGCCGCGAGGACGTCGTCGGCCTCGACTCCTCGGTGATTCTGCCCCGCGAGGTGTGGGTCGCATCCGGTCACGTCGGTGTCTTCAACGACCCGCTCGTCGAGTGCCTCAACTGTCACAAGCGTCACCGTCAGGATCACCTGCAGGAGGCGTACGCGGAGAAGAAGAAGCTCGACAACCCGGACGACGTCACGATGGACCTCATCGGTTGCCCCGATTGTGGCACCGTCGGCCAGTGGACCGAGCCGCGCGACTTCAACATGATGCTCAAGACCTACCTCGGCCCCGTCGAGAGCGAAGAGGGCATGCACTACCTTCGCCCAGAGACCGCGCAGGGCATCTTCGTGAACTTCGCCAACGTACTGACCACCTCGCGTAAGAAGCCGCCGTTCGGCATCGGCCAGATCGGCAAGAGCTTCCGCAACGAGATCACCCCCGGCAACTTCATCTTCCGCACCCGCGAGTTCGAGCAGATGGAGATGGAATTCTTCGTCAAGCCGGGCGAAGACGAGCAGTGGCATCAGTACTGGATCGACTACCGCCTGGACTGGTACACCGGCCTCGGCATCAACAAGGACAACCTGCGTCTCTACGAGCATGCGCCGGAAAAGCTTTCGCACTACTCGAAGGGCACGACCGACATCGAGTACCGCTTCCACTTCCAGGGCAGCGAATGGGGCGAGCTCGAGGGCATCGCGAACCGTACCGACTTCGATCTCTCGACGCACTCCAAGCACTCGGGCACCGAGCTGAACTACTACGACCAGACGACGGGCGAGCGTTACACGCCGTACGTCATCGAGCCGGCGGCCGGTCTCACGCGTTCGCTGATGGCCTTCCTGGTCGACGCCTACACCGAGGACGAGGCGCCCAACTCCAAGGGCGGCGTCGACAAGCGCACGGTGCTCCGCCTGGATCGTCGACTCGCTCCGGTGAAGGCTGCCGTTCTGCCGCTCTCGCGTAACGCGGACCTGACCCCCAAGGCGAAAGATCTTGCAGCGCAGCTGCGTCAGAACTGGAACGTCGAGTTCGACGACGCCGGCGCCATCGGTCGTCGTTACCGTCGCCAGGACGAGATCGGCACGCCGTTCTGCATCACGGTCGACTTCGACACCCTCGAAGATCAGGCCGTCACGGTGCGTGAGCGTGACTCCATGGCGCAGGAACGCGTCGCCCTCGATCAGGTGGAAAGCTACCTGGCCGCACGGCTGATCGGTTCCTGATTCTCGTTCGAAGCTGACGGGTGGTTCTTCTCATTCGAGAAGGACCGCCCGTTTTCTCTTTCCCTGATGGTCCTTCAGGCGCAGGATCGAAGTTATGAGAAAACTCAGCGTGACCAACAGCGTGACTCTCGACGGTGTCATGCAGGCACCTGGTGGGCCGGACGAAGACCGTCGTGGCGGATTCGAGCACGGTGGGTGGGCGGCACCCTTCAACGATTCCATCATGGCGCAGAAGATGGGGGAGGGGATGGCGAAAAAATCCGAGTTACTCTTCGGGCGCAGAACCTACGAGAACTTCGCCTCGTACTGGCCGTTTCAGACCGACAATCCGTTTACCGAGGTGCTTGACAACACGCAGAAGTACGTAGCTTCAAGAACTTTGGGCGAGCCGCTCCCGTGGAAGAACTCGACCTTGTTGAAAGGTGATGCTGCCGATGCCGTAGCCGCGCTCAAGGAAAGCGAGGGTCCGGATCTGGTGATTCTGGGCAGCGGCGAGTTGATCACGTCATTGGCCGAACGGCGTCTCGTCGACACCTACACTCTGCTCATTCATCCGCTGGTTCTCGGAACCGGGCGCAGATTGTTCCCCGACGGAGCTGCGCTCGCTCAGTTCACCCTCACCGACAGCGTCCCTACGACAACAGGCGTCATCATCGCGACGTATCAGGTGAGCTGAACCGCAGGTGAGCTGAACAGCAGCTGAGCTGAGTACATCAGGGAACTCGCCGAAATGCCGGATCTGCCAGCGCTGAGTTCTGACTGCTTGCACACTGGTCGGCGTAACCCAGGGCGCATAGACCCGGATAGCGCGCTTACCGCCTGAGAAGTTCGTCGACACGATGTCGTGTTCGACGAGGGTCTCGATGGGAAAGACGAAGTGCCCCACATGCTCTTCGTCGTAGACCTTCACCACGAACAGCATGGCGCCGTCGCTGGTGTCGAAGGGGCGGATGGGCCCGGCGTCGGAACGGCGCCACAGCGTGACGAACTGGCCCAGTTTGGTCGGCGTCGTCTTGGCGGTTCGATAGACGGTGGGAAGGCCGTTGACGGTCAGCGTGTGAGCATCGTACTCAGCACCCTCGGACTCGGGAATCGGTGTGGACCAGGTAAATCCGTCGGCGTTCATCGGCACCGATGATGGCACGAACCACCGACAGCCTTCGTGTCGAACGCTGTCGGTGGAAGGCCACTTCAAGCCGAAGGCACCTTGTCGAGGAACCCGAGGACAAGCGTCACCCGGCCGTCGTCGTCGCGTTCGAGTACGTCGAACCCGTCGATCAGTGACTCGGCCCCCGCCGGGCCGAGAGCCCAACCGAATCGAGCCTGTCGGTGGTGCGCGTCCACCGGTCCGACGAGAGTGAATCGCATGCCCGGAAACTGATGCTGCACAGCGTTGATCATCGCGTCGATCTGATCGTGTCCGGTGACGTCCGCGAGCGGATCGGTGTAGCGACCCGCTGGTGCGAACAGTTGCTCGATCCGCGCCTTGCGGGCGTTGGTATCTGTTTCGTTCCACATGTCGATGTAGGCATCGGCAATGGCGTCGAAGTCGCTCATGGTAGCTCCCTTGATCAGTACCCGGCGTTCTCGCCGGCTGATATCACTGTTGTGCCGAATCTGCTCCGGGTCGATTACCTGTGAGGTCATGGCCTCGGCTACCTCGGGTCGCTACCTTGGGGGAATGACCTTCGAGACGATGGACGTGGGCACCGAACTCAAGCGGTGGCGGGAGCGGCGAAGGCTCACTCAGTTGGGTCTCTCGGTAGCGGCAGGAGTGTCGACCAGGCACCTGAGCTTCATCGAAACCGGCCGCTCCAAACCCAGCCGGGACATGATCCTTCACCTGTCCGAGTGTCTGGATGTTCCTCTACGACAACAGAACACACTTCTGCTGGCAAGTGGCCACTCACCGGAGTACTCGCAAAAGTCGTTGGCGGAAGCGCCAATGTCAGCGGTGAGCGAGGCCATCGATCGCATCATCGACGCGCATGACCCTTATCCGGCCGTGGTGGTCGATCAGCAATGGGAGATGATCGCCGGGAACCAGGCAGTGAGAATCCTGACCGAGGGGGCCGCTGAATTCCTCCTGGAACCACCGGTGAACGTATTGCGTTTGAGCTTGCATCCCGAGGGCATGGCGCCGCGGATCGTGAACCTCGCGCAGTGGCGGACCCACCTGCTTGCCAGGCTGGCTCGGGAAGTGGAGGTCAGTGCGGATGCGCAGTTGTCGTCGTTGCTCGACGAGCTGCGCGCCTATCCGAGCGGCGGAGACTGGCACGACGACGACCACACAAATTCCCTGCTGGTTCCGTTGCGTGTACGCGCCGGCGATACCGAACTGGCGATGTTCAGCACCACCACAGTGTTCGGTACGCCGCGCGACGTCACGCTCGCAGAGATCGCGATTGAGTCGTTCTACCCGTCGGACACGCAGACGGCCGACTACTTTCGATCGGCCGCCAAGGTCACAGAGACTTCTTGCCGAACTTGAGCTTCCACGGCACCAGAGCAGACTCCAACTGAACCGAGAGACTCATCTTGGAGACGCCTTCGGTGCGCTCCTCGAAGCGGATGGGTGTTTCGGCGATCTTCATGCCGCGCTGAACAACTCGGTAGTTCATCTCGACCTGGAATGCGTAGCCGTTGCTCTGCACCGATTCGACGTCGATGTCGCGCAAGGTCTTTGCATGCCACGCCTTGAAGCCGGCGGTCGCATCCTTGACGTGCAGTCGCAGAATGGCGTTGACGTAGAAGTTCGCCCAGGCGGACAAAGCCTTGCGGTGCCACGGCCAGTCGCCGGCGACTGCGCCGCCTTCGACGTAGCGGGAGCCGAGAACGACTGCCGCATCGGTAGTGGTGAGGATCTCGATCATGGCGGGGATCGCTTCGGACGGATGCGAGAGATCCGCGTCCATCTGAATGACGATGTCTGCGTTCTCCGCCAGAGCCCGGCTCATGCCCGCGACGTAAGCACGGCCGAGTCCGTCCTTGACCGTGCGGTGAAGCACTCCGACCGGAATGGGACCATCGATACCCAACTTGTCGGCAACCTCGCCCGTACCGTCGGGGGAGTTGTCGTCCACCACGAGGACGTGCAGGTTCGGGATCTTCAACGCGGCGAGGCGATCGACGAGCTTTGGCAGGTTCTCACGCTCGTTGTATGTAGGTACAACGACGGTTATCTGCGGGGCGACGCTTTCCATAACACCTTCGTATGATCTGTGATCCCGACTTGCCGGATGAAGCGTACGACGAGTGCGGTCGTGAACAAAGTAGGGATTTTACTACCTCGACGGGATCCGTCAGAACCGGCCGCCGCCGCCTCGACTGGTTCGGCCGCCGCCGCCACCGCCGAAACCACCGCCGCCGCCACCGCGACCGGAGCGTCCGCTGCTGCTCGGTCCGCCGTA
Source organism: Rhodococcus sp. IEGM 1318 (assembly GCF_033142465.1). Classification (NCBI taxonomy): domain Bacteria; kingdom Bacillati; phylum Actinomycetota; class Actinomycetes; order Mycobacteriales; family Nocardiaceae; genus Rhodococcus; species Rhodococcus sp. IEGM 1318. The sequence continues at coordinate 156,655 of NZ_JAWLSC010000003.1, forward strand.
CGAGCGGGGCCCGCCGCCACCTCGCAGAATGCTGTTGATCAGGATGCCGCCGAGGATCGCTCCCGTCGCATCGCCGCCGCCACCGCGGGGTCGTTGGTTTGCTTCCCAGGTGTTGACGTCGTTCTGCGCGGCGCGAAGTGAGTGCGTCGCCAAGGTGGTCGCGGCCTGGGCGTGTTGGAGTGCTTTCGACGGATCCGAAGCCTGCAATTGTTGGGCGGCCTGCAAGTGCCGCTGAGCTTCCGCGTAGCGAGTGCGGGCCTCGGCCCCGATCGCGCCGCGCCTGGTGCCGAGGAAGTCACCGGCAGCGGTCACCTGAGCCTGTGCAGCCAGAATGTCCTGGGCGAGACGCTGCTGCGCCCGTTCGAGCTGCTGCTTCTGCTCCTGAGCGTCGGCAAGCAGCGCGTCGAGTTGGGCGTCTGCTGCGACGATCTGGTTGAACGCTGTCAGCGGATCGCTGTCCTTGGACGTCTGAGCATTGGCCAACGCCGACTGGGCCGCGGCCTTCGCGTCCGCCAATTTCTGCCCGCCCTGCGCGAGGTAAGCGTCCGCAGCGGTGATGCCCTGCTGAACGTCCTCCATCGCGGACGGAAGTGTCGCGATGGCGTTTCGGATGTCGTCGGCGGCGTGATCGACGCCGTCGAGTAGCTTGCGGGCCTGATCGAGAGCTGCTTCGGCCGTCCGAATTGCGGTGACGGCGGCGCCTTGCTTGCCGGCCGGGAGCGCGGTGGCGTCTCGACCTTCTTCGATGGACTTCTCGGCGAGCGTCAAGCGTTCGCTCGCCATCGTGACGTTGTTCACCACCGACGCCAGCGTCGGCGTGGGGAACTGATCCTTCAGCTTGGTCAAAATCGCCTCGGATTCAGGCAGGCGCACGCTGAGAGCAACAACACTCTGCGTCAGCGCATCGAGGCGTGCCGGGGCGTTGATGAGAAGGTCGCGAAGCCCGTCGAACTCGTCGACGCGAGCTTCGAGTTCTTGGTCGGCTCGACCGCACGAGGAGATGATGTCGATCAGCATCTGACGGCGTTGGTCGGGAGTTTCCGGGATGGCGTCGTCGAGTCGCTGTCTGATCGCAAAGGCTTCGGCGAGGGTGGCCTTGGCCTTGTCGAATGCCGCGGAGAAGGGCGCAACAGCGGAATCTCCGAACTCACTGCGGGCCAGATCCAGCTCTTCCTGGCTGCTGGCGATCGCGTTGTCCGTCTCGACGAGGATCTCCTTCGCGCGTTCGTCGAGTGTGGGCAGCGCGAGTGCGTTGAGGCTGGCGAAGTCGTCGGGGGCGATGTTCTTCGCGGCCTCCACGCTTGCCTTGTTCTTGTCGTTCTTGCGCTTGCGTGAGTAAAGGACCACGCCGCCCGTTCCGACTACCACAGCGCCGCCCGTGATCAGGAGTGTTCCGACTCCCATTCCGCCGCTCGTGTTGTTCGCGTCGCCGAGTGCGCCGGCCGCTGCAATTGCCGCGCCGGTCCAATCGTCTTCGGCGAGAGCCGGTTCCACCGCGTCCGAATTGATCGTCTCGATGTCGGAATCGGTGATGTTGCTGAGTTCAGCCGGAACGTCGAGGTAGTAGGCGCGCTCTGCCGTGGCAACTGCAAGCAGGACGGACTTGGTACTGAGCGTCGACTTGGTGGCCGTCTGTTGTGCCCACGCCTGGCCGCCGAGGTTGTTGAAGTCGGGGACGAATGCGACCCACAGATCGATCTGGTGGTCCTCGCTGAGTTGATCGATCGCAGCTTGGATGTCGCTGCGTTGGCCGGCGTCGAGAACCCCGGAGGTGTCTGTGATGTGATTCGGCAACACCATCGGGGCGTCCGCCGAGGCGAGCGCAGGGCTGAAGACGAGCGCCAACAAAGCGAAAATCGCGGCGACGACGACGGCGCTTCCCCAGCGCCGAACGGGTCGGGTGGTTGTCCGACTCTGCTCTACAGAGGACAACTGCGCGAAGTGTGGTGCGAGGGCCATGACGCAAATCTATCCGTTGTAGCGCGTCGGCATCGGAGGAGATCGCTGCGAACTGGCAGAATTGCGGGAGTGAAACCTGCTTTCGGTAACCGCCCCCACGATCCATCACCCTCACGGGCGGGCGGCTTCGGTGCAGGATTGGCTCGTTGGACGCGGCGATTGATCGCCGGCGCCGTGTTGATGGCAGTGGTCCTGGTCGGCGGTACCGCATTCCGGGTGTGGCAGGTGGCCCGCATCGACGACACGCGGCCGGCCGACGCGATAGTCGTTCTGGGCGCGGCTCAGTATTCCGGCACTCCGTCGTCGGTCTTCGAAGCCAGACTCGAACAGGCGTACAAGCTGTACAAGCGCGGAGTGGCTCCGCAGATCATCACCGTCGGCGGTAAACAAGAAGGTGACGAGTACACCGAAGCGGCATCGGGAAAGATGTATCTGACCGATCGAGGGATTCCGTCTAGTGCGATCACCGCTGTGGAGACCGGTTCGGACACTCTGCTCAGCATCGATGCGGTGAGTGCCGAGATGTCCTCGCAGGGCATCAATTCCGCCGTCCTGGTCAGTGACCCTTGGCACTCGTTGCGCACCCGGACGATGGCCCGCGACACGGGGCTTCAGGCGTGGACCGCACCGACTCGTCAGGGCCCGGCCGTGTTCACCCGCGAATCCCAGTTGCACGGAATCGCTCGCGAAACCGGCGCGCTGCTCTGGTATCAGCTCACACACTTCTCGGCAGACTTCCCCTACACGGCAGGGCAATAGAAACCATGACAGCTCACACCACTTACGGAGGCGGCACCTACTCCGAACACGACCTCGAACGTCGTGTCGTCGAGGCGCCGAAGCGTGCGGGGTTGCCGGGTTCGCAGATCGCAGCGGCGCAGCATCGTTCGGACTTCTCGCGAGATCGGGCGCGTGTCCAACACTCCGCGGCTTTGCGGCGCTTGGCCGACAAGACCCAGGTTGTCGGCCCGCGCGACGGTGACACACCTCGTACGCGGTTGACACACTCGATGGAGGTCGCACAGATCGGGCGAGGGATCGCCGACGGACTCGGTTGCGATCCGGACCTGGTGGACCTCGCCGGTCTCGCACACGACATCGGGCACCCGCCGTACGGTCACAACGGCGAGAAGGCTCTGGACGAAGTCGCCAAGGACTGCGGAGGTTTCGAGGGCAACGCGCAGAATCTGCGGATATTGACCAGCCTCGAACCGAAGATCCTGCGCCCCGACGGTTTGAGCGCCGGCCTCAATCTCACCAGGGCATCACTCGACGCAGCCATCAAGTACCCCTGGACCCGGCCGCAGCCCGGCGCGAAGTTCGGGGCATACGACGACGACGCAGAGGTGCTCGCCTGGGTTCGAGAGGGGGCGTCCGAGCGTCGGCAATGCCTGGAAGCTCAGGTCATGGACTGGGCCGACGACATCGCGTACTCCGTGCACGACGTGGAGGACGGGGTGATCGCAGGCCGTATCGACCTTCGCTCGCTTGCCGATCCGTCCGAGCAGCGCGCACTGGCAGAACTGGGGGCCTCCGAGTTTCGGGGATTGGTAGTCGACGATCTGATCGACGCCGCTCAACGGTTGTCCGAACTCCCCGTCGTACGCGGGGTCGGAAGTTTCGACGGAACACTCGGAAGTTCCGTCGCGTTGAAGAATCTCACGAGTGAATTGGTGGGTCGCTTCGCCACCGCGGCGATCGCCAGCACCCGGCTGACACACGGTGACCGACCCCTCTCGCGGTATCAAGCCGACCTCGACATCCCCGAGGCCGTCGCCTCCGAGGTGGCGTTGCTCAAGACCGTGGCGTTGTACTACGTGATGTCCGACGCCGGACACAAGGCGCGTCAGGATCGGCAGCGTGATCGTGTTCATCGCGTCGCGGAATGGCTGCTGGCAACTGCGCCGGCCGGGCTCGATCCGATTCTGCTGCCCGCGTGGGAGCGCGCCGCGGACGACGGTGCTCGGGTCCGGGTAGTGGTGGATCAGATCGCGTCGTACACGGAGAGTCGGCTGGAACGGGTGGACAAAGCGAGCCTGGGCGCGCAGGCCAGCTGGGGCTGAGCCGCTTACGCCTTCAGCAGGTCATCCGCGTCGACGGGTCGGTAGTGGTATCGAGCCACTTGCCGTAAGCGTCGCCGCCTGCTGCGCGGACGTCCTTGCAGATCTTCGACTCGCTGTTTCCGGATTCGCGATACACGGTATAGATCGCAGTCGCGGAATCCGAGACTTGACGCAGTGACGGGCAGGACTGGTCTGTGCGTAGGTATTTCGAGCCGGGGAACGCGTCAAGGTAGTTCTGAATTTCGCTGGCATACGTGGCCGGATCGGTGGCGTTGGCCAACACTACGATTCCGGTCCCCTTGCACGAGGGGACGGTGATCGGCTTGCTCACCCCGAGATCGCCGTTCTTCGTGGACGGTGCGGACGCCCGCGTGGTCGTGGTTGCCTGCTGTCCGGCGGTGGGCAACGGCTCCAGGTTTGGCGTGCTGACCGGCTCCTGGATGGGTACTGGTTCCGCCGTGGCGGTGGAAGCTGCTACAGCGGTTGGTGATTCGGGGCCCGAGCTTCCCAGTATCACCCAAGCCGCCGTGCCTCCTGCGGCCAGAACGAGTGCAACTCCAGCCGCCCCGATCGCGATCGGGGCTCGGTTTCGCTTGGTCTTTGTCGCGATGTGCGTGTAGTTCCCGTAAGCGGGATTCACCGTGGTGTAGGTGGGCGGCCCGACGACTGTGGATTGCAATCCGCCGGCCGCGCTGGTGGCACTGTCGGCCGAGAGGGCTTGCCGCGCTTCGAGTGCGAGCGCTCCGGTGGTCGGATAGCGGTGTGCGGGGTCCTTTGCCATGCCGCGAGCCACGACAGTGTCAAAACGTTGCGGGAGCGACGGAACCGTCAGCGTGGGGCGCGGCGGCGGAGCGTTCAGGTGCGAATTGACGAGATGTCCGATGCTTGTGGTGTTGAAAGGCGTCGTTCCGGTGAGGGACTGGTAGAGAACACAAGCAAGGGAGTACACATCCGCTGCGGCCGTCGGTGTTTCGATACCGAATCGCTCCGGCGCCATGTACGCATATGAACCGACCGCGCTTCCCTCGGTGGTGATTTTCGTGTCTGTCTGTGAATATGCGATTCCGAAGTCCACGAGGTATGCGAATCCGGTGTTCGTGAGAATGATGTTGTCTGGTTTGACGTCGCGATGGATGAGACCGCGCGCGTGCGCTGCGTCCAGCGCTGACGCTATCTGCGAGACGATGTCGACGGCTCGGGCCGGTGGCAGTCGGCCGAACTCGGTTAACTCGGCTCGCAATGTGTGGCCTTCGACCAATCGCATGTCGATGAAGAGAACTCCGTCGATCTCGCCCCAATCGTGCACCGGGATCACGTGCGGTTCGTTCAGGGCGGCGGTGGCGCGAGATTCGCGGCGGAAACGAGCTTGGAATGACGGGTCGGCCGCAAGCTCGCGATGGAGCAACTTGAGAGCGACCAGGCGATCCTTCGAGGTGTCGTACGCCTCGTACACCTCGCCCATTCCGCCCCGACCGAGCAGACGACGCAACTCGTACACGCCGAATCGAGTTCCCGATCGCCCTTCGGGCGAGCTCGCGGCGTTTTCAGTCATCGTCGGTCCCATCGCTGCGGTGCAGAGTCGGCCATCAACATATCGTTGTCAGGAGGTGTCGGGGGACCGCCTAGACTGATGTACGTGGCGGGCCGAATTTCTGACAGAGACATCGCGGCCATTCGCGAACGCACTCGCATCGAGGACATCGTCGGTGAATACGTTTCACTCAAGCGTGCCGGTGGCGATTCGATCAAGGGTCTGTGCCCCTTCCACGACGAGAAGTCACCGTCGTTTCATGTACGGCCCAACCACGGCCTCTATCACTGCTTCGGCTGCGGTGAAGGTGGTGACGTCTACTCGTTCCTGCAGAAGATGGACCACATCAGCTTCGTCGAGGCCGTCGAGCAGTTGGCGGATCGACTCAGCTACACGATTTCGTACGAGGGCGGCGGACCGTCCGTTCAGCGCGATCGCGGCACCCGTGCACGCTTGATTGCGGCGAATGCGGCGGCTCAGGAGTTCTATGCAGCCCGATTGCGCGAACCCGATGCCCAGGCGGCTCGCGACTACCTCACCGAGAGAAATTTCGACGGGGCAGCAGCCCTGCAATTCGGCTGTGGATACGCGCCCGAAGGTTGGGATACTCTCACAAAACACTTGATGTCCAAGGGATTCGAGTTCAAGGAGCTTGAAGCAGCAGGGCTGTCCAAAGAAGGGCGGCGCGGTCCGATCGACCGGTTCCATCGCCGCCTGCTCTGGCCGATCCGCAGCGTTGCCGGTGACGTCATCGGCTTCGGCGCCCGCAAGCTCTTCGACGACGACACCATGCCGGGCAAGTACGTCAACACGCCGGAAACGATCCTCTACAAGAAGTCTCAGGTCCTGTTCGGCTTGGACCTCGCCAAGCGCGACATCGCCAAGGGACACCAGGCGGTAGTCGTCGAGGGGTACACCGACGTCATGGCGATGCACTTGGCCGGCGTCAAGACCGCCGTCGCTTCGTGCGGAACCGCCTTCGGCGAGGAGCACCTTGCGATGCTCCGCCGACTCCTGATGGACGACAGTTACTTTCGCGGTGAGATCATCTATACATTCGACGGTGATGCCGCAGGGCAAGCTGCCGCGATGAAGGCATTCGAGGGCGATCAGAAGATGGCCGGGCAGACCTTCGTGGCCGTCGCTCCTGACGGAATGGACCCGTGCGATCTTCGCCTCGAGTCCGGTGACGCCGCCGTGCGCGACCTCGTTGCGAGGCGTACGCCGATGTTCGAGTTCGTGGTGAAGTCGATACTCACCGAGCACGATCTCGAGACGGCTGAAGGGCGCGTCGAAGCACTGCGTCGTACCGTCCCCGTCGTTGCGCAGATCAAGGAATCAACTCTGCGCGACAGCTACGCGAATCTCCTCTGCGGATGGGTCGGTTGGGACGATCTTCCGTCCGTCCGACGACGCGTGCGTGACGAAGCTCGCAAACGGGCGTCGACGCGTGGATCTTCACCGGCGCCCAAGCGTCGTCAGGTTGTCGACCCACCCGCCGCCGATGCGCTTGCGCTGCCGATCGGAATCTCCAGGCCACGGCCCAACGACCCGGGGCTTTCGACTCAGCGAGCTGTCCTCAAGGCCGCGTTGCAGCACCCTGGCGTCGCCGGCACTGTCTTCGACTCGTTGCCACCCGAGACGTTCACCCACCCCGCCTACGTTGTGATCAGGCAGGCAATGGCTGACGCCGGCGGAACGAGCAAGGGGCTCGGCGGCGCCGAGTGGATCGAAGTCGTCACCAAGGGCGTCGAAGACATGACAGTGGCCTCGGTTGTATCGGAACTGGCCGTCGAACCCATGCCCTGTGACGAAGACACGGTTCCGCGCTATATCAACGGAGTGCTCGCTCGTCTGCAGGAAGCGTGGGTGGGAGAACAGGTTGCCGACCTCAAATCCAAGCTTCAGCGCGTCTCACCTGCTGCGGCCCCGGAGGAGTACAACTCGCTGTTCGGTGACCTCGTGGCATTGGAGCAGTATCGCCGACAGCTGCGTGAGCAGGCTGTCGGCGACCAAAGCGTCTGACCTAGCGGTTCTTCTTCAACTGGTCGTGGGGGACCAGAATTGTGGTCTCCTCGTTGAGCGGCCTCATCGGCTCGAGCTTGGGCTGAGTACTCAGAGAGTCGGCCAGCTTCTGCCGTGACGCATCCAACACCTTCTTGGTGGCCGGACTAGTGGCCACCGCCTTTGCGGCCCGGCTGATCTGCTCGTATCGTGCGCGGCCCGCTTTGGTTCCCAGGACGTACCCAGCTGCAACACCGATCAACAAACGCATCATTCCTGCTTCCCTCCAGCACCGATCGTCCTGACTCCATCCTGCCTGATGACTCGCTGGGCAGGCGATTTGGTACTTCGGTGGAGGATTCGCTACAGTTTCTCAGGCAACGCCGGAACGGGCGAAGCGAGCAAGACAATCCCCTGTAGCTCAATTGGCAGAGCTTCCGACTGTTAATCGGACGGTTGCTGGTTCGAGTCCAGCCGGGGGAGCAGCAAAGCCCCTCACCTGAGAAATCGGGTGGGGGGGCTTTCTTGTTTTGGTCTGACCTTGTTTTTGTCTGACCTAGCGCGCTCGCAGCAGACCCACCGATCGAAGTGCCGATTCGACGTCTGCCGCCTTGTTTGCTTGTTCGCCGCGAATTCCCAGCCGTCGAGCGCTGAGGACGTTCACCGGGTTGTCGTCGACGAAGAAGGTCTGCTGTGGACGCGCATCGAGAAACTCCAGCGCAGCCAGGAAGGCCGCAGGGTCGGGTTTGGTAGCTCCGAGCATGCAGGAGAAAACATGCTCGTCGATTGCCACTGGAGTTACAACACTTTCGATGGCGGCCAACAGGACAGGTCCATTGTCGGAGAGTGTGGCGACCACGACCCCCTCGCTTCGAAGTGCGATTGCGAGATCGATGACTGCGCGGTCCGGGATGAAGGCCTTGGCCCAGGATCGGCGTAGGTCGTCGCGTTTACCAGGAAACCCGAACGCTCGAAAGCGTTCCAGAATCGCGTCTTCGGAGTGAAGGCCGAGATCGCATTCTTGGTCGAACCCGGACTCGAACACGAGGGCATGGATTTCTCCTTCAGTGACGCCGATGGCCGTTGCCAGTTCTTCGGCGCGAAGATCAGGTTCGAACCGACACAGCACACCGCCCAGGTCGAACAAAACGAGTTCAGGTCGTGCGCTGTCATTCGCCATATCAGCAGAGGATAGGCGCCACCAGCACCCGTGAACGCGACTCGAAGAGGTTGGCGAAAAATACGCCGAAAGCCCGACGCAAGACTCTGCGTCGGGCTTTCGGTGGAACTGTCGAACTGTTCGGCCGGTGCGCTTACTTCGCTGCGCGATCCGACGGCTCGAACAGTCGGATGATGTGGCTGGGGTTGATGTAGTAGACACCGTTCGGAGAATTGAGGACGAGAGTGTCTTCGGTGAAATCGGTGACGGTGCCGTTCAGCTTGGCGCCGTCGGACATGATGATCCGGATCGTAGCCTTCGAGTTCTTGAATTCGGTCAGTGCAAGCTTCATGTGGTGATCCTGTTCCGTGGGGTGTGCACTCCCACGGTATCGGCTCAGTGCACCTGTGCCGACCAACCGCGGAAGACTCGACTCGAAAGAGTGCAACGCGTCACCGCCTGCCCGATTGTGATCCGCGTCGGATGTGCCGGTAACATTCGGATTCGCCGCGATGCCACGCATCACGGATGGGGCGGTAGCTCAGTCGGTTAGAGCCGTGGACTCATAATCCATTGGTCGCGGGTTCGAGCCCCGCCCGCCCCACGTTCAGGTGACATGAGCCCGCGGCTCAGCCCCAATGACTTTTGTCGAAGATCGTGCTGCCGACGATCGCCCAGGCGACAAGTGCGCAGAGCCTCGTGCATCGAGGGATAATGCGGCGCCCATCCAGCAGCGGCCATAGCCACAGGCAAGAGCTCGAACAGTATGAAGTGATCGACCTTGCCGAAGGAATGAACGATCCCGCTACCGGTCACCAGCACGACTGTCATCGCGACGGATAGGAACATCGTTCGATAGCCGACGAGAAGGGCTAACGCCAGTATGAAGCGTTGACTTCGAGGCTGACGAGGAGGCTCGCCTCGCGCGGTACGACTCGCACAACCGATCGATGTAGTCGCGCAGGAACAACAGAGTTTCCGCACGGGCACTCATAGATCAACCCTTGTCGTTTCGCACGGGTCAGTTGACGCAACGGTTCCGTCGGTGATGTCTATAATTGTTTTGCGCCAGCAGAACTCGATACTGTCCGGGATGGCACCACTTCCGACTTCGACGCTGCGGTTTCGGAGCCATTCGACCAATTCAGGGTCCGCTGTTCGGGCGTTGCGGGCGCCTGCCCTGCTGGGGCGGAACGCATAATCGAGTGATGCTCTCGCGGATGAGTAGCGAATATCGCCGGCGAGATCTGCCGGGTTGGGACTCATCGTGGTTCCGTCGGTGTAATGGAGAGTGATATCCAAGCCACTTCCACTGAACTCGCCGTCTGCATTGGGCACGCCGCCGAAGCTGGGCATGCGAATTGTCGGGTACGGCTCGGGGCGGACCCCGAACGAGTAGGCGCCTTGCGCGAGAAGTACGACCGCGAGTGCTGCGATCGCGATCAGTCGCCGATTGCTGCGCTTTGCTTCTGTTTCTGGCATGTCGGCGTTCTTCCTGGCACCTGGTGTCAGCTTCTTCGAATGAGAAGAATAGAGGGGATTGCCGAGCGGGGGAGACTGGGTCTTGTCGCGCGGCCGTGCAGATGTACCGCAAGTAGTTGAAGTGTCGACGAAATATAGCTGCGCGATTGCCGCTTGCCGGAGTGGTGAATTGGAAATGGACTTTGGTCCGTCGATTGGGGGACAGTGTGCCCTGAATGCTTTGCCGCGCCTTAACTTCCAGCGAGCTTGGCCTGATTCTGCTGTGAGAGCGGGATTTCGCTCCTTCATCGAAGTTCGATTCAAGCGGAACGACAGATGCTTGACACTCGCTCAGAGGCAACATGATTCGACCCCGTATGTTTACGGGGTGACCAAACCCAACAAGCGAACTGTCGCCGTCATCGGTGCCATGGTTTTCACCGTCGTAGCGGTGATCGGAGGATTTGCGTACGAGCAATCCCGAGACAGTCGGGCAACTGCCTCTGTATCGCAGCCCGACAGTTCGGCGCCGGCGCTGAATTCCCCTACCGACGACTTCGACACGGTCGCAATCTTGGGGGACTCTTACTCGATTCCGAACACGACGGGAGATCACTGGCCGGCACTGCTTGCCTTCGATCGTCGCTGGTATCTGGCAGATTTTGCGAGCGGTGGTACCGGCTACGTCCAAGGAAACGCGGAAAAAGGCAAGCTACCGTTCGGTGCGAAAATTGATCAGGTCGTTGCGGTGAATCCCGAGGTTGTCATCATCGCCGGCGGTCGGAACGATGTTTCGTACCCGCTCGAAGTGCGAGATGCGACTCGGGAGTTGTATGCGCAGCTACGAGATCGGCTTCCTGACGCCAAGGTTGTAGTCATCGGCCCCATCATGGACGACCGGCCTCCATCCGAGACTGCTGTCAACGTGAACGATCGAATCCGTTCCGCCGCTGAGCAGTACAAGCTACCTTTCATCGACGCGCTTACCGAGAACTGGCTGTCGGACCCGACGCTACTCAAGGAAGACGGCATGCATCCCACACCGGCTGGTCAGAGGCTCATGTTCGAGAAGATCAGCGAGCACCTTCACTCGCTCGGTCTCTAGCTCCGAAGGAAAGCGAAGAGGATCCCGCACAGGCGGGATCCTCTTTTTCGTGAAAAGTGCTGTCGGACTTAGGTCATCAGTAACGAGGACTTTGGACGCAGCCTTAGCTGACCCGTTGTCTGACGCGGTGATGAAAAACTTCGGGTCCGAAAGCCATCGAACGGCTGTGTCGCCGCCCCTTATCCGCGTTGCGTCTTTAGTGCATCGCAGTTGACCGCAAGTAATGGACGCGCGGCGATACCTACGCCGGGAGTTCGTCGGCGGAAGGTCGTTCTTCTGCCTAGCCGGAGGCGCACACACCTAGGGCGGAGATGGCAGGGACGACGCAAATCGTGTGGGGCCACCCCTGCTGTTCTGCGTCACCGAGATCAAACCGGGCAATCGGAACAAAGTAGTTGCTGACGAGTTACAGTTGATTTCGAAGTGTAACGATAAGAGCTGTAAACGAACAGCAACTTCGAGGTCGCGCTACCGGAAGTCGGTGGGCGCCGGGGATCGCTTTGCTGTCGATGGACACGACGTCGTTGGGCGGCGGAGACAAGGGCTCGGCGAATTGTGCCGGGTCGCACCTCTGATCAACATGACAGGTCAACGTAACGGACGTCGTTGTTTGTAATTCCGTTGTACGAGGGACGAACCAGACGTCCAGCGTTGCTCAACCGCAGGACCCTGATTCTGCCTTCTCGAATGCCTCTTGGACGCGTTGGCGCCCCTCGGGGTCGATGCCCCTCCAATCGTTGTTCGGGCCAAGCATGTGATTGTGGACTCGGTTCAATGGTGGAGTGGAATCGTTCGGCGCGTATCCCAAGTCGTCGGCCAGTTCGAGTATCGACTGACAAATATCGTGAATCGAATCGGGCACATCGAGCCTTCGGACCCACGTTCCGCCCGTTTCGGCTGTTGTCGTTACGGTGTCGGGTTGCTGAACCGCCGGCGCCGCGCAACCCCCAATCAACAAACCTGCAGCGAGAGTGGCCAAGGCGAGCGAAGAGCGCATGTTTCGAATCAAACCAGATGCCGCAAACGATGACGGAAATACGGATCAACATTGGCCTCGGGTAGCCGAATGAAGTGAGTTGACGACCACCGTCTGCTGTTGCGGTCGTGCGGCTCGGGGGCGCCCACTTCCGCGCCACACGCGTGGAGCGTCAGCACGAAGGTAATCGCAATACCGAGCACGATTCGCTTCATCGGCCAATCGAAGCAGCCTGACTCCGCTCCGGCGGACTATTCTCGATCCATGCCGATCACCCCGGATACAAAGAATTGGACCTGGGTCCTCGAACGCCCCTGCGCCAAGTGTGGGTTCGATTCATCCACCGTCGCATTCACGGACGTTCCCGATCTGGTGCGTGCCAACGCCGCCTCCTGGGCTGCAGTGCTCGAACGCGAGAACGTGACGGTGCGGCCAGACAGCGAAACATGGTCAGCGTTGGAGTATTCCGCCCATGTGCGCGACGTGTTCAGGATCTTCAAGGTGCGGTTGGAACAGATGCTCGAATTCGACGATCCGAGATTCGAGAACTGGGATCAGGACGCAACAGCTGAGGCCGAGCGATACAACGACCAAGATCCGGCAACGGTGGCATCGGAATTGTCGGACGCTGCCGCGGAGGTCGCGAACGCTTTCGAAACCGTGCCAGAGGGTAGCCGCCAACGACGGGGTCTCCGCAGTGACGGATCGGCGTTCACCGTCGAATCGTTGGCGGCATACTTCATTCACGATCCGATCCATCACCTCCACGACGTATCGGCGTAGTCAGAGCGCACGTACCTCCTCGAGAGTTTTTCTGGCTCCGACGGAGTGCAATGAGTCGAGAGTCTTTCGGAAGCTTGCGACAAATCGGCGGTCGTCCACGAGATCGCCGAAGACTTGGCGATTTCCGATGAAGGCCAGTGGATCGCTCGACTGTTTCTGCGCGAGCGGTACCAGAGTGTCCGCCATCTGATCGACGACGTTGATGGGGTCTCCATTCTCGTCTGAACCCTCGGCGTAGCGGGCCCAGCTGGCGACAATGGCGGTGGATAGGTTGATCGACCCGCCGGCGTCGAGTTGGTTCCGGATGACGGGCAACAGCCACTTGGGAATTCGATCGGACGACTCGGCACACAGGCGCGCAATCGTGTCGCGGACGTGAGGATTCGAGAATCGTTCGATGAGGGTCTTCTTGTACTGATCGAGATCGACGCCGGGTACCGGGTCAAGCGTCGGCGTCGCTTCGAGATTCATGTAGTCGAGCAGGAACCCTGACAAGAGTTCGTCCTGGCATGCCTCGTGGACCAGGCGGTATCCGGCAAGGTAGCCGAAGTACGCGATGCCTTGATGGCTGGCGTTGAGAAGGCGCAGTTTCATGAGTTCGTACGGGCGAACGTCCGGCACCAGATTCACGCCGGCATTCTCCAAAGGGGGTCTGCCCATGGTGAACTCGTCCTCGAGGAACCACGCGGTGAAGGGTTCCGCTGCAATCGGCCACTGATCTTCGACGCCAAACGTCTCGGCGATTTCTGCTGTCACCTCGGCTGTCGTGACGGGTGTGATCCGGTCGACCATGGAGTTGGGGAAGGCGCCGTTCTTTTCGGTCCACTCCGCAAGTTCGGGATCCTTCAGGGCGGCAAAGGCTCCGAAAGCGTTCCTCGCGACTGATCCGTTGCCTTCGATGTTGTCGCAACTCATGATCGTGAACGGTGCCAGACCCCGGTCTCGACGGAGTGCGAGTGCAGCGCAGATCAGACCGAAGGTGGTGCGGGGGAGTGTTCCGGGTTCGAGGTCGTGCACCACATCGGGATTGGACGAGTCGAATTCGCCCGTGCTGTCCGAGATGTTGTATCCGCCCTCGGTGATGGTGAGGGAGACGATCTTCGTCGATTCGGATGCCATTTTTTCGATCACTGCCTGCGGATCGTCTGGAGCGAACAGGTACTCGACGATCGACCCGATGACCCGGCCCTCGAGCGTTCCGTCTGCATGCTTGAGTGCCAGGGTGTAGAGGCCGTCCTGCGCTCGGAGTGAGTCTCTCATTCGCTTGTCCGACGGCATCACTCCCACACCGCAGATTCCCCAGTCGAAGCCCTCGCCACGTCGCAGCAGAGTGTCGATGTACATGGCCTGGTGTGCACGGTGAAAGCCGCCGACACCGAAATGCACTATGCCGGTAGTGACTTTGCTCCGGTCGTAGTTTGGCACTTGGAGTGAAGTGTCGAAGTTGTGCACGGTCTTCGTATTGAGTTCCATGAAAGTTCTAGTCTCCTTCGGCGACGATGACTACGGCTTTGATGCTGCCGGGAATGCGGTCGGCCACCAGGGCCTCTTGCGACTGTTCGAGTGAAAAGCGGGCAGTGACCATCGAATCCAGGTCGACGCGCCCGGTAGCGACCAGTGCGGCGGCGATCGGCCACGTGTTGGCGTATCGGAACACCCCGGTCAGGATCAGTTCCCGGTTCTGGATGATCGGGACCGGCAACGGAATCTCGTCGGCGCCCATTCCGACCAGAACGACTGTCCCAGCCGGTCGAACTGCGTGAATCCCGTCGATCACCGCGGCCGTGGCACCCGACGCGTCGATGAATGCGTCGACGGCCAGCGAGCATACGTCGCTTTCACGGGGATCAACGACGGTTGTTGCGCCGAATCTCAGTGCCACATCACGCCGGGCCGCATCGATGTCCGAGACGATGACTTCCGTCGCGCCGAATGCCTTGGCCACCTGCGTCGTCACGATTCCTACCGGGCCGGCGCCGGCGATCAACACCCGAGAGCCGGCAGTGATCCCCGCCTTCTGGGCTGAGGCGATCCCTACGGAGAGTGGCTCGAACAGCGCAGCTGCCTCGTAGGACACGGAATCTGCGATGGGATGGGCGAAGTCGGCACCGATCGTGACGTAGTCGGTCAGCGCACCGTCGATCGGCGGCGTCGCGAAGAACTTCATATGAGGGCAGAGGTTGTATCTGCCTGCCTTGGATTCGGGACTTGTCGGATCGGGCTTCTGAGGCTCGATGGAGACACGCTGCCCGATGCGTCTTGGGTCGACGCCGTCACCGACTGCGGCGATGCGTCCCGATGCTTCGTGTCCGAGAACGAGCGGTGAGTTGACTACGTAAGGGCCGATGCGACCTTCGTGAAAGTAGTGCGCGTCCGACCCGCACACGCCCACGGCATGGATCCGAACGAGGACTTCCCCGGCTTTCGGGGACGGTCGTGGTCTCTCGACCATTTGCATCTTTCCGGTCTCGACGAGGACGTTTGCCCGAATTGTCGCAGGTAGATCGACGGGTTCTTCGGAAACTGTTGTGTGGGTCACAATGTAGATGTTAGCTTAATGAGCATAAGAACATCTAGTGAGCATTTGCTCACGATCGAGAAACTTTGAACCTGATGCACAAGGAGACCGCGTGAACCAGTCGGCTCAGCCCACAGGACTCAAGTCGTCGAAGTTGCCCGCTTCCGAGGATGTGCGGCTCGCCTTGCGGGCAGCGACCATGTATCACCTCGAAGGCGCCACTCAGGCGGAGATTGCAGCGAAGTTGGGCGTCTCGCGGCCGACAGCCGGGCGACTGTTGGCCAGGGCGCGGACGCAAGGTTTGGTCAGGGTCGAGATTTTGGTTCCGCCGGAGCTCGAAGGTTCGGTGAACACGGAGTTGGAATCGAAGCTGGAGAAGCACTTCGGGTTGGCCGAAGTGTTGATCGTCCCCGAAGCGATTTCGGATTCGGACGATCCGGACTTCGACGCACTCGGCCGACGAGCAGCGGAAGTTCTGGTTCGTCGTCTGCAGCCCTCGAGCGTTCTCGGGTTTACCTGGGGTCCGGAAACCGTTGCGGTAGCAGGATCTTTGCCAGACAAGGCGGCGAAGTGCTCGGCTGTGGTACAACTTGACGGCTCCATGACGGTGACCGACTACCAAACCGGTGTCGACTTCACCATCGGCCGATGTGCACAACAGTTGCAGGCCAATCCTATTCGTCTCAATGCTCCGCTGTATGCCGACCCGGCGACTGTGGAGTCGATGCGAAACGACTCGGTGATCTCGAAGGCGCTGCAAGCCGGAACTGATTCCGACATCATGGTTTTCGGAGTCGGTGCCGTCTCGACTGCCACGACCTTGTTTGCCGGTAGCTTCGTCGACTCGACCATGCTGGACGAGTTGGAAAGTCGAGGCGCTGTCGGTGAAATCGGCGGCCGTTTCTACACGATCGACGGCAATCCAGTGGAGGGGCCACTGCCTGAGCGAACGGTCTCCGTATCGCTCGACGCAGTGAAATCCTGCGATCAGACGATTCTGATTTCGGGGGGAACACACAAACGCCAGGCCGTTCTGGGCGCATTGCGCGGAGGTTTGGCAAACGTACTCGTCACCGACGTCGAGTGCGCCCAGTGGCTGCTCGAAGGCTAGCGATCTCACGAGTTTCGCTGTCCGAGCGCGCGACTGACACGCAAGTGTGAAGGAAGGTAATCCGTGAAAACAGGAAGACGAGTGTGGGGCGCTGCCGCGGCGGCGCTCTGCCTCCTGGTGTCGGGATGTGCGGGTGCTGGTGCACTCGGTGGTTCCGGCGAACGAACAGTCACCATTGCGATGGTGTCGAACTCGCAGATGCAGGACGCCATCAAATTGGCTCCGGCTTTCGAAGCCGAGAACCCCGGCATCGACCTCAAATTCGTCAGCCTTTCCGAGAACCAGGCCCGCGCCAAGATCACAGCGTCGACGGCAACCGGCGGCGGTGAGTTCGACGTCGTGATGATCAGCAACTACGAGACACCTCAGTGGGCCGCCAACGGTTGGCTCACGAACTTGTCCGAGTACGCGGACAAGACGCCTGGTTATGACGAGGATGACTTCATACCGTCGATCAAGACTTCTCTGTCGTACGAGGACAGTATGTACGCGGTCCCGTTCTACGGGGAGTCGTCGTTCCTGATGTACCGCAAGGATCTGTTCGATCAGGCGGGGATAACAGTTCCCGAAGACCCGACGTGGCAAGAAGTTGCGGGTTGGGCAGCGCAGTTCGACAACCCAGACGCCAAGATGGCGGGAATCTGCTTGCGTGGAAAGCCTGGCTGGGGTGAGGTACTCGCACCGCTGAACACCGTGATCAATACCTTCGGTGGACGCTGGTACGACGAGAATTGGAATGCGCAGTTGACCAGTCCGCAGGTCGAGGATGCGGTTCAGTTCTACGTGGACACCGTCAAGGAGCACGGCCAGCCGGGTCCCGCCACAAGCGGATTCGGTGAATGTGCAACACAATTCGCGCAAGGCAACACGGCGATGTGGTACGACGCGACGTCGGCTGTTTCGGTTCTCGAAGACCCTGCATCGTCGAAGGTGGTCGGCAACATCGGATATGTGAAGGCCCCGAAGGTCGAGAAGTCCGATCCCGGTTGGCTCTACACCTGGGCGCTCGGAATCCCGGAGTCGGCACAGAACAAAGATGATGCCTGGAAGTTCATTTCCTGGATGACGAACAAGGATTACATCCAGAAGGTCGGCACTGAACTCGGCTGGTCGAGAGTCCCCCCGGGAAGTCGCCTTTCGACCTACGAGATTCCGGAATATCAAGAGGCTGCTCAGGCATTCGGTCCGATCACCCTCGAATCGATCAACAATGCAGATCCGAAAAACCCGACAGTGCAACCGGTTCCGTACACCGGCGTCCAGTTCCTCACCATCCCTGAGTTTCAAGACCTGGGCACTCGCGTCAGCCAGCAAATCAGTGCTGCCATCGCGGGTCAGAAGAGCGTGAAAGAAGCACTCGAACAATCCCAGCAGTATGCCGAGGTGGTCGGCAAGACCTATCAGGAGAACCGATGACTACGGTTGCCGAGCCCAGAACTACGGTGGACGACGCACCACCGGTGCGTATAGACAAGAAGATCTCCCGCGCCGAGGGTTGGCGTCGTAGAGGTCCCCTGTTGCCGGCGTTGATCTTCTCGATCGTCGTCACCCAGATTCCATTTCTGTTCACCCTCTACTACTCGACGCAGTCGTGGAACCTTGTCCGGCCGGGGTCGCGGCACTTCAACGGGTTCGACAACTACATCGATGTATTCAAGGACAGTCAGTTTCGGGAAGTCGCGGTCAACACGGTCATCATGATCGTGGGTACGGTCATCGTTTCCGTGGTCCTCGGACTCGCGCTGGCGCTGCTACTCGACCGCGCATTCCTTGGTCGGGGTATCGTCCGGACACTGCTGATCACGCCGTTTCTCATCACTCCCGTAGCCGGCGCATTGCTGTGGAAGACAACAATGTTCGACCCGGTGTTCGGTATCGTGAACTTCGTCCTCCAGCCTTTCGGTGTAGGCCAGGTCGACTGGGTCAGCAAATTTCCGCTCGCCGCCGTCATGATCAATCTGATCTGGCAGTGGACGCCCTTCATGATGCTGCTCATTCTGGCCGGTTTGCAGTCCATGCCCCGAGACATTCTCGAAGCCGCACGAGTGGACGGAGCCAAGCCGTTGGCGATGTTCCGCGAACTGACGTTGCCGCACCTGCGCCGCTTCATCGAACTCGGTGCAGTTCTCGGTGCGATCTACCTCGTGAACACCTTTGACGCGGTGTACATGATGACCTCGGGTGGGCCCGGCGTGGCCAGCTCGAACCTGCCGTTCTACATCTACCAGCGCGCGTTCCTCGGCTTCGATGTGGGTCAAGCTGCGGCGATGGGTGTCGTGACAGTGATCGCGACGATCATCGTGTCGACACTTGCGCTTCGACTGATCTTCAAGAGCTTCACCGGCAACGAGGAGGCGGCGTGATGACTGCCGTAGAGACGACAAGCGCGACGGCCGACAAGCCCGTCGTCAAGAAAAAGAAGAGCAGCAAGTTCAGTCCATGGTCGGCTGTGGCGTGGATCGCCGCTCTCGGGTTCTTCTTCCCGGTCTTCTGGATGGTCCTGACCGCGTTCAAGACCGAGGCAGACGCCTACACGGATCCGCCGAAGCTGTTCTTCACTCCCACCCTCGAACAGTTCCGTGCCGTCCTCGACTCCGGTCTCGGCACGACGCTGGCAAACTCTGCATTTGCAACGGCCATGTCGACGATTCTTGTTCTGCTTCTTGGTGTTCCGGCTGCGTTTGCATTGTCGCTTCGCCCGGTCGCCAAGACTCAGGATGTTCTGTTCTTCTTCATCAGTACCAAGATGCTCCCCGTTGTCGCCGCAATCGTGCCGCTGTACGTGATCGTCAACGACATCGGATTGCTCGACAACATCTGGGCGCTGGTCATCTTGTACACATCGATGAATCTGCCGATCGCAGTGTGGATGATGCGTTCGTTCTTTCTCGAAGTCCCCGGAGAACTTCTCGAAGCCGCCAGCATGGACGGCGCGAGTTTGTGGACTTCGGTTCGCGAGGTGATCCTCCCGCTGATCTCGCCAGGAATTGCTGCAACTGCGCTGATCTGCGTGATCTTCTCGTGGAACGAATTCTTCTTCGCCGTCAACCTGACAGCTGTTCAAGCGCAGACGATTCCGGTCTTCCTGGTCGGGTTTATCACCGGCGAGGGCCTGTACTGGGCTCGGCTCTCCGCGGCAGCGACCATGGCGGCATTGCCCGTCATCCTGGCCGGTTGGTTCGCCCAGAACAAACTGGTGCGCGGCCTGTCCTTCGGTGCAATCAAGTAATTCTCCTCACCCTTCTCAGGAGTTCGTCATGGCTGAAATCTCGTACCAGAAAGCGTCTTGCATCTACGAAGGTGCCGGGACTCTCGCTGTCGATTCACTCGATCTCGACATCAACGACGGTGAGTTCATCGTGCTCGTCGGTCCGTCAGGTTCCGGAAAGTCCACAGCACTACGCATGTTGGCGGGGCTCGAGGACATCGATTCGGGCGCGATCACCATCAACGGCAAGGACATGACCGATGTCCCGTCGAAGGACCGTGACATCGCGATGGTCTTCCAGAACTATGCGCTTTACCCCAACAAAACCGTCGGTGAGAACATGGGGTTCGCGCTGAAGATGCGCGGTGTACCCCTCGAGGAGCGAAAGAAGAAAGTTGCCGAAGCGGCCAAACTTCTGGACTTGACGGAGTGTCTCGACCGCAAGCCGGCCAAGCTTTCCGGTGGTCAGCGGCAGCGAGTTGCGATGGGCCGCGCCATCGTTCGTGAACCGCAAGTGTTCTGCATGGACGAGCCGCTTTCCAACCTCGACGCCAAGCTGCGCGTCCAGACTCGCACGCAGATCGCGGCATTGCAGCGACGACTCGGAACCACCACCGTCTACGTCACGCACGATCAAGTGGAAGCGATGACGATGGGCGATCGCGTGGCAGTGCTCAAGGGCGGTAAGTTGCAGCAGTTCGCTTCTCCGACCGAACTTTACGATCGGCCGGCCAATGTGTTTGTTGCCGGATTCATCGGATCTCCTGGAATGAACTTGGTGACCGCGCCGGTCAGTTCGGGTGGCGTCCGCTTCGGCGCCGTCGAAGTTCCGCTGGACCGCGAGCAGATGACGGCAATCGCCGCAGCCGGTCTGAGTTCGGTCACCGTGGGAATTCGGCCTGAACAATTCCAGGTGGTTGCGGCCGGAGACGGAATCGCAGCTCAGATCGATCTGGTAGAGGAACTGGGCAACGAGTCGTACATCTACGCGCACGTACCCGGCACGGAAGCCGATCCGATTTCGCTCGTCGCACGCACCGGCGGGCGATCGAAGTTGCAGTACGGCCAGACGCTCGGTTTCGAGCGGGTGGACGGTCCGGTGCACCTCTTCGACCCCACGACAGGCGAGCGCGTGGGTAGCTGAACCCCCTCCACAATCGTGGCCTGCTCGGCACCCTAATTCGTTCGTGCCGAGCAGGTCACATCCATCTTCGATTGGCAGGAAGGTTAGGGTCTACCGATGAGTGATACACGCGAACGATCCGTCGTGGTGTGTGGTGAGGGACTGGTCGATCTGGTACCGGTGGGGGACAACTTCTCTCCCAAATTGGGCGGTGGTCCGTTCAACGTTGCTATCGCATTGGGTCGACTCGGCTCTGACGTGGGATTCGTCTCTCGCTTGTCCACCGACGCGTTCGGAGATCGGATGATCGACTCGCTGGCCGCGTCGAACGTCGACACAACCGGAGTCGAACGCGGGCCCGAGCCGACAACTCTGGCCGTCGTGAATCTTGCTGCGGACGGGGGAGCGCGGTACTCCTTCTACCTCGAGGGAACGGCGGATCGACAGTTTGCGCTGCCGAAACTTCCCTCTGCTCGGGCGTTCTCGTTCGGAACGCTGTCGCTGGTGCTCGAGCCCGGTGCCTCTGCCTACGAAGCTCTGCTGCACGAAGCACACGCCCGCGGTCGACTCACCATGGTGGATCCCAACATTCGTCCGGCGGTGATCGCCGACCCGGAAGCATATCGACGACGATTTCGTTCGTGGTTACCCGCCATCGATATTCTCAAAGTGAGCGACGACGACGCCACATGGTTGGGTTCGGTCGACGGCGCCGAGTGGCTTGACGAAGGCGTCGGCGCCGTACTGCTCACCCGTGGTGGTGACGGGTTGCGGTTGATCACCAAGGAACTCGATGTTTCGGTGCCAGCGCCCGCAGTCGACGTCGCGGACACGATCGGTGCGGGCGATACCGTTCACGGAGCCCTGCTGGCCTACCTTGATCGTCACGATGCACTCGGCGTCGCCGTTGTGCGTGCGTTCTCCGAGGCAGATTGGTCGGCCGCGTTGACCTTTGCCGCACGCGCGGCAGCCGTCACCGTGTCACGACCAGGGGCGGATCCGCCGTGGTCAAGGGAGTTGGGCCTGCCCGTCTAGCACTGGGGACCACCGCCCTACTGCGAGCGCAGTACGTCGAACTGCCTACCTGTGCACGATGTGCGACGGGGTCGTGTATCGGCACAGTGATACGCATGTCGATATTCCTGTACAAACTCTCGCGACTCGCGTTTCGTCGTCGCTGGGCAATGGTGGGCTTCTGGGTCGTCCTGCTGGTGGCGGGCGGAGTAGGCGCAGCAACGCTGTCCGGTCCGACCGTCAACACATTGTCGATCCCGGGCACAGAATCGCAAGCGGCACAGGACCTTCTGGCTGAACGGTTCCCGGAATCGTCCACCGGCGGAGCCAGTGCTCGCATAGTCTTCGAATCTCCGGCGGGCACGACGCTCGCCGATCCGGCCATTCGGCAATCCGTCAGTGAATTGGTCTCTGCGCTCGGGAAGGACCCCGAGGTTGCAGCGGTATCGGATCCGTATGCCTCCGGCGGAGTGTCGCCGACTGGGACGATCGGATACATGCAGGTCTCTTATACCGCCGATTCGATGGACTTGCCGGACAGTTCGAAAGAGCTGCTCGAGTCCGCCGTCCACGACGCCGCGGATTCAGGGCTGGCAGTCGATGTTGCCGGCAACGTGCTGATGGAAAGCAGCGCAGAATCCATGGGAGAGGTGATCGGAGTCGCGATCGCCGCGGTGGTGCTGACCGTCACCTTCGGTTCCTTGGTTGCGGCGGGGCTTCCGTTGATCAGCGCGTTGATCGGCATCGGCATCGCGATCTGCACGATCACAATCGCAACTGGTTTCATCGAATTGGGTTCGAGCACAACCGTCCTGGCAATGATGCTGGGGCTCGCCGTGGCGATCGACTATTCGCTGTTCATCGTCTCGCGCTACCGCTCCGAACTACGTGACGGACATGATCCGGAAATTGCTGCGGGCCGCGCAGCGGGGACTGCGGGTTCGGCCGTAGTGTTCGCGGGGTTGACCGTCCTCATCGCACTGGCCGGACTGTTCGTCGTGAACATCCCGTTCCTGACAAGCATGGGTCTGGCTGCGGCATTCGCAGTTGCTGTTGCAGTGGTGATTTCACTGACGCTGCTGCCCGCCACACTCGGATTTGCAGGGTCGCGCGTCCTGAGTCGGTCTGATCGTCGACTGCTGGCGTCCGGCGGTGAACTGACACACCGGAAACAGTCGGAGGGGGCGGGCTCGCGATGGGCCAAGTTCGTGATCCGGCGTCGAGTTCCGGTTTTGCTCGCGTCAGTCCTCGGGTTGGGATTGCTGGCGATCCCCACCTTCGGAATCAACCTGAGTTTGGCGAGCCCACCAGTGCCCGACACAACTGCCGCCAGGGCTACCGACCGACTATCCGAGGGGTTCGGTGCCGGGTTCAGCGGTCCGCTCATGGTGGTTGTCGACGTTGCCGACGCCACCGATCCGGCAGTGGCATTGAGCGGCGCCCAGGAAAAGCTCGGTGCTCTGCCTGACATAGCGGCAGTGACGCCGCCAGCACTCAATCAGGCCGGCGATACAGCAGTCATCACGGTGGTTCCCTCGAGTGGCCCGGAAACCGAGGCAACAAAGGCGCTCGTTGCAGATATACGTGAGGTCGCCGGATCACTGACCGATGAGACTGGAGCCACGATGTCGGTCACCGGTCAGACAGCGTTGACGATCGACGTCTCGGACCGCTTGGCTGATGCCCTCGTTCCCTACCTCGCATTGGTCGTCGGCCTCGCCTTCATTCTTTTGATGCTGGTGTTCCGCTCGATCTTGGTACCGCTCAAGGCAACTCTCGGATTTCTGCTCTCGATCGGTGCGACGTTCGGTGTGCTTGTCGCGATCTTCCAGTGGGGTTGGTTCGCAGGCATTCTCGGAATCGAAGGCCAAACCGGATCAATTGTGGCGATGTTGCCCATCTTCATGATCGGCATCGTCTTCGGGTTGGCGATGGACTACCAGGTGTTCCTGGTGACCAGAATGCGTGAAGCGTTCGTCCACGGTGACGGACCGGACGAAGCAGTTGTGAAGGGCTTTGACCAGGGCGCCCGAGTTGTCACGGCCGCGGCGCTGATCATGATCGCCGTTTTCGCGGGCTTCATCTTCGGTGGCGACGCCTTCATCATGCAGATCGGACTCGGACTCTCGTTCGCGGTTCTGTTCGACGCCTTCGTGATTCGTATGACCGTCGTGCCGGCCGTCATGTCCCTGTTGGGTTCGAAGGCATGGTGGTTCCCCTCATGGCTGGACCGGTTGGTTCCGAACGTGGATGTCGAGGGGGAGCAGTTGACTGCGCTGCTCGCAGATTCGAAGGAATCCAGTGAACCCACGAGCGACAAGTTGTCGGTGTGACCCGGATACGGTAGATCGATGACTTCGACATCGACGTGGGGTCGATGGTGTGCGGAACACCCGCGCACCATCGACCTGGCACTGACGATCCTCGTGCTCCTTGCCACGTGGACGGCGCACCGCATCGCGCTCGATGGCAATGACACCCGCGAAGTAACAGTTGTGGGAGTCCTTGTAACAGCGATCGCAGCGGCAACCATCGTGTTCCGGAGGCGCTACCCGTTCTCGGCGCTGGCGGTGGCAGTACTTCTCGGCGTATTGATGATTGCACTGTCAGCGCCGCCGAATGCCGGCACAGGTTCCGCGGCGATGGTGTGCCTCTACTACGTTGCCAGCACGAGTGACCGCCGGAGGACCTTCTTCGCAGCGGCGAGCACAGTCAGCTCGCTGATGCTCGTCACAATCTTCCTGGGAGTGGGGAACAATCTCCTGCAGGAGGCACTGGGGTTGTTGGCGTGGTTGCTGATGGCAAGTTTCGCCGGCGCCGAGGTCCGTTCTCGCCGCGCCTATCTGGAGTCCGTTGAGGCTCGCGCGGTGCAAGCGGAAAGAATGCGCGAGGACGAGGCCCGACACCGCGTCGTCGAAGAGAGGATGCGGATTGCGCGAGACTTGCACGACGTTGTCGCGCACCACATTGCCTTGGTCAACCTGCAAGTCGGGGTCGCGTCGCACTTGATCGGGAAAGACCCGGAGAAGGCGACGACTGCACTACGCGGAGTGGAGGAAACGTCCAAGGCGGCACTCGATGAAATTCGGGCCACGGTCGGAGTTCTCCGTGACGCTCAGGACGGTGATCGCTCGATGAAACCGGCACCGGGGCTTTCGGATCTACCGGCACTGGTGGATCAATTCGTCAGTGCGGGAATGGAAATCGAAGTGCGCGCAGTGGGTTCGCCGCGCCCTCTCGGGCCAGCAGTAGACCTCACGGCGTACCGAATTATCCAGGAAGCACTCGTGAATGCAAGCAAGCATGCGTTGCCAGGGGCCGTCACCGTGTCGTTGTCGTACGAAGCCGAGGTTCTGGTGCTGTCGGTCGAAAACTCCGGAACGGCAGTGCCTTCGACGTCACCGCCCGGGTACGGACTGCTGGGAATGAAGGAGAGGGCACAGGCAATGGGAGGCGAGGTCTCAGCAGGATTCCGCGCGGACGGGGGATTTCGTGTGGACGCCCAACTGCCGCTGGTCTCGGTCTCCAGCGGTTCGGAGAGTGAGGAGTCGTGAGTATTCGGGTGGTAGTGGCAGACGATCAGGCGCTCTTCCGTCAAACGCTTGCGCTGCTGATCGGTTCGGAAGACGACATGGAGGTGGTCGCCGAGGCGGCAGACGGAGAGCAGGCATTCCAGGCGGCGCTCGAGCACCGACCCGACGTTGTACTGATGGACATTCGCATGCCGGGCACCAGCGGAGTCGAAGCGACCGCCAAGATCGCCGATCATCCGGATTTGTCCGACGTACACGTACTGATCCTGACGACCTTCGAAGTGGATGAACATGTGGCACAGGCGATCCGGGCGGGAGCGAGCGGCTTCATCGGCAAAGGAATCCGAGCGGAGGATCTACTCGATGCTGTTCGGACGGTCGCAGGTGGGAACTCTTTGCTGTCGCCGATTGCGACCAGCGCGTTGATTTCTCGATTCCTTTCCACTCCGTCGCGGGCCGACTCGACTTCTGGGATTTTCGGTCAATTGACACCACGCGAACTCGAAGTAGTAGCCCTCGTTGCCCTCGGGATGTCCAACGACGAAATCGCCGCGGAATTGGTGATCAGCGCGGTCACGGCAAAAACCCATGTGAATCGGGCGATGACGAAACTGGATGTCCGCGACCGCGCGCAACTGGTGGTTCTCGCCTATCAATGCGGTGTGGTGATTCCGGGACGCTCGGTGGATTGACTCGAGAAACTCTTGACTCGAACGGGTGTTCGAGTTTGTTTGGGGTGGGGATCGGGGGATTCAATGAGTGTTCTGTTGTCGGATGTGGTGTCTGGTTCTGCGGTGGGGTTGCGCGGACGCCTGTGGCGGTTGACTGCCGCGGAATTGCGCGCTGCTGCTATCGAGGCGAGTGCGGAGATTCTGCGCCTCGAGGCTGTGCGAGTGGCCGTGGTCGACGAACTCTCGATGCGTCCCGATGATCAGGTGATCGCCAGCCGCGAGGTGGGTTGCTGGTTGGCGGCCAACACGATGCTGCAGGTTCGGGACGGGAAGAAGATCGCCGCCCTCGGTGCAGCGCTGCGGCCGTTTCCCGCGGTGGCAGCGAGATTTGATTGCGGGGATTGCTCGTTCGAACATGCCGCCTTGATCGTGGCGTTCTGTGAGTCCCCGCCGAAGGGGATGCCGGAGGAGGCGTTACCTCGCTGCATCGACCTGCTGTTCGCGGCTGCGTCGGGCGTGGAGGCGACGACAACGAAGGTGCGGCGCGTCATCGCCACCTTGGAGCGCGTTTTCGAGTCCGATGAGATTCCGCCCGCCGAAGACGTCGATCGCAACGAGCTCCGGATCGCGTCCACGTTGAACGGTCGGGTGGTGGTCCGCGGGGATTTCGACGCCCTCACCGGCGAAATGCTGCTCTCCGCCCTGTCGAATCTGACGATGCCCACCCCGGCGCCGGACGGCACTCCCGATGTCCGGTCCGCGGCGAAGCGAACCGCGGACGGGTTCACCGAACTGATCCGCCGCTACCTCGACTGCGCCAAGACCGGTACCGATGGTGGCCAACGCCCACACGTGAACGTGCACATCAACGCTCGCGATTTGGCTGAGCACCGGGATTGTGCCGCAACACCAACTGATGGTGGAGAGTCACTGTCGGATCCTGATGTGGGGCACATGCCGTGGCTCGGGCCCCTGTCGGTTTCGCAGACGAGGTTGGGGTGCGACTGCTTCCTCTCGACCGTCCTACTCGACGATCACGGAGCGCCGCTCGATGCGAGACCAGGAAAGAGGTTGGTCACCGCCGAACAACGCGTCGCCCTTATCGCCCGAGACAAAGGCTGCGCCTTCCCCGGCTGTTCATGCGTGCCCGCCTGGACTGATGCGCACCACATTAGGCACTGGGCTAACGGTGGCCCGACGGTGATGAACAACCTGGTCCTGCTGTGCCGCTCGCACCACCGGCTGATGCACCGGAAATCCGGGTTCGTCGGCAAGTGGGAGATTCGGATCGGCGTCGACAACAAACCCTGGTTCTTCCCACCACCCTCGATCGACCCCGGGCAGCACCCACGGCCCGCGAACACCACCTTCAAAACCTGAGAACAGCTTCTCAGGCACAACAGAACACGCCCAGGCTCCGTATTCGACTTGACTGTCGGAGGTGGAGTCCAAGGTGCGTGTTCTCGTGATGGCCGTGCTTTCGGTGCGACCGTGATTTCGCTGAGACAGGGCGACGTGTCCCACTCAGTGGGTCATCTTTTCGTCGTTGCCACGGCGGTTGTGCCAGGTCATTTGGACGTCTGACCTGCAGCGCAAAATCATTTGTTAGAACACGTTCCAATTTCACAGATTTGTGGCTATGGTCACAGAGATAGATGCGGGTGTGCGAATGAAAGGTGAAGTGACGTGAAGACCAAGGGTGCAATCCTGTGGGGCCTGGGCGAGAAGTGGTCCGTCGAGGAGATCGAGATCGGCGAGCCGGTAGCCGGCGAAGTTCAGATTCGCATGGAAGCGGCCGGAATGTGCCACTCCGATCACCACATCGTCACCGGCGCGACCCCGATGCCGTCGTTCCCCGTCATGGGTGGGCACGAGGGTTCGGGCGTCATCACCAAGCTCGGCCCAGAGGTCAAGGGGTTGGAGGTCGGCGACCATGTCGTTCTGTCCTTCATTCCGGCTTGTGGAACCTGTCCGGCGTGTTCGGCTGGCCATCAGAATCTGTGTGACCTCGGGATGGGCCTGCTCAGTGGCCAGGCCATCAGCGACGGCACCTACCGAATCCAGGCTCGCGGCGAAAACGTGATCCCGATGTGCCTGCTAGGGACGTTCTCGCCCTACATGGTCGTGAACCAGTCGTCGGTTGTGAAGATCGAAAAGGACATTCCGTTCGAGGTTGCCGCACTCGTCGGTTGCGGCGTTCCCACCGGTTGGGGATCGGCAACACACATCGCTGATGTGAAGCCGGGCGAAGACGTTGTGATCATGGGCGTTGGCGGCGTCGGTATCAGTGCCCTGCAGGGTGCTGTTGCGTCGGGTGCCCGGTACATCTTTGCTATTGATCCTGTGCCGTGGAAGCGTGAGCAGGCTCTGAAGTTCGGCGCAACACATGCGTTCGAAAGCGCCGCCGCTGCCATTCAGCCGATCATCGATGCTACGTATGGACGTATGGCGCAGAAGACGATCATCACCGTCGGCGAAATGAAGGGTGAGTACGTCGAAGAGGCGATGATCCTGACGGCTAAGGCCGGTCGTTGTGTTGTCACCGCAATGGGGCATCTGACGGACATGGACGTAAAGCTGAACCTGTTCCTGATGGCGATGCTTCAGAAGGATCTTCAGGGCAACATCTTCGGCGGTGGCAACGCTCGCCAGGACGTGCCGAACCTCCTTGCGATGTACAAGGCAGGCAGGCTGAATCTCGACGACATGGTCACGCGGACGTACACGCTCGAAGGTGTGAACGACGGCTACCAGGACATGTTGGATGGCAAGAACATCCGCGGCGTCATCCGCTACACCGAAGCTGACTGGTGATCGGAAGCGCAAGTGTTGTGCCAGTAGTCTGATCGGGTGCCCAGTACTCACAGTCTTGACGTAATTCAGCAGTGGCCGGTCGACAATGCGGCAGCGGTCGTCCTCTCCGGGAAGAACTCGGGTGAGGGCGACCGCGTTCGTGGTTTCAGCGGCGATCAGTCGCGCGTTTTCCCTCTGGCTTCGGTGACAAAACTGTTGTGCGCCTACGCGATTCTCGTCGCGGTGGAGGAAGGGGCGGTCGAGTTGGATGGGCCGGCGGGGCCTGAGGGGGCGACGGTTCGTCATCTCCTTGCACATGCGTCGGGGTTGGCATTCGCCGAACGTGTTGTCCAGGCGCCGGTGGCGTCGAAGCGGATCTATTCGAGCGCGGGATTCGAGGTTCTTGCCGAGTTGGTTTCCCGGGAGACCGAGATCGAATTTGCCGACTATCTGGCCGAGGCCGTGTTCGCGCCGTTGGGTATGTCCGGTGCGGCTCTCGTCGGTCCGGCCGGTCACGGCGCGCAGGCATCGGCGGACGACTTGGCCAAGTTCGCGGCTGAACTGCTCTCGCCGACGCTGATCTCGACGCAGACGTTCGTAGAGGCGACAACTGTTCAGTTCCCGGGGCTCAACGGTATTCTTCCGGGTTACGGCTCTCAGCGCCCCAACGACTGGGGACTCGGATTCGAAATTCGCGGCGACAAGCGTCCGCATTGGACTGGTCTCGAGAACTCGGCCACAACCTTCGGTCATTTCGGTCAATCGGGGACTTTCCTGTGGGTTGATCCCGCGATCGATACCGCGTGCGTCGTGCTTACCGATCGCGACTTCGGTGACTGGGCCAAACCTTTGTGGACTGAATTGTCCGATGGCGTGATCGGCGAAGTTTCTCGATAGAGCACAAATTTCTCTCCTTCCACTGGCGCAACACGGGTAACACAAGGCACACTGTTCAATCGAGCGTGCTGCATGAACTCGACAGAGGTCGTTGGGGAAGACGTCCCTCGTCGAAGCAGGAGGCTCGAGTGCGCGAAATGAATCAATTCGCGGACGTGACGACTGGTGTGGTTTACATCCACTCGTCGCCCGCGGCGCTGTGCCCGCACGTGGATTGGGCTTTGTCCGCCACGTTGGACAGCCCTGCCAAGCTCAGATGGACCTCACAGCCTGCCTACGACGGTCTTCTCCGTGCAACGACGGATTGGACGGGTCCCGTCGGAACCTGTGCCCGCCTGGTCGATTCGCTACGCGCGTGGCCGATGTTGCGGTTCGAGGTCACCGAGGACCCGAGTCATGGCGTCGACGGCGAACGGTACAGCCATGTACCCGGTCTGGGCCTGTGGCGCGGATCCACCAGTGCGAACGGTGATGTCGTCGTAGGGGAGATGAAGCTGCGGTCCATCATGAATTCCGGTGGAGACATCGCAGCGGAAATCGATCGGGCGATAGGCGCACCGTGGGACGAGGAACTCGAACCCTTCCGGAGTTCAGGCGAAGGTGCCGAGGTGACATGGCTGCGAAGGCGTGTCAGCTGACCGAGGTCCATCCTGAATCCTGAGTGCTCTCGCGGCTTGAACGACAAAGACTTGAATGACAAAGGTGGGCCCCGCCGTATCGGCGAGGCCCACCTTGCTGTCTAGAGTTGTCAGAGCGGAATGTTCTTGTGCCGCGCGCGGACAGATGGTGCAGACGCGAGCGCAGCGGTCACGATGCTGCGAGTCTTCGCCGGGTCGATTTCCTGGTCGACGACGCCGATTTCGACAGCGCGGTCGACGCCGCCCGCGATCGCCTCGTGTTCGGCAGCAAGACGGTCGTGCAATGCTTCACGCTCGTCGTCCGGTGCCGCAGCGAGAGCCCGCTTGTGCAGGATGCCGACAGCAGCCTTCGCGCCCATCACGGCTACTTCGGAGTTGGGCCAGGCGAAAACGGCCGTGGCTCCGAGTGCTCGCGAGTTCATTGCGATGTATGCGCCGCCGTAGATCTTTCGAGTGACGACGGTGACGCGGGGGACAGTCGCCTCGGCGAAGGCGTGAAGTAACTTCGCGCCGCGCCGGACAACGCCTTCCCACTCCATCGACACGCCAGGCAGGTACCCGGGAACATCGACGACGACTACGAGCGGCACGCCGAATGCGTTGCACAGTCGAACGAATCGAGCGGCCTTCTCTGCACTTTCGGAGTTCAAGCACCCCCCGAGTCGAAGTGGATTGTTCGCGATGACGCCAACGGTACGTCCGGCCATCCGACCGAATCCGGTGACGATGCTCCGCGCGTAATTGCCTTGCAGTTCTTCGAAACTCGACTCGCCTTCGACGTTGTCGAGCATTTCGTGAACGATCGGACGGACGTCGTACGCGCGTTTTGCGGACGCGGGCATCATGGCGCGCAGATCGCTGTCGCCGAGCTCGGCCGCACGCTGATCGAATTCGCCCTGCTCGCACATCATCGAAACCAGGCGGCGTGCGCGGTGCAATGCGTCGGCCTCGTCGTGTGCGGCGATGTGTGCGACACCGGACTTCTTGGTGTGTGTGTCCGGGCCGCCGAGTGAAACCATGTCGACCTGTTCACCGGTGACACTGCGAACTACGTCTGGGCCGGTGACGAACACTCGGCCTTCCGGGGCCATGATCACGACATCGGTGAGGGCTGGACCGTACGCGGCTCCGCCGGCAGCGAAGCCGAGAACGACGGAAATTTGAGGTATGAGACCCGACGCGCGGACCATGGCCTCGAAGACCAGTCCGACTGCGTGGAGTGCTTCGACGCCTTCAGCCAGACGCGCGCCACCGGAGTGCCAGAGGCCCACGATGGGGGACTCTTCCTCGATGGCGGTATCGATGGCTTTGACGAGGTGTTTGCAGCCGTCGACACCCATCGCGCCACCCATGACGGTGGCGTCGGAGCAGTATGCGATGGTGCGGACGCCGTCGATGTTTCCGGACGCAGCAAGCACACCGGACTTGTCACGGGCATGGAGCGGCACTGTGGTGCCGGGGTCGAACAGATTTTCCAGGCGCGCAAGAGGATCGCGCGGGTCTGTTGATGATTCGGACTTTGTCACGGGGGCCAGGATGGTCATCGCGTCCTCCTTCAGTACGAGCCTTGGGTGGAACGAAAGGTCGGTGTTGTCCGCAGGTGACGTTGTGTTGCAACGACACCCGCGGACAGGTGCAAACCGCGGTTCGGGCTAGGCCCGACCGAAGGCGAGCGCGACATTGTGCCCACCGAAACCGAACGAGTTGTTCAGTGCGAAATCGAAAGAGCCGGTTCGGGGTTCACCCTTGACGACATCGAGATCGATCTCTGGATCCTGGCTGTCAACATTGAGCGTGGGCGGGATGATCCCGTCACGCACTGCCAGAACCGTGAGGACTGATTCGAGGGCGCCGACAGCGCCGATCGAGTGTCCCAGCGCGGATTTCGGGCCGTACACCGCAGCGTGATTGCCGACCGCTGCGTTGATTGCCTTTGCCTCTGCGATGTCACCGATCGGCGTCGCAGTGGCGTGGGCGTTGATGTGCTTGATGTCGGACTTCGTCAGTCCGGCCATCTCGATTGCTCGGGTCATGGCTCTCGCCGCGCCCAGGCCTTCCGGATGCGGCGCCACGATGTGGTACCCGTCCGAAGTGATTCCGGAACCAAGCAGGCGGGCGTGAATCGTTGCCCCGCGTGCCTTGGCATGCTCCTCGGTTTCGAGGATCATCAGTGCGCCGGCTTCGCCGAAGACAAATCCGTCACGGTCCTTGTCGAAAGGACGTGAAGCTGCGGCGGGGTTGTCGTTGTTGGTGCTCATCGCACGCATCATGGCGAAGCTCGCGATCGGAACCGCGTCGATGAAGCTCTCGACTCCACCGGCCACAACCATGTCCGCGTCACCCATGACAAGCATGCGGTGAGCGTGAGCAATCGCCTCGGAACCTGACGAACATGCCGATACGGGGGTGATGACGCCACCGCGGGCCCCGAGTTCGAGCCCGACCGTTGCGGCCGGTCCGTTGGGCATGACCATCTGCACCGAGAACGGGGACACCTTGCGGTATCCGCCGCCGCGGAGCTTGTCGACGGCGTCGATGAGCGTGTCGCCGCCGCCGAGTCCGGTGCCGATGACAACGGCCAGGCGATCCTGATCAACTTCAGGGCTGCCGGCGTTGCTCCAGACCGTACGACTCAACGTGAGGGCAAGGCGTTCCACCCAGCTCATCCGTCGAATTTCGACGCGGGACAAGCCCTCGTCCGGTGAAACCTTCAGGTGCCCGCCGATGCGAATGGGAAGGTCGAACTCGTCGATGAACGGGTCATCGAGGATTCCGATGCCGCTTTCGCCGGCGAGCAGCGCCTTCCACGTGCCATCCACATCACCAGCCACCGACGTCGACGTCGCGAGGCTCGTGACGACGATGTCGGGGAATTTCCCTTTGCGGGTAGAAGCGGAAGTCACGGTCGGCTCACTCTGCGTTCTTGGCTTCGGCGCCTTCGGCTTCGAGCTTCTGGATGTACGCGACGATGTCGCCGACGGTGCGCAGGCCTGCAAGATCCTCGTCGGGGACCTTCACGCCGTACTTGTCTTCGGTCTGCACAGCGATCTCGACCATGGACAGGGAGTCGATATCGAGGTCGTCCACGAAAGACTTGTCAACGGTGACCTCGGAAGGCTCGATACCGGTGACCTCCTCCACGATCTGGCCGAGTTCCGCGATGATTTCTTCCTGAGTGTGGGCCACTGGTGTGGCTCCCTTCTTGATCGATTGAGGTGGGGTGAAACGTCCGGCCGCCGTTCGGGCTGATCGGCCGGGTGGGCGTCCGAGCTAGGTCAGCTCGGACAGTGCGGAGATATCCTCCGGGTTCTTGAGGGCCACCGTCGGCGTGCCACGCATTTCGCGCTTGGCAATTCCGACGAGGGTTCCGGCCGGCGGGAGTTCCACGATCGCGCTGACTTCTGCTGTCCGCAACGAAGCGGAGCAGAGGTCCCAGCGAACGGGGCGGGTTACCTGCGCGGCAAGTTTGGTGAGAGCGTCGGCTCCCGAGGAGACCGGTGCGCCATCCGAGTTGGAAAGCAGCGTGCGCGTCGGATCGGACGGGGTGATCTTGGCGGCAGCAGCTGCGACGGCATCCTGTGCAGGTGCCATGAAGCGGGTGTGGAACGCGCCGGCGACTGGCAGCGCGCGCACTCGTGCCTTTTCGGGCGCATTCGCCGCGAGTTCTTCGAGTGCGGTGAGCAGGCCGGCGGCCACGATCTGGCCGGCCGCATTGCGGTTGGCTGCTTCCAGTCCGAGTTCTTCGAGTCGTGCGAGTACTTCGGCTTCGTCTCCACCGAGAACCGCCGACATGCCGGTGGGCTCGAGCGCGCAAGCCTTGGCCATCTCGGCGCCGCGAATTGCGGCAAGCGCAACTGCGTCGTCAGCGGAGATGACACCGGCTACCGCAGCGGCGGCAAGTTCGCCCACCGAATGGCCGGCAGCGATGACGTCGGCGCCGAGCAGTCCACGTGATTCGATTTCCTCGTATGCGAGCAGAGTAGCGGCAACGACGAGCGGCTGGGTTACCGAGGTGTCGGTGATTTCTTCGGCAGTCGCGGTCGTGCCGAGTCGGACCAAGTCCAGGCCGGCTGCCTTCGACCACACTTCGAGGCGGTCCTGTGCTCCGGGCAATGCCAGCCAGGGGCTGAGCATGCCGGGTGTCTGAGAGCCCTGTCCCGGGGCGAGCAACGAAATCACTTACTAAGAGAACACCGCCGCGAGTGACCTGCGAGATGTCGGTCGCGATGAACTCTGGCGAAGTGTTTTGTAGGGTTCCCACAAAATCCCACGTCGCGCTCGGCCATCGAAATTGGACGCTCGGGGGTTACAGGTTTGGTTGGCCGGATGTTAAAGATGTGACTGAAGTAACCGAATTGTTCGATTTGAGATCGATTTGTGTCAATCGGCCCACGGTAGCGGCGATCCGTAGTACATATGCGTCGCGTGGATTCGTGGGATCCCGGCCGGTAACTTCCGCAATTCGCTTCAAGCGGTACCGAACGGTATTTGGATGAACAAACAGAAGACGTGCACAAGTCTCAACCGCACCTCCACAGTCGAGATAACTGTCTAAAGTATCGGTCAAGACTGTGCCGGATTCAGCTAAAGGCGCGACCAGGAAATCGCGAAGAGCCTTTACGGCAGCAGCGTCTCCCAGTAGTGCCCGTTCCGGGAGCAGTTCAGTCGCGAAAACGGGACGAGGTGCGCCGCGCCACCCGGCAACGGCCTTGATTCCCGCGAGAGCTTCGGACGCACTGAAGTGCGCTGCGCTCAATGAGGGCGTTGTCGGGCCGATCACCACCGGCTCGTCGGCGAAACTCATGAGCAGGTCTTGAAGGAACTGGCTGCCTTCCGTCTTACTGCTCAGCTCACCGCTGACGATCATCACCAGCCGCGGACCCTGGACCACGGCGAGAACAGCGCGCCCGTGCGCGGCGGCAGTCGCGTGGACGGTGCCGGCAACCGAGACCCGCTCGTCCGGCGGGGGAGACCCGACGATGACGGTGGCCGGAGCAGTGGCGTCCCAGTTCAAGGTGGCGGCGCGGGAAAGCATGTCCGACCCGGTGTCTCCCTGCACGACGGCGTCGACGACGAGCGCTTCCAGTCGCGTGTCCAGGGCTCCACGAGATTCGGCAGCGCTTGCGTACACCGTCGCCGCTGCGAAGCCGAGTTCACGTCCGTACCGCAGGACGGCTTCTGTCAGCGCGATCAGCTGCTGATCGTTGCGGGCGAGAGCCGGTAGCCATTTCTCGAAGAACTCCATCGCCACTCGGACCATGTCGACCGTCTGGCGCAGCGTGAGCTGTCGAGCGAGGTCCTGAGGGATGACCGGAAAAGACTCATATCCGAAGCTGATCTCCGAGTCGAGTTGCCGCAGCCATTCCAGGAAGTTCACCACCGACGTCTGCACCAGGAGTTGAACGTCGGCGCGTTGCGAAGCGTCGAGACTGTCGAAGAACGGAAGCTGCTCCTCCATCACGGTCACGGCCTCGGTGGAGAGCCGACCGGAGAACTGTTTGACGCGGCGGAGCAAGGCCTCGGGGAGCGGATCGCGAACCTGACGACGGCGGGCGAGAACAGCCTGCAACCCGGACGACTGTGGTCGGGTGCGGCGTACACCCTCTTCGGGTTTCTCGGGATCAGGTTCGGGCATGAGAAAAACCTACGCCCATCGCCGCACCGGATGTCGAGATGACACCCGCGGCGATGGGCGTAGGTCTGTTTTCGATCGCCCGAACTGTTGCGCTACGACTTACGCGCTACCGGTGTCCCCGGTCTGCTCGGGGGCAGCGTTAACGTCGTCGATACGGTACCGGCTCGCTGCTTCGACGGCCTTGGACCGCTCGATCGATCCTTCCTTCGCCAAACCGATCAGCACGGCAACGACGATGGACTCGGCATCGACGTTGAAGTAACGACGTGCCGCAGTGCGCGTGTCGGAGAAGCCGAACCCGTCCGTGCCGAGCGTCGTGTAGTCGCCGGGAACCCACTGACGGATCTGATCCGAGACCGCCCGCATCCAGTCCGAAGCCGCGACAACAGGGCCCTGAGCCGAGGACAACGCCGTGGTGACGAAGGGAACCGGAGCATCCTCGGACGGATTGAGCAGCGCCTGACGTTCGCATTCGACGCCTTCGCGGCGCAGCTCACCCCAGGACGTGACCGACCAGACGTCTGCCGAGACGCCCCACTCGTCGGCGAGCAACTTCTGCGCCCGCAGCCCCTCGGGCATCGCGACACCGGATACCAGTATCTGTGCCTTCGGGCCGGCGGCCTCGGACGTCTTGTAGAGGTAGATGCCCTTGAGCAAGCCCTCGACGTCGAGACCTTCGGGCTCGGCCGGCTGAACGTACGGCTCGTTGTAGATGGTGAGGTAGTAGAAGATGTTCTCGCCACCGAAACCGTCGACGCCCTCGGTGCCGCCGTACATACGGCGCAAGCCGTCCTTGACGATGTGCGCCAACTCGTACGAGAACGCGGCGTCGTAGGTGACAGCGGCGGGGTTGGTGGATGCCAGGAGCAGGGAGTGTCCGTCGGCGTGCTGGAGACCTTCGCCGGTCAGGGTGGTACGCCCGGCGGTCGCGCCGAGAACGAATCCGCGAGCCATCTGGTCGGCGGCCGCCCACAGACCGTCGCCGGTGCGCTGGAAACCGAACATCGAGTAGAAGATGTACAGCGGAATCATCGGTTCGCCGTGTGTGGCGTACGACGTGCCGACTGCGGTGAACGAAGCCGTCGAACCGGCCTCGTTGATGCCCTCGTGCAGGATCTGGCCGATCGGGCTCTCCTTGTAGGCGAGCATGAGTTCGGCGTCGACGGACGTGTAGAGCTGACCGTTGCGGTTGTAGATCTTCAGCGACGGGAACCACGAGTCCATACCGAACGTGCGAGCCTCGTCCGGGATGATCGGCACGATGCGCTTGCCGATTTCCTTGTCGCGCAACAGTTCCTTGAGGATGCGCACGATCGCCATGGTGGTGGCGACTTCCTGCTTGCCCGAACCCTTGCGGATGACGTCGTACGTCTTGTCCTCGGGGAGCTTGAGCGGCGCCGCGTCGGTGTTGCGCGAAGGCAGGAACCCGCCCAGTGCTTTACGACGGTCGAGCATGTACTTGATCTCGGGTGCGTCGGCGCCCGGGTGGTAGTACGGAGGCAGGTACGGATCCTTCTCGAGCTCGGCATCCGAGATCGGGATGTGCTGCATGTCGCGGAACGCCTTGAGGTCGTCCAGCGTGAGCTTCTTCATCTGGTGCGTGGCGTTGCGGCCCTCGAAGTGCTTACCCAGGGTGTAGCCCTTGATGGTGTGCGCGAGGATGACCGTCGGCTGGCCCTTGTGTGCCATGGCGGCTGCATATGCGGCGTGAACCTTGCGGTAGTCGTGGCCACCGCGCTTGAGATTCCAGATCTCCTGGTCGGTCAGGTCCTTGACCAGTTCCTTGGTGCGGGGGTCTCGGCCGAAGAAGTGATCGCGCACGAACGCGCCGTCGTTGGCCTTGTACGTCTGGTAATCGCCGTCCGGCGTCACGTTCATCAGGTTGACGAGTGCCCCGTCGCGGTCGGCGTGCAGCAGCGCATCCCACTCGCGACCCCAGACGACCTTGATGACGTTCCAGCCGGCACCGCGGAAGAACGATTCCAGTTCCTGAATGATCTTTCCGTTACCGCGGACCGGGCCGTCGAGGCGTTGGAGGTTGCAGTTCACGACGAACGTCAGGTTGTCGAGGCCTTCGGTTGCCGCGACGTGAGCCAAGCCGCGTGATTCCGGCTCGTCCATTTCGCCGTCGCCGAGGAATGCCCACACATGCTGATCGGTGGTGTCCTTGATGCCGCGGTCGTTGAGGTAATGGTTGAAGCGGGCCTGGTAGATGGCGTTCATCGGGCCGAGGCCCATCGAGACCGTCGGGAACTCCCAGAAGTCGGGAAGCAGTCGCGGGTGCGGGTAGGACGGCAGTGCGCCGCCGAAGTCTGCGTGCGACTTCTCCTGGCGGAATCCGTCTAGCTGTTCCGCGGGGATGCGGCCCTCGAGGAAGGCGCGCGCGTAGATGCCTGGGGAGGCATGACCCTGGATGAAGATATGGTCGCCGCCGCCGGGGTGGTCCTTGCCGCGGAAGAAGTGGTTGAAGCCGACTTCGTACAACGCTGCCGACGATGCGTAGGTCGAGATGTGTCCGCCGACTCCGACGCCCGGTCGCTGAGCGCGGTGGACCATGATCGCGGCGTTCCAACGAATCCAGGCGCGATAGCGGCGCTCGACCTCTTCGTCGCCGGGGAACCATGGCTCGTTTTCGGTCGGAATCGTGTTGACGTAGTCGGTCGAGGTGAGCGCGGGGAGTGCGACGTGCTTCTCACCGGCGCGTTCGAGCATGCGGAGCATGAGGTAGCGGGCACGCGTGGGTCCGGATCGATCCAGAAGTCCGTCGAATGATTCGAGCCATTCGGTGGTCTCGTCCGGATCGATGTCCGGAAGGTACGACGCAACACCTTCGCGAATGACGCGAACGCGACCGTCGGTTCCCCCCGGCGTATTCGATGCGGGCGGACCCGACTCGCCGGCGGCGCCGGAATCGGCGTTCTGCCCGGACGCGGGACCCTGGATCAGGTCAGACAACGTGTGCTCCTCATTGGTTTGGGGACGCGTGGTGGGGCGTCCTTACATAGGTGATCGAGGCCTTGTTAGGTCCGACGCACTTCCATCGTGAATATGGCGCGTACCTCATCTTTCACCATCCCGGTCGGTCCGGCACACCTCGCCTCTGGTTACTCTCGGGTAGCGTTTTTCGGCGTGACGCAGGGGCGTGATGGTTCCCCGTAGTCACAGGCTTGGGGGATGGATCGGAACGTATGAAGGGGTGGGAAAAAATAAACAAAGAAATCAATTACGGCAGGGTCGGGGCGTGGGTCTCGATCGG
Source organism: Rhodococcus sp. IEGM 1318 (assembly GCF_033142465.1). Taxonomy (NCBI): domain Bacteria; kingdom Bacillati; phylum Actinomycetota; class Actinomycetes; order Mycobacteriales; family Nocardiaceae; genus Rhodococcus; species Rhodococcus sp. IEGM 1318. The sequence continues at coordinate 196,093 of NZ_JAWLSC010000003.1, forward strand.
ATCGATCGCAGTGGGGCTGTCGGTGATCGTGGGGTGCTCCGCGGCGGTGACCGGTTCAGCAGTTCCGAACGAATCGCAAGCCGTTGCATATCAATCCGAGGTGAGCATTTCGGTGGCCGCGGCGTCTTCGTCGAAAGCAGCAGCAGATGCTGCCGAAGCAGCCTTCGAGATCTGTGAGGAAGCGGTCTCTCGATCGAAAAACGACGTGGTCGCGTTCAACGCTTACGTCGACGCCGGAAATCAAGGCGCGACGGACCTGAGGGTCGAAGCAAGCACTGCTGCCTCGTCTGCGCGGGATACGGCATCGTGGTTCGACTCGGTCTCGAGTGAACTTCCAGCGGCGCTTTCCGGACTGTTCGACGAATTGGCCACGAATCTACGTTCGTCTGCTGCCGTGATCGAGAGCGATCATTCGGCGGATGAAATCAATTCGATCAGCGATGCGAGCAATTCGATTCGCAAGTCGATCTCCGAAGAATGTGGATCCCTGTGACCTGCGGTAATCCGCAGGCGTATGGTTCGGCGTGTGTCAGAAGACGATCTTTGACGAAAGTTTTCGGCGTGGTCGGCTTGCGCTAACGCCTCAGACCATGTTCGCTTTCCCTAATTGATCGTCAAACGGTAGGTGTGCGGGGTCGCCACACACCATCAACAAAAGGAGGACCCCACCGTGGTCGCCGCGGCGGATGCCCAGAACTACGCTCAGAAACTCGGGATTACCACTGACATGGTGGTGCAGGAACTGGGCTGGGATGAGGATACCGACGACGGCATTCGTGCCGCGGTTGAGGAAACCATCGGCGGGGAAATGCTCGACGAGGATTCCGACGAGGTCATCGACGTCGTGCTGCTGTGGTGGCGCGACGGGGACGGTGACCTGGTGGATGCTTTGATGGATGCCATCGGGCCGCTCGCCGACGAAGGTTTTGTGTGGGTCCTCACCCCGAAGACCGGTTTCGACGGTCACGTCGAGCCCAGCGAGATCGCCGAATCGGCGCCGACTGCCGGCCTGACCCAGACATCGGCAGCCAACCTCGGTGAATGGTCGGGAAGTCGGTTGGTTCAGCCGAAGGCCCGTCCGGCCAACAAGCGCTGACCCGGTCCTTTTCCGTACTTTCCCAAGGAATCGCACATGCCTCTCGATGTTGGTGCCCAGGCACCGGATTTCACTTTGAAGGATCAGAACAACCAGGAAGTTTCGCTCGCAGATTTCCGCGGTAACAAGAATGTTCTGCTGGTCTTCTATCCTTTGGCCTTCACTGGGACTTGTCAGGGTGAACTCTGCAAGGTCCGTGACGAGCTTCCGAAGTTCGAGAACGACGAGACTGCCATTCTTGCGATTTCCGTCGGTGCATCGCCGACCCACAAGATCTGGTCGGCTGAGCAGGGGTACACCTTTCCCTTGCTGTCGGACTTCTGGCCGCACGGTGAAGTCGCTCAGAAGTACGGGGTGTTCAACGACAAGTTGGGCTTCGCGAATCGCGGCACTTTTGTCATCGACAAAGACGGAATCATTCGCTTTGCCGAGATGAACGGCCCCGGTGAAGCCCGTGACCACGGACTTTGGGCAAACGCGCTTGCCGCGCTAGAGTCTTAGAGCACTCCCGGTGAGGGTCTCACCGGGAGTTCGGGCGTGTAGCTCAGTGGTAGAGCTCTGGTTTTACACACCAGCGGTCGGGGGTTCGAAACCCTCCGCGCCCACAAAAGCCCCTCATCTGCGAGTGCAGGTGAGGGGCTTTTTTATGTCCAGAATCTGGGCGTCCATCGCGAGAGCGGACAGTTTTCGGACAGATTACGAATTGATAACGGCCAATCGGGCTCGATCCAACGCGCTCGCGACTGTATCCAGATCGTCGTCAAACAGCTCGGCGTACACGTCCAGCGTGAGCGCTGCGGACTCGTGACCGAGCATCCGTTGCACAGCTTTCACGTTTGCGCCCGCTGAGATCGCCAGTGACGCCGCAGTGTGCCGAAGGTCGTGTGGAGTGATCGTCGGGAGCTCTGCAGCCTCTACGGCCCGGATGAACCACCCGCGTGGCGTCTTGGGTCTCCGCATGAAATCACCATCCGGTCCCGAGAAGACCAGCGACTCGCGCCCCTTTCCGATGCATTGCTTCGAAAGCTCGTCGACAAGGAATGCGGGGATCGGGATCGAGCGGGGCTTGTTCGACTTCGGCGTACCCACGACGATCTCCGATCCGACCTCCACAGCGTTCCGATTAACACTCACGCGCCGGCGCAGAAGGTCAAGGTCGCCAACTTGCAGTCCGATCGCCTCGCCCCATCGGAGTCCGCAATATGCCAGGAATAGGACGAGGGTCGACCATTCGCCGGCACTATCGGCCAGCGAGGCGACCTGGGTGTGTGTCAGGTAGATCTTCCGCTTCGCAACTTTCCGGGGGAGGTTGTCTACATCGCGGGCCTTGTTCGCAAGGATCTTCCGGTCACGCACAGCTCGGTCGAGCAACCCGGAGAGAACGGCGTGCGCACGGATCACCGTTGTCGCGCTCGCGGCCTTCCTGGTAATCACTTCCGGGTTGGCAGGGTCTCTCTGATCGGTAACTAGGTCGGTGATCCAGTCCTCAACCATGGTGACTTCGATGTCCGCAATTCGCACGGTGCCCCACTCGGGCTTTACGTGAACTCGCCACGCTGATTCGAGCGGCTTGTAGGCGGAGGCCTTCAGCTTGGCCTTCTTGGTGTTGAGCCACGGCTGTGCCAACGATTCGACCGTGAGCCTCCCATGCTTCGGGTCCACAAACTCGCCGTCGAGCTTCCTGACCTCGATACGGTTGGCGAAACTTTCGGCCGCCGGCTTGCTTGGAAATCCGCCCTTGGATCCCTGGGTGCCATCCGGTTTCATGTATCGGACTTTGTATCGCAGTCCGGCTTTCGTGTCGTACGACTTGATGGTTGCCACGGATGACCCCTCTCAGGATTCGGACTAATTGAGGACCATTGTCGCCAGTGTGTGCGAACATATGTTCGAACTGTTCGATGTTCGAACGGGACGCGCGATCCAAAGGTGGAGTAAATGACGATTGAGTCCGTGTTGCATCGAGCGGTTGTTGTCGACCGTTCGATGAGCGTTGAGCGCATTGGACTGTTGACCAACAGGTCCGCAAATCAGGTCCGGAAGCTGATCCTCGGAGAGCGTGAGGTCACCGTTGTGGAGCTTGTGGTGATCGCTCACGCTCTCGGGATTGACTGGCGCGAATTGCTATCCGACTCGGGCGACGGCGCGACCCACTAGATCGACAACCGACTCACCGAACACTTCACATAGGGCATTCATCTGAGTCACATCTGCAGGCCTCTCGCCGCTTTCGAGGCGCTGGATAGTTTTGGAACTCATCCCGGACAGTTCGGCAAGTTTCTCGCGGCTGAGATTGAGCCTTGCACGTGCTGCACGGATCTCGTCGCCAACCATTCTGTTCAGCCTCTCTATGTCCATGGGTCATATTAGACCACAATTTGGACCGAAAAGAAACTTTCTTGGACCGACTGGTCTGACCGAAGAATCCCACGCTTGACATTTGGTCCGTATGGTCCTTAAAGTGGTCCGCATGGTCCAAATCAACGAACTCACAGCAGCGGCCGTGCGAGATGCCAAAAAGTTGGCCCGCGTGACCAATGAAGAACTGTCGGAAGCGACCGGCATTCCGCTCACCACGCTCAAGCGTCAGATCAACGGACATCGATCCTTTCGGCTGGATCACCTGGTTTTGATCGCCGAAGCGCTCGACGTCCCACTCGAGACGCTTATTCCCACGTCGGCCGCCCTCCATTCGAGTGCCGCATGAACGCCGAGATCCCACTTCCGCCAGAACGCATTGCGCGGCTACTGGGATGGGAAGGCTCCGGGACGAACACGAGCCCGTCTTACAACACCGTCCTAAAGGCTTGTCAGAGCGGGGAATTGCGCGCCAGACAGACAGGAAGCCGCAAAAGTCGCTGGCTCATTCTTCCTGCTGACGCGATCGCTTGGCGATCTGGCGTCAAACCTCAACGGCTCCGGCGCACCGCATGAAAAAGCCGCCATCTGCGCGAACAGATGACGGCCTCTATCCAATCCCCCGAAAAGGAATCTGATGTCTGATACTACGACACACACGAACAATTCGGTACCCGAGCAAATTCACGACACCAGCGGTCTCCGGCATGACGTTCTGCAAAAGATCTTCCCGACTTCATGGGCGTCCGAGTACCCAGGTAAGCCGCGTTTGAGCCGCCGCGAACGACGTATCCGTGAGCAGCGCCGCATCATCGCCCGCAAGGTGGCGGAGGTGTTTGACGCCGACACCAATCGCCGGATGAACAGTCGCCTGACTGCCAAGGCTTGGGGAAATGTCGCCGGGGCAATTTTCTCGGATGCTGCCAAGCGATCCCAGGCCGATGCGGATGCAGCAATGGCAAGCCTGGCCGCAGCCCGCGAACAGGAGGCGGCTGGCAGGCGCGACACTCTCGCATCACCGGAACCCGTCCTGCATGACGTCCTCGTGTCTGCGCTCACCGAGGTACTCGAGAAGGTTGTCGTTACCACGCAGGGGCGAACCTTCAAGGCGGACGGCGCGCACATTATGACGTTCACTGGGCACAAAATGCCCAGCGTCGAGAAGGTACTCGGCGACGCAGCCCGCTTGTCGCAGTCACGCACGCAGGCACAACCCCTCACCCACGACGACGTACGCGCAATCGTGAGTGAGGAGATCGGCAAGGTCGGCGGACTACTTCTCGAGCCGGTCCTCGATAGCGACGAGGCGCCGCTCAAGTTTAAAAACCGCGTCCATGGAGAGGGCAGCGATGGTGCGCTGGACGATCTCATCTGGAGCCCCGTTGTCGATAACCTCGAAGAGTCGATCGCGGAATTCGTTCGTGATCGGCAACTCGGGCGGGATGACCTGGTCTCTCAGCCTGTCGGTGGCACTCACAATTCTTCTCCTTCTGTTGATGGTGCTGGCGCTCACAGCGTAGGAGATGGTCCCGGCGCCGGGGATGCTTCGGCTACCCCGGCGACCGAGGTCACTGAGGATTCGCTTCACACGAGGCTCACCTTCATTCAGATCGACGAAGGCAAAGCTGAGGAGATCTACCTCGCCGCGCAGGCCAACCTTGCTGACGCCGCCGAAAACCTCGCACACGCCAGAAACAAGACCCGCGATGCCGAGACTGCTTACACCGACTTCGTCAACGGGGACGCCAAGTGAGCATCGAACTCTTCAGTTACGGCCAGGACCGTCTTCGTACGTCGATCGTCAACGGCGAGCCCGCATTCAATGCCGCCGATGTCTGCTCGATCCTCGACATTCGAAACAGTCGGGACGCAATCTCTCGGCTGGATGATGACGAGAAGGGTGTCGGTACTACCGACACCCTTGGCGGAATGCAGTCCGCGACTTACGTGACTGAGTCTGGCCTCTACTCGCTTGTCTTCACGAGTCGAAAGCCTGAAGCAAAAGCGTTCAAGCGCTGGATCACCGGCACCGTACTCCCGGCCCTCCGCAAGACCGGCACCTACTCCACGGCACCGACCCTCACCGATGACGAACTGATTCACCAGGCGCTCTCGATTTCAGCCACCCGCGTGGCTGCACTCACTGAGCGCGTAGCCGAGCTCGAACCCAAGGCGGAACTCGCGGAGAACTATCTCACCGCGTCAGCTGGCAGTCGGCTCATCGGCGAGGCCGCGAAGATCCTCGACATGAAGGGAAAGGAACTCCGCGCCTTCCTGCTCGACGAGCGAATGATCTTTGTCCGGCACGCACAGTGTGGGAACGTTCTCTACGACTTCTACGCGGACTTCGCGCCGCACTTCGAGGCGCGCGAGACAGTCGTCAATCACACCTGGGGCTCGTGCAATCACTACACGCTCCGCATCACCCCGCGCGGAATCGATCTGATTCGCAAGCGTATTCGTGATCGGAAGGCTGCAGCATGAGTCTCACCTTCAACGGCCTCCCGATCGCCACTCTCGACCGCGTGAAGCCTGCCTAGAAATCTGATCGCGAGTACGGCGGATTCTTCCGCTTCGAATACATCGGCGGTGGAACAGATTCCGCTTACGGCGACGAGCTGCACATCCTTCCGACGTAACCCAATGACTCCGGTGGCGTCACCACTGTAGGACCGTGCCGGTCCAGATGGCCGGCAACCCGACGCCACCGGCCCAAACTTCCCACACTCTCCATTTCTCCTGCGAAGGACATTTTGCGATGACGCATACCCAAAACACCCCGCCAGACAACGCAACAACCTCGAAGGTCGCCGACTTCTGGGAGCTTCGGCCGCAGCGTGTCGAGCTCGTCTGGCTCTACTCGATCGCACCTCTCGGCGGTGCGGCATGAGCGAGCAAAGCTACAAGGATGCAATGAAAGAGCTCCAGTCCGAGGGCCTCACCGAAGATCAGGCAGAGACGGCGATAACCGTTCTCGGTGACATCGGATGGCGCATGCCTGTCGAACTGATCGAGGGCGGCGATAACTATGTCTTCTCAATTCGAAGCCTTCCCGGCACCTCGGGGTCGTTTCACGTCGAGATGCAGATCCCGCATCAGGACTACTCGGTGAACATCTTCGCGAAGTCGAAGTTAGTTCCGTTCGATGCCGAAGTTGTTGTGCCGGAGGTTGACCAATGACCGACCCGCTACAGGACCCCGTAACCCGAAACGACTGGTACGACACCGAACCGGGCCTGTTCGACCTTGCCGATCACCACTACGACATCGCAAAAGATCAGGACCACCAATGAACTCCTCACTCAACACGTGGATCTGCCCGAGGACTACCTGCCCATCCAAGACCCGGTCCGCTAACTGCCGTCCCGCCGGTTGCTATGGCGAGACCCTCGACCGCCGAGACCTCAACGAGCACGCCCGATCACAGGCGGTGGAGGAATGAGACTCTCCGAAGCCGTCGAGAATGTCGGCAAGCCGGTGATCTACACGCACCCAGCAACTCTCGCGACCGAGCCCGGAATCATCCGCAGCGTCGACATCGCGAACCGCGGACTCGTGAACGTCCAATACGGCCCCAATGTTTGGGCCACCCATCCCGACAACCTCAGACTTGATTGGAGCAGACGATGAACGTCACCCTATTTTCGAAGCCCGATTGCAAGCAGTGCGATTTCACCAAGCGTGAGTTCGACAAGCACGGAATCGATTACGTCACTGTGGACGTCACCGTCGATGAGGCCGGACGACAGAAGTGCATCGATCTCGGCTACTCGTCAATGCCTGTGGTCCTCGTCGAGTCGGGACAGGAAATCGTGCACTGGTCGGGTTTCCGAATGGAGGAGATCAAAGCGCTCGCCTACCTGGAAGGTGCGCCCCAGTGACCTCTCATCTCGATCCCGACGTGGACCCGTTCTCCGAGGAATGCCTTCCCGCCGACCCTGACCCGTTTCACGAATATGACCCGCGCGATGACGTGAAGGAGTGGCAGAGATGAGCGTATTTGGCGACGGATTCAATACAACCGTCATCACCCGAGAGGGACGCCGCGTTCGGATCGAGGGCTACATCGACGGCGAACTCGTTTACAACGCCACGCATTCCACGAGCGGCATAGCTCACGCAATCGGAAAGGATGACCAGTGACCGCACCAACCGAGCCGGGCATCTACGACGCGATCCCCGACCATATCTACCATGCCGACCGTACGTCACTCGCGTCGTCCGGCGCCCGCAAGCTACTACTCCCGTCGACGCCGGCAACGTTCAAGCACGAGCGGGACAACGAGCTGAAGCCAAAGAAGGCGTTCGACTTCGGGCATGCCGCACACACGCTGGTTCTCGGCTACGGCCCCAAGATTGTCGAAATCCCCGAGGATGTACTCGCATCGAACGGCGCGGTCAGCACCAAGGAAGCGAAGGAGTTCGTCGCCACTGCCAGGGCCGCGGGCAATGTTCCGCTCAAGCCGGACGAGTACGCCGTCGTTGTCGCAATGGCCGAGAAGCTCAAGTCACATCCGATCGCCGCGAAACTCTTCGAGAGTGGCTCACCAGAGCAGTCGATCTACTGGACCGACAAGGAGTCTGGCGTCCGGCTCCGCGCACGACCCGACTGGATCACCCGGTTCGCCAACGGACGCACCGCGATGGTCGACTTCAAGTCAGCCAACTCGGCCGCACCTGCCGATTTCGCCCGGTCAGCCGCCGACTACGGCTACCACCAGCAGCAGCCCTGGTACTGCGATGGGTTCGCTGCCGTTGCCGCCGACTCGAACGCAGCCTTCCTGTTCGTCGTCCAGGAGAAGGCCGCGCCGTACCTCGTGAACGTCATCGAACTCGACCGTGAGGCGGTTGAACTCGGCCGCCGACTCAACCGCCTCGCCATCGAGACCTATGCCCGGTGCATGGAATCCGGCATCTGGCCCGGCTACGGCAACGACGTCACTCGAATCGAACTGCCCCAGTGGGCCATGTACCAGCAAGAGGAGCTACTCAATGTCAACGCCTGAGCGTTACCAGCCCATCGCCACACCGGCGGTGCAGTCCACCGAGATCAGTCAGGCCACCGCGGTCGAGCAGGCTCGCGCAGTCGCCGAAGTCCAGGCTGCCGTCGTCGTCGCACAGCAGGTACCGCGCGATATGAACCGTGCAGAGTCCGACATGCGGTACGTCTGCGGCCGACTGTCGATGGCAGGCAGAGCCTTCTACTCAGTCCCCAATCGCGGCACCGGCCCGACCGTCCACCTCATGCGAGAACTCGCCCGAATCTGGGGCAACATCCAGTACGGCGTCACCGAGCTTCGACGCGACGACGTCAAGGGTGAGTCCGAGATCCAGGCATTCGCCTGGGATGTCCAGACCAACGTCCGGTCGGTGCGCAACTTCATCGCACCTCACGAACGCATGAAGGGCAAGAGTCGGCAGAAGCTCACCGACCTTGGCGACATCTACCTGTCGAACCAGAACGTCGGCGCCCGAGCGGTCCGTGAGTGCATCGCTACCGTCCTCCCGACGTACTTCACCGAGGAGGCGCAGGACTTGTGCCGAACCACGCTCGAAAACGGTGAAGGCGAGCCGCTCTCGTCCCGCATCGACAAGATGGTCGGCGCATTCTCCGGCATCGGAATCAAGCTCGAGCAGCTCGAAACCAAGCTCGACCGCAAGCGTGGCATGTGGACACCGGCTGACGTAGCCACGATGGGCGTCACCTACACCTCGATCACTCGCGAGGGTGTCGACAAGGACGAGGTGTTCCCGCCCGCTCGGATTACATCCGGCGACATCGTCGGCACCGTATCCGGCGCCTCTACTAGCGGCGAACCCGCCCAGTAATCCCCGACCCCGCAACAGATCCGGGCCGCCATCGAGGCGGTGGCGGCCCGGCTTATGCACAGGAGCTATTCACATGAGTGACGACATCGATTGGCGCGCACGTGCCAAGTGTCGCGATCACGATCCTGAGCTGTGGTTCCCGAACCAGGTCCACAACAAGAAGGCGCGTCGCGAAGCGAGCTTCCCCGCCCGCGCAATCTGCTTCGAATGCCCTGTCCGCGAGGAGTGCCTCGCGTGGGCCATCAAAACGGACGAGCGGTGGGCTATCGCGGGAGGCCGAGACTTCGGCGCCCACAGCAACAAGCATGCGGCCACGAAAGGCAGCTAGTGGGACTCCCATGGGCGCGGTCGGACACCAACCTTCCGACGCACGACAAGATCCTCGACCTCCTGAGCGAGAGCCCGAAAGGCAAGGGCGCAGCGTTTGTTTACGTCTGTTCCTACCTCTACTCGGCCGGAAACGGCACAGATGGGCTCATCAAAAAAGCGGCCCTTCCGTTCATTCACTGCACGCCAGGCGAAGCGAAACTGCTCGTCATTTGCGGGCTTTGGGAAGTGGTTCCCGGCGGTGGATTTCGGATCAAGAACTACGGCAACCGGAACGTCGTTGGGTTCGCTCAGCAGGCATTACACGACACACGAAGCGCAGCAGGCAAGAAGGGAGCGGAAGCAAAATGGGGCAACTGAAGGCACTTTTGCCATATGGCAAAACCGATGGCAAAACGATGGCAAAACTCGATTTGCCATTCCAATTTGACAATGGCACTACCCTACGTACGAACGTACGGACTTACGTAGATAAATACTCAAGAGAAATCTCTTCTTCCTACGTAAGAGACGCGTGCGAGAAACGACCGAAATTTGCTCGGGGTGTGGGGGATTCGCCGGCGCTTCGCTTGCCGGCATCTGAGTTATCCACAGGGGTTTGCGTTCTCGGCGGTGCAGCATGACACGCGCCATGACGCCCAAGGAATGGTTCGATCGCGATACCGCCGAGCATGAGATGACGATCCTCCACGATGACGGCGTGTACCGGCACGTTCGGTTCGCTCAGCCCGGAACCTCGATGATGCACTGGGATCTCGTCACCTGGCCGGGGCACCTGTGCATCGACGGTGACCTCGACTCATTCACGTTCTCCCGTGAGCACGACATGTTCGGGTTCTTCGCGATGGACCGTGGACGGATCAACCCCCAGTACTGGGCGGAGAAGATCACCAACCGCAGTGTCCAGACCCGCGTGTACGAGTCCGACAAGGCCAAGGCCCGGATCGTCGAAGCGTTCCTCGAACAGCGCCACTGGATGTCCGACTCTGCCGGGCCTGCCTTTCGTTCGCTATGTGAGGAGGTTCTCGACATTGCCATCATCGGCGACGAATCCCTGACCCGCGACGCACTCGCGCGGTGGAGTTTCACCGACGTGGGCTCGTCCGAAGTGTGGGAGTTCTCGGACACGTGGGAGTGGGATCTTCGCGAGTGGGATTTCCACTACCTGATGGCTTGCTACGCGATCGCCTGGGGCATCCAGAAGTACCGGGCAGCGAAGGACCAAGCATGAGAACAGTCCTCGGGATCGATCCGGGAGCGCGCGCAACGGGGCTCTGCGTCCTCTCTGGCGACCAAATCCTCGCTCACCGGACGATCACCTCAGAAGGTGACTATTTTCCGGCACAGAGGCTCTACGTCCGTGACGTCGTCACAACAGCCGTCCTACTCCACGACCTCCACGAAGCCGAACTCATTGCAATCGAAACCATCAACCGACCTAGCTGGCACATGAAAGGCCGCGCCGCAGTCGACCCCACAGCACTGCTCGCTACCGCCGAAATACTCGGCGCCATCCTCGGCTTCCCCTGGACCAACCACGTCATCCAGATCCGACCCAACAAGAACGGCTCACAACCACTCGGGACCTACCCCGGAGTGCTCGTCTCACCCGGAGAACGACGGAAGGCCGGATGGGAAGCCCGAATCGGAGGCGGCCAACTCAGGCACGCGCGGTCGGCCTACGACGTCGCACGACTCGCCAGCCGCAACATCGCACGCAACTACTCACTTGCACAGGAGAACTCATGACTGACAAAGAGCTAGGCACTGCCGCTGGCGACATCTTCGCGAAAGCCTTCACCATCGGCTACGAAACCGGCCGCAACTACATCCCTGTCGGCGGTATGGCACTCACCGCCGAGGAGTGGGCAGACTTCCTCAACGTGATCTGGGAGGGCCGCGGGGACTACAGTTCACGCGATCGACTCCGTGAGAAGTTTCCTACATCTGAACATGACGAGGCACGTCTACAGCGGAACCCGGAAACGCTCGCCCGAATCAAGTCCGCTCTCGCATCGACGGACGGTGACGTGGAGATCCCCGAAACTGTCCCCAATCCCGAGCATCCGTACTTCGTTTGGGAGCAGGGTTATCAGGCGGCAGTGACCGACAGTGATGCCGGCGTGGATGGGACACGCGGGAATGCTTACACCAGCAACCCGTACTCGCTGGGTGAGTCAGAGCCGGATCCGGCAACCGAACCCGCCGAGAGAGTGACACAGGCGGAAGGTTTCTGCAGCTTTTGCGGATGGAGCCGCGATGCCTGCGCGAGAGGTGAGGGTGATTGCGCCCCTGTCGAACCCGCCGAGGAGGAGACGAAAGAGGAGGAGACAATGGCAGGCGCTTGGGATGACGGCTTCGAGGCTGGATACAACCATGCCGGATGTGAATCCACAGCGTCGGGAATCTCGATCGACCCGCCGCTCAACCCGTACGACGAACACAACGGCTGGCAGAAGCCCACCTCCTCGCCGGTTGTCCCTGCCCCCACCGAAACCGGACCGTGGCAGCACCGTGACGGAAGGATCTGCGTCTACGCGCCAGCGGTCACCCCGCGCCTTCGATACCGGATCGGAAAGTTCAACGACCACGGCGACTTTGTGTACGACGATTCCGAGCGCCTACTGCCAGAGGGCTTCGCCCCGTTCGTTGCGGCCGAGGAGGGGTGAACATGAGCCTCAAACTTCTCGACCTTTTCTCATGCGCTGGTGGTGCTGCCCGCGGATACCAGAACGCCGGATTCCACGTCACAGGCGTCGACATCAACCCTCAACCCAACTACGCCGGGGACACATTCATCCAAGGCGACGCACTCGAATACCTCGCCGCACACGGACACGAGTACGACGCCGTACACGGTTCCCCTCCATGCCAGGCCTCGTGCACCCTCATCAAAGGCAATCAGAAGGCAACTGCCGGCAACCACATCAACCTGATCCCCGCCACACGCGCAGCATTCGCGGAACTCACGGTGCCGACGATCATCGAAAACGTCCAAGGCTCAGACCTCCGACGCGACCTCACCCTCTGTGGGGAAATGTTCGGGCTCGGTGTGATCCGGCACCGCTACTTCGAGGTCACAGGCTTCGAAGTCGCGCAACCGGCGCATCGGAAGCATCGCGGCCGGGTCGCTGGATACCGGCATGGTGAGTGGTTCGACGGCCCCTACTTCGCTGTGTACGGCGATGGTGGCGGCAAAGGAACTGTCGCGCAATGGCAGAAGGCGATGGGCATCGACTGGACTGATGTGCGCAAGGACATCGCGGAGGCAATTCCGCCAGCGTACGCAGAGTTTGTGGGCCGCCAGTTGATGGCTCAGCTTGCGGGGGTGTCGTCGTGACCGCGCCTGATCCGGGGTTGACCGACCTCATCGCAGCGCACCAGGAGCGACCGCACCACGACGGTTGGATCTGCTCATGCGGTATAGAGGGGCCGCAACGAATCCATGCCGCGCATGTGGCGTTGGTGGTGGAGCAGCACACCAACGGGCGGATCACGGAACTCGAAGCCGAGAACCGGACGCTCACGTTCAGCGTGGAGGACGAGACCCGGGACTGCGAAGGCTGGAAGATCCGCGCCGAGAAGGCTGAGGCCACGATCGCCAGGGTGCGGAACGCGCTGCCGAACATCGAAGGCACCAACCCCGCCGGTCTGACTGACAAGTACATCGTTCGTAGGGTCGACGGCTCAGATGCCGAGGGTGGCAGAAACTTCGGGCGCAGATACTTCGTCCTCTCGTACGACAGTGATCCCCATGCCCGAGCCGCTCTCGCCGCTTATGCCGCATCGTGCGAGACCGATTACCCGGAACTCGCTGCCGACCTACGCGCCAGGCTAGGCGTGAGGGAAGCTGCCCCCACCGAAACCGAGTGGCAGACATGGGATGCGGTGCCGGACCATAAGCCCTATCACGGGACGACGGAAAACGGATTGCTGACAGAGACGATATGGGTCAACTCATCTGGCGTAAGGCGCGCACACCGGCCATCGGGATATGTCAACGAGTCCGGCGACTACGCGGACTATGAGATGCATAACTTCGCCCCGTTCGTTGCGGCCGAGGAGGTGTCGTCATGACCGCGCCTGATCCGGTGGAGGTCGACATCCGCAGCCTGGGCATGGGCGCAACCCACAACCTCCTGTGCTGGCTCTGCTTCAAAAACAAGGCCGTCTACAACATGCATCCGGTGTGGGTGTTTCAACCGTGCGACGAATGCAACTCACAGATCGGCGGACAGGTGAAGCGAGTACGAAAGTGGTGGATCCGATGACCGCGCCTGATCCGGGGTTGACCGACCTCATCGCAGCGCACCAGGAGCGACCGCACCACGACGGTTGGATCTGCTCATGCGGTATAGAGGGGCCGCAACGAATCCATGCCGCGCATGTGGCGTTGGTGGTGGAGCAGCACACCAACGGGCGGATCACGGAACTCAAGTCCACGATCGCCAGGGTGGAGAAACTCGCCTCCGAACTCAAGCGGGAGGGCCGGGAAGTGTTGAGCCTTCGTGTCCGCGCAGCTTTGGAAGGGGAATCATGAACGCAACTGCCGTACTCGATGCGATCGCACGGAAACACTCAGGCTGCGCGTTCGTTCACGAAGTGGTTGTAGAGGACTCGGAGCGACAAGAGGCGTGGCGGGCGTTCTACAAGACGCAGCACCCTGGTTTCGCGAACAAGCACTGGCCAGGCACCCCGGACTACACCGAAGATCACGAACGGATCCTCGACACGCACAAGCCGTTCCGCCGCATCGACGCACTCATGCTCGACGGCGGCGGCACCCGCACGGCAATCGAGGTGAAGATTAGCCGAGCCGACTTCCTCCGCGAGACCGAGGAGAAGCGGCGGCCATGGCGGAAGATCACCAACCGTTTCGTCTACGCCACACCGGCCGGACTGCTGAAGCCCGAGGAGATCCCGGACGGGTGCGGACTGTGGGAGGTGGACGGCAACGCGGTGCGGATCGTGAAGCGCGCCAAATCGAATCCCAAACCTGACCCCATCCCGCACCAGGTGCTCGTCGCCCTGGCGTACCGCCTGAACCGCAAGCCTTCCGAGGAGTCGTTGTGAGTGAGATCCGATCACAGGCCACACCCGCGAGGGACGAACGGGCCGCACTGTTGGCCGATGAGTTACAAACCCAGGGTGCAACGAGGGAATTCGCACGCTACTCCGCCAACGCACTGGTTTCCGCTGGTTGGTCTAAGCCCCGCACGGTCGAGACACCCGATGACCTCGACGAACTTCCACCAGGATCAGTGATCCGAGGCGAATTCCTGATCTGGGAAAAGAATCTCGCCGGAACATGGCTCACACCCGGCGTCGACAAGAACCACCACAAAACCAGCACCGAAGTCGTCATAGCCGAAGCCGCCCCCATCTTCACCGTCCTCTTCACTCCTGGGGATGCAACATGAGCGCCGATGGTTCATGGGCTGAGTTGGGGCCTGGCGTGTACTACGCACCGGTGGGCACGATATTGCCCGACAGCGCGGGGGAGGACTTCGGCGGAAAGCCGTTCGAGTTGCCGTCGCCGGTCGAGTCCGTCCCGCTGGGCAAGTGGTCATTTCGCGAGGAGTGGCCTGACGACGGCAACCCGACCGCGTACTCGCTCGCGTCACTACCCAAGCAGGCTCCGCCGATGTGGGTCCGAGATCCGGCGACAACACGAAGGACCGCGTACGGGCCGACAAGGAGGGTCAAGTGAAAAATGTTGTGGCACAACGTAACTGGGTGTGATATGTGGTAGAATCAGTCCAGAGTTGCGGACTGTTGGGAAGGTGTGACCATGAGCGTTGGGACGACCGAAGCGGATCACTTCTACCTACCGAGGGTCGATCAGAAAGCTCTACTGGATCTGCTGAAGAAAATCCCTTCACTCGCGGAGGACCTCGCAGTCACGACCTACCGACAGGATCGGATCGGCAAGGGCGGAATGAAAATCGCATCGGGCACCGATGAGCAGCCCTTGCCGTTCAACCTCGGCGCAAGCAACGCAGTCGACCTCCTGTTCAACGAGCTGGCAGGTTGGGCTCGCCACGTGTGCGATTCCCGCGGGATCTCGTACATGCCGACTGGGTTCACGCACGACTTCGACTTCGTCGGCCCGCTCCGGGAGAGCGAGAACCGACTCCCGTACGGCTATCAGGAATCGGTGCTCGGGTTGGCGCGGTGGCTGCGACGGAACATCATCTCGCTCGCGATGACCGAAGGCGCGGATACGGCGTACGTCGACATCAGCAAGGTGATGAATCGCTGCTGGGCGACTGTCGACATCCCGGCCGAAGATCCGGTACCTGTTCATGAGAAGGATGAAGTGCTCGAGCGCGTACGAGCCCGGATGCTGCACCGCGCCGGCATCGTCCAGGTCGCCGAACTGCTGGCGCGTCAGTATCCGGAGTATCGCGGGTTGACGGCCAATCGGGTTGACGCGCTTCGGAAAGGTGGGCATATCGTGGCCAAGTGGTGTGGAGTGCTGTCGAGAGCGGAAGTGTTCTTGATGGGTGAGGTGCTGGACAAGCACTTGGATGTGCCGGTTCGAGCTAGGAAGGTGGCGGCGTGACGATCGTCGAGTTTCTCGAGGCACGGTTGGATGAGGACGAGGAGGTCGCTCGGGATGCTGCGGGGTGGGACTCATCCGGCTCGGTACGCGACGAGGGTCTGTGGCGCCGCGATGGGGTCAATAGCGTGATTGACGGCGCGCGGCGGATGGTTGTGTACGGGGATGGCTCCGCGCCTGACGACTCGAGGGCTGAGCACATCGTTCGTCATGACCCTGCCCGCGTTCTGCGTGAGTTGGCAGCAAAGCGAGCAATCATTGCTGAGTACGTTAATGAGTGTTGGGTTCAGGATCAGGGACATCGCACCGCCTGGACCGAAGGCGGTCAGGCGGCACGAGAGACTGCCTTACGTCTTTTCGCGTCTACCTACTCGGATCATCCGGAATATCAGGCGGAGTGGGCGATCTCTTAGCCGCACCTCGCGTGTTACGCTAGGCGCGTTGGCGCGAGTAGTGGATGAAAGTCCGCCTCGCGCCTTTGTCGTCCAGGGGCGCGTCTGGATCTGTCGATGCACTAGCCGAAACATCACCGGTGGGTGCTCCAGGAATCAACGCCACAATCTTCCATCCAGGTTTAAGTCACCGCCCGGTCCTGACTCACACGCCGGGAGCACGGAATCCAAGCCCGCACCAAGACGGCCTCCCGCCGTAGTGCGCCGCTGCCTGGATGGACTCAACGTCCCCGCTGTCGTGGGGCACACGGTGATCCGGGTAGATCGGTAGCCGAACAACTGAATAGCCCCGGCCTGCAGGCGGGGCCCTGGAGAGTAAACCGCCAGTGGTGGCGGGACCGCTTCGAACGCGGCACGGGCCGAAAGGCCAGGGGTTCAACTCCTCTGCTCTCCGCTTGAGAAACAAGCACGACGATGGGAGTTCACGTGATCCTCGACCTGATCGAAGCAATCCGGATCATGTGGGCACTCATCGAACAGTGGGTGATCTGATGGAGTTCGCATACGAAGGTGACCTGCTCGCAGTCTTCGAAGGCGTTGCGCTCCCGCGCGTCATCCAAGAAGGCCTCGACTACATCAGTCCCTTCCTCGGCATACCGAACATTCAAGTGCAGGCCGACAAGATCCTCGACGACGCCTGGTGGTCGCGCCGAATGATGCAGCGAGAGCAGCGATGCCAAGCCTCGCACTGATCCGTTGGGTGATAGTCCGACTCATTCACATGTGGAGGTCATGATGCCCAACCCACTACTCATCGCACCCGACATGGCGACCATCGTTACGTACCAGATGGTGCACCCCGAGGCTCGGCGCTGGGCCTACATGACACCTCGATCAACCAAGGGCGCACGCGGCTACTCATGCTCTGAGGTGAAGATCCTCGGACCGGTCACGATCACCGAGGAGATGTTCGTTCACATCGAACTGTGCCTACTGCACCGGGCAGCGGGTACGTGATGCCCACCCTCTATGACCGCCTGTATGACTGCGAGGTTCTCATCGCACGAGCCGAGCGCATGAAGAACTGGGATGCAGTTGCTCGACTCACCGAGTATGCCGAGTCGCTCAGTGATCAGATCGACGCGAGAAGCTGATGGCTACGACCAAGTCGACCACAGCCAAGGGCCTGGGTTGGTCACATCAGAAGCAGCGAAAGCGGCTCCTCCGCAACCTCGTCGATGGAACCGAGTGCTACTGGTGCGGTAATCGACTGTTTCGGGAGCCCTTGAAGAACTGGGATGGACACCCGCTCGAAGCCGATCACTCGACCTCTAGATCGAATGGCGGCACTCAAGCGGACCGACTACTACACAAGCGGTGCAATGCCAGTCGTGGCGACGGAAGCCGGGATCACCTCCGCCCGGCCCTCAGATCGCAGCTCAGCCCCACGCTGACGACGCGTGAGTGGCTCTGACCCCGCAAGCCAGGGGGCCTCCAGATCGCTGGGAAGGCCCCCACCGCCTGACTCCCTTCGCTGGGCAGTCAGGCTTCTCTCCCCGAATCGCTGGGCTACACGCAAGGAGGCTCCACAGTGGGCGCTGACGAGCTGGCGGAGATCTTCGAGCCGATCGAGTTGGGCCAGGTAGGGCAGGCCTACTGGGACGAGATGACAGCCGAAGCTCGGACAGTAGCCGAGCTGTCGATGATCGCCGAGGGTGCACGCATCTCCGACCGACTTCGGATGCTAGACCGCGCTATCTCTGGCGACGACGACACCTGGGCGACGCTCGTCGCTGCTCGGGACAACGACGAGGAGTTGGTGATCCGGATCGACGGCGCATTGCAGGAGGCGCGACAGCAGGCGACGACCTTGCGTCAGATCAACGCGTTCTTCGTTCGGGCTGATGCGAAGCCGCAGGAGGGGGCGACGCTCGCTGATGAACTCGCCAAGGCCCGCGCTGCGCGGGAGGCAAACGCCACGGGTTGAGTCGATACCAGCATGGTCGACCACTGCCGGAGATGATGCGATCGACGTTGCCACTGTCGGCGGCCGCGATGTCTTCCCCTGGCAGCAGTACGTCGTTCGCAACGGCATGGCCAAGAGTGACCGGCTGACAATGTCCGGCGTCCGTCGCTGGGCCGCGTACGAAGTCGCTGTGCTGGTAGCACGCCAGAACGGGAAGAACGGTTGCATCGAGGTCGTCGAGCTCGGCTGGATGATCAACGAGCCGGGCGTCTCGATTCTGCATACGGCGCACAAGTTTTCGACGGCCATGGAGTCGATGGAGAAGCTGGAAACGCTGATCCGGTCACATCCGCTCATCGAGGCCGAGCTGCTCCCCGGCAAAAAGGGCGTAGTCCGCTCACACGGATTCGAGTCGATCAAGTTCAAGAACGGCTCGATCATCCGGTTCAAGACGCGTACGAACATGGGCGCTCGCGGATTCTCTGTGGATCGACTGATCTTCGACGAGGCAATGGACCTCTCGCCCGCCTCGATCAAGTCGCTGACCCCACTTCTGACAACCGCCGACAACCCGCAGATCTGGTATCTCGCGAGCGCAGCAGATGTGACCGACCAGGCGTACTGCCACAAGTGGGCGTCACTGCGTAAGCGCGCACTCAAGGGCGCCGATCCGGCGCTGTGCTGGATGGAGTGGTCCACGACGGAACCGCCCGAGTTGACGTCACATGAGGAACTGCTGGCGTGGTGCGAGGACCGTGAACGCTGGGAGGAGTCGAACCCCTCGCTCGGGTACCTGCTTGACGAGGAGTACATCGAGAACGAACTCGCAGGCATGGCCGATCAGCTCCCAGGTTTCCTCGTCGAGCGACTGTCCGTGGGCAACTGGCCCACCGATCTCGCGGCAACGCCCGAGTACGTCATCAAGCCTGACGATTGGTCTGCGCGCACGGATCCGAAACCAATCCTTCGCAACGACAGTGCGATCGGCATGGACGTCTCGCCCGATGGCCTCACGTGCACGATCGCTGCGGCAACCTTCCGCGATGACGGTGGCTCGCACCTAGAGCTGATCTACCACGGCAAGTCCGCCCGAGTCCGTCAAAAGGATGGCACTCTGCGCGGTCCGGTCGATATGGCAATCGCGATCTGGCTCAAGGAGAAGCCGCGCGCGGTCGTCATCGATCGTCAGTCCCCGGCGTTCGCGTTCGTGCCCGATCTGGAAGCGGCCGGCGTGAAGGTCATTGTCACCAACGCCTCGCAGATGGGTCAGGCGTGCAGCGCGATCGACAACGAGCTGCCGGACGGATTGATCTCGCACACCGGCGATCAACTCATGCTCGACGCACTCAAGTCCGCGTCGAAGCGGCCCATCGGTACCGGTGGCGCATGGGGATGGGACAGGCGCGGCGACTTCGTCATCACGCCGATGGTCGCCGTGACCCTCGCACGCTTCGGTCTCTGGGCCGAAGTGGAAGAACCACAACCAGATTCAACCTACGAAGAAACCGATTTCATCATGCTCTGAGGAGGCAACCATGGGCCTTGCCGCCTTCTTTGGGTTCGGAAGCAAGACACCGCCCGGCGTCACTGCTGGATCGGCACCGGACGTCACAGTCAACCTCTCGGGCATGCGCGGGCAGACCGTCGAGAAACTGTGGCGTGAACAACCGAACCTACGAACCGTCGTGGGATTCCTCGCTCGTAACGTCGCACAGCTCGGCCTCCACAGCTTCGAGCAGTCGGAGGACGGCAACCATGCGCGCGCGAGGGACGGGGCGCTCGTCGACCTGATCCGGGAACCCAACCCCGATCAGACGACATACGAGCTGGTCTACGACCTGATCGCGACTCTGGCGCTCTACGACATCGCATACTGGTTCGTCTCCGAGGACGCGAAGTCGCCGAGCGGCTGGATCATTCGACCGATCAGACCCTCGTGGATCACCGACGCCAAGACCGCCGGCGCATTCGGAATCGAGAGTTACGACGTCTCCCTGCCCGAGGTCACTGAGACTCTGACCATCCCGGCGGAGTACATGCTCGTCTTTCACGGCTGGTCGCCCGAGGACACACGTATTGGAAGCTCCCCGGTGTCGGCACTCAAAAGTGTTTTGAGTGAGCAGATCTCGGCACAGGAGTACCGGAAGCAGCGGTGGGACAAAGGCGCTCGCGTCGATTCGTACATCACCAGACCTAAAGATGCACCACAGTGGTCGCCGGAGGCGAAGGCGAAGTGGGCTGCACAGTACCGGGATTCATATTCCGGCAGCGGTGCAGGCGGAACCCCGTTCCTCGAAGACGGTATGGAGATCAAGAAGCTCGGCTTCTCGTCGAAGGAAGACGAGTATGTCGATTCGGCCAAACTCGCGCTGACCACCGTGGCGAGCGTGTACCACGTCAACCCGGTCATGGTCGGCATCCTCGACAACGCGAACTACAGCAACGTCAAAGAGTTCTCACGAATGCTGTACTCCGACACCCTCGGTCCGACGCTGCGCATGGTCCAGGACCGCATCAACACCTTCCTGGTACCGAGGGTCGACCCGGGGAAGCAGGTCGAATTCAACGTCAAGGAAAAGATGAAGGGCTCCTTCGAGGAAGAGGCGGCGTCGTTGCAGACCGCGACCGGCCGCCCGTGGATGACTGCTGACGAAGCGCGCGCAACGCAGAACATGCCGGCGCTCGGCGGTGACGCGGCAATGCTCGCATCGAACCTGAACCAGGCGCTCAGCGCACCACCCACTGACACCGAGGAGGTGCAGCCGTGAAGACCAAAGCTTGCTCAGTCCAGTTCAAGGCCGGTCCCGACGATGGGCTCGAGGAGGGTGAATTCATCGCCTACGCGAGCGTGTTCGGGAACAAGGACTCCTACGGTGACGTAGTCCAACCCGGTGCGTTCGCAAACACCCTGAAAGCGTGGGCCGAGAAGGCCATCCCGATCCCGCTGCTGTGGGGACACAACACCGCCGATCCCGATTTCAACATCGGTCAGATCGTCAAGGCGGAGGAGGATGCGAAGGGCCTGAAGGTTCACGCCCGGATCGACTTGGAGTCTCCGAAGTCGGCCCAGGTGTATCGACTCCTCAAGGCTGGGCGTGTATCTCAGATGTCGTTCGCGTTCGCCATCGTCGAAGGTGAGTTCATCGAACCCACTGGCGAGGGCAAGTCCTGGCGGGATGCCTACTACTCACTCAAGGAACTCGATCTCTTCGAGGTGTCCGTCGTGCCTATCGGCGCGAATCAAGAGACGGAGATCCTATCCGTCAAAGCTGCGGCCAGCTCGTTGCGCGCCAAGGCCGGACGCGTGCTCTCGTCCAAGAACGAGACCGCGATTCGGGACACGATCACGCAACTCGAAGTGGCCGCAGAATCTCTCAAAGCCGTTCTCCCCGTTGACGCGGAAGAGGAGACAGAAGACCAGGACCAGACCAGCGGTACGGAACCGTCCCCAGGGAAGTCTGCGCAGACTTCGCCCGGATCGACCACGCCTAGCCCGTCCGTCTCCCTGGCAGCACTCGAACTATCACTTCTCGCTCTGAAGGAGCACCCATGAATCTGAAGGAAAAGCGTGCTGCCGCTCTGGCGAACGCGAACGCAATCGTGGCCGGCGCGAAGGCTGCCGGTGTCGAGCTGACCGAAGAGCAGTCCGCTGCAGTGGCCACCCTGGTCGCCGAGGTCGAAACTCTCGACGCGAGTATCGCGAAGGCTTCCGAGGCCGCGGCGCTGCTCGGCAAGCTCGACGGACTCGCCGACGAGAGCGCCGACGCGACCGATGGCGAAGAGCCTGCCGGTGAAGCGCCGAAGGCCGGGCGTTCCTCGCGCAAGTCGGTCTCGCTCGGCGACCACTTCGTCAAGCATGCGGCAGACGCGATCAAGTCCCGCGGTGGCCGCTTCGCGATCCAGGCGCCCGAGTTCAAGGCGGCGACCGACTCTCACGTCCTGACCGGATGGTCGGCGGGAACGCCCTACCTGACCGACTTCGACCAGACGATCGTGCAGGGCTACCGCCCGCAGCTCGTCATCGCCGATCTGCTCGGCAAGGGCAAGATCTCCGGCAACTCGATCACCTACCTGGTGGAAGGTGCAGCCGAAGGTGACTTCGCCGGCGTCGCCGAAGGTGGCGCAAAGCCGCAGATGCACTTCGTCCTGCCCTCCTCGGTCACCGACGCTCTCAAGAAGATCGCCGGTTGGGTCAAGGTGTCCGACGAGCTGATCGAGGACGCACCGTTCATCAAGTCCGAGATCGACGGCCGCCTGCTGTACAAGCTCGGCGTCTTCGAGGAGCAGCAGCTCCTCAACGGCACCGGCACCGGACAGAACCAGCTGGGTCTGCTCAAGCGCTCGGGCATCCAGACCGAAACCTCGGCGAACATCGAGGACAACGCTGACTCGGTGTTCCGTGCACTGACCAAGATCTCCACCGGATCGGGTCTCGTCGCGGACGGCATCGTGATCAACCCGGCGGACTACCAGAACTTCCGGCTCTCCAAGGACGGCAACGGCCAGTACTTCGGCGGAGGTTACTTCGCCGGCCAATACGGCCAGGGCGGCATCATGGAGAACCCGCCGATCTGGGGACTGCGCACCGTGGTCACACCGGCGATCGCAGCCGGAACCGCTCTCGTCGGCGCATTCGGCACGGCGGCAACGCTGTACCGCAAGGGCGGCGTCAGCGTCGAAGCGGTCAACACGCACGCGGACGACTTCACCAACAACATGGTGACCATCCGCGCAGAAGAGCGCGTAGCTCTCGCCCTGCGTCAGCCGCTCGGCCTGGTCAAGCTCACCCTGTCCTCGACCCCCGCAGCGTAAGGGGACGGCAGTGCGTGAATACGAAATCGAAGTAGCCGGACTGCCGCACACCGTTCTGCTCACCGACGAGGACGCCAAGGCTCGCGGGCTGACCCCGATCACGAAGACGCGAGCAGTGATCAACAAGGCACGCACTCGGACTCGTAACAAGGGGGCATGAGATGCAGCCACTGATCGGGATCGAACAGTTCACCGCCCTGATGGCCGGGGACGACCTCGAGGAGTGGCGGCTCGGTGTCGCATCCGGCGCGGTGCGCTCGTATTGCGGCTGGCACGTCGCGCCCGTCGTCGACGAGAAGATCGTCCTCGACGGGCACGGCGGCAAAGTCCTGGATCTACCGACCCTGCGCCTAGTCTCGATCAACGAGGTCAAGGTGCAGGGAGCGGTGGTCCCGGACGTCGAGTGGTCAGCCGAAGGGATGCTGCGCGGGCAGTGGCCGGATCGGTGGCGGTCGATCGAGGTGGACATGCGTCACGGCTACGACACGCCCGCCGACCTGCTTGGCGTCGTCCTCGAAGCCGCGGCGAGGGCAGTCAATTCCGAACTCGGTGGCCACGCGGAAACGATCGGCCCGTTCAGCTTCTCCGCATCGGAAGGCTCAACGGCACTCTTCGATCACGAACTCCGAGTACTCGACCGCTACCGATTGCCGAGCCTGCCATGAGCGAAGCAGTGATCAGGGTCCGCAAGAACCCTGGAGGGCTCGACGAGAACGACGACCCGGTGACGTCGACGGTGTCCAAGTTTCCACTCAAGGCGAAGGCGGTCACTCCGGGCGCCACTGCGAAGAATGCTTCGCTGGTGCGCAACGGTGAAACCATCGAGCACACCGTCTATTTCATGCCCGCGCCGGATCTGACCAACGACGATCAGCTCATCGTTCGCGGACTGACGTACGACATTCGGATCCTCGACTGGCGTTCGGCATTCGGAACCGGACGTCGCGGACTGGAAGTTCTCGCCGTCACCGGAAGGGGCTGACCGTGGCAGGAAAGGGTGAGTTTCAACTCGACCACGAAGGCATCCGCGAAATCCTCAACAGCTCGGAAGTTCGAGCGATGGTTTCCGAGGTGACCGAGCAGATCGCAGGGAAGGCGCGAAGCCAGCTCGGCGACGACATCGAGGTCGGGGTCGAGATCTACCAGACCGACAGGCCGGTGGGTTCGGTGGCGATCAAGCATCCGGGCGGTGTCGGGATACAGCTCAAGCGCGGTGTCCTCACTCGCGCTGCTGGCATCGTCGGACTGGAGGTGAGTGGCAAGTGAAACCGGCACGCAAGGCAACCGACGCGGCGAAGCCGATCAAGGACTTCCTTAAATCGGTCCTCGCCGAACGTGATCCGGATGTCCGAGTCGCGCTGTCGCTCGATCCGGAATGGGTTCCCGAAGTCGACGGCGTCGCCACCGACCCGTTCATCGTTGTCCGTGACGACAGTGGGCCAATGGAGTGGCCGATCTTCACCGTGCCGCAGATCGGCGTCACCGTGTGGTCCAACGGGCGAACCCGCTCGAAGGAACTTGCAGCGCTCTGTCAGGGCCTGCTTCTCGCGCACCGGATTCCAGGCATTACCAACGTGATGGCTGGTTCGTCCATCCTCGACGACGTTGACGACGCCAACGGCGGACGCATCGCCGGATTCACCATCCGAGTGCGCATCCGCACCACAGCAATCTAACCGCCTCGCCCGAGGCCACCTGCCCTTGAAAGGGGTCATTTGCCATGTCCGTAATCAATCCCGACAACGCCTCCGTCTTCGACGAGGGCGAGATCTACGTCCTCGACCCGAACTACACCGGCACCCTCACCGATGCCGTCCCCGCACCCGGCCAGGCCCCCGGCGCGATGTGGCTCGACTTCGGCCTGCTCGGCACCGAAGGCGTCACCTACACCCCCGGCGTCGAGAAGACCTTCTACGACGCTTGGGGAAAGCCTCGCTTCAAGGGCAAGACCAGCAAGGGCACGCTCGAGCTGAGCTTCAACGCCCTCGAACGCAACGCGGTCAGCGCCGGTATCGCCTACGGCAAGGACGCCGGCTTCATCTCCGTACCCAAGGGCGTCTACCGGCATCTGCTGATCGTCACCCGCGAGGAAGACGTCGAAGAGGTCGAGTGGACCACTCGCCCCGCGCTGCTCACCACGGGTGCGTGGACGAAGTCCGAATCCGGTGTCCGCACCTTCCCGGTCACCGCAGACATCTTCGCCGACAGCGACAACCACCTGCTCGGCACGGCGAACGAGAACGCCGACGATCCGACCACCTGGACCGTCACCGTTCCGGCGGGCACCACGGCAGGCACCTTCCCGCTGCGCGTAGACAACCAGACCGTCGTGGGCATCGTCTTCAACGCGACGACTGCGGCCGTGAAGGCAGCGCTCGAAGCTCTCACCACGGTCGGTCCCGGCAACGCGACCGTCACCGGTTCGGCAGGCGGACCGTACACGGTCGTCCTCGCCAACGGCGGCACCCTCGCCGCGCCCGCTGCATCGCTCACCCCGGCAGGCGTCGTCACCGTCGTCTCCGCCTGAAACCCCGATCGCCCGCCGGTGTGCAGCCCGGCGGGCGATCGGCTCCAGCTTGCTGCACAACCACCACCACGACCAGGAGAACCACATGATTCACGTCGTCTACGTCGAACACGATTTCGCCACCCGCGCAGACATTTTCAACGGCACCAAATGGCATATCGACGACGATGGCCACCTTCACATCCTTGGCACTGAACCGGGGAATATCGCTACCTTTCATCGAGATTCATGGAAGCGGGTCCAGATCTCGCCAGCGGCTACCTCGACAGACCCGGTATCGCCAAAGCCATGATCACCCCGCCGAGACTGCGCACGCCGACCGACGTCGAGATCACCGCGGCCGCAATCGCACTCGACGTGATCAAACCGGGTGAGCGCCTCCGTCCACGCGATCGCGCCAAGGTCGCCAAGACCATTCAAATCGCCGAGCAGCTACCGGACGAAGACGACGAGGACGAACCCGCGCCGTCCGATCCCGTCGCGCTCATTGCGCAAACACACGCCGACCTGATCAAGGCCGGACTCACAGACCTCGCCGCCGACCGAATCACGGCGGCCCTCGCACCACAAATCTGGCGCGACAACCAAGGAGCTGCACATGCCCTCAGATGATGACTTTACCGACTACGAGAACACCGCGCCGGAAGCCGATGCGCTGACCGCAGACGAGGTGGCTCTACTCGCGAAGTTCCGCGCCGAGAAGCGCGACGAAAACTACACCCGCGTCGAAGAGGATTACCCCGACGTAGTCGCGCCCGCTGTCGAGGACCACGTACGAGCCACAGAGGACGACGAAGTGCGAGCCGCCGAGGAAGCCCGCCGGATCGCGCGAAAGAACCGAAAGGAGGGCAACCGCAAGCAGCGCCGCGCCGAAGCGAAATCTGCCGGCAAGATCCCCGCCAACGCACCCAAGCCGCAGGATCACCAGAAGGCGAACGCCGCCCGCAAGTCCGAGGCATCCGACTCGACGATCGTCCTCACCCTGTGGGGCGAAGAGATCCGCGTCAACCGGTCCGCACTCATCGACTCCTGGGACTGGCAGCTCGGCGCCATCGGCAAGAACCCACTGCACATGGTCAAGGGCCTGCTCGGTGACCAGAAGTTCTTCTGGTTCTGTGCTCGCTCGCAGGCTGAAGGCAAGGCGCCGATGGATGCGGCTGCCGAGATCATGACGATGTTCGCCGAGGAATCGGGCGTCGGGACCACGGGAAACTCCTAGGCCTCCTGGCCGTCCTGCAGTTGCGGGGCGACGACATCGAGGCCGACCTCAGAACCTTTTATCACGGGCTCGACTTGCGCGACCTGTGGCGGCCGGGCGGCGGGGACTCGCAGCTGACATTGCGTCTGCTGTGGGTCCTCATCCGTCGACTACCGCGCACCTCCGCGCTCGCGATCTCCGACAACGGCGGACACATGCCGTGGTCAATCGAAGACCACCTGCTCGCCGATCTGTGGGCGCTGCAAGCCAACCGTGGACGCAAGAAGGGCACGCCGTGGAAGGACTACCCGAACCGGCCGAAACCCGCTGCGAAACAAGCTGCGCAAATCGACGACGCCCGAATCAATCGCGCTGAGAAGCGATTCGCGGATCGCCGCCGAAGACTGGAAGAAGGTACCTGATGGCCAGATCTGTCGGCTGGGCAACACTGCAAATCCTGCCCACCATTCCCGGCATCGCTGGCGAGATCACCCGCCAGGTGTCGGGCCCGATCCGCCAGGCAGGTCAGGCGGCAGGTTCGAGTTTCGGCGATGCGATGGCCGAAGGCGTCAAGAAGTCCGAAGCCGCAGTCGTCTCTGCGACAACGAAGCTGTCCGCCGAGCGAGAGAAGGCCGCGGGGGCGGTCCGCAAAGTCGAGATCGCCGAACTCAAACTGCAAGAACTTCGCGACACCGGCAAGGCGAAGGCCTCGCAGATCAAGACCGCCGAGGACAACATCGAGAAGGCTCGGTCGGCCAGTAACAAGGCCGCCGGATCTGCCGAAGCTGCCGAAGCGCAACTGACACAGGCGCGTAAGCGCGCGGCCGATGCGGCCGAAGCAGCGGCGAACGCCAGCGACGATCTCGCTGACTCCAACGACGATGTCGCAGGTTCCGCTGAGCGGGCAGGCGGCGGACTCAAGGGCATGTTCTCCGGACTCGACTCCGGCACCAAGAAGCTCGCCGGCCTCGCCGCCGGTGCTGCCGGTGTCGGCGGCGCGATGGAACTCATGGGTAAATCCATGGAACAGGGCAAGGTCGGCTCCAAGCTCGCCGCATCGTTCGGTGAGAGCGCCGAGGAAGCCAAGCAGTACGGCAAGGTCGCAGGTGACCTCTACGCCACCGGTGTCGGCGACTCGATGGACACCATCCGAGAAGCGGTCTCCGCTGTCGGTGGCTCGTTCGGGTCACTTGACACAATGGGTGGCGCACGTCTCGAACAGTTGACCACCAAGGCTGCAGGTTTCGCGGAGATCTTCGATCAGGACGTGTCAGGATCGGTGCAGGCCGCGAGCCAGCTCATGCAGAACGGACTCGCGGGCAGCGCCGACGAAGCGTTCGACATGCTCACCCGAGGCATGCAAGAGGTCTCGGTCGGCATGCGGGACGAGTTGCCCGAAATCCTCAACGAGTACGGCACCAATTTCCGCGCCCTCGGCTTCGATGGCAAGGACGCGTTCAACCTGCTGATCTCGGCATCGCAGGGCGGCGCAATTGCGCTCGACAAGACCGGTGACGCCCTCAAGGAATTCACCATCCTCGGGTCGGACATGAGCAAGTCCTCGCAGGAGACGTACGAGGCTATCGGCCTCAATGCGCAGGAGATGTCTGACAAGGTCGCCCAGGGCGGCGCGGGTGCACAGGAAGCGTTGCAGGCAACTGCTGCAGGACTGCTGGAGATTACAAATCCGAGCGAGCGGGCAAGCGCCGCTATCGCGCTCTTCGGCGCACCGCTCGAAGACCTGTCGGTCGATCAGATTCCCGGTTTCCTCGCCGGGCTCGCTGGTGCAGATGACGTCATGGGCGACTTCACCGGCTCGCTCGACGGTTCGATCGACGTCCTCAACGACAACGCCGGGTCCGCATTCGAGACCTTCAAGCGTGGGCTCGAGCAGAACGTCACGAGCATGCTCGGCGACAACGTGATCCCGCTTCTGGGGAACTTCACCGGCGCGCTCGAGGAGAACGAAGGTTCCGCTCTCGCTGCCGTTGCGGGCATGACTGGCATGGGTGGTGCGATCGCCGGTTTCGAGACCGCGCAAGGCGCATTCGATTCTGTCAAAGAGGGCGCTATCGGCCTCAAGGACGGTTTCGTTTCGGCGAAGGACACCGCGGTCGGTATGGCTGACAGCGTCAAGAAGGGTGTCACTGCGGTCAAGGACTTCGACGTCGCGTCGAAACTCTCGTCCGCGACCACGAAGATCTGGTCCGGAATTCAGTTGGCGTTCAACGTCATCATGTCTGCGAACCCACTGATGCTGATCGTGATCGGTATCGGGCTTCTCGTCGCAGCCGTCGTCCTGATTGCCACGAAAACAACGTGGTTCCAAACGATCTGGGATGCAGTGTGGGGTGGGATCACCGCCACCTGGGATTGGGTGTGGGGCAAGCTGCAGGAAGGGTGGGAACTCCTCAAGCAGGCGTTCGGCTCGATCGGCGACAAAGTCACCCAGGTCAAGGACTGGATCGTCGGCAAGTGGAACGAGCTGGTCGACTTCGTGACCGGCATTCCCGGCCGTATCGCAGCGATCGCTTCGGGGATGTGGACGTCTGTCACGGATGCCGCCGGCGGCGCGAAGGACTGGGTGGTCGGCAAGTTTGACGAGCTGGTTGGGTTCGTGAGCGGATTGCCTGGCCGAATCGCGTCCTCTGTAAGCGGGATGTGGGACGGACTGAAGGACGCCTTCCGTGGAGCAATCAACTGGATCATTCAAAAGTGGAACAATTTCTCCCTCGGCGTCAAGATGCCATCTTGGTTGGGCGGCAAGGAAGTCCGAATCGACACACCGGACATTCCGCTGCTCGCATCGGGTGGCATTGCGGGTCGTCGGAAGGATGGCACGCTCTGGGGTCCGGGCACACCGACATCCGACTCGATCCTCGGCGTCGACAAATGGGGTATGCCCACGGCTCTCGTCTCGACGAGGGAGGGCGTAGTCAATGCGGACGCCATGGACAATGGTGGATCCGAACTCGTCGGCGCGCTCAATGCCGGATGGACACCGACGGCGACCGAGTTGCACACGATGTTCCCGGATCTGCCGAAGTATGCGGGCGGCGGTGCTGTATCCGGTCCAGGTATCGGCGATCGAGACAAGCCGAAATCGAAGTCGAATTTCTACAACAATGCCTACCCTCACACGCCGCCAGCGACGCCGACACCGGTCGACACGACAGGAAATCCGGGTCGCGTCTATGGGCCACCGAGCGGCGTAGAGGCGGCGCCGACGAACTACGCGGCGCCGTCCGTATCCAGCACGCCGGCAGCACCGGCAGCGTCGGCAGCACCGACCGCTCCAACAGCTACAGGGGCAACTTCAGGTAGCGGCAGCGTAGGTGAGCCGTACGGCCTCGCGACTGGATCGAGCATCAGCTACGGGTCGGCTGGATTCCCCGAGTGGGTGACCAGCCTGGCGTCGACAAACGGATTGCAGGCGAGTACATATCCCGGACATCAGGAAGGCGATCGAGGAGAGGCGGGGTACGCCCCCAATCCTGAGCATCTCAACCGTGGAATTGACTGGTCTGGGCCGGTCGCTGCGATGCAGACATATGCCGAGTGGCTGCTGTCTATCGCGCCGAAGTCTCAAGGGCTCGAGCAAATCATCTGGCAGAACCCGAACACCGGCCAGAAGATCGGTTGGGCCGGCCGAAGTCCGGATGCGAGCGGGAGCTACTTCGCCGCGGACTATTCCGGACATCAGGATCATGTGCACACGCGGACATCGGCCTCCATTGGCGATGCCGCACCTGAACCGGAGGCTGTCCCGACAAGCCCTGAGACGTCAGCTCCGTCGACGTCAGGTGTCGCGGGGACGACGTCAACCACAACCGAGACGACCAGCGCGCCTGAAGCGCAGAAGGTGTTCTCGGCGCGTGATCGGATCAAGACGATGTTCACGGATGTCGCCGGGATCTGGGCGGACTCTGCGATCGAGATCGCGGGCGTAGGCGAATGGCTCGACCTCGCCGACCGGTACACGATCACTGACAGCGCAAAGTCCTCTTCGACGTCGACAACGGAAACGATGTCGAAGAAGGAGGCGGACGAAGCGATCACTGCGGGCACCGTGCCGCCCGTCGACACGGTTCAGCGCACCGGTCACGATCTGTACGCGTACGAGATTGCTCGCGCCGCCAAGGAAATGGGACTCGGCGAGCATGCCGCCGCGATCGGTGAAGCGACCGCCCTCGTGGAGGTCGGCGACCCGCTCAAGATGTTCGCCAATTCGGGACTTGCTGCATCACTGAACCTCCCGCACGACGCTGTCGGCTCCAACGGCAGCTCGACGGGGCTGTTTCAGCAGCAAGACTTCCCCGAGTGGGGCACGCTCGAACAACGGATGAATCCGTTCGAGAGCGCGAAGATGTTCTACGAGAAGTTCCCGCTCGGCTGGGAACTGATGGATCCAGGCGCGGTCGCACAGTCCGTGCAGCGTAGCGCATTCCCCGCCAAGTACGGCCAGGCAATGGGCCGCGCCCGCGAGTTGGTCGAAGGCACATCGCTTTTCGACACCGGCGGCGTCTGGGAACCGGGAACCCTCGGGTTCAACGGACTCAACGACCCGGAATTCGTTCTCAAGGACGCCCACTGGAAGGTCGCCGAGGCGAACATCGACAAGGTCGACGAGCTGGTTTCTGCCGGTGCAGGAGTCGGCAGCGGGCCGCGGGTGCAGATCACCAACAACAACAACCAAGTGATCGCTGACCAGGCGTCCTGGCAGCGCGACCAGGCGAGCCGTCAGCGGACCGCCATCATGCGATTCGGAGGCTGACTGTGCTCGACATTGCCATCATCGGCGCGAACGGCCACCGACTCGACGTCAGTGGCCGTAACGCCGGCAAGCAGGGCGTGATGATCAAAGCTGGTCAACTCCAGGGGATCCTCAACCCGCCGATCAGTAGTGAGTGGACGCGGGCGGCGAGAGAGCGCGGCGGTCGGTTCAAGTCCCGCACCTACCCGTGGCGCGATATCACCATGGGCCTTCATCTCTTCGGAGATGAAGGCCCCATGGATATCGAGCAGCTCGACGGCCTGCTGGATCAGATGATCACCGACGCTCCGGACGAGTGGGACGAGGACGAGCAGCTCGCCCGGATCGTCGTGAAGTCCAAGCGCGACATCCGGCGACTGTTCATCCAGCGCTACGACACCACTGACCTGGATCCGGAATTCGATCCGACGCTCGAAGATGAGCAGTACCTGAATCCGATCTACAAAGTGCGCTCTGCTCAACCGTTCTGGGAGGGCCGCAAGGCTGTCACGCATTTCGAGGCGACCACAACGTCGGCGTCCGGTTTCATCGCGGTGTCGAATCCGACGCCCATCACGATGATTCAGACGTGGGTGCTGACTCGGGCGCAGTGGAACATTCCTGACTTTTCCTGGAAGGGCAAGAAGGGGAAGCGCGTTCCGGGTGGCAAGTACGCGAATCGGATTGTGCCGTTGCTGCCGATCGATTCCGTTCATGCCGGCGCCCGGATCAACTACGACCCGATGCGTCTGATGCTCGAATCCTGGTCGGGAACGAACCTTCTCGGCGAGAACGGCGGCCGGGAGTTCTTCATGCACAAGGTCCCGCCCTTCACCCCGCGCACTCTGCTTCCGATCAGCTACACGGGCGCACCTGCCGGTGGCGCTCGGGCGGAGCTGCATCAACCGCGGCTGTGGCCGAAACCGTTCGGGGGTGAATTGCTGTGACTGCAGTCGACTTCGATCTGACCCTGGCGGAGCAGTGCGCCGCGATCATGCTGGAAACCGATCGCGTTCATCGCGAGCTCGAGATGATGCGGCGCACTCCGGCGCTGGTTCGCCTGTGGACGGGCGACAACTGCGATCTGGTCCACGTCATCGAGTGCGAAGACGAGGCCGAATGGGAAGACATCGAGCTCGACGCCGGTGTCGGAACACTGAAACTCGACTTCTCGATGCCACAGGCGCAGTGGCTCAACGACATGTACGGCCGGGTGGAGCGCGGCGAGAAGATCAACGTCATCGTCTCGGTCGACTACATGGGCACCCGCTGGTCCGGGCTGATGAAAAGGGTCGGAGTCGCGACCGACGAACTCGGATACTCGCAACTGACGGCGACGTTCCTGTCGGATTTTCAGCAGCTCAAGACGAAACTGTTGTGGTCCACACCGGTTATGCCGGCGGCATTTCAGCCGATCAAGGTGTTCGGACTCGCCGGGCCGATTCCGTGGGTGGTCCTCGGGGCGCTGCACATCAACCTGTGCCGCGAGAACAACCCGATCCTCACCTTCCCGGATGATCCACTCAAGCCATCGTCCTGGTGGGAAGGCTTCGACATGTCCACCTGGACAGTCGTCGTCAAGCCCGGCAGCTTCATGGACTGGCTCGCGACTGGTGCGCCGTGGGGCAAACTCACCTCGCGCTTCAAATACTGGCACGAAGCGGCGACCGCAATGCTCGCTGACGGCGAGATGTCGCTGCAGTGGCGGCGTTGGTTCACCGGCGACCCGTTGCCGTGGCCGAACGCGAAGGTCCGTCACGGCGCGCTCGTGGTGTGGGTCGAGGACAAGTCCGGAATTTTCGCCGGTACCGCGAACGGCGGCACATGGTTCGACGGACTCACGCGCACTCTTCGCTCGTACACCGACGACTTCGTCGAGAACATCGATCAGGCGACGACCGGCATGCCGACAGTCGGCGACTACCGAATCCCCGGTAAGCGCCTGACCGATCCCCGCGTGCCGTACGTGTACTACCCGCCGGACAGTCCAGGAATCCTGCGCTCGAACTTCGACCAGCAGCTACCCGGCCCGATACAACTCGTCACCGGTGGCCACTCGATGCCCGGTGTGAACGAGACCATGGGCGCGCTCATCCAGGGAATGTTCGATGTCGTCGGAAATCTGCTGCAGTTCGGGAGCATCGGCGGATCTGTCGACCGAATCCTTGCCCCGTTCTACGAAGACACGGTGCTCGCCTGGATTGCGGTCAAAATGCTGCGCCGCGCCCAAACCTCGGGTGACTTCCGCGAATTCGAGTACTTCATCGCCTCGGGCGGCAAGGCATACACCCTCGACTCGCTCGCGGTCCTTCGACAGGGCGCGTTCGAGACTCGGGCGATCTTCTCCGGGGCGCTGGAAATCATTAATGCCGCACCGTATGTCATCGGAGCGCCCGGTATCGGGCACTTCGGGCGCGGCGATCGGGTAGCGACCCGCATTCCCGGCGACCTCACCCAGCGCATGCACGTCGAAAGAGTGTCGAAAACGGTTCTGTCCTGGGGAGTGGACCGATCGCCGGACATCGCCATCACGCTCGGCGGCGAAAAGCTGCAACAAGATCCGATCCTGCGCCTGATGGCCGAGATCGCGAACAGCAAATCCGAACTCAAGGAAATGGGGGTCATGGGATGAAGAAGGACGAGATACCTCTACGTGAGAGTTGCGACCTCGACGACCCGGAAGAGATGTTCTGGTGGATGTTCGTCTCGATGCCTGGCCTCAAAGGCGCGCTGGCGATGGTCCCGCTCGAGTACTACCGGCTGATGTCGAAACGACTGCACGACCTGGGAGCACGCCTCAAGTGCGATGCCTGCGGGCACATGGCCGATCCGACGCTGAAGTTGCGACTACCGCAAACCGAGGAGCACTGGATGACGGGCCTCGGCAAGTGGGTGTCGGTCGACGAACCCGACCCACCCCGGACCGACGCGAAAGACCTTGTGCGCCAGATGCCGAAAGAACTGCGCGACGAACTCACGAACGCTCTCGAAGCCGTTGAAGCCGAGGGCTCCGTGAACCCGCACCCACCAACACTCCAGGAGGAGACATGACCTTCCGAACCGCTTACGGCAACACCCGTTCCGAGAACGGGTGGCGCATGTGCAACCGCGACGCCTGTGAACGGATCCTGATTCCTGGCGCCGACAATCAGTTCCTCGCCGCACTGATTGTCCGATCCGGGCCATCCGAGGTCGTCCTACGCGCATGGGCGATCTGGTACCACCGAAACGTCGAACGCCTCGACCTGTACAAGGCTGGGGTCGGTGACGACTGGGGCTGGTCCCTCGTCAACGATGTCGGCGACTCGAACCACCTCTCGGGCACCGGCTACGACTTCAACGCCGTGCAGTACCCGTGGAAGTTGCGGACCATGCCCGCTGGCCGCAAGCAGAAGGTCCGCGAGGGCCTGCGCTTGTTCGAGGACAATATCTTCTGGGGTGCCGACTGGGCTCGCGCCGACGAGATGCACTACCAGCTCAACAAGGGCACCGCCTCGGGTGATGGTGCATCCGCGAAGCTCATCGAGTTCGCACGACGTCTCGAAGCTGGGTACCTCGGACTACTGGCAGGTACAACGGTCCCACCCGTGCTCCCGAAGCCTGTCGCACGCCCGACGCTGCGCCGCGGCGACAGTGGAGGTGAAGTGACCTACCTCCAGGGTCTGCTCAATCGGATGTTCGCGAGTTACTCCAAGCTCGCCGTGGACGGCGACTTCGGTCCCGCAACCGAATCGGTAGTGCGAGAAGTGCAACGCCGCTCCAACCTCGCCGTCGACGGAGTTGTCGGTCCCGATACCTGGCGAGCGGCAGGGCAACGATGACCGTCCTCGCAGTCGCTGTCGTCGTCCTCGGCGCCACCTGCCTACTCGCCTGGGCCGGGTGGCGCTGGGCCACCGGCCACGCACTCATCATCCACCGCGATCAACTCGAACGAAGGAACTACTGACATGAGCATTTTCACCACATCCAAGTTCTGGGCAGACTCCGCTGAACGAGCAGTCAAGACAGCCGCACAGTCCGCACTCGGCGTGCTGGGAGCGGGCGCACTGGGCGTCCTCGAAGTCGACTGGGCCAATGTCGGTTCGGTCGCTGCCCTCGCCACCGTTGTCTCGGTGCTGACGTCCATTGCGTCGGGAAGCAAGGGCAATCCCGACTCTGCCAGCTTGATCGACTGAGCACGTGGCATGGCTGCAAGAGTGGTTCGACACGCTCGGTGTCGGTGCGGTCCTGCTCGCGATCATTGCGTGGCTGATCGGCCGGCGGAAAGGTAAGGCCGACATCGGGAAGATCGATTCCGAGTCAGGGAAGATCGGTGTCGAGGCGGCGCAGATCATCGCGCAGACCGCGACGGATCTTCTCGTGCCACTGTCGGAGCGGGTCGGGAAACTCGAAGCGCGGATCGAGGTTCTCGAGTCGGAGAACGAACACAAGACGAAGCTGTTGGATTCGGCGATCCGGTTCATTCAGGAGTTGTTGCGCTGGATTGGCATTCACGTGCCGGAAGGAACTCCGCCGACGATCCCGCCAGATCTGGAAAGTGAGATTCAGCGATGACCTCGCCTGACCCGACCAGACCGTATCCGGCGGGAATGCTCGACGGACTCGGCGGTATCGCGGCGTGGGCGAACAAGACCCGCGCCGAGTACGAGGCGGACACGCTCGCTGTTCTTACCGAATCCACCGAACTTCTGCAGCAGTTCGGTGAGGGGTATCGCGATGGGCAGCTCGACCTCAACGGCCGTCTCGACCTTCTCGAAGGTGTGCAGGGTTACGGCGCGGCGTACATGACGAAGAACCCAGCCGTCGTGTCAGGAGCCACTCGAATGCCGTTCACCGGCCAGCTCGGCCCGCTCAAGGGTGTGCGGATCCTAGCCAGTGGTGGACTGCTACTGGAATCGAAGGGACTGTGGCAGATTTCCGCGACCACGCTCGCGAAATCCACGGTCTTCGGTGGTGGCGACGAGACTGTCATGTACCTGTCCGTTCGCCATCCAGGCGGCGGCGCCATCTTCTCCGAGATCCCAGACGTCAAGCGGCCCGGCGGATCCCGACTCACTCACCACGTCACCGCTCCGTTCGTCATCCCAGACGTGAACTTCGAAGTTCACGTCTGGGTCACCTCGGCGAAGTGGCGCAACTTCGCCGGCGGAACGTCCTACTCCCGACTGTCTGCAATCAAGCATGACAGCCGGGTGGTCGCGACCGGCACTCCCGATTACCCCGACGAGCCGATCGAATAGGAATACGTATGAGTGCCAACGAAATTGACGCAGATGAGGTGGATAGATGATCGCCTGGGAACCGCTACGCGACATCATGAGCATCACCAGGGGTGACTTGATCTTCTCACGCACCCGAGACGAAGGACCGATCCCCACCGGAACGGTCATCGAGATCATCTGGGACGACGGCCCGACATGGCCCGCCACCTCGATCGTCGGAAACACGGTGGCCTGGCGCATCGAATCAGCCGAACTCGCCGCCATCGACAGCGGCGACACCTTCACCATCTGGGTCCGATACCCGAACGGCGAAACCGAAACCACTGACGACTACGAGTGGATCACAGGATCCGCTCAACGCCCCCTAGACGAAGGATTCTGACATGGCACTCGTATGTCCCGTCGCAACCGCCAACAGCACCGCGACATCCGCTGCAGCACTTGGCTCCACGTTCGGGCTCCACACCGGCAGCCCCGGCCCCGCAGGAACCGCAAACGAAGCGACAGGCGGCTCGTACGCACGCCAGACCGCAACACCCGGCACCGCCGCGCTCGGCGTCGTCGCGTGGTCGCAGATGACCTTCCCGGTTGCCGCGAATACGTACACCCACATGACGCGGTGGAACGGTTCGACGCTGGTCGAGGTGATCGACAATCTGGACATCATCATCAGCCCGTCCGGCGAAGCCAAGGTCAACCACAAGGTGACCATCCCGTACGCACTCCCGGCCTAAGCCATGAGGTTCCCGGCCCCGGACGTCGGGGTAGCCCGGTTTCCAGGACCGGACATCAGAGCAGCCCGTTTCCCTGGTATCGATGAGGCCACGGTCCCATTCCCTCCGGCACCGAAGCTAGTTGTGCGCGTCTCCACCGAAACTGTCATCGACATCATCTCGACAGGTGTCGTGATCGGTGTGCCGTGGCACCTCGCCGAGACCGTCATCGACGTCATCTCGACAGCGACAGTCGGCGTATCCGTCACGGTCGACACACAGAGCGTGGTCGAAGTTGTCTCGCAGACGATCCAGATCGTCGACGTCGTGAGCTCCGAAACGATCGTCGACATCATCCCCGGAACCACAGTGAAGCCGTCGCCCACTGTCACCACGAACACGGTGGTGGACATCGCATCGACCACCGCGGTCAGGCCGTCGCCGACAATCAACACCGAGACCGTTGTCGACATCGCGTCCACCGCTGTCGTCATCCCGTCGCCGACAGCGGCAGGCGAGACGATTGTCGACATCGCATCGACTGCCACCGTGAAGCCGTCGCCGACAATCAACACGAACACCACGGTGGACATCCTCTCTGAGGGGACCATCATCGTGTTCACGCCGATGGGCATGCTCAAGTCGGGCACCCTCGCAACGTCGGCCTCGAGCACGCGAACACAGGTCACCGGCTGGGCTGCGGATTCCGCATATCCTGGCAGCTCCGTGGTATCCAACGCGCTCGTAGTCAATGGATCGAAAGCAGCGACTGTCGAGGCGCAGGTCGCCTGGCAGGACAGGTATTTCGCCAACAACTACGTAGTAGAGATCCGCAAGAATGGCGTCCTGATTCCGGGTGCTACGACCACGGTGTCGGCGCCGGCGTCCGGTACGGGCCAGATTGTGACGGTTCCGGCGACTTCAGTGTCCGTAGTCTCCGGTGATCTGATCACAGTGTGGGCGTCAGCGGCGGGCTTCGCCAACACGATCGTTGTTGCTGGTACGTGGTGCAAGATCTACTGACCGACGCACGACAAAGCCCCCGACCTTTCGAGGTCGGGGGCTTTGTTGTCGTTTAGCCGGCAGGTTCACGCGTGGCTGAACCTCACCCGGTTCTGCACCTGGTAGGCGACGATGCCGCCCCAGACGATCCAGAGCGGCCAGGGGGCCGACAGGATCGCCAGGACTGCACCTGTGCTGATTGTTCCCAGGATGTCGTAGTTGCGGTTGAGCATCTCGGTCTCCTTGCCGTGTTGTCTTCTATAATGGACCCTTGAGGTGGGACCGGGGTGACTCCTTCACCCCGGTCCCGTCTCAGGTCAGCGTTTCCGCTTCCGGTGTTTGCCTCGCTTCCTCGTTCCCCGATTCTGGATTGCCATCCAGATGTTCGTGATCAGTGTTGCAATCCCGACGATCAGGGCGATTCGGCTTTCGGTCATTCACTCACCTCCTCTCTGTTGTTGTTCCATAACTGTAGCACCCTTAAGGGTGGTGAGCAAGCTGTGAAAGTTGTTTGTTTCTCGATCCGGAAAGACTTTTCGACCATCTTTAAGGGTGCTACTATGAGGGATACCCGAAGCAAGGAGAGACCGTGATCCGCTTCATGTCGCGCGGCGAAATCGCCGACTACCTCGGCGTCACCCTCGCCACCGTCAAGCAGTACAAGACGTTTCCACCGCCCGACGCGATGATCGGCCGCAACCAGGGCTGGACGAAAGAAACCGTCGACGAGTGGGTCAAGTCCCGCAAGACGTGAGACGCCCCAAAAAAGCCCCGCCTCGTGATGAGGTGGGGCTTTTTGTTGTCTGTGCGGGGCCGAGCTGGTCTTCCCTTACCCTCCCGACCCCGCGCGACAGACTGTAGGCGAGGGCACTGACAAGCTCGTCAGCATTTACCGCTCATTGCGGCTTCGGCGATCGCGATTGTTGCAGCTTGATCAGAGGGCGTGCGATCTTCCCAGTTGGTCCCGCCCGAGATGGTGACGCCCTCGGTCGAGTCCTCCTCGGTCATCTGAGCGATTGCGAGCAACCCTTCGACGTCTGCAATACCGAAGGCTTCGGCGAAGGCCTTCAATTCGACGCATCCCGCCAATTGTTCGGCGGCAGAAGCAGTGATGGGCGCATTGACCGCCGTCGTGATGCCACTCGGCGAGACGCCAGTGCGCTCACTCCCTGCGGGTGTCGGTGCGATCGAAGTCGAGGCTGCACTCGACTCGAGCGCACTTACTGGCGCACTTGACGACACCTCAACCGAATCGATCGCGAACGCGAAGACTGCGAATCCAATGATTGCGACGATCGCTTGCACCGCGATCACGATTCCCGCCCCGGCGAGCATCCATAGCGCTCGCGACGGCTTCTCGACGGACAGTTCGCCATGCTCGACCCCGAGGTCGTAACCGTCCTGCCAGGCGGCGGAGGGGTCAGTATCGATGTCAGGGCGCGGAGTTGTCATCATCAAATCAAACCAGACGAACCGTACGTAAACTCAGAGTGAGCGATCAACCTCTGGCGGTTGATTAGGGAATGTCAATAGCCCAAGGTTGTCTTGGATTAGGCAGAAGCGGACAGAATTCGGACAGTCGATCAGGTTTTTGAGGATTGATGAGGATTCTTGACGATGCATAAATGACTGGTCAGGCTGAATTATTGACAAATTTCCAGGCGATATGCATGCATTCAGACAGGGTTCGAAACCCTCCGCGCCCACCGAAATTCAACCCCGATCTGCATGTCGATGCAGGTCGGGGTTTTCGTTTCCGGCAACGGACGGTCCGAAATAGGTCATTCTGGACGCATGTCCAGTTCTCTCATCGAAGTAGCCGTCGACCCGAAGCGTGTGCATCCCACCCGTCCGCACATACATATCGCCGAGATGCCCAGTCTGAGTGTTGCGTTGTTCCCGGGGCAGACGATCCGAGTTCGCTCCCAAGGTGACGCACCGGCGACCGGGGTTGCCCGTGTCTGGGAAATCAATCGAATGCACCGCTTGATCTATCTGACGATCGACTGGGACGGGTAGAGATCGGCTCTGGCAGACACGTGACGGTTGGCCAGGGAACGAGCGTCGCTGCTACAACTACGCTCGTGCACATTTCGGTTCGTTCGTCTCAATCTCGATTCAGTGCGCGAGCCGCCGGCCTTCTCCTCGGCTTCGCTGCTGATCGGGTGTTCGCCGATCCGGGGCGGTTCCATCCGGTCGCCGGCTTCGGTACCGCAGCTATCGCGCTGCAGAAGATTTCCTACCGAGACTCGCGGACGGCCGGAACATTTCATGTCGCCGTGCTCGTCGCAGGCACCGCGGGACTCGGCCTCGCAGGCGAAGCAGCGTCGCGCCGGGCAGGTTGGGTGGCCGTGACGGGTACGACGGCGGTAGCCACCTGGGCCG
Organism: Rhodococcus sp. IEGM 1318; assembly: GCF_033142465.1. Taxonomy (NCBI): domain Bacteria; kingdom Bacillati; phylum Actinomycetota; class Actinomycetes; order Mycobacteriales; family Nocardiaceae; genus Rhodococcus; species Rhodococcus sp. IEGM 1318. The sequence continues at coordinate 237,235 of NZ_JAWLSC010000003.1, forward strand.
TGCTCGGCGGGACGTCGCTTGCACGCACCGGCATTGACATGGCCGCGCGGTTGGAGGCCTCACGCGTCGACGGCGACCTGACGGATGCGCGGGAGCTTCTTCCTTCACTGTGTGGACGCGACCCCTCAGTGCTTGGCGAAGAGGGCCTCACGCGAGCTGCACTGGAGTCGGTCGCCGAGAACACATCCGATGCAAGCGTCGGCGCATTGTTCTGGGGCGCAGTTGCGGGCGTGCCAGGTCTGTTCGCCTACCGCGCCGCCAACACACTCGACGCGATGATCGGTTACCGCTCCGAGAAGTACCTCAGATTCGGGTGGGCCGCGGCGAGGTTCGACGACTTGGTCAACATCTTCCCGGCTCGGCTCACGGGCGCGCTGACGGCTGCGTGTGCACCGGTGGTGGGCGGTTCGGTGCTGGAATCACTGACAGCGTGGAAACGCGACGCAGCGGCTCATCCAAGCCCCAATGCGGGCGTCGCGGAAGCGTCGGCGGCGGGGGCATTGGGCATTTCGTTGGGAGGCCGGACCGAGTACGCGCACGGTGTGGAGATGCGGCCCGTCCTCGGCGGTGGGCCTGCGCCGACGCCGAACGATCTGCGCCGCGCGTCGAGGCTTTCGTCGGCGGTGCAGATCAGTGCAGCAGTGGTGGCAGCGGGTATTTCAGCGGGTATTGCCGTATCGATCGGCAAGTTTGGCTTCCTGCGCCGTCAGCGGCACTGACTCCGCTTCCGGCTTCTTACGGCGGCTGAAGGTACGAGCCGGTTCAGCGGGGGGCGCGGCAGGCGCGGACGCCGTTGCCTCTGGGGTCTTCTCGGTAGCGGCGTCGTCGGCCGCAAAGCCCTCGACAGCTGCTTGAGCTGCCTTTTCCTTGCGACGTTCGCGCCACTCCGCGCGAATGAAGTAGGCCAGTCCGAGCGGCGCCATGATGCCGAAAGCCAACCATTGGAACCCGTACGAGAGGTAGGGGCCCGCGTCGAGTTGAGGGAGCGGAATCGTGCCGAGACCGCCGGGCTGGTCGGGTTCGAGCTGGATGTACGCGTCGATCAGGTCCGTTCCGATGAACTCGCCGATGGGTTGTGCGTCGATGGAGTAGACCTGCTTCGCGCCGTCCTCGAACATCGGAACTCTGCCGGGTGCAGTGCCTTCCGACAGGCGCACGCGGCCGTTGAGCGTCACCGGATCTGACGGCGGCGCAGCGATGGGCGGTGCCTCGGCGCCGTTGATCGGCCGAACGTATCCGCGATTGACGAGGATCGTGCGACCGTCGTCCAGGCGGAAAGGCGTCAGGATCTCGTACGACGGCGCGCCCTCGATGGACTGCAGTCGGACGAGGATGTCGGCGTCCGGCAGATAGGTACCGGCCGCGGTGATGTTTCGCCATTCATCGTCCGGTGCGATCGTCGAATCGGAGATGACATCACCGATCGGCACGGTCTCCGCGTTGATCGAGTTCGAGATCAGATCATTGCGATGCTCGGTCTTCGTGTTCTTGCCGAGCTGCCACGGAGCGAGCACGGTGAAGCACAGGTAGGCGAAGAGCCCGACCACAGCTGCCAGTACCAACCAACCGGGCCGCAACAGGAATTTCAGTCTTCGCACACGTCCACGGTATCCGTTGCCCGAATGGGAGTGAATTTTGCTACTGGTTCAGGCCCGCTCACGGATCCAGTCGAGTATGTCGGGAATGGCCGCTTCGATCTGGTCTCGAACCAGTTCGAAGTCCTCCTGATCCCCGTAGTACGGGTCTGGGACAGATTCGCCGTCGGCCTCGGGGTCGAACGATCGCAGTAGCCGTCGCCGCTCCGTGGGCACGCCGAGATGAGCAAGCTCACGTTCGTGGCCGGTGTCGAGGGCGACAACCAGATCGGCCGCGAGATGATCTGCATTGACCTGCGCGGCGCTATGGCCCGTCGGATATCCGGCCGCTCGAAGCACGATGTTGGTCCGCTCGTCGGCCTCGCTACCGGTGTGAAACCCCTCGGTACCGGCGCTGCTGACACGGACGCGGTCGGCGAGGCCTTCGCTGTCCAGATGCGCGAGCAAGATCTTTTCGGCCATCGGTGACCGGCAGATATTGCCGGTGCACACAAACGTCACATGGAGTGGTTCAGAGGCGGCCATCGAGAAGTCCTCCCAGTTCGGATGCCGACGATACGGAGCGAAACGCTTGCCGCGCTTCCTCGGCGGAACCGTAGCCCCATTCGACGACGACGGTGGGGATGCCGTACTTCGCGGCGCCGAGGACGTCGTGATCACGATCGCCGATCATGAGCACGTCGGGGGTTCCGCCGTCGGCGGCGAGGACGGGAGTGATTCCGAGTGAGGCCAGCGAATGCGCGATCACATCGGGTTTCGCCCGACGAGTTCCGTCGTCACTCGCGCCGCCGATGAACTCGAAGTGCTCGGCCAGGCTGAAATGCTCGAGGATACGAATGGCGAATCGCTCCGACTTCGAGGTGGCGACGGCCAGCCGGGTCCCGTTCGCGCGAGCCTTGCCCAGGACGACGTCCATGCCCTCGTACACCGAGTTCTCCTGCCACCCGGTCGCGTCGTATCGCTCGATGTACGCGGCGATCGCCCGGTCGACGTCTGTCGGGGTCATGCCGAGTGATCTGAAGGTGTCGACCATCGGTGGGCCGATGACCGATGCCAGCATCTCCTCCGTCGGCTCCGGCTGGCCGACGGCGGCCAATGCATGTCGGAAGCCGCCGTGAATGCCGGGCGCGGAATCGGTGATGGTTCCGTCCAGGTCGAACAGAACTACGGGAAAACGGTCGAGCGGTGGTGTCGTCACGGGTCTCATTGTCCCGGACGGCGGGGGCGATGTCCGCGCACAGTGCCCGACCGTAGGCTGGCCAGGTGAGTACCGGAACGGTTGACCTGGAGAGCTTGCGACATCACGGAGATGTCGAAGCCGAGCCCGGGTTGCTCGATTTTGCCGTCAACGTTCAAGGTGCCGGCCCACCGCAGTGGCTGCGGAATCGGCTGGCAGCGCGGTTGTCGACGCTCGGTTCGTATCCGTCGGCTGCTGCGGAACTAAAGGCGCGCGAAACCGTCGCGCAGCGGCATGGGCGTCGACCCGAAGAGGTCTTGCTGCTCTCTGGCGGTGCCGAGGGTTTTGCGATGTTGCCGCGCCTGGATTCTCGCTCGGCAGCACTGATCCATCCGTCCTTCACCGAGCCTGAATTGGCGCTGCGAGAGGCCGGTGTACCGGTGACACAGGTGATTCTGGAGCCGCCGTTCGAGCTTCGGACCGCACAAGTACCCGAATCCGCGGACCTTGTCGTTCTGGGCAATCCGACCAACCCGACGTCCGTGCTTCACCCCAAGGCCGATGTGTTGGCATTGCGTCGGCCGGGCCGGATCCTGGTGGTGGACGAGGCCTTCGGCGACGCGGTCCCCGGCGAAACGGAGAGCGTCGCCGGCGTCGAGTCGACGGATGTACTGGTGCTTCGGAGCCTGACCAAGACGTGGGCGCTCGCCGGATTGCGGTGTGGGTACGCGATCGGCTCTCCGGATCTTCTGGCTCGACTCACCCACGGCCGAGCCCACTGGCCATTGGGCAGTCTGCAGATCGAAGCCATCACGGCATGCTGCGAACCGTTCGCGGTCGAGCAGTCGAGGATCAAAGCCGAAGTGATTGCCGCGGACCGCCAAGACATGTCCCGGCGACTGACCGAGATCGGGATTGCCGTGCACGAACCCGCTGCGGGGCCGTTCGTGCTCATCGACGTCCGTGACGGCGCCACGATGCGAGAGCACCTGCGTGCCCGCGGTATCGCCGTCCGCCGGTGCGACACCTTTCCCGGACTCGGCCCGGATCAGTTGCGTGTGGCCGTCCGGCCAGCCGAGCAGGTTTCGGTACTGATCGAAGCGATGAAGGAGATCTTGTGAGCTGCCCAACTCTTGCGGAGGTCATAGCCGTGCTGGAATCCGCGTATCCGCCGGCCCTGGCGGAATCGTGGGATTCGGTCGGTCTGGTCTGCGGCGATCCGGCCGATGCGGTGACGCGAGTGGTTTTCGCGGTGGATCCGACCGAGGCAGTGGTCGACGATGCCATCGCCTCCGGTGCCGACCTTCTGGTCGTTCACCATCCGCTGCTGCTGCGTGGGGTGGACACCGTCGGTGCTCACACGCCCAAGGGTGCGCTGGTCCACAAACTCATCAAGGCTGGGTGTGCGCTGTTCTCGGCGCACACCAATGCGGACTCCGCCGACCCCGGAGTGTCCGACGCGTTGGCGCAGGCTCTGGGCCTGACCGTGTTGCGTCCGATCGAACCCAAGCCGACGCAGCCGCTCGACAAGTGGGTCGTCATGGTTCCGGAGGAGAATGCATCGCCCGTGCAGGGTGCACTTTTCGAGGCCGGCGCTGGGCGGATCGGTGACTACAGCCAGTGCAGTTGGACCGTCACCGGTACGGGGCAGTTCCTGCCCGCCGACGGAGCGAATCCGACGATCGGAACTGTCGGCGCTGTGGAGCAGGTTCGCGAGGATCGTGTGGAAGTGATTGCCCCGCGCGGAAAGCGAAGCGCGGTGCTGGGCGCATTGCGTACGGCCCACCCGTACGAGGAACCGGCCTTCGACGTCTTCGAACTCGCAGCGTTCCCCAGTTCACTCGGACTTGGGCGGTTGGGTGAGCTCGACCACCCCGAAACCTTGCGGGAGTTCACTGCGCGAGTGGCGCGCTCACTGCCATCGACCGAGTGGGGCGTTCGCGCCGCTGGAGATCCAGACGCGACCGTTCATACCGTGGCGGTCTGCGGCGGTTCCGGCGACTCGTATCTGGACGTGGTGGCGGCACTCGGCGCCGACGTCTACGTCACTTCGGACCTGCGGCATCATCCCGCGGACGAGCATCTTCGCGCCGGTGGCCCGGCACTGGTCGACGTCGCACACTGGGCGAGCGAGTACCCGTGGTGCGCACAGGCGAAATCTGTGCTCGATGCCGCGTTTGCCGACAATCCGGGGTGGGAAAGCCGGGTTTCGACAATTCGCACCGATCCGTGGTGTTTGAGTGCGCATTAGCGCAGCGCTCTGCAAGGTACGGTTGCACGAACAATTCAAGAGCAGTTCTTCGAGAGCCGTCCTTCGCGAGCACTGCCGACATCGGACTTACAGCAGGAGTTATACAGCGTGAACGTCGAACCACAGGTGCAGTCCAAGCTTCTCGACCTCGCCGGGGTGGATGCTGAGCTCACTCGGATCACCCACCGACGCGGAGCGCTTCCCGAGCAGCAGGAAGTCGAACGTCTCGAGGCCGAGCGAATCAGCCGTAAAGATGCGTCCGTCGCCGTCGAAATCCAGATCGACGACATCGATCGCGACATCCGCAAGCTCGAGGGCGAGGTCGACGCTGTTCGTCAGCGCGAAGATCGTGACCGCACGCTGTTGCAGAGTGGGTCGGTCGGCGCGAAGCAGCTCACCGAACTCGAACACGAACTCGGCAGCCTGGTTCGGCGCCAAGGACTCCTCGAAGACGAGTTGCTCGAAGTGATGGAGCAGCGTGAGGCGTTGCAGGCCGATCACGATCACGCCGGTGCCCAGCTCTCCCAGGCCGAAGAAGAACTGATCGACGCCAAGCGTCGCCGCGACGATGCCGTCGCTGATCTGGACAAGGCGCAGGAGCGTTGCGCCGCCGATCGTGAACGACTCGTCGGCGAATTCCCCGCCGATTTCCTCGCGGTGTACGAGAAGCAGCGCAGCCTGGGCGGACCGGGCGCAGCGCTACTGCAGGCCCGCCGATGTGGCGCTTGCCGGATCGAGATCGACCGCGGTGAGATCTCCCGAATCGCCGCGACACCGGCCGACGTCGTCGTTCGTTGCCCTGAATGCAGTGCAATCATGGTGCGTACCAAGGAGTCCGGTCTGTGAGTCTCTCGCAGGTCATCGTCGAGGCCGACGGTGGATCGCGGGGCAATCCCGGTCCGGCCGGCTACGGAGCTGTGGTGTTCGACGCCTCTCGCTCGGTGTTGGCCGAACGTAAGGAAAGCATCGGAATCGCGACCAACAACGTCGCCGAGTACCGCGGACTGATCGCCGGGTTGACCGCTGCCGGTGAACTCGGCGCGTCGACGGTCGACGTCCGCATGGATTCCAAATTGGTCGTCGAGCAGATGTCCGGGCGCTGGAAGGTCAAGCACCCGGACATGATTCCGCTGCAGCGACGTGCGGCCGAGTTGGCGACGCAGTTCTCACGAGTGACCTACACGTGGATTCCGCGCGCGGAGAATTCTCATGCCGATCGTCTTGCCAACGAGGCGATGGACGCTGCTGCCGGCATCGAAACCGCGGCCCCCGCACCAGGTGCACCCGCAGCGCCGTCCGAAGAGACGTCGGAGCCTCAGATCGCCGGCTCTCCAGGATGGATCGCCACCACCGGTAAGCCGACGCGAATGTTGTTGCTACGTCACGGACAGACAGCGATGTCGGTCGATCGCCGGTACTCCGGACGAGGGAATCCGGAGCTCACGGAACTGGGCCGTGCGCAGGCTGCCGGCGCGGCCGGACGCTTCGGTAACCGAGGCGGAATCGACGCCATCGTCTGCTCACCCCTCGGCAGAACCCGTGAGACGGCAGAGGCATCGGCCCGCGTGCTCGGTCTTCCCGTCGTCGAGCACAAGGGTTTGATCGAAACCGATTTCGGCGACTGGGACGGACTCACGTTCCGCGAGGCAGCCGAGCGCGACCCGGACCTGCATCGCGAATGGCTCTCGGACACTTCGGTGCGGCCACCCGGCGGCGAGAGTTTCGACGAGGTACGAGAACGAGTCGTCGCCGCGCGCGACGACCTGATCTCGACCTACCGCGGCGCAACTCTGTTGGTCGTCTCTCACGTCACCCCGATCAAGACTTTGGTGCAGTTGGCGCTCGATGCCGGGCCGTCGTTGCTGTACCGCTTGCATCTGGATCTGGCGTCGCTGAGCATCACCGAGTTCTATCCCGACGGGGGAGCCTCGGTCCGGTTGATCAACGACACGTCACATCTTCGCTGAAGGAGCCCCGACGGCTGATCAGCCTCTGATCAGATCACCAACCACAAGGCACTCACGGCGGCGAGCAGCGTCAGGGGCGTCGTGATAATTCCGAGCAGAGTGAAGGTCGCCAGCGCGGGCGGTGCGCCCGCGCTGGTGGCAACTCGTCGCCAGAGCATTGTGGCGAGAGAGCCCACGTAGGTGAGGTTGGGGCCGAGGTTGACGCCGATCAACATCGCAAGCACCAGAGCTGGAGGTGCCGCCGTTCCGAGCGCTGCGATCATCAGCAAGGTGGCCGGAAGGTTGTTGACGAGATTGGACGCAACCGCCGCTACCGCGGCGACAAAGAGCAGTGAGCCGTAGCTGGTGTCGCCGGGCAGGATCTGCGCAATCCATTCGCCCACCGGCCCGTTCGCGACTCCGGCGACGATGATCCCGAGAACCAGGACGAACGCGCAGAACCAGAGGTCGGCAGCGTAGAGCATCTTGGCGGCGGTCGTACGGTGCCGAGCCAGCGCGATCGCTCCCAGAACACTCGCACCCACCACAGCGATCCAGGCGGGTTCGATCCCGAAGAAACCCGAAACCGCGAAACCGAGCAGGGTCAGTCCGATCACCGTCAGCGGCAGAATCGGCGCAGGCGCAGATCTGGCTGCCTCAGGCGGATCTACGCTGTCGTCCCGCACGAGTTCGGATCGGAAGAACAGTCGGAAGATCAGATATTCGACAGCGATCGTCACGACCCACGGCAGCGCCATCAACGCGGTGAAGTGCAAGAACGTCAAACCTGTTGCAGCAAACGCGATGAGGTTGGTCAGGTTGGACACCGGCAGCAGCGTCGACGCCGAATTCGACAGGTGCGCACTGGCATAGGAATGCGGCCGGGGACTTGCTCCGATGGATCGTGCGGCCGCGATCACCGCGGGTGTCAGCAGCACGACGGTGGCGTCGAGGCTCAGGACCGCCGTGGTCAGGGCAGCGGCGCCGAACACATAGATCAGCAGCCTGTGCGGATCGGCGAGGGATTTTTGCTGCAGGACCTGGCTGACCCAGCGGAAGATACCGAGAGCGTCAGCGGCGTGAGCGAGAACCAGCACGGCCACCAGGAACACGACGGTAGGCGCCATGCTCGTCAGTTCTTCGCGGGCTTCGTCGAGAGTGACGACGCCGGTCAGGAGAACGACGACGGCTGCCGGCCCGGCGATGACGATCTCGGGAAGCCCGCGTGGACGCACTATCGCGAAGACGAGGACGAGGGCGACGAGCAGGATCGGTAGAAGAGTCACGCGTTGGTGCTCCGTGTCGGGGCGACCGTCATTTGAGCAGTTTGTAGAGCGTGTTCAGGTTTCGGGTTGTCGTGAACGCCTTGAACTTCGGTTTGCCGGTGTTCTTGCCGAACGCGCTCTTGACAGTCTGGCCCTTCTCGACCTCCCAATACACGACCCCGTCGCCGGCCGCGACCCGTTCGACCGAGGCATCGAGTTGCGCTGCCGCAGCGCTCAATTCCTCGAGCACGGCCGGCTCGGAGGCAACCATCGCGTACGCGTGCCAACCTTCGCGTTCGCGGTCGAACGGATAGTTGTCCACGATCGCCTGCAGTGCCGGGACGTCGAGGACGAATACCCAAGCCTCGTAGCCGAACTCGCGGGCCAGGGCGGATTCGATCTTCTTCTTCAGAGAAGGTATGTCGGTGCTCGGACTGTCGAACAGCACGTTGCCGGAGGCCAGGACGGTTTTCACGCCTTCGAATCCGAGGTCGGTGAAGACTCCCGCGAGGTCCACCATCTTGATGTTGATGCCGCCCACGTTGATACCGCGTAGCAGGGCCACGTACCGAGTCATAAGGTGACCATAGTGCCGGCCACCGACAGGCGCCCGGTAGCATACGGGGGCGGACGAGTTGGCCGGGCGGCCGCGGCTTCTGGAACCAGCGCGTACCGCGCACAGGCCTGGGGCCGAGGAAAGTCCGGACTCCACAGAGCAGGGCGGTTGTTAACGGCAACCCGAGGCAACTCGCGGGACAGTGCCACAGAAAACAGACCGCCTGCCTTTCGAGGCAGGTAAGGGTGAAACGGTGCGGTAAGAGCGCACCAGCACCTCGGGTGACCGGGGTGGCTAGGTAAACCCCGCCCGGAGCAAGGTTGAAGGTCGCATCGCTCGCGGTGCGGCTGCGCAGGTGTTCGAGGGCTGCTCGCCCGAGCCTGCGGGTGAACCGCTCGAGGCACCCGGCGACGGTGTGCCCAGATGGATGGTCGCCACTCGGCACTTCGGTGCCGCAGGACAGGATCCGGCTTACACGCCGACTCGTCCGCCCGCGATCTGCACAGTGAGAAAAAGAAGACCCCCACCGGATCGGTGGGGGTCTTCTTTTGTTCGAGAAGCTGTCAGACAGGCTTGATGACCAGCAGCGTAGCCCAGTACGTTGCCGCGTCATGGCCCATGAGCGGGAGGAGGTAATCGTAAAGAATTGCGGACATGCGCACTCCATTTTCTGTTCGTAGCTTGTGTTGGGCATTCAAGCAGAACTCACCGTTCGAATGTCCGGTTCTCACCTGCCAGGCCAAGTAGAAAGAATATCAGTCTCACAGCGATCTACAAGCTTCTATCTCACTCTGATGTCACACTGTGGATATGACTGATGAAGATCGACTCTGGTACTTCGACGTGTCCGACGGTTCCGTCACGCAGGGAAAGGGTGCGTCCTCGCTGACGAGGATGGGGCCGTACCCTGATCGGGACTCTGCCGAGCATGCATTGAAGATCGCTGCCGAACGCAACAAAGCCGCCGATCGGGCAGACGAAGACTGGAACAACTGAGACTGGAACAACTGGAACAACTGGAACAACTGGAACCGGTACAGCTGCTACACCAGCCCGAACCGATCATGGAGGATGCGTGCCCGCAAGTCGAATGATGGTGCAGGGAATCGACTTCGGAGTGGTTCGGGCGGAGTTCGACTTGCCAGGAGCATTCTCGGCCGCGGCGCAGGCCGAGGCCGAGAATGCCGTGGATCGTTTCAGTGCCGGGCGTGTCGACGAAACGGGTATCGCCTTCGTGACCATCGACCCTCCCGGATCGATGGACCTCGACCAGGCAGTGCACATCGAGAAGACCTCGACCGGGTACGTCGTGCACTACGCGATCGCCGACGTCGCGGCGGTGGTGACGCCAGGTGGTGCGCTCGACATCGAAACCCGCAAGCGTGGCCAAACCTTCTATCTCCCGGATGGTTCCGTTCCGCTGCATCCTCGAGCGTTGTCGGAGGGATCGGCGAGTCTGCTGCCGGACGTGGTTCGCCCCGCCGTGCTGTGGCGTATCGAGTTGGATGCCCAAGCCGAGCCCACGTCGTGGCAGGTGAGACGCGCTCTGGTGAAATCGGTGGCGCGTCTGGACTATTCGACCGTGCAGTGCGACGCGGATTCGGGCACCTTGCACCCGTCGATAGCCGCACTACCGGAGTTCGGACGATTGCGCAGTGCCTCGGCGGTTGCCCGGGGCGCCATCGAGCTGAAACTGCCCGAGCAGTCAGTGGTTCGAGAGCAGCCAGAGGACGAGTCCCCGGTTCGCTGGCGGATCGAGTTGGAGCCACGCACCGAAGCTGACGACTGGAACGCAGAAGTCTCGCTGCTCACGGGGATGTGCGCCGGGCGCATGATGATCGACGCAGGTATCGGGTTGCTTCGCACTCTTCCTCCAGCCGAGACGTCTGCCGTGCAGACCCTGCGGAGAACTGCAGTGGCGCTGGGTATCACGTGGCCGGAGGGGCAAAGCGTCGGGCAGATTCTTGCCGGCCTCGACTCCAACGAGCCGTCGACGATGGCGCTGATGTCGGTTGCGCCGTCGTTGCTGCGCGGCGCAGACTACGCGGCCTTCGACGGCCAGCTACCGGAGTTGACGGTGCATGCGGGGATCGGAGCGCCCTACGCTCATGTGACGGCTCCACTGCGCCGGCTGTCCGATCGCTTCAGCACCGAGGTGTGTCTGGCGATCACAGCTGGCACGCCGGTACCGGAATGGGCGCGCACCGCCCTTCCCGAGTTGCCCGACATCATGAGTGGATCCGACTCACTGGCGAACAAGGTCGACCGCGCGTGCATTGATCTGACCGAGTCCACTTTGCTCGACGGCCGGGTCGGCGAGGTTTTCGACGCGGTAGTGATGCGCGCCAAAGATGGAAAGCGCTCGGCGGAAGTATTTGTCCCGTCGGTCGCGGTGATCGCGAAATGCGTCGGAACGCCCGACGACGGTGAGCGCGCGAAGGTGCGACTCACCGCCGTCGACACCGTCAAACGGACGGTGGAATTCACATTCCCGGCGTAGGGAGTTACCGGTAAGAATCGGTGGCTTCCACCAGGTGATGCACGATGCCGGGCTCCATGGCGGAGTGTCCGGCGTCGTCGACGATCACGAGCTTGGATTCGGGCCACGCCTTGTGCAGCGCCCAGGCGCTGGTGGCCGGGCAGACGACGTCGTAGCGGCCCTGGACGATCGTCCCCGGAATGCCCTGCAGTGCGGAGCTTTTGCGTAGGAGTTGGTTCTCGTCGAAGAACCCGCCGTTGACGAAGTAGTGGTTCTCGATGCGGGCGAAGGCCAAGGCGAACCTGGTCTCGGAGTTCTGTTCGATCTTGTCGGCCTGTGGGTACAGGTAGCTTGTCGATCCTTCCCAGGCAGACCAGGCGATGGCTGCGCGGGCCGCGACGTCGGGGTCTTCGGAATGGAGCAGTTGGTGATAGACGGCGACGAGGTCTTCGCCGCGCTGCGCCTCGGGTACCGGTTCGAGGAATTTGTCCCAGCGCTCCGGGAAGATGTTTCCCGCGCCGCCGTTGTAATACCAGTCGATTTCGCTGCGACGCAGGAGGAAGATCCCGCGCAGGACCAGTTCCGTGACACGCGTGGGAAACGCCTCGGCGTAGGCGATGGACAGTGTGGAACCCCAGGACCCGCCGAAGACCATCCACTTGTCGATCGAAAGATGTTCACGCAGGGCTTCGATGTCGCCCAGCAGCTTGTCCGTCGTGTTCACCGACAGGTCTGCGCCGTCGGCTACGTGCGGGGTGGATCGACCGCAGCCGCGCTGGTCGAGCAGAACGATGCGGTAGGCAGCCGGATCGAAGAACTGTCGCACCGCCGGCTGCGCGCCGCCACCGGGACCGCCGTGCAGGAACACCACCGGCTTGCCGTCCGGATTTCCGCTCACTTCCCAGTACATGCTCTGGCCGTCACCGACGTCGAGGAAACCGGTCACAAACGGCTCGATCGGAGGATAGAGATTCCGACGAGCAGACGGCTGTGCTGATGTTTCGGTCATCAGAAGCCCACCAGGCCGGAGGCGAGATCGGGGATCTCGAGTGCGGAAATTGCACCGGTGCGGACGTCGGGGCACGCGGCCGAGGTTGCCGCGTCGATACTTTCGCGGTTCTGGGCGAGATCGAGCAGGTTGATGCCGTTCTGCGTCGCCCACGTGATGACGATCGTGTTCAGTCCGCCCTTGCCGAGCGTCGGGGTGACAGTACGCCAGTTCTGCAGCTGCCCTTCCATATCCGAGCACAACTGCTGGACCTGCGCGTCGGTGAAGGTCGTGCCGGACGCGGACGTTGTTGCCGGCGCCGTCGTGGTGGAACTCGCGGTCGTAGTGCTGCTGGGCGCGGGAGAGTTGGTGGACCCTCCCGCGCATCCGCTCAGCACCGTGACGAGAGCTGCCGCGCCGACTACAGCTGCGGCAGTGAAACTTCGACGGTTACCGATCATTGAACGCACCCCTGGCTGGTTGAGAGACAGGCGGCGTTCGCCGGTCTCGGATCAGAAACTGTGTTCTGCGGCCGGGAAAGCGCCAGTGCGAACTTCTGATGCATAGGCTGCGGCTGCGGAACGCAGTTCGTCACCGACGTTACCGAAACGCTTGACGAACTTGGCCGTCTTACCGCTCGTGTAACCCGCCATGTCCTGCCAGACGAGTACCTGAGCGTCGCATTCGGAACCGGCCCCGATGCCGACGGTGGGGATGGTGAGTTTGCGGCTGACCTGGCCCGCGATCTCGGCCGGGACCATTTCCATGACGACGGAGAAAGCCCCGGCTTCCTGAACTGCAATGGCGTCCGCCACAAGCTGCTCGGCCGCGTCGCCACGACCCTGGACGCGGAAACCGCCGAGCGAGTTCACACTCTGCGGGGTGAATCCGACGTGAGCCATGACGGGGATGCCGGCTGAGGTGATAGCCGCGATCTGCTTGCTCATCCGCTCGCCGCCCTCGAGTTTGACGGCGTGCGCGAGGCCTTCCTTCATGAACCGTGTCGCAGTCGCAAGGGCCTGCTCGGCGGAACCCTCGTAGGTGCCGAATGGGAGGTCGGCGACGACGAGTGCGTGCGGGGCACCGCGAACCACGCCACGCACGAGCGGGAGCAGTTCGTCGACGGTGATCGGCACGGTGGTGTCGTAGCCGTAGACGACGTTGGCGGCAGAGTCGCCGACGAGCAGCACCGGGATGCCTGCGTCTTCGAAAATGCGTGCCGTCGAGTAGTCGTAGGCGGTGAGCATCGACCAGCGTTCGCCGTTCTGCTTCATCTCGGCGAGGTGGTGAATGCGCGTCTTCCGCTTCGGTGCGTCGGTAGAACTTGCAGTGGGTACAGAACCATAGAGAGGTGTTTCGGACATCGTTGTCCCTTTCTGGCCTCGAGGCCCTGAGCGTTGATCGCCTTCGGGTCCCCGGGTGTGGGTGATGACGTGTTCAGTCTGCCACCGGACATCGCCGACACGAATAGTTGACGTGGTGCAATGGGTCACATCACCGCGCGCGTACCAGTTAGGTGCCGAACCGAGGCGAACCGCTGGCTACCGAGGTTTCCTGGCACCATCGATGGCATGTCGAAGTTCGTTCGCCTCTCCGGTGCCCTTGTCGGAAGCGCAGCAGTGCTCGTGTTGGTTGTCGGTTGCACCAGTTCGGAAGGCACTCCCGAATCAGTGGAACCTGCTGGTTCTGCCGCGTCCGCGGTGCCGTCCGGCCTGGAGAAATTCTACGAGCAGAAGCTCGACTGGGGTTCGTGCGACCAATTTGTCGAAGAAGGAACTGCGCCGCTGGGGCGAGGGGTCGACTGCGCGAAGGTGAGCGTTCCCGTCGACTATGCGAAGCCGAGCGGCGACACCGCGCAGGTGGTGATCTCGCGTTCGAAGGCCACCGGTGACCGCATCGGTTCGCTGTTGCTGAACCCGGGCGGACCGGGTGGGTCCGGGCTGTCGATGGCGACGTCGGGTTCGGGCACCGAATTGCAGGAACGCTTCGACATGATCGGTTTCGATCCGCGGGGAATCGGTGCGTCGACCCCGCAGGTGTGGTGTCTGACGCCGGAGGAGATCGATGCGGAGCGCGCAGAGGTCAACGTCGACATGACGCCGGAAGGTATCGCCCTCGCCGAGGCTGACAGCAAGGACTACGCCGCCAAGTGTGCCGAGCGGACGGGTACGGAGTTCCTCGCCCACGTCGGTACCTACGAGGTAGTGCGGGACATGGACGTCATTCGGGGAGTTCTCGGCGATCCGAAGATGAACTACCTCGGGTTCTCGTACGGCACCCGGCTCGGATCCACTTACGCCGAGACCTTTCCGCAGAACGTTCGAGCGATGGTCCTCGACGGAGCCCTCGACCCCGAGCAGGATCCCGTCGACGAGGTGGTCTTGCAGGGGCAGGGTTTCCAAGGCGCTTTCGACGCTTTTGTCGCCGACTGTGTCTCGCGAACCGACTGCCCGCTGGGTGATGATCCGGCTCAGGCGCAGACACGCTTCCAGGCTCTCGTCGATCCGTTGATCGAGAAGCCGGCGGAGACCACCGACCCACGCGGGCTGAGCTATTCCGACGCGATCACCGGCGTCCAGCAGGCTCTGTATTCGCCGCAGTTGTGGACTCCGTTGCGCGGGGGCCTGTCGAGTCTGGCCGACGGACGCGGCGACTCGCTGCTCAATCTCGCCGACATGTACGAAGGCCGTGAGGACGACGGCAGCTACTCCAACATCAACGACGCGTTCAACGCCATTCGCTGCGTGGACGATCCGGCAACCACCGACCGCGCCGAGGCCGGCGAATCCGACACTCGGTACCGCGAGGCGGCGCCGTTCCTCGACGACGGACGGGGGACCGGTCAAGCGCCACTCGACCTGTGCGCGTTCTGGCCCGTTCCGGCAACCGGCAGCCCCCACGCGCTCGACCCCCAGGCGCTCGCCGATGCCGGTCTGCCGCAGCTGGTCGTCGTATCCACGACGCAGGATCCGGCGACGCCGTATCAGGCCGGAGTGGATCTCGCGAAGCAGTTGGGCGCCGCCCTCATCACGTTCGACGGAACCCAGCACACGGTGGTTCTGGACGGAAACTCCTGCGTCGACGATGCCGTTGTCGACTACTTCGTTTACTTGAAGGCCCCGGAAGAAGGTCTCACATGTTAGCCGGCGCGACGCCGTACGCTGCGCCTATTCGATGGTGACCAATCACTCTGTTGACCGGGACCACTGATGTAACACAGATTTAACGTGGCTTGCTTAGTCTCGCGTGCATGGATCGCCAAAAAGAATTCGTGCTTCGTACCCTGGAAGAGCGCGACATTCGGTTTGTCCGCTTGTGGTTCACCGATGTTCTCGGGTACCTCAAATCGGTGGCGATCGCCCCCGCCGAACTCGAAGGTGCCTTCGAGGAGGGAATCGGATTCGACGGTTCCGCCATCGAGGGATTCTCGCGAGTCTCCGAAGCCGACACCGTCGCCCGGCCCGACGCTTCGACATTCCAGATCCTGCCGTGGGCCCACAAGGACGGTGCGCAGCATTCCGCGCGCATGTTCTGTGACATCACGATGCCCGACGGTTCGCCGTCGTGGGCAGATCCGCGCCACGTCCTGCGTCGCCAGTTGAGCAAGGCCAGCGATTTGGGCTTCAGCTGCTACGTTCACCCGGAAATCGAGTTCTTCCTGCTGGAGAACGGTCCGATCGACGGTACTCCGCCGATCCCGGCCGACTCGGGTGGATACTTCGACCAGGCCGTCCACGATTCGGCTCCGAACTTCCGCCGCCATGCCATCGACGCACTCGAGTCGATGGGCATCTCGGTCGAGTTCAGTCACCACGAGGCCGCGCCGGGTCAGCAGGAGATCGATCTGCGCTACGCCGACGCACTCTCGATGGCCGACAACGTCATGACGTTCCGGTACGTCGTGAAGGAGGTCGCGATCGGTGAAGGCGTTCGGGCGAGCTTCATGCCCAAGCCGTTCAGCGATCAGGCCGGCTCCGCGATGCACACCCACATGAGCCTGTTCGAAGGCGATACCAACGCCTTCCACAATCCTGACGATCCGATGCAGCTCTCCGAGACCGGCAAGGCATTCATCGCCGGCATCCTCGAGCACGCCAACGAGATCAGTGCGGTCACGAATCAGTGGGTCAACTCGTACAAGCGGCTCGTTCACGGGGGAGAGGCTCCCACCGCCGCGTCGTGGGGCCCGTCCAACCGATCGGCTCTCATCCGCGTCCCGATGTACACGCCCAACAAGGCGTCATCGCGCCGCGTCGAGATCCGCAGCCCAGACTCGGCCTGCAACCCGTACCTGACCTTCGCGGTCCTGCTTGCTGCCGGTCTGCGTGGCATCGAGAAGGGCTACACCTTGCCACCCGAGGCAGAAGACGACGTGTGGTCGTTGACCTCCGCCGAGCGTCGCGCCATGGGTTACAAGGAACTACCGAGCAACTTGGACAGCGCTCTGCGGGAGATGGAGAAGTCGGAACTGGTGGCCGAAGCACTCGGCGAGCACGTCTTCGATTTCTTCCTGCGCAACAAGCGTCGTGAGTGGGAGGAATACCGCAGCCACGTGACGCCGTTCGAGCTCAAGACCTACCTCGGTCTGTGACGGTGAAACCCCCCGCTGCGAGATCAGCAGTTCCAGGACCGGGTCGTCTCGGGCTGGTCGAGCCCACCGCCGCCGACGAGTTGCGTCAGCTCGGCTGGGTCGACGCCGAGAGCATCGAACTCTTGTGGTCGCTTTCGCGTGCCGCGAACGCCGATCTAGCTCTGCGCACCCTTGTGCGGATCAAGGACGGGCTCGGCGACGGGTGGCGCGAACTCGATCAGGCATTGCGCAAGGACAAGAGTCTGCGCGGCCGTTTGTTCGCGCTGGTGGGTGCGTCGTCGGCATTCGGCGATCACCTGGCCGCAGATCCGATCGGCTGGAAACTGCTCGACGGCACCGCTCTGCCGACCAAGGACGAGGCGACTGCGGCCTTGCTCGAGGCCGTGGGTGCAACCCTCGACGAGGGCGCCACCGAAGGCTCACTGACCTACCGCGCCACCGTGACCGGACCGGAAGCTGTTGTTGCTCTGCGTAAGAGCTACAAGGATCAGCTGATGCTCCTGGCCGCGGCTGATCTCGCGGCGACCGTCGAGAACGAACCGGTGGTGCCGTATCAGACTGTGGGGCATCAGCTTTCCGACCTGGCTGACGCTGCACTGACCGCTGCGCTCGCGGTAGCCATCGCAACGGTGTGCCCTGAGGGCAGTTGTCCGATCCGGCTCGCAGTGATCGCCATGGGCAAATGTGGTGCGCGCGAGCTGAACTACGTCTCCGACGTCGACGTCGTGTTCGTCGCCGAACCGGCCGACGCGACGGCAAGCCGCGTTGCCGGTGAGATGATGCGTATCGGAACCTCCGCATTCTTCGAGGTCGATGCTGCGCTGCGTCCCGAAGGTAAGCGCGGAGAACTGGTTCGCTCGCTCGAATCCCACATCACGTACTACAAGCGTTGGGCCAAAACCTGGGAGTTCCAGGCGCTGCTCAAGGCTCGTCCGATGACGGGCGACATGGAGCTGGGTCGCCAGTACTTCGAGGCGATGAGCCCGATGGTGTGGATCGCCTCCGAGCGCGAGGATTTCGTACCCGAAGTTCAAGCCATGCGTCGACGCGTCGAGGAAATGGTTCCCCCCGAACTACGTGAGCGTGAACTCAAACTCGGCCGCGGAAGCCTGCGCGACGTCGAATTCGCCGTCCAGCTTCTGCAATTGGTGCACGGACGGGCCGACAGGTCGTTGCACGTGCAGAGCACTGTCGATGCACTGACCGCATTGGCCGCGGGAGGGTACGTCGGCCGCGACGACGCCGCGAACCTGACCGCGTCGTACGAATTCCTGCGTCTGCTCGAGCATCGTCTGCAGTTGCAGAAGCTCAAGCGCACGCACACTCTGCCACCGCCGGACGACGAGGAGGCGTTGCGCTGGTTGGCGCGCGCCGCACACATGCGACCCGACGGTCGTCTGGATTCGCTCGGAGTACTGCGCGCCGAGATCAAGCGGAATTCGCATCGTATTCGCCGTCTGCACGCCAAATTGTTCTACCGCCCGCTTCTCGAATCGGTGGCGCGGATGGACAAGGAAGCGCTGGTCCTGGGGCCCGAAGCCGCGGTGCGGCAGTTGGCCGCTCTCGGTTACACGGCGCCCGAGCATGCACTCGGACATTTGACTGCACTGACCAGTGGCGCTTCGCGTAAGGGTCGTATTCAAGCGCTCCTGCTGCCGACTCTGCTCGAATCCCTTGCGGACACACCGGATCCCGACGCCGGTCTGCTTGCATACCGCAGGCTCTCGGATGCGCTCGTCGATCAGACGTGGTTCCTGCGCCTGCTCCGTGACGAGGCTGCGGTCGCCGAGCGTCTGATGACCGTGCTGGGCTCGTCGGCGTACCTGCCCGACCTGCTCATCAAGGCTCCCGACGTGATCCGTTTGTTCGCGGATTCACCGAGCGGACCGCGCCTGGTCGAGCCCAAGCCCGAGGATGTCGCTCGCGGGATCCTTACCGCCTCCGGCCGACACAGTGATCCGAATCGCGCTGTTGCCGCGGCCCGCTCGCTGCGCCGACACGAACTTGCACGCATCGCTTCGGCCGACATCCTCGGCATGCTTGATGTTCCAGAGGTCTGCAAGGCACTGTCGTCGGTCTGGGCTGCGGTGCTCAACGCGTCGCTCTCCGCGGTGATCAAGGCCAGCGTTACCGAACTCGGGACCGAGGCTCCGGCCAGTTTCTCCGTCATCGGCATGGGCCGATTGGGCGGCGGGGAACTCGGCTACGGATCCGATGCGGACGTGCTGTTCGTGTGCGAACCTCGTGAGGGCGCCGACGAGACCGTTGCGGTCAAGTGGGCCAACAGCATTGCCGACAAGGTGCGCAAGCTGCTCGGGGCACCGAGTACGGATCCACCGCTCGAGGTCGACACCGGACTGCGCCCGGAAGGCCGGAACGGACCGATGGTACGCACCCTCGAGTCTTACGACGCGTACTACGCGAAGTGGGCTCAGGCGTGGGAGATTCAAGCACTCCTTCGTGCGCACCCGGTGGCCGGTGATCCTGAATTGGGACTGCGGTTCCTGCACATGATCGACAAGACCCGCTACCCCGAAGGCGGCGTCAGTGACGCGGCGGTGCGCGAGATCCGACGCATCAAGGCGCGCGTCGATTCCGAAAGGCTTCCTCGTGGAGCCGATCCGGCAACGCACACCAAACTGGGTCGCGGCGGTCTGGCCGACATCGAGTGGACTGTGCAATTGCTGCAGCTGCGCCACGCCGACAGGATCGAGTCGCTGCACAACACGTCGACGCTGGAGACTCTCGACGCCATCGGCGCCGCGGAACTGCTCAGCGAAGGTGACGTCGAACTGCTACGTGACGCCTGGATCACGGCAACGAAGGCACGCAACTGCCTCGTTCTGGTCCGCGGTAAGCCAACCGATCAGCTTCCCGGCCCCGGACGCGTCCTCGCGGCCGTGGCGCAGGTCGCCGGATACGGCGACGACGCAGGGGAGTTCCTCGACAACTACCTGCGCATCACTCGACGGGCAAAAGCTGTGGTGGAGAGGGTCTTCGGCGGCGAGTAGGTCTTTCGCTCAGTCCTGCCGAATCGCCGCGTTCGCGGCGAACTTGCGGACTTCGGTGTCCTGCCACACGTGGGCGGGAACGCCGCCGCCGAGTAGCTCGCGCGCGAGCGCGGGTTGCCCGCCGATCGGTACGTCGCTGCCAGCGATGATCATGTTGCCGTAGCGGCGACCCTTGAGCATTGCGGGATCAGCAATGATCGCCATGTGTTCGAACTGTGCGCCGATGGTCGCGGCCTCGCTCCGAGCGCCCTGCAGATCCGGGGTGTCGCCGCAGTTGACGATGTAGATACCGCCCGGGGCAAGTACGCCTCGTACGTGGGTGGTGAATTGTGCCGTCGTCAACGGTGCCGGAGTTGTGCTGCCGGCGAAGACATCTCGAATCACGATGTCCCGGGTGGACTCGGTGAGAGTTTCCGTGACGGCGCGGGCCTCGCCGACACGAATGCGCAGAAGTGGTGCGCGCGGAAGGTCGAACCAATCGCGCACGAGTTCTGCCAGAGCTCCGTCGATTTCGACCACCACCTGACGTGCGTCGGGGTAAGTCGCGGCGAAGTATCTGGCCATGGAGCAGGCACCGCCGCCGAGATGCAGGACCCGCAGACGCTCGGCCTTGTCACGTTCGGAATCGACCAGATGCGCGATCCACCGCATGTATTCGAAATCGAGCACCGTGGGATCTGCGACGTTCACGTGGGAACTGGGCACTCCGTTGATCTGGATGATCCAACTGTCGTCGGAGTACTGGTCGCGGACAAGTTCGCACGTCCCGGTATCGATGGGGAAAGTGCCGGCGACGGGACCGGATTCGCCTCGCTCGGGAGTGCTGCTGCGAGTTCTGGTCTTGCGAGTTCCCTTGGCCACTGTGTCTATGTTAGCCGTGCGCCTTTTTGGTAGCGCCCACTACCAAAAAGGCGCACAGACCGGCGGTATTCTCGGGCTACTTCAGGCACACTCGTACATGGAGTGTGATCGGCGACACAAAATTCCGACGCGTTCTTTCGTCGTCCGTGCATCACGAAGAATTTCGAGGAGTGCAGATGAAGGTCAAGGCAGCGGTAGTCAAGGCGCCGGGTCAGGCGTGGGAGATCGAAGAGGTCGAGCTGGGCGACCCGGTCTCGGGTGAGGTACAGGTCCGACTCGCCGCATCGGGACTGTGCCATTCGGACGAACATTTGCGTACGGGCGCCAGCCCGCTGCCATTCTTCCCGGCCTTGGGCGGGCACGAAGGCGCCGGAGTGGTGACGAAGGTCGGCCCGGGCGTCACGAGCGTCGAAGAAGGCGACCACGTGGTTCTCGCGTTCATCCCGGCATGTGGACGTTGTCCGTCTTGCGCGAAGGGGCTACAGAACATCTGCGACGAGGGAGCCGGCCTGTTGACCGGGCAGGCGATCTCCGACAAGACCTACCGCGTCACCCTCAACGACGAGCCGGTCATCCAGATGTGCCTGCTCGGAACATTCTCGCCGTACGTGACCGTCAACGAGGCGTCGGTGATCAAAATCGAGAAGGACATCCCGCTCGACAAGGCGGCCTTGCTCGGCTGCGGTGTTGCCACCGGCTGGGGATCGGCCACCGCGATCGGTGGAGCCAAGGTCGGCGACACGGTGGTGGTCGTCGGCGTCGGCGGTGTCGGAATCAACTCCGTACAGGGTGCGGCGTCGGCCGGAGCGCGATTTGTGATCGCGATCGATCCTGTCGAGTTCAAACGCGACAAGGCAAAGGAATTCGGCGCCACACATACGTTCGCCTCACTCGAGGAAGCGCTACCGGTGATCGGCGAGATCACCTGGGGCAAGATGGCCGACGTCACCGTGATCACCGTGGGCGAGATCCACGGCGACATCATTCAGCCCGCGCTCAGTGCGACGGGCAAGGGTGGCCAGGTAGTGGTCGTCGGAATGGGGCATCACGAGGATTCGCAGGTGACGCTCAGCCTCTTCGAGCTGACCCTTCTGCAGAAGCGTTTGCAGGGAGCCATCTTCGGCGGGGTCGGGCCACGCTCCCAGATTCCCAAGTTGCTCGATCACTACCGAAGCGGCGCACTCAAACTCGACGAGTTGGTGACCAAGACCTACAAGCTCGAGGAGATCAACGAGGGTTACGCCGACATGCTGGAGGGAAAGAACCTGCGCGGGATGATCGTCTACACGGAGGACGATTACTGATCGTTTCCCTTTGACTGAAGGGTCCGGCCCGACATCACACTCCGTGGTGCCGGGCCTGAGTCTTCTGCCCCACGCAGATTTCTGTCGATCGATGACTCGACTGCCCCCGTAGTGGGCACTCGCAGAGTGAGGAAACCGGGCACCGTGTCCGGACCTCAGTCCACGACTCGACAGAGAAGAGCGGAACATGCCCTACATCACCACCTCCGACGGAACCGAGATCTACTACACCGAGCACGGCATCGGCCGACCGATCGTCCTGAGCCACGGGTGGCCGCTGAGTTCCGACGCATGGCAGGTCGAGATGAAGCTGTTCGCCGACGCAGGCTACCGGACAATCGCGCACGATCGACGAGGTCATGGCCGCTCGTCGAAGACGTACACCGGCAACGACATGGATACATATGCCAAGGACCTGGCCGAGCTGATCGACACCCTCGACCTGAAAGATCTGATCCTGGTCGGCCATTCGACCGGCGGCGGGGAAGTGGTCCGCTACGCGGCGCAGTACGGCAAAGGGCGTGTCGCCAAGGTGATTACTGCCGGCGCCGTTCCGCCGATCATGGTCAAGTCGGACGGCAACCCCGAAGGCACACCGATCGAGGTGTTCGACGGCATTCGTGAGGGAGTTCTGCGAGACCGATCGCAGTTCTACAAGGACCTGAGCGAGAGTTTCTATGGTGCGAACCGCGAAGGCTCCGATGTCTCGCAGGGAGCGAAGGACGACTTCTGGCGACAGGGGATGTTGGTCAACCTTGCCGCGGCCTACGACTGCGTCAAGGCATTTTCGGAGACTGACCAGACTGCCGATCTCGAAGCCATCGACGTTCCGATCTTCATCGCTCAGGGGGACGACGATCAGATCGTGCCGATCGGCGCGGCGGCGGAGAAAGCAATCAAGCTGGTGAAGAGCGGCACGCTGAAGGTATATCCGGGTGCACCGCATGGTATCCACGGCTCGTATCAGGTGACCCTCGACCAGGACATTCTCGCCTTCATCGAGGACTGACGTCAGAGAGTTGGAAGGATCAAATTGCCATGACCACTCATGTTGCTTCGCTGCGCCATGGTCCCAGCGTCTTCGAGAACGAACTCGGCTCGATCTCGCAGCTCGACACGAGTTCGTTGCCGATCCTGTCCGGTCTGTCGATCAAACGAATTGTTCTCGGCCCCGGTGCGATCCGCGAACCACAATGGAACGTCAACGCGAACCAGATCGCCTACGTCACCAGCGGAACTGTCCTTGTCTCGATGTTGGGCAATGCCGACGAGTTCGCCAGTTTCGTTGTGCGAACGGGGCAGATGTATCACGTCGAATCCGGGGCGATTTATCACATCGAGAATGTCGGCGATGGGGCGGCGGAGATCATCGCTGCCTTGCGAACTTCTCTCCCGCAGCACTTCTCATTGCAGAATAGCGTCAGCGCAATGTCCAACGCGGTGCTCGGCAATACCTACGACCTGGCCGCATCAGCCTTCGATGTCTTCGGTAGAGTCGATGCGTCCCAGATAGTGCGGCGCGGCGGTGCGGCCGTAATTCCCGATACCGCTGGCCTTCCCAACGCGCATCTCTTCGACCTCGACGGCCAGATCGCCCCTCTCGCCTATCCGTACGGACAGGCGAAGGTGGCGCGCAAGCAGTATTGGGCAGCGTTGGAGGATCTTTCGATGTACTCGTTGACTATTCGCGAGAGTGGAATGCGTGAGCCACATTGGCATCCCGTCACTGCCGAGATGGGATACGTGCATCGGGGTCGCGGGCGGATGACAGTTCTCGATCCCGACGGGTCACTCGACACTTACCTGCTCGAGCCGGGTCAGGTGTACTTCGTTCCACGCGCCTATCCCCATCACATCGAGGTGATGGGCGACGAGGACATCAACTTTCTCATCTTCTTCGACCAGCCGACGCCAGGTGACATAGGCTACCGTGCAACGGCTTCCGCGTTCTCGCGCGGCGTTCTCTCGGCCTCGTTCGGTGTTCCGGAGCGGGAGCTGCCACACTTCCCTTTCACCCCGATCGATCCGCTCATCGTCTCGCGGAACAATCCGATCGACCAGGACTGACCGGCAAGGACGCCCATCATGACCAGCTCGCTCACCGTGACCGATCACGAAACGACGCTCGACTTCACGTACGAGGATGCCCTCCGCTATCACGGTCCGCAGGCGCCGGGAGGCGTGGCGCACGCTTACAAGGTCCTCGAGCGCGCACTCGGTGTGTTCGGTGGGGAGGGCTCCGTCGAGCGTCGTGACCTGGTCGTGGCCACCTCACATGCCGGACCTGGAGTGCGCGATGCGTTCGAGTTGGTCACGCGCGCGGTGACAGAAGGGCGGTATACCGTCGACAGTTCCCTGGCCAGGCGTGAGCGTGGAAATACACTCGCACTGTATGTATTTCGGGTCGACTATCGCGGCGCGATCGTCACGCTGACCATTCGCGAGGGATTTGTCGTCGAGGAGTTCAGCACTCTCGCCCGCAAAGGTGACCGCACGGCCGAAGACGAGTCACGGCTGACAGTGCTCAAGCAGGAGATGGCAGATCGAGTGATGTCGAGCCCGGCCGAGAGCGTGTACGACGTCGAGGTCGACACGCTCCCCGACTGACAGACGGCGGCGTAGGCGTCGGCTTGGCAGCGCTCTGTTGCCACGTGTGACCAGTACCGGTTGCTCTCTGGGCGGCCCGTGGACGGGGCCAGGCAGATCGAACTCGCGAAGACGATCGACGCCGGCGGATTCGAAGGTACGCTTGTTGCCACCTGGCCGAACGATCCGTTCATCTCGGCGACGTGGGCGGCAGCGCACACCACGCGCATGAAGTTCCTCGTCGCCGTCTACGCGAACATGACGCCGGCGCGCATGCTGGCGGAGAAGGCATTGACCTTCGACGCCTTCAGCGGTGGCCGACTGTTGATCAACTCGGTCAACGGTCGCGAGAACATTCTGACCAAGTACGACATGAACGTGCCCCACGACGAGCGTTACGAGTTGGGGGAGCAGTACCGGGCGGACTTCCGCCGCATCTACGCCGAAGGCACGGAGTCGAACTTTCCCAACACACCACTGCGTATCGATGCGCCCGCGGGGCATCAGGTTCCGCTGTGGGGTACCGGTGATTCGCCTGCAGGCCTGGCGAATTCAGGCAAGGTGCTCGACACCTATCTGGCGATGTTGCGCGAGACTTCGTTCATCGAAGACAAATTCTCTGCCGCACGGGCGGCGGCGGAGGCAGTCGGGCGCGAGTTCACCGACTTCGGTGCGCTCACCGGTGTGATCGTTCGCCCCACCAAGGCGCAGGCGCACGACCGGTTCCGTTCTTTGTTCGAGAAGACGGGCGTCGAGCAGATCGCTCATGTCTTGGACAACGCAGTGCGTCGTCGTACTCAGGGGAAGCAAGACCTCAAGACCTTCACCGCCCGCGACGCACAGCGGCAGGGCTGGGCGGACAAGATCGCCTCGGGCCGACTTCCAGAACCGGAGGAGTTGTACGTCGGTGACGGACTGTACGCCGGTATCACGGCGTGGTCACCCCTCGACATCTTCGGCACGGGGTCATCGGCGGTGTACTACGTCGGCGATCCGGATTCGATCACGGACTCGGTACGCACGCTTCGCGGCCGAACCGGTTTGACTGCACTGATCCTGGCGGGCTGGCCGCTGATCGAGGAAGCGAAGTGGGTTGCGGAGTACCTTGTTCCGCGATTCGACGAACTCAGCTGACATCGCGCCGCAGGATCGTGGAACCGAGACCTAAAGTGTCGCGGAGAAATGCTGCAGCAGTGTCGATTTCATCCGCAGTGCATTCGAGAAGGATTTTGACTTCCACGTCCTTCTTGACGATGTCGGCAATAACAGCCACGGCAACAACGCCGGTGCCGACGGCCGAGCCTCGGAACAGATCGATCCCGTCGCCGTCCGCGCTGACCGTGCCGTCGAGATAGCCGTAATCAAGCGGATAGATCGCAGCGTGGTACCGCGGGTGTGCGGACCCGCGGGGCCGATCGATCACGACGATCGAAGTGGCAGCCAGGTGATCGAGGGCTGAGAACAGATCTTCGTTCATCCCTACCGGTGCTCGCGCAGCAGCTGAGTCGGCGTCAGGCCGGCCAGCGCTCGCGTATCGCGCGCGAGGTGGGCATGGTCGGCGTAGCCGGCGCGGCCGGCCAGCGACGACAACGTGAGATCTGCGCTGCGGCTGAGAGTCAACACGTCCTGCATACGTTGCACCTTCTGAATCAGCTTGGGGGACAGCCCGACCGACGACGTGATCGAGCGTCGAAAATGACGTTCGGAAACACCGAGGTCGACGGCGATCTCGCGTATCGGCGTCGAAGGGGCGGAGACGAGCGCGGAGTAACCACGCTCGATTCCGTAGTCCGGTTCCAGTCCCCGCCACAGCTGGTCCAGCAGATCAGCGTCAATTGCTTCGTGGCGAAGGGCGTCGGCAAGCACCCGAGCTTGTCGGGAAGTGAGGATGTCGTCGAAGACGATCTTCGAATCCTGCACCGCGTCGGCCGCTGTGCCGAGCAGGCTCCGCAGAGCCGGTGGATTGATCCGGATGCCCCACATGGTTGTACCGGCGGCGACCGAAACCAGATCGGCACTGGTGGCAGGTCCGACGAGCCACGACTTTCCGGTGCTGTCGACGATGAAGTCGGCGCAGAGATCGGGAAGAATCCGCTTTGCTTCCGTGGGCGTATGGGATTCGCTAGTGCTTTTCCACGTGCAACTGAAGAGGCCGGCCGAACCGGTGATCGGAGTTTCGACATAGGTGTGGCCGTTTTGTTCAAGACTCGACGCTACCGTCCGACTACCGTCGAGAGCGAGGGTGCCAGTGCCGGTCATCAGATCATCGTCACACACTCGCCGATCACTTCTCGACCCGAAACAGGAGAAATACCGTGTCCGTCTCTCCGAGACTCGATCTCGTCGGAATCGTCACCAACGATCTCGCTCGTTCCCTCGCGTTCTACCGAACCCTCGGGCTCGACATTCCGGAAACACCCGCTGACGCTCCACACGTGGAGTTCACTTTCGACGGTGGGCTTCGGCTGGCGTGGGACGCACTGTCCACCATTGCGAGCTTCGATCCTGACTTCGCTGTCGGGGAAGGTCGACACCCCGTCGCTTTGGCCTTCGATTTCGGGACTCCCGCCGCCGTCGACGAGGCGTATCAGCGCATCACAGCCGACTTCCCCGGGCACAAGGCACCCTTTGACGCCGTGTGGGGCCAGCGTTACGCCGTTCTTCTCGATCCCGACGGCAATACCGTGGATCTCTTTGCCGCGCTCTGATTTCGAACGAGAAAGGCCCCGACCGAAATTCGGTCGGGGCCTGGGATTGTCGGTGATCGAGTCGTTGTCAGTTCACCAAGCGTCGAGGGTGTCGAGGATCTGGCCTCGGGCCTTCCACAGTTCCGCGCCCCAGTACGGCCACGAGTGAGTGCCGTTGGCCGGGAAGCTGTACGTCGCCGGAATTCCCAGGGAGTTCATGCGCAGCTGGAATGCCCGTGAGTTCATCAGGGCAAGGGCTTCGAGGCCGATGGCGCTACCGGTATTTACGAAGTCGACGGGTCGACGCGGTTGATCGAACTGTCCGGGTAGGCCGCTCGCGGCGGAAATGTACAGGGAGAGCCCAGCCAGTTCGGGTGCAAACACAAAGGGGTCGTTGCGGAGCCAAGCCGGGTTCCACGGCGGTCCCCACATGGCATCGACATTGAAGGACCCGGCGCTGACCATCGCCACGCGGATCGCCTCACGCATGCCTGGAGCTGAGATGTTGAGGTATCCCGAGAGCGAACCGGCGAACTTGAACTGATCGCGGTGGTAGGCGGCTAGCGTCAGTGAAGCGCTGCCACCCATGGATAGTCCGAGCACGCCGTTGTTGGTTCGGGAGACGCCACGCGATTCCAGATAAGCGGGAAGTTCCTGGGTGAGGAAGGTTTCCCATTTGTACGTGACTGGCTGGCGATTCAAATTGCTGTTCGCATACCAGTCCGAGTAAAAGCTGGACTGCCCGCCGACCGGCATGACCAGGGTGACGTTGTCGCCACGATACTGCTCGAGAGCGTTGGTCTCGAAACTCCATGCGTTTCGGTCGTCGCGTGCTCGTAGACCGTCGAGAAGATAGAGCGCCGCGTTGCCGCCGCGCGAAGCCCACTGGATCTGAACCTTGATCGGCCCCATCGAGGAGTCGACGTACACCTCCTCGTACCCACCGGCCGGGGCGGTCCGCGCGGGCGCTGCGGTCGCTACTGATCCGCTGATCAGGCCTGCGGTCAGGGGGAGTGCGAGTGCTGTCGCGACGAGGCCGAGGATCCGACGCTTGATTCGTTTCGAAATGCGGTTTCTCGAAATATCTGGGTTCTTCGCCAAATCTGTGTGAGCCTCGTGCACGTATCACTCCCGCCCCAAAGGTGCTTGCACACCGAAATCCGACCGAGCCCCCCGAGGCACGGAATTCCGTATGACACTAAGTGGTCTGTATTGACCTCGACGGTACCGTTACCGGTTCGTTATCAAACTGGCCGGTTGACGAAGTGCCGTCAGGCGTCGTCGACCGGAGGTTGCACCTCGATTTTCCAACCTCCACGAATCAAGTGTTCACGTACCCGTGCGACGTCTGATTCGTGCGGAATATCGTCGGTGACCTTGGTGATGAGGACGCCGATGTCGATCGGATCGACCGGAACCGGAAAGTCGATCGGATCGACCGGAACCGGAAACTCGGCGACGAGATCGTCGGCAAGAACGGCGATCTCGTCGTCGGACAGCTGTCGCCGGAGCAGGGCCATCAAAGGGACGTAGTCCTGCTCCGGCACACCGTTCGGATACCCGGCACGCAGCCAGCCGAGTATCGAAGCCAGAAGTGGTGGAAGACTCAACGAATCGAGCTTCAGTGGTTGTCGAGATCGGCGAGGGGCCACCCGGCGGCAGCCAGGACGGAGGCAACGCGCGCGATGTCCTCGTCCGAGGGAGTCTGGCTCGTGAGATCTGCGATCTGAGCGCTGATCTCGTCGCTCGAGATCACCTGATCGCTGTTGACATCGCTCAGTTCTGCGAGCGCAGCGCCGATGGCAATTTCTCGAATTTGCGCGTCCGAGAGCTTGCGTCGAAGCAATGCGACCAGCGGAATGCGGTCCTTGGGCGGTATGCCTTCGGGGTAGCCGGCGCGAAGCCATTCCAGAATGGATTGAGGAAGGGATGGAGTCGGTGCAGTCACGGTGATGTCTTTCCGCTCGTGAGGGCGTACGGGATCAGAAGATCTCGATGCCGAATGTGTGGCTGAGGAAGCCCTGCATGATGAAGAGAATTCCGGTGACGATCGCGATGAGCACTACCGCGAAGCACGCCACTGCGCCTGCCACGGCCAACGGACTGCGAGCCGCGACGGCAGTGCTCCCGCCGCCACTGCCACGTTGCCCGGCGTCGAGGGACTTCAGGCCGATTGCGAAGATCGCCGGCAGTCCGGCGCCCAGCAGGAGGCCGACCAGTACGACCTGCCAGAGCGAGTCGACGGTGTTTTTCAAGATATCCATGTCGATTCCCTCTTTCAGGCTTTGACGTCGGTGGTGACGCGGGCGTCCGGACCGGGGACCTCTGCAGGCACCAGGCCACCGTCCCACTCGGCGTTGACGTTGCTCGGATCGATGGGCTCCTTGCGGGAGCGCAGGTACATCCAACCGGCCAAGGCGATGAGCACAGCGAAGACGACCAGGACACCGGCCAGGCCGCCGACGATGTTGGCCAGGCCCCAGCACAGAGCGCCGACGATTGCAGCGGACGGGAGAGTGATCAACCAGGCGACCGCCATACGTCCGGCGACGCCCCAACGAACCTCGGCGCCCTTGCGTCCCAGACCGGTTCCCATGATGGAACCCGTCGCCACATGGGTGGTCGAGAGGGGAAGTCCGAGGTGGCTGGAGGTGAGAATGATTGCAGCAGAAGATGCTTCGGCCGCCATGCCCTGGGGTGCGGCGATCTCGACAAGACCCTTGCCGAGTGTGCGGATGACTCGCCACCCGCCGAGGTAGGTTCCGGCAGCGATCGCGAGCGCGCACGTGAGCTTGACCCAGAACGGCATGTCCGCGTCGGCGGAGATGGTTCCGTGGGCGACCAGAGCGAGGAAGATGACGCCCATGGTCTTCTGAGCGTCGTTGGTGCCGTGGGCGAGGGAAACGAGTGAAGCCGAACCGATCTGGCCGAGTCGGAAACCCTTGTCCTTGGTTTCCTCACCGACGTTGGAGGTGATGCGGTAGATGAGCCAAGTTCCGGCCGCTGCAACCAAGCCGGCTACGACGGGAGCGAGAACGGCGGGGATGACAACCTTGCTGAGGACGCCGCTCCAGGCGACACCGCTCATTCCGAGGGACGCGATGGCGGCGCCGATCAGGCCGCCGAACAGTGCGTGTGAGGAACTGGAGGGGATGCCGAGCAACCACGTTGCCAGGTTCCAGATGATGCCGCCGACGAGGCCGGCGAAGACGATGGTGAGCAGCGCTTGGCCACCCACATTTCCGAGGTTCACCACGCCCTTGGCCACGGTGGCAGCAACCTCTACCGAGAGGAAAGCTCCGACCAGGTTCAAGGAAGCAGACAGAGCCACTGCCACCTTGGGCTTGAGGGCGCCGGTTGCAATCGACGTGGCCATAGCGTTGCCAGTGTCATGAAAACCGTTGGTGAAGTCGAACCCCAGAGCGGTTACGACGACGACGAGGAGAACGATGAGTTCCGCATTCACGAGAAGTCATGTTCCAATACCGGCGGGCCTCAAATCGACCTCAGACGTGGTCGTTCCGCGACATTTCCACCATTCGGCACCTGTTGTTCATCTTCGTCCGGATAATTGTCCGTTTTGAAACGCCTGGGGCAGAGAAAATTCATTCGCATGCATGGTCGTGGAGTGTGTGGAGGCATACGCCAATTGCCGGACGGACGTATCGGCTTCTGGACTTCCTCGAAATCGGGTAAGGCCAAGCGGCTGCGGAACAACCCACGCGTCACCGTAGTGCCGTGCAACAACCGCGGAAGGGTTGCCGACGGTTCGTCGCCGGTCGTCGGGACCGCTCAATTGGTGAGCGGGGGTGCTGAATTCGACGAGATCCGCAGCAAAGTTAAGGCGAAATACGGTGTGATGGTGCCTATTTCGAAATTCTTCAACACTCTCGGCCACATCGGCAAGGGGCCGTTCCCGTACGGCGACACCGGCGTGATCATTTCCGTCGATGCGTAGTCGGTATTGCGCAGCGGAGTAGCCTGAAGGCATGGAACCCACGACCGGGCGCCTCTGCCTGACGGTTCCACGAATCCTCCGTTAAGGAGCGTCGTCATGGCGCACATCAGCACTCTCGACTATGCAAGTGAAGCGCCGCAGCGCCATGTCGGGCAACCTTTCCCGTCGCCGACGCGGACTCCGCGATTCCTGCTTCGCGGGCAAGGTGCCGTCAAGGCATCGGTAGACGGCGCGTGGTTCCCATGGACCACCAACGTCACGGCGGAGCTTCACGATCTGATATCCGCCCTTTCGCTGAGGTTGGGGCCGATCGCGCGGGTTGCGTTCGACTGGAACACGATCAGCAGCGCGCAGCGTCGTATCGACGAGGTCGACGGACTGGAAGTGCGGGGTCCATACCCTGGCCAGCCTCACGATTTGATGTATCTCGACGACATGTACGGCCGTCAACTCGTTCTGATGATGATTCCGCCGTACACGGATCCGGACCGTGCGTACGAGATCATGCGCCGGTTGGTGGATCCTGGCCGCAGCGAAACCTATCGGGTGCAGTGAGATCTTTCTGACGGGCGTGGTCAAATCTTTCGATTCCTGAACATGCGTCCAGTTTGTCTGGTTTGATGGTTCTCGTAACCACGATCTCAGGCGCATTCCTCCAGGTCAGCGCTTGGGCGCGGCAGCTTGACTCCCTGCTGTGTCGTCGGTCGGGCATGCCCACCACCCTCCCACTGTGCGTGAGCGCCGGATCGAAGGAAGCCCTACCCTCCCCACGGGGGTGGGGCTTCTACCTTGTTCGGGCTGACCGGAGTTCGCATCGCCGAGTCCGCCGGCTTGTCCGGCAGTTCGGGACGCCCTGGTCCGTAGCATCGCCACTGTGAACATCTCGCTACTCGGTGCGGCGGGGCTTCAGGACTGCGTCGACAGTGGAATGGACTGCATGGACGGATTCGGGGCGTTCGTTCTTCTGTACGGCGGCGGATTCATTCTCGCCTTGATATGGATTTCCCTGTGCCTTGTCGGAACGGCCGATGTGGTTTCCGTGTCCCGGCGAATCGGTGTGTGGCGAGCAGTCGCCTTCTTTTTCGGGATTTGGCTTGTGCCCATCGCCGGGTTGAGTGCATGGCTTGTTTTCCGACGCTCTCGTTAATTCTCGAAAGTGGAGCCGGTAGAGGTGGCCGCGTTTGCGGAGCCCCGTAACTTGTTGGATCAACAACGATTTGAAATGTGGCGAGAGGCTCTTGTCGATGCAGCAGGCGACAACGTCCATCCAGGCCATGCCGGAACTGGTTGGGCCGGGCCAACTGGCAGGGGGTGGTCGGGTCCGCGCGCTGTCGGCTGCGTTGTCCGCGG
The DNA here is from genome assembly GCF_033142465.1 of Rhodococcus sp. IEGM 1318. Taxonomy (NCBI): domain Bacteria; kingdom Bacillati; phylum Actinomycetota; class Actinomycetes; order Mycobacteriales; family Nocardiaceae; genus Rhodococcus; species Rhodococcus sp. IEGM 1318. The sequence goes on from NZ_JAWLSC010000003.1 coordinate 269,840, forward strand.
CGAGTGAGGTCTTGATCGGTATCTACGCCGACACTCCCGGCAAGTCGAAATCGCAGACGAGAAGCAACTTGCCCGCACGATCGCCCGCTACGGCCGAGTGGATCTACTCTGCATCGACGAACTCGGATACATGGAACTCGACAAACGAGGCGCCCAGCTGCTTTTCCAGGTTTTGACCGAACGGGAGGAAAAGAACTCCGTCGCCATCGCCTCCAACGAATCGTTCTCCGGCTGGACAAAAATGTTCACCGACCCACGACTTTGTGCCGCCATCGTGGATCGGCTCACCTTCGACGGCAACATCATCGAAACCGGCACCGACTTTTGCCGACTCGCCCACACCCGAGCTCGGCAATTCGCTTGATACACACACAAGGTGGGTCCGGATCAAGCCCCCTACCGGACCTGAATGAGACTGACATTTTCCTGAGACCGCGGCTGGCCTTGGAACTATGTGGCATCCTGCCGTTCCAGCCAGTTCAAGATCGCTTGGTTGGTCTCATCAGGTTTTTCTTGCTGGATCCAATGACCGCAGTCGAGATTGACTACTTCCACATTGGGCACGAACTCTGTCAGGTTCTCTGCCCTCGCGATCGCGTCACGGTCGCCGTGGATCATGAGTGCGGGCTGTTGGATGATCGGGTCCACCTCGGCCAGCAAATGCCAGTTGCGGTCAAGGTTCCTGTACCAGTTCACACTTCCCGTGAATCCGGTCGATTCGAAGGCGGAGACGAAAACGGCCAATTCGCTCTCGCTCATCAGTGGCTCACCGAGTGGCGTCTCTGCTCTGGCGAGATCGATCAGCGCCATACCCGCCTGAGGCTCCCTGAGGGGTTCGTTCTTCCGGTACAGGTTGCGGAGGAACCGGAGGGTGTTGTCTTCGAACACGGCGTCCGCGATGCCCGGCTGCCTGTTGAAGTGGACGAAGTAGAAATCACCGCCAAGCACGGCTTCCATGAACTCAATCCACGGCTGCTCTCCGCGATCCTGGTAGGGCAGGCTCAGGTTGATCACTTTGTTTACCCGGTCCGGGTGCAACAGGGTCAGGCCCCACACGACAAAGGCGCCCCAATCGTGACCGACAAAGGTGGCATCTTCGTAGCCGTAGTGATCGAGTAGTGCGGTGAGATCACCCGCCAAATGTTCAATGTCATAGTCCGTCACTTCGGTCGGACGTGATGAATTCCCGTAGCCGCGCTGGTTCGGGACGATGACGTGGTAGCCCGCCTCGACAAGGGCGGGCACCTGGTATCGCCAGGAATAGGCGTGCTCTGGCCATCCGTGACACAGCACGATGGGTTTCCCGGCATTGTGTCGCCCTGCTTCGAAGACTTCGAGTTCCACGCCGTTGACTTGGATGAGGACGGGCCTGGGGAAGTCGGATGGATTCACGGATGCTCCTTTGAGTTGAGTACCGATCTCGTGTCTGGATCGACCGGTTGCTCCGACGATAGGGAGCATCGTGGACACATAAAGTCCTAGATCGCTGGCAATCTGAAGAAATGCGGAACGATCCCACAGGCCGAGCACTGCAATTGCTCTCGCTCCTTCAGACCCATCGCTTCTGGCACTGTGCCGAACTTGCCGCACGACTCGATGTCACGCAGCGGACGGTGCGCCGCGACATCGATCGCCTACGCGACCTTGGCTATCCGGTCGATTCCACGTCCGGAAAATACGGGGGCTACCGACTTGCAACGGGGGCGCACGTGCCGCCCCTGATCCTCGACGATGACGAGTCGGTGGCGGTAGCCGTCGGACTGCGCTACGCAGCCGAGGCCGCCATCGGAGGCATCGAAGAAACGTCGCTGCGCGCGCTGACGAAGATCGAAACACTTCTGCCCCATCGACTACGCCGACGTGTGTCGGCACTGCATTCGGCCGTCAGTTCCATGCGGCGGGCCGACGACGACATCGTCGACCCCGAAGCACTCAGTGTGTTCGCTGCGGCATGTCGCGACCACGAGCACGTTCGTTTCGACTACCGGCGAGGTGATGGCGAGAGCAGCAGACGGCTCGTCGAGCCGCACCGCCTTGTCACGGCGGGACGTCGTTGGTACCTCGTAGCATGGGACCACCATCGTGCGGATTGGCGAACATTTCGACTGGACCGGCTCTCGGAGCCCTGGCTGGCAGGCAGTCATTTCACGCCACGCGAGATCCCGGGTGGTGACGCGGCAGGCTTCGTCGCGAGATCAGTCGGCTCGCCACCCCGTCACCACGATGCAAAACTCGCCATCGAAGCCACGTTCGCAGACCTCGAGGGCGTACTCAGATGGATTGACCACACACCGATCGAGGTGGCAGCGGACCGCTGCCTTGTCCAGATTCGCAGCGAAGATCTCGGCAGGCTCGCCATGACGGTTGCGCGCATTGCGCTCACCGCCCCAGTGGTCGTCATCGAACCAACCGAGCTTGCCGACACCGTCAGTCGGCTCGCCCTTCACCTCAGGGTCTCGCCACCATGACAGTCAGAAGTGGATTGCGCGACAAGACCATTCATGTCCAGGTTGCCCCGGAACAAGTTCGCAGACGTGTTCCCTGCGCAGGCCCCTCGTCTATCGAGACACGTATCCGTTTCCCTCTGAGCTTGGAGAGTAAGTGACCAATTCGAAATCATCGCTACCGGCTTCCGTCCACCCCCCGACGTGGAAGTTCGACTACCCGATCATCCACGCCGAGACTCGGGAACAGTGGCGAACTTGGTTGACGGACAATCACACGTCAGCCCGAGGTGTGTGGTTGTGCTCCTGGCGCACCAGCACCAGCCGACCACGCTGCCCCTACCCTCAGGCCGTTGAGGAAGCCATCTGCTTTGGTTGGATCGATTCCACCAACACCATCTTCGACGAAGAGCGCAATTTGCAACTGTTCACGCCGCGTAGACGCAAGAGTTCCTGGACCCGACTCAACCGCGAACGCGCAGCTGATATGGAGGCGCGTGGCCTCATGACCGCTGCTGGTCGTGGTGCCATTGCTGCCGCGAAATCCACTGGTTGGTGGACGATTCTCGACCAAGTCGAAGACCTCGAGGAACCATCTGACTTGCAGACGGCGCTGGACCGGGACCCGCAAGCTCGAAGCAACTGGGACAGTTTTCCGCCCAGCGCCCGCAAACAGATGCTGTGGTGGATCGTCAGCGCCGCTCGAGACGCAACACGGGCAGGTCGAATCGCCTATATCGTCAACAAAGCGGCTATCGGTCAACGTGCCCGAGGCTGATCCGCGATTCGACCGCGTCCGGTATGAATGCCGGTCATCATTTGCCCGAGGGGTCTCCCTCGGACCGAAACAAGTCCACCCGCCCCGCAAAAGCGGGACGGGTGGACTCGGTACTCGCAGGTCTGACTTACGTCAGGATGCGGATCACACGTCGTAGTAGAGCTCGAACTCGTACGGGTGCGGACGCAGGTTGACCGGAGCGATTTCCTGCTCACGCTTGAGCGAGATCCAGGTCTCGATCAGGTCGGTGGTGAAGACGCCACCCTCGGTCAGGTACTCGTGATCGGCTTCGAGGCGGTTGATGACCGTCTCGAGGCTGGTCGGAGCCTGCGGGATGTTGCGAGCCTCCTCCGGGGGAAGCTCGTAGAGGTCCTTGTCGACCGGAGCCATCGGCTCGATCTTGTTCTTGATGCCGTCCAGGCCGGCCATCATCTGTGCAGCGAAGTTGAGGTACGGGTTACCCGAGGAGTCGGGTGCGCGGAACTCGAGACGCTTTGCCTTCGGGTTGTTGCCCGTGATCGGGATACGGACAGCTGCCGAGCGGTTGCGCTGGCTGTACACGAGGTTGATGGGAGCTTCGTAGCCCGGCACCAGACGGTGGTACGAGTTGATCGTCGGGTTGGTGAAGGCCAACAGCGACGGAGCGTGGTGCAGGATGCCGCCGATGTAGTGGCGAGCCATGTCCGAGAGGCCTGCGTAGCCGGACTCGTCGTGGAAGAGGGGCTTGCCGTCCTTCCACAGGGACTGGTGTACGTGCATGCCCGAGCCGTTGTCACCGAAGAGCGGCTTCGGCATGAAGGTGGCGGACTTGCCGTGCTGCCAGCAGGTGTTCTTGACGATGTACTTGAACAGCTGCAGGTCGTCGGCCGCTGCGAGCAGCGTGTTGAACTTGTAGTTGATCTCCTGCTGTCCGCCGGTGCCGACCTCATGGTGGCCGCGCTCGAGCTCGAAGCCCGCGTTGGTCAGGTTGGTGGAGATCTCGTCGCGCAGGTCCACGTAGTGGTCGTACGGAGCGACGGGGAAATAGCCGCCCTTGGCACGAACCTTGTAGCCGAGGTTCGGGGAACCGTCGGCGTTGGTCTCTGCGCCGGTGTTCCAGGAACCGGAGATGGAATCCAGCTCGTAGAAAGCGGAGTTCATGCCGGAGTCGTAGCGAACCGAGTCGAAGATGTAGAACTCGGCCTCGGCGCCGAAGAATGCGGTGTCCGCGATGCCGGTGCTGACCAAGTACTCCTCGGCCTTGCGGGCAACGTTGCGCGGGTCGCGGCTGTAGGACTCACGGGTGAACGGGTCGTGCACGAAGAAGTTGATGTTGAGGGTCTTCGCCTTGCGGAAGGGATCGATCTGCGCCGTGGTGACGTCGGGAAGCAACATCATGTCGGACTCGTGGATCGACTGGAATCCGCGGACCGAAGATCCGTCGAACGCGAGGCCGTCCTCGAACACATCCTGGTTGAAAGCAGACGCCGGGATCGAGAAGTGCTGCTGGACGCCGGGCAGGTCGCTGAACCGAATGTCGACGTACTCGATGTTCTCGTCCGCGATGTACTTGATGACCTCTTCGGCCGTGGTGAACGCCACGCTTGTGCTCCTTAAGTCGCTTCAGCCAAGTGATGTCGGTTGAATCCGTCGAGGCAGACGGTAGGGAGCTGGTGTTGCCCGCTCGTCAACCCTTTGTTTCGGCAGTGTTACGCGTCGCAGCATCCTGGGGATTTCCGAAGTCCATGTGACCGGCCACACAGTTAAAACGCGGCAAATCTGGACTACGGTGCTGCGACGCCTATCCTGGACAGCATGGCACGAATCACCGGAACTTGGCTCTCTGGGCCTGAAGCAGCTTTGCCGAAGAATGCGGACGGTCGTGAGCAGTCTTATCGCGGCGAGTTTCTCGGCTTCCCCCAGGAGGGCCCCGGATCGCTGGTCGGTTCGGGTCGTCGTATCGCCGCACTGTTGGTGGATTGGGTAATGGCCGTGGGAGTGGCCTCGCTCATCACCGGTGACTTCTTCGACGGTATGACCTCCACGATCACGCTGATGGTGTGGTTCGCTGTCGGCGTCGTCACCGTGGCGCTGTTCAACTTCACACCGGGGCAATTCGTTCTCGGACTTCAGGTCGCGCGAATCGAAGGCCCGATTCGAGTGGGCTTCGTGCGTGCGCTCGGGCGTCAGGCACTTCTCGTGTTCGTGATTCCCGCGACGATCACCGACATCGACGGTCGCGGTATGCAGGACCGCGCGACCGGCACTTTGCTCGTGAAGTCGCGCTGACACGAACTTCTCGAACGAAGAAAGACCCGGGTCCGTATGGGCCCGGGTCTTTCGTTTTGCTGTGGGGGAGTGTCAGCGACGACGAATGGTCCGCTGCATTCCCTTCATCTTCGCGCCTCCGGGCATCGGTCCCTTGGGAAGCGCTGCTCCGCCGCCGCGTGCGCTGAGCGCAGCGAGTCGGCCTTCGATGTTGTCCATGCGCTTGGTGTCGATGTTGCGCGGTAGCTTGTTCAGGTAGCGCTGGAGCTGCGAGAGCGGAACCTGACCCTCGTCGTTTCCGATGATGATGTCGTAGATCGGGGTGTCGCCGATGAGGCGCGCAGTCTTCTTCTTCTCCTGAGCGAGGAGGCCCTTGACGCGTTGCGGCGAACCTTCTGCGACGAGGATGACACCCGGCCGTCCGACAACGCGGTGAACGGCGTCGAGCTGGGTGGTGCCGGCGACGGCGTTCGTGACGCGCCACGCGCCCTGCATGTTGTCGAGTGCCCACGCGGCGGCGCCGGCCTGGCCCTCAGCCTTCTTGTACACCGATTTCTGGACGCGGCGACCGAAGATGATGAAGGCGCCGAGGAGGCCGAGAACGATGCCGATCGGAAGCAAGAACCACTGAAGGCCCCAGATGAGACCGACCAGGAAGAAGACCAGAGCCGCACCCACCAGGGTGCCGATCATCAGCGGCAGAAGGAGCTTGTCGTCCTTGCGCTGCATCTGGAACGCCTGCCAGAGCTGAGTTCTGCGTTCCTTGGAAGCCTGCTTGCGGGCAGCCTTCGCTGCAGCCTTTGCCTCTTTGGTGGGTTTGCCCTTACCGGATTTGCTGCCGTTCGCCATGTACCCAGGATACGTCCATTGCTGTGCGCCTTTACTAACCGCCCGCGGTTAATAAAGGCGCACAGCAAAATATGGATCAGCGATTCAGGCGCGCCATGAGTGAGCTGGCTTCCTGGGAAGCGTCTCCGCCCTCGGTGAGATGACGCTGCGCCTCGGGAAGTTCACGGCCGTGATGTGCCATGGCCTGCGCATACAGGCGGCCGGCGCGGTACGACGAGCGAACCAACGGACCGGCCATGACGCCGGCGAAGCCCATCTCTTCTGCAGCCTTCGAGTGTGCGACGAACTCCTCGGGCTTGACCCACCGCTCGACGGGGTGGTGCCGGGGCGAGGGGCGCAGGTACTGGGTGATGGTGAGGATGTCACAACCGGCGGCGTGGAGATCTGCCATCGCCTCGGTGACCTCTTCAGGGGTTTCGCCCATACCGAGGATCAAGTTGGACTTGGTGACCAGTCCGTAGTCGCGTGCTGCGGTGATGACGTCGAGGCTGCGCTGGTACCGGAATGCCGGACGGATCCGCTTGAAGATGCGGGGAACGGTCTCGAGGTTGTGTGCGAGCACCTCGGGGCGAGAGGCGAAGACCTCGTCGAGCAGTTCCGGCTTGCCGTTGAAGTCGGGAACCAGATTCTCGACGCCGGTGCCCGGGTTGAGTTCGTGGATCTTGCGAACGGTCTCGGCGTAGAGCCAGGCGCCGCCGTCGGGGAGGTCGTCGCGGGCGACGCCGGTGATCGTGGAGTACCGAAGTCCCATGGCCTGAACGCTTTCGGCGACGCGACGGGGCTCGTCGCGGTCGAGGGCTTCGGGCTTGCCGGTGTCGATCTGGCAGAAGTCGCAGCGGCGTGTGCACTGCTCGCCGCCGATCAGGAAGGTGGCTTCGCGGTCTTCCCAGCATTCGTAGATGTTGGGGCAGCCCGCTTCCTCGCAGACGGTGTGCAAACCTTCACGCTTGACCAGGCCCTTGAGCTCCGTGTACTCGGGGCCCATCTTTGCGCGGGTCTTGATCCAGTTGGGTTTGCGTTCGATGGGCGTCTCCGCGTTTCGGATTTCGAGGCGGAGCAGCTTACGTCCTTCTGGGGCGATAGTCACGGGGACGATCCTACGCCCGGTGATTACTGCAACGGGGTTGGGGCGAGCCCGTCAGCTGTACTGAACGGTAGTAAAAGTCGGAGTAGGCGAGGCGCTTTCGAAGGTGACGCGCTCGACGTTGCGTTCGGTGACGGGCATGGTTCCGTCGAGAGCGGCGATCACTGCCTCGGTCACGGCGGGAGTGACTTCGTCCACGGTGACGTCGCGACCGAGTTCGTGTGACAGCGTCGTCACCCCGGCGTCACGGATGCCGCAGGGAATGATGTTGTCGAATCCGGTCAGGACCGAGTTGCAGTTCAGGGCGAAGCCGTGCAGCGCCACGCCCCGTTGAACGCGCACGCCGATGGCAGAAACCTTGCGCTCGGGCTTCCATTGCCCGTTCGCAATTTCGGCAGGCAGCCACACGCCGGAGCGGCCGTCGATCCGCCCGCAGTTCAGGCCGAGGTCCGTGCACACCGTGATCAGTGCTTCCTCGATGCGTCGGACATACCGCACCACGTCGATGGGCTCGGCCAGTTTTACGATCGGGTACCCGACCAGTTGACCGGGGCCGTGCCAGGTGATCTTCCCGCCGCGGTCGACATCGATGACCGGCGTGCCGTCGACAGGTCGATCTTCCGGTTCCGTGCGTCGCCCAGCCGTGTACACCGGGGGATGTTCGAGGAGCAGTAGCGTGTCCGGCCCGATGTCGTCTGCCCGCGTTGCCGCGAGCTCACGCTGACGGTCCCACGCGGCGTTGTAGTCGATCGATCCGAGTTGCTCGACGGCGATCGGCAGTTTCGAGAACCGGGCGGAAACGGCAGCGCTGCTCATAGAAGTAGAGATTACGCCCGACTTCGGACTCAACCGAGTGCGGCCGCCAGCGCTTCGCCGATCGTGTTGTGGCGGAAGGAGAATCCCGCCTTCTCCAAAGCTGCGGGAATGGCGCGTTGGCCACCGAGGATGCCGCTTTTGGCGAATTCTCCGATCAAGGCTTCGAGAGCGAACCCGGGAACGATCCACGGCGCCGGGCGGTGAACTGCGCGGGACATGGCGTCGTTGAACTGGGCGTTGGTGACAGGGGCCGGACCGGTCAGGTTGACGGGACCGGAGAGTTCGGGATTTGTGAGCGCGAACTTGATCGCGTCGCACTCGTCCTCGAGTGAGATCCACGGAAAGTACTGACGACCGTTGCCCAGTCGCCCGCCGAGGCCGAACGAATAGATCCGCCGAAGCCGACCGAGCATGCCGCCGTGGGGTGAAATCACGACGCCCGAGCGCAGATTTACGACGCGGGCACCCGCCCTGCGCGCGGGCTCGGTGGCAAGTTCCCAGTCTCGACACGTCGTGGCGAGAAAGTCGGTGCCTGCCGGCGAATCCTCGTCCACGATCTTGTCGCCGGTGTTGCCGTAATAGCCGACGGCGCTGGCGTTGGCGAGGACGGGAACCTTCTGGCTCGCGACAGCTTCGGCCAAGACATCGGTGGCAACTATGCGGCTGTCACGGATCGCTTGCTTGTAGGAACCCGACCACCGTTTGTCGCCGATGCCGACACCACAAAGGTTCACGACGGCGTCAGCGCCTTTCAGGACGGAGAGGTCCAGACGGTCGTGGTCCGGGTCCCAACGCGATTCGTCGGGCCCAGCGGTCGACCGTCGCACCAGACGCACCACGTCGTGGTTGTCGGAGCGCAACGATGACACCAAGGCCGTTCCGATCAAACCGGACGAGCCGGCGATGACTACTCGCATTCGGAAAGCCTCCTTCGATTCAGCCTGCTTCGATATCCGACCGTGTATATCCGACCGTACTGAAAAAGCCGGGGCGCCACCTCCTGATGGAGATGACGCCCCGGCCAGCCGAGCGGTTGCTTACAGGCCCAGATCAGCTTCGAACGAGGCTTCTTCCAACCGCTGCTTCACAGTGGTGAGGAATCGGCCGGCGTCGGCGCCGTCGACCAGACGGTGATCGTAGGTCAGCGGCAAGTAGATCATCGAGCGAACGCCGATGGACTCGTTGCCGTTCTCGTCGGTGACCACCATCGGGCGCTTGACGATCGCGCCGGTTCCGAGCATGGCCGCCTGCGGCGGTACCAGGATCGGGGTGTCGAACAGCGCGCCCTGGCTGCCGATGTTGGTGATGGTGAAGGTTCCACCCGAGAGCTCGTCCGGCTTCAGGCCACCCGAGCGTGCACGCTTAGCGATGTCGGCGATGGCGCGAGCCAAACCGGCAAGGCCGAGATCGCCGGCGTTGTGGATGACGGGGGAGAGCAAGCCCTGATCGGTGTCTACTGCGATGCCGAGGTGCTCAGCGTCGTAGTAGGTGATCTGCTTGGCGGCCTCGTCGTAGCTGGCGTTGATGTTCGGGTGCGACTTCAGTGCCTCGACGACTGCCTTGGCGAAGAACGGGAGGAACGTCAGGTTGACACCTTCGCGCTCGATGAAGCCGGCCTTGGCACGGGCCCGCAGGGCGACGATCTTGGTAACGTCGACCTCGAAGGTCTGCGTGAGCTGAGCGGTGTTCTGCAGCGACTCGCGTGTCTTGGTGGCCGTGATCTGCCGAATACGGTTGGCCTTCTGCGTGGTTCCGCGCAGGTGTGCCAGTTCCGGTCGGACGCCTGCAGCTGCGGAGGCAGCCGGTGCGGCTGCGGGAGCTGCAGCAGCAGGAGCAGCGGCTGCGGGTGCCTTCTTGGCCTCCGCTGCGGCGAGCACATCCTGCTTGCGGATGCGGCCGCCGACGCCGGTGCCGGTGACGGTGGTGAGGTCGACGCCATTGTCCGTTGCGAGCTTGCGCACGAGCGGGGTGACGTACGGGCTGCTGTCACCCGAAGTCGCGGGTGAAGCCGCCGGTGCGGGAGCCGCAGCGGGCTTCGGTGCGGCCGCAGGCTTGGGTGCTTCAGTCTTCGGTGCCTCAGCCTTGGGTGCTTCAGTCTTCGGTGCCTCAGCCTTGGGTGCTTCGGCCTTCGGTGCCTCAGCCTTGGGGGCGGGCGGCGCTGCGGGTGCGGCCGGAGCGGCCTTGGGTGCCGGATCCGCGGCGGGTGCGCCGGATCCGACGACGGCCAGCTGGCCACCGATCTCGACGGTGTCGTCTTCCTGTGCATTGATCTCGAGCAGGATTCCGGCGACGGGCGACGGGATTTCGGTGTCGACCTTGTCGGTCGAGACTTCGAGCAGCGCCTCGTCGACGGCAACTTCGTCGCCGACGGCCTTGAGCCAGCGGGTGACGGTGCCTTCGGTGACGGACTCGCCGAGGGCGGGCATCGTCACGGCGGTACCTTCAGCGGAACCGCCGGAAGCAGCGGGTGCCTCGGCAGCGGAAGCTTCTTCAGTGGGAGCTTCGGCAGCCGGGGCTTCCTCGGCGGGAGCTTCCTCTGCGGCGGGGGCGGGTGCCTCTTCCGCGGGTGCTGCGGCTTCGCCGGCTTCACCGATCTGGGCGAGCTCGCCACCGATTTCCACGGTGTCGTCTTCCTGCGCGACGATCTTGGTCAGGACGCCGGCGACGGGAGACGGAATCTCGGTGTCGACCTTGTCCGTGGAGACTTCGAGCAAGGGTTCGTCGACTTCGACCGTGTCTCCTTCCTGCTTGAGCCACCGTGTGACAGTTCCCTCGGTGACGCTCTCACCTAGGGCTGGCATCTGGACGGAGAAGGCCATGTCTTTTGACTCCTCGACAGTTGTGTTCGGGTTGTTGAATTTTGTCGACTTGTGGTCGTAATGCATTGTGCTCGAGTGGCACGCGACGTGCGGCTACTTGTAGCTATTTTGCCGATGTCGACGCGCGGGCGCGGCGTCACCGTCGTTCATCTTTCCATTGATACGCCGGGCGTGTCCGATGAGGGGGATGCCGTCCGTTTCGGGTGTGTCGGCTACCGGCGAGTAGGTATGCGTCGGGGGTTCGGTTGTAACGGCGTAAGCGGACCAAACGGTATGTCGTGCGCAGGCACAACGGACATCGCCTGGCAAACTTGACATATCGCCGGGGTACATCCGCGGCGTCGGTACCGAGGAGGGTACGACCGTGGGACTGTTCGATCGTTTCAAGCGTCCGCCGAGTGCGGCTCAGGCCGCAGCGCAAAGTGATGCGGATCATCTGGCGAACTGGGCGCACTCACACGAGGGTGTCGAGGCGTACGTGGAACCTCAGACGACGGTGACCGAGGTGACCGTCGTCCTCGTCGCAAAGGACGGGGAGTGGACTCGTCGTCGTGTCGGCGGCGAACGCGGTGCCCGCAAATTGGGACAGGACTTGAAGATCCCCGTCTACGACGTCCGCAAAACGGGATATCCGCAGCGTATGCGCGACCACGACGAGCGTAAGCGCATCGAACGCAAGCGTGCCCGCGAGCAGGAATTGCGCGACGGTGCCTGAACTGCTGTGCGCCTTTGTTAACCGCGGGGGGTTGATAAAGGCGCACAGCAAGTGGTCAGCCGTTGACCGCAATGTCCTCCAGGACAGAGATCATCGTGCGAACGGGAACGCCGGTACCGCCCTTGCCGGTGTAACCCCACGGCCCTGACGTGTTGTACGCCGGACCCGCGACGTCGATGTGCGCCCACTGGACACCCTCGGGAACGAATTCCTTGAGGTAGTGAGCTGCGACCAGCATGCCGCCCCAGCGGTGCGGGGTGACATTGGCCATGTCGGCAACCTTGGAGTCGAGATCTCCGCGCAGTTCTTCGGGCAGCGGCATGGCCCAGCCGTTCTCGCCGACGCTCTGCGAGATGGAGGCGACGCGGTCACGGAACTCGTCGGTGCCCATGACTCCGGGGGTGCGGTTGCCGAGCGCGACCATCTGCGCACCGGTCAGGGTTGCGGTGTCGATCATGTAGTCGGGGTTGTCCTCACCCGCGCGAACCATCGCGTCGGCAAGAATCAAACGGCCCTCGGCGTCGGTGTTGACGACCTCGATGGTGATTCCGCCGTACTGGGTCAGCACGTCGCCGGGACGCTGCGCGGTCGCGGACGGCATGTTCTCGGCCATCGGAACGTATGCGACGACGTTGACGGGCAGGCCGAGCTTGGCGGCGAGCACGACGGTGGAGATGACGGCTGCGGCGCCGCCCATGTCCGAGGTCATGTTCTCCATACCGGCGGCGGGTTTGATGGAGATTCCGCCGGTGTCGAAGGTGATGCCCTTACCCACCAGCGCGACCTTGCGAGCTCCACGCTTCTTCGACGCGTATTCGAGGCGGACGAGACGCGGCTGGCGTGACGAGCCCTTGCCGACGCCGATGATTCCGCCGTAGCCACCCTTCTCGAGTGCCTTCTCGTCGAGAACCTGGACGGTGAGCCCGGCCTCGACGCCCAGTGCCTTGGCGCGGGCGGCGAACTCGGCAGGGTAGAGGTGGCTCGGGGGAGTGTTGACGAACTCGCGTGCGGTGGCGACGGCTTCGGCGATGGCAGCGGACCGTGCCAGCGTTGCCTTGGTCTCCTTCGTGCGCGGCGAGGGCACCAGAAGTTCGACGCGGGCGAGTGGCTGCGAATCAGGACCGGGAGCCGTCATGGACGACTTGAATTCGGTGAAGCTGTATGCGCCCAACGCAAATCCCTCGGCGGCTGCTCCGAGGTCGAGGATCGAGAGCGTGGTCGCGACGGTGTCGATGCCGGACAGCGAGCGAGCTGCAGCGCCGGCGGACTTGCGGATCTGCTCACTGCCGAGCTTGTCGGCGGAGCCGAGCCCGACGGCGAGGACGCTGGTGACCGACAGCGCGCTCGGTGCCGGGACGCGAGTGAGCTGCTCGGGCTTGCCGGTGGCGCCGACGGCGATGAGGCTGTCGAGGATCTCGGCGAGCACGTCCTCGTCGACGATGCCTTCGCTGAGTGCGATTTCGGGGCCGTCCGGACCCGACGTCAGGCCGACGACCAATATCTCTGCGCGCTTGGCGACTGTGCCGGCGAGAACGAGGTCGGGTCCCAACGATCGGGCTGTGCGAGTGCTCAAGGTGTCTCCTGTGAGGTGAGTGTGCGATGCGTCCGGTTCTGGCGGATGCCTGAGTCGATGTTAGGCCCTTTGCAGTTTGTGGACGGGCGATCGTCTCGGCCGGGTGAGCTCTCGCTGCGGACATGTTTCGATCGGCGAAGTCCGATAGGTTGTGGACCATGACCGACGAACAACTGTTGCAGGGCCCGATCCACCCCGTCCACGTCGAACTCGGCGCGACGTTCGCGCCGTTCGGGGGGTGGCAGATGCCGGTTTCCTACGCCGGGGTCGTGGCTGAACACACCTCTGTGCGTGAGAATGTCGGACTCTTCGACGTCAGTCACCTCGGCAAGGCCGTCGTGCGTGGGACGGGGGCCGCGGAATTCGTGAACTCCGCACTGACCAACGATCTGAACAAGATCGGGCCGGGCAAGGCTCAGTACACGTTGTGCTGCAACGAGTCCGGTGGCGTCATCGACGACCTCATCGCGTACTACGTCAGCGACGAGGAGATCTTCCTCGTCCCGAATGCGGCCAACACCGCGGACGTCGTTGCGGCCCTGGTCGCTGTAGCACCGGACGGAATCACCGTCGAGGATCAGCATCGTGCCTACGGCGTATTGGCTGTGCAGGGGCCGAAATCGGTGGCGGTTCTGACCGCTCTGGGACTTCCCACCGACATCGAGTACATGGCGTACGAAGACGCGGAATGGAACGGCGTGCCTGTGCGTGTGTGCCGCAGCGGTTACACCGGTGAGGTCGGGTACGAGCTACTGCCACGGTGGGAGGACAGCGAGCCGTTGTTCCGTGCGCTTCTCGAAGCAGTGCGCGCCGAGGGCGGTCAGGCCGCCGGGCTCGGAGCCCGCGACACTCTTCGCACCGAGATGGGTTATCCGCTGCACGGGCACGAGCTTTCGCTCGAGATTTCTCCGCTCGAAGCACGCTGCGGATGGGCGATCGGTTGGAAGAAGCCGACATTCTGGGGCAAAGAGACCCTGACCGACGAGAAGGCTGCCGGTCCGGCCCGCAAACTCTGGGGGATCAAGGCTCTCGACCGCGGTGTGCTGCGGGCCGGGCTCGGTGTTCTGCGTGACGGCGAGGCAATCGGCGAGACCACCTCCGGAACGTTCTCGCCCTCACTCAAAGTGGGAATTGCGTTGGCGCTCCTGGATTCCGGCGCCAATATCGCAGCCGGTGACGAGATCGAAGTCGACGTCCGTGGTCGCGCTCTTCGGTGCGTCGTGGTGTCTCCTCCGTTCGTGGAGACCAACACCAAGTAGAGAGCTTTTTCACGTTCGATAGGATTGCGCCCATGACAGGTGCCGCCGATTTCGTTCGCGTTCAGAGCTCGTCCCCGAAGTCCGACGCCGAGCGCCGTGACATTTTGGCGGCGCCCGGCTTCGGGCGGCACTTCACCGACCACATGGTCTCGATCGACTACACCGCGGGCAAGGGCTGGCACGACGCCCAGGTGTTGCCCTACGGAAACATCGAGCTCGATCCGGCCGCAATGGTTTTGCACTACGGACAGGCCATTTTCGAGGGCCTCAAGGCATACCGTCAGCCGGGTGGCGAGATCAGCTCGTTCCGCGTCGAGGCCAACGCCGAGCGTTTCGCAGCATCTGCGCGCCGTCTCGCCATGCCTGAACTGCCGGCGCAGATGTTCATCGATTCCATCACCGAACTGATCGACGTCGATCTCGACTGGGTTCCCGCTGCCGGCGGCGAGGACGCGCTCTACCTCCGTCCGTTCATGTTCTCCACCGAAGCCGGACTCGGTGTCCGTCCCGCCGACGAGTACCGCTACCTGCTGATCGCCTCGCCTGCCGGGGCGTACTTCCCGCGTGGCGTGAAGCCGGTCAGTGTGTGGCTGTCCACCGAATACGTTCGCGCAGCCCCCGGCGGGACCGGCGCTGCCAAGTTCGCCGGCAACTACGCCGCTTCGCTCCTCGCCCAGGCGCAGGCTGCCGACGAGGGTTGCGACCAGGTGGTGTGGCTCGACGCCATCGAGCGCACGTACGTCGAGGAAATGGGTGGAATGAACCTGTTCTTCGTCTTCGGCTCCGGCCCCGACGCTCGCCTCGTGACGCCGTCGCTGTCCGGTTCGTTGCTGCCCGGCATTACGCGCAACTCGCTGCTCGCCCTCGCCGCCGATTCCGGCTTCTCCGTCGAAGAGCGCAAGATCAGCACCGACGAATGGCGTACCAAGTGCAAGAGCGGTGAAATCACTGAGGTCTTCGCTTGTGGCACAGCAGCAGTCATCACCCCCGTCGGACGCGTCAAGTCCGCCGAGGGCGAGTTCACCATCGCCGACGGCGAGCCGGGTGAAGTGACGATGGCACTGCGTGACACCCTCACGGGTATTCAGCGCGGCACCTTCGCCGACACCCACGGCTGGATGACCAAGCTTCACTGATCGCTGGTTCGTTCCGCGAGCAATCGCTCGCTGAAGAACTGCAGAATCTCGTCTCGTGCGACGGTGGTGGTCGATCCCGCCTCGTCGACGAGATGAGCTGTCACCACGCTGTGTGGATTGGCAATGACGTATTCGAAGAACGGTGACGTTGCCGCGTTGGCCGCTTCGTCGGGCAGTACTTTCCCGACGAAGCGCTCGCCCAAGGCCTTCGAGTAGGCCGCGAATCGCTGTGCGCGGCAGAACGGGTCGCCTTGAAATCGGTAGGCAAGCACCGTGAGGTCTTCGGCGTCGAGTCGCGAGCGGACGGCTTCGAGTTCTTCGCAGGGTCTTCGGACGGTACGAGTTCGAACCCCGGTACAACCAGGTGATCGATGTCGTGATGCCCCTCCTGTACGCCGAGCGAAAATCCGCCTGCCGCAACGACGGGCGTGCCGGACGCTGCGATAACCGATACCTCGAAGAGGTCGGCGGGCGCTCCATCAGCGACCCGATTCGCGATCAGGAGAAGGTCGGTGAAAACGAAGATCTCGGCCGCCAGGCAACCTTCGTATGCCAGGACTCCGGCTCGCACGACGTCAGATCACAGTCCGAGAGTGAGGCCGACGGCCGTCAGCGTCACCGTGAGTTCGAGCGCGAATCCGAGAACATCTCCGTTGAGTCCGCCGAATCTACGGACGCAGTGACGCACACACAGCACACTGATCAGCAGCGCCGACGTGGTGACGAGAGGGCCGAGCCACCACCGGTCGGCGGCAAAGGCCGAAACGGCGATGAGCGGAACCGACCATACGAGTGCGGCCCACAGCGGTTGCGAATCGGCGACGAGCGCACCAAATCCGCTCGGACCAGACGCGAGAATGCCTCGGCGGCAGGCAAAAACGACGGCCACACGACCCACAGCGACAGATACGAGCACCGCGATCCACTGCGTGGGGGAGTCGGCAACAGCGAGGACGCCGAAGGAGACCGATTGCAGCCCGAGGACGATGAACAGTGCCGCGACCCCGAACGGTCCGGCACCGCCGCTGTGCATGACCTCGCGGGCGCGCTCCGGTGGACCGTAACAACCCAGTCCGTCGACGGAGTCTGCCAGTCCGTCCACGTGCATTCCGCGTGTCCCGAGAGCGAGCACACCTACCGTCAGCAAACCTGCGAGATAGGGATTCAGGCCGATACTTGTTGTGCCCCAGAGCAGAAACGTCGCGGCAATCCCGAGAGCGATTCCGGTGAGCGGAGCTGCCGCGATGGCGCGACGACCGGCAGTTCGGTCGATGTCGGAGGGACCACGAACCGGAAGGACCGTCAGCCACGAGAAGGCCAGCGGCACTCCGGACAGCGGGCCCACCACGCTCACTCCGCCGTATCGGTCTTGGTCAGGTCGATCGACCCGGGCACTTCATCGGGCGCGCTGCCCTGAGTGCTGACACCGGCCTCGGAGAATGTCGCCATCTTGCTCAGGATTGCCACAGCGCTCTGAAGAATCGGGAGCGCGGTGACTGCACCTGAACCTTCACCGAGACGCATGTCGAACTCGACGATCGGGTCGAGACCCATGCGGGTCAATGCGATGGTGTGGGCGGGTTCGGTGGAGCGGTGTCCGGCGACCCACCATTCACGTGCGCCGAAAGCCAGTTCGTCGGCAACCATGGCGGCTGCGGTGACCACAACGCCGTCGAGGATCACCGGCGTACGACGCGACGCTGCCTGGGCCAGAAAGCCGGCCATCGCGGCGAGGTCGGCACCCGAAGACGTGCGCAGCAGCGCGACTGTGTCGCGAACGTGCGGACGCGCGCGTCGGAGAGCATCGCGAATCGCGGCAGTCTTGCGGATCCACCCGGCGTCGTCGATACCGGTACCTCGACCCACGACCGCGACAGGTTCGCTGTCCGTCAGGGCGGCGATTAGGACGGTAGCGGGTGTGGTGTTGCCGATGCCCATGTCGCCGGCGATGAGAAGGTCTGCGCCCCCGTCGATTTCCTCGTCCGCGATTGCTCGGCCGGCGGCGATGGCCTGGAGGGTTTCCTCGGTCGACATCGCGTCTTCGCGGTCGATGGACCCAGAAGACCTGCGCACCTTGTGGTTCGCGACGGACGGATCGGTATCGCCGTCCACCGCGATGTCGACGACGCGAACGGTGGCGCCGGCAACCTCGGAGAGGACGTTGACTGCCGCGCCGCCCCCGAGGAAGTTGGCGACCATCTGTGCGGTCACTTCCGGGGGATAGGCGGAGACACCGTTGCGGGCGATTCCGTGATCACCGGCGAAGACGACGACGCGAGGTCGAGCGAAAGCACGCGGGGGACAAACGCCTTGGCATGCCGATGCCCAACCGGCCAGAGCCTCCAGTCGACCCAGTGAACCGGCAGGTTTGGTCAGATCACGCTGACGCGCATCGGCCTGTGCACGCACCTCGCGGTCGGGCGGGGTGACAGGTTCGAAGTCGGCGCTACTGGCAGGCGCGACGTCGGGGTTGGATTCTGGATTGGCCCCTGAATTGGCGTCGGTACTCACATCGTGCCTTCCGGTTGTGCAGCAGTATCTTTCAAGACGAGCGGTAACCCTGCAACCACTAGTACGACACGATCGCACACCGCTGCGATACGAGCGTTGAGAGTGCCGATCTCGTCGCGGAACAATCGTCCCGACCGGGTCTCGGGGATCACGGCCAAACCCACTTCGGGGCTGACCAGCACCAAGGATCCGCGGTAGTTCTCGACGCTCGCGACCAAGCTGTCCGCAGCGGACGTGATGGTGCCGCGCGGTGCGTCCCAGGCGCCTTGCCGATCGAGTTCCGTGGTCAGCCACGTTCCCAGATCGTCGACCAACGTCGCTGTGTGTGAATCGCTTTCGAGCTGCGCCGCGAGGTCACCCGCATCTGCGGTTTCGACAGTCGACCAGTGAGAAGGCCGTCTGCTGCGGTGCTGATCGATCCGGCTTTCCCAGTCGGCGTCGGAGTTATCGCGCTTGGCTGTCGCCAGGTACCGGATCGGTGCCGAATCTTCGGGCAGGTTGCCTGCACAAACCAAATCCTCGGCGTGCGCGGACTTACCAGACCGCGCGCCGCCGAGGACCAAAGTTCTACAAGTGTCCGTCACGCTCAGATTGCGTCGCCCGGCCCCACACGAGGCTTCGGTGCGCGCAGCTTACGGATCTGCGACGCGCGAACGAACGCGTACCAGCCGAGCTTGAATCCGCCGTCGGTGCTGTCGGGGAAGCGCTCGGCCACGCGGTTGTTGATCATGCGTCCGAGCCAGATGCCTTCACCGACCATGAAGAGCATCATCACGAGCATTGCCAGCGTGACGATCTGCTGGAGTGCGGGCGTGACGAACATCGTCATGATGAGGATCAATGCGAGCGGCATGAACAGCCCGACGAGGTTGCGGCGAGCGTCGATGAAGTCGCGGACGTAGGCGCGAACCGGGCCTTTGTCGCGGGGGAGCAGGTACTTGTCCTCGCCGGCAAGCATGCGGGCGCGGCGGTCTGCCGACGATGCGCGACGCTCGGCGGCTTCGGCCTTGCGGTCCTCCTTGGAACCCCGGGTCGCCTTGCGGCGGGCGCGGGCTTCCTTCGCGGTCAGCGGGGCAGGCGCAACCGGGCCACGCCTCTTCGCTTCGGCGTCACGACGCTTGGGTGTTGGGCGGCCCTTGCCCACCTGCTCGATGGGCGCCTCTTCGGAGGCCGAGGATGCCTCAGTGCCCTCGACGTCACGTTTGTCGGAGTTGTCTGAGTCACCGCGGCGTAGCAATTTCACACCTCCAGGCTATTGGATAAGTGCACGGTCTGGGAAACCGACCTCGGTCTTTCTGAAAATCACAATCGCGCAAGACGCTCAAACGCTCGAGAAACTGAAACATCGGGGTCATTCGGCACTCTTAGACTTCGGCTATGCGGGTAATAGTTGCTCCAGATTCATTCGGTGAGACCCTGACCGCCGTCGAGGCGGCCGAGTCCATTTCTGCCGGTTGGCGACGCGGCCGACCCGATGACGACGTCGTCACCGCGCCACAATCCGACGGGGGACCGGGATTTGTCGACGTTTTGGCCGCGGCAGGGGGCGACATCCGGTCCGCGCGGGTGTCCGGACCGTTGACCGTGGGCGTTGACGCTCAGTGGCTGCTCGATTCGGGCACGGCGTACATCGAGTCGGCCGAGGCAGTCGGGCTCGGCCTGCTCGGAGGCCCGCCGACGCGTGAGAGCGCACTCGCCGCGCACAGTCGCGGTGTCGGAGAACTGATCGCGGCTGCGCTCGAGGCCGGCGTGAAGACGATCGTTGTCGGACTTGGTGGGAGTTGCTGCACCGACGGCGGGCGTGGACTGGTGGAGGCGCTGGGCGGCCTGGAGGCTGCAATGGTGGCTACGGCGGGCATTCAGTTGGTCGCGGCCACCGACGTCGAACACGTCCTTCTCGGCGAACACGGCGCAGCAGCGGTGTTCGGCCCCCAAAAAGGCGGCGATGCCGAGGCAATCGCCGTCCTCGAAGCGAGAAATGCGATGTGGGCAGAACAGTTGGAGGCCGTCACCGGAAAGGGAGTGTCGGATCTTCCGGGTGCCGGCGCCGCAGGTGGTATCGGTGCTGCGCTGTTCGCGCTCGGTGCGCAGCGGCGATCCGGGGCCGACGTCGTCGCCGATCGCACCGGGCAGGCAGCGCTATTGGCGTCTGCCGACCTGGTGATCACAGGCGAAGGCAAGTTCGACCACCAATCTCTGCGAGGCAAACTCGTAACAGCGCTCGCTTCGGCCGGGGCAGCGCACTGCGTTCCGACGCTCCTCTTTGCCGGCCAGGTGACGCTCGACGAGGCGGAATATGCGTCGACCTCGATCGTCGCGGCGAAATCGGTGGCAGGGTTCGCGGGTTCGGTGGAACGTGCGATGAACGAAGCGTCGGCGTGTCTTCAGGGACTCGCCGAACATACAGCGCGCGATTGGAACATCTGGCGCGGTCAACAGAGCACAAGATCCACCAGCGTCGACGCGCCGTTGCCGTGACGGGAAGACCGGATAGGATGAAGACGAATCGCACCCGGTAAGGACTGGCGGGAATAAGTCGGCAGCGGCGTACCGTTGAAGCGTTCACGGGTTGGTACGAACATTAGGGAGAGCCCATGACTGTGCAGAACGAGACCGCCACCCACGGCGTCAAGATGACCGAGGCCGCATCCTCCAAGGCGAAGGCACTCTTCGATCAGGAGGGGCGCGACGACCTCGCGCTGCGTATAGCAGTGCAGCCCGGCGGCTGTGCCGGACTGAAGTACCAGCTGTTCTTCGACGACCGCACGCTCGACGGTGACCTGACCGTCAACTTCAACGGCGTCAACCTGGTTGTCGACCGAATGAGCGCGCCGTACGTCGAAGGTGCGTCCATCGACTTCCTCGACACCATCGAGCAGCAGGGCTTCTCGATCGACAACCCCAACGCAACAGGCTCCTGCGCCTGCGGTGACTCGTTCAACTGAGTCTGTCGATCACAACTCAATTCGCAAACAACTGACGCGGAACCGACATTCGGTTTCGCGTCAGTTGTTTGTGGTGACCCGTACCCTGACGGTTCCGATCCGACGGCTCGGGTGCCAAAGACGGCGCTACGGGCAGTAACGTGAACTTTTGCTCCTCTTTCATTCTTGTACTCACTTCGCTGAAAGGCCACGATCCGTGACTATTGCGGTAACCGGTTCCATTGCCACCGACCACTTGATGCGCTTTCCCGGCCGCTTCGCCGATCAGCTCCTCGCCGATCAGCTCGCCCACATTTCGCTGAGCTTCCTGGTGGACGACCTCGTGATCCGCCGCGGCGGCGTCGGCGGCAACATCGCCTACGCAATGGGCGTGCTCGGTGGATCGCCGCTGCTCGTCGGCGCGGTCGGCGCGGACTTCGCCGAATACCGCACATGGCTCGAGGACAACGGCGTCGATTGCAGTGCGGTCCGCATCTCGGACAAGGCGCACACCGCGCGTTTCGTGTGCACCACCGACGAGGACATGGCACAGATCGCGTCGTTCTACCCCGGCGCGATGAGCGAGGCCCGCGAGATCGAACTCGCAGCAGTGGCCAAGACCTCGGGTGCACTTGATCTTGTACTGGTCGGCGCAAACGACCCCGAAGCAATGGTTCGACATACCGACGAATGCCGCCTGCTCGGAATCCCGTTCGCAGCTGATCCGTCGCAGCAGCTTGCTCGCCTGTCCGGTGACGAGGCCAAGGCGCTCATCCACGGTGCGAAGTACCTGTTCACCAACGAGTACGAGTGGGGTCTGCTTCAGCAGAAGACGGGTCTGAGTGAGGAAGAGATCCGCGCACAGGTCGGCATCCGCATCACCACTCTTGGCTCCAAGGGCGTGGAAATTGTTGATGCCGAAGGTAATTGGGTGCGCGTCGACGTTGTGCCCGAGACGGGTAAGGTTGATCCGACGGGTGTTGGCGACGGCTTCCGTGCCGGCTTCCTGCTCGCACACGGCGCTGGTCTGAGCTTCGAGCGTGCTGCTCAGCTGGGATCGCTGGTTGCTGTGTTGATCCTCGAGACCGTCGGAACCCAGGAGTGGGTGTTCAATCGCGACGAGGCTCTCAAGCGTCTCACCGAGGCGTACGGCAGCGCGGCAGCGGACGAGATCGCGACGATCCTGCCGCAGTAGGGCTCCGCCCCGTGAGTGGTTGAGGAGTCCGGAGACTCGCTAACCACTCACGGGGCCGAAGGCTTAGATATTGACCGGGTACACCGGTTCCTGGATCTGCGGCACGATGCGCTTCTCCACGAAGATTCCGTGCCAGACCATGAAGGTCAGGACGGTCCACAGGCGTCGGCTGTGGTCCGAAACGCCCTCGCGGTGATCGTTGAGCATCTTCACGACGGCCTGCTTGTCGAAGATGTGGTCGGTACCCGACTCTTCGATCTGCAGATGCGCCCAGTCGAAGAGTTCGGTGCCGCGAAGCCAGTGGCGCAGAGGAACCGGGAATCCGAGCTTGGCGCGGTGCAGAACATGGTGCGGCACAATGCCTTCCAAGGCCTGACGCAGCGCATACTTGGTAGTGTGTTCGGACAATCCCCGTCGCTTCGCTCGCCCCAACGTGATCTTCTGATCGAGCGGTACGCGTGACGCGACGTCGAAGACCTCGGGATCGAGGAACGGCACACGCAGTTCCAGCGAGTTGGCCATCGTCATCTTGTCGGCCTTGACGAGGATGTCGCCGCGCAGCCAGGTGAACAGGTCGAGATGCTGCATCCGCGCAACCGGATCCCAGTCCCGTGACTGCGCGTAGATCGGCGCAGTGACGTCCTGGTGAGTCCATTCGGGGCGGAAATCGCGAAGGACGGCGCGGAGCTGAGCGTCATTGAAGCTACGAGCGTTGCCGTAGTAGCGCTCCTCGAGGGTCAACGAACCGCGATTGAGCAGGCTCTTGCCGCGAGTGCCGTCCGGGATGCGTTCGGACAACTTGCCCGCAGCCCGACGCAATCCCTTGGGGAGGTACTCGAACGGCTTGAGCGACAACGGCTCACGGTAGATCGTGTAGCCGCCGAACAGCTCGTCTGCACCCTCGCCGGACAGCACGACCTTGACGTGCTTTCGCGCTTCCTTCGCGATGAACCACAGCGGAATCAATGCCGGATCGGCTACCGGGTCGTCGAGGTACCAGACGATCTCGGGAATGGCAGCGGCGAACTCGGCGGGGGAGACCACCTTGACGACGTGCTTCGCGCCGATCGCTGCGGCGGATTCTGCAGCGACGTCGACCTCGGAATAGCCTTCACGTTCGAAACCGGTCGTGAAGGTGATCAGGTTGGGGTTGTGACGCATCGCCAGCGCCGCGATCGCAGTGGAGTCGATACCGCCGGACAGGAACGAACCGACTGTGACGTCGGCCCGCATGTGCTTGGCGACCGAATCCTCGAGTGCTTCGGCGATTTCCTGGTAGCGCGCCTTCTCGGTGCCAGGTGCAAAAGGCTTGGCCGGGAACTTCGGCGTGAAGTACCGCGTGAACGTGGGCTCCTCGCCGGGACGCACCCGAGCGAAGCTGCCCGACTCCAGGCGTCGGATCTCCTTGTGCAGTGTTTCCGGCTCCGGTACGTACTGCAGAACGGTGTAATGCTCGATGGCGCGCGGATCCAGCTCGGTACCGATGCCGATCAGATCGGTGAGTTCGAGCAGGCTCTTCTTCTCGCTGCCGAACGCGGTGCCGCCGGCGCCGGTCGCAATGAACAGCGGCTTGATCCCGAACGGATCGCGCGCGATGAACAGCTCGCGTGTGTCGGTGTCCCAGATCGCGAACGCGAACATTCCGCGCAGGCGCCTGACCGCATCTTCACCCCAGTAGTGGAATGCAGCGACGATGGCTTCCGAGTCGCCCTCGGTGAAGAACTTCGCGTCGTGGTCCTTGACCAGCTCGGCGCGGATCTCCAGATAGTTGTAGATCTCGCCGTTGAACGTGAGCGCGTAGCGCTCAGGGTTCTCCGGCGGGCCCCAACGCAGCGGCTGGTGGGAATGAGCGATGTCGATGATCGCCAGGCGGTTGAACCCGAAGACGAGGTGGTCGTCGTTCCACGTCCCGTGTTCGTCCGGCCCGCGGTGACGAAGGCAATGCATCGCCTGGTCGACCCGCGAGACGGCGTCTTCGCTGGTTCCGCCAGATGTCAGTAGCCCGAGCAGTCCACACACAGCGTCCGGTTCCTCGATTCAGAATTTTTTGTACAGAAGGCTCCCGGACACGAGTGTCGGGGAGAGGTCAACGAACTCTTGTCGAAAGTATGCCGCAGATCGACGTCCCTGCCGATCACGGCGGAACGAATCGACGTGATGTGCGTCGCCCAAACGACCTGAGCTGTTCCTGAGCAGCACCTGAGAGAGCTGTGTGACGTCCGCCGCGACACGGGTGAGGACCCGAGGATGGATAGCGCCCGGCTTTGGTCTACGCTGCGTAGTAATTGGGCCTTCCCTCCGGGCATGCCCTAGTTGAATTTTGTGGCGATCAGGAAGGCGTGAACGTGGCGCAAGGTCGGATCCTTCGGCGAGCGGGGCTGGCAGTATCTCTGGGCATTGCTGCCTTGCTGCTGTCGGGTTGCTCCATCGACAACGAAGTGCTTCGTTTCGGGTGGCCTTCGGGCATCACCCCGGAGGCGACGCGCATGCGTGAGCTGTGGACGTGGTCGGTTGTAGCCGCCCTCGTCATGGGTGTGCTGGTGTGGGGGTTGGTCTTCTGGGCCGTCATCTTCCACCGTAAGAAGAAGGACTCGCCGGAATTCCCGCGTCAGACGGCATACAACGTGCCGCTCGAACTCGGTTACACGGCAGTTCCCTTCGTCATCATCGCGGTTCTCTTCTACTTCACCGTCATCGTTCAGAACCATGTTCTGGACAAGACGGACAACCCTGACGTCGTCGTAGACGTCACGGCATTCCAGTGGAACTGGAAGTTCGGCTACCGCTCCATCGAGTTCGGTGACGGTTCCGCCAAGTACAACGGAATCGACGTCGAGGCCGAAGAGGCTGCCAAGACCGAGGGCTCCACTGTCAACGATCACGGCGAAGAAGTTCCCGGCCCGATCCACGGCAACAGCACCGAGGACCTGAGCTACCTGCACTACGACAAGATCGAGACCGTCGGCTCCAGCCAGGAGATCCCGATCCTCGTTCTGCCCACCGGCAAGCGAATCCAGTTCGAACTCGCTTCTTCGGACGTCATCCACGCATTCTGGGTGCCCGAGTTCCTGTTCAAGCGTGACGTTCTCCCGAACCCCAAGGAGAACCACTCGGACAACATCTTCCAGATCAGTGAGATCGAGAAGGAAGGCGCGTTCGTCGGGCGTTGTGCAGAAATGTGTGGCACGTTCCACGCGATGATGAACTTCGAGGTTCGTGCGGTTTCGCCGGAGGACTTCGCCAAGTACATCGAGCTGCGCAAGGGTGACGCGGAGGGCAAGGGTGGTCTGACGACCGCTGAGGCTCTGCAGGCAATCGGTCAGTCGCCGGTGGCTACGTCGACCACGCCGTTCAACACCGACCGCGAGTACCGTCAGGCAACCGTCGCCACTGCAGGCAACTGAGCCGGCCAGCCTCTTCACTGAACAAGGACAAGTGCTGATATGAAGATCGAAGCCAAGCTCTTCGAGATCCTAACGATGTTCTTCATTCTCGTCGCGATCATCTACGGAGTGTTCACCGCTCTGTCACGCACAGGTATCGAGTGGGCCGGACTGACGGCCATCGTCCTGTCTGCAGGTCTGACGCTCATCGTGGGTACCTACTTCCGCTTCGTTGCTCGTCGTCTGGACACCCGTCCCGAGGACTACGACGACGCTGAAATCTCGGACGGTGCAGGAGAACTGGGCTTCTTCAGCCCGGGTAGCTTCTGGCCGATCCTGCTGGCCGCCGCTGCTGCACTCGCGGCAGTGTCGCTGGCGTACTTCCAGCCGTGGCTCATCGCAGTGTCAGTTGTCTGTGTGCTGGCCGCAGCTGCCGGCCTGGTGTTCGAGTACTACACCGGACCCGAGAAGCACTAGTTTCACCTGCACTCGAACAGAGGCGCCGAATCCATCCGGGTTCGGCGCCTCCGTTGTCGTTGATGCAGGGTTGTCGTTGATGCAGGTGTAGGACGGACAAGCTTGCCGAGTATCAACCGCTGTCTGTCAATCGTGGAGCAGGTATTCGAGGTCGTAGCGGTGCAGACCGTCCACGACCTCGAGTTCGAGCGTGCCCGAGATACCCTTCAATTCGCCGGTTCCGGACCCGGGGACGATCTCGTACAGGAGCTTCTGGGTTCCGTCGATCATCCGACCGAACTGCTGCAGGGCGAACGACCCCACCGCTTCGTCGACTTGCCCGGTGACAACCTCCAACGCGACGTAGCCGGCTTCACCGTTTGTCGGGTCGCCGGCGGACAGCATGAGGCCGGACGACGTACCTTCGATGCCGCCGACGAATGTCTTGTCGAACTCGAAGCGGCCGACGCGTCCGGCGAGCTCAGGATCGGCAGGGCGGAGATCGATCTCGAAGGTGCCGCGCGCATGGGATGTCATGGTCCGAGTATCTCACCAGGCGGCAACGCCTCGTGGGGACTCTCGAGAACGTGCAACACTTCGCCTATGATCCTCGAACATGCCGTCTTGCAGGTCGATCCGGCGCAGTCAGCGCAATTCGAGTCCGCGTTCGACGTGGCCCGTGCCATCATCTCCGAGGTTCCCGGATTCATCAGGCTGCGGCTCTCGCACTGCGTGGAAGCGCCGGAGCGGTACCTCCTGCTTGTCGAGTGGGAGGACTTGGAGTCACACACCATCGGGTTCCGTCAGTCCGCAGGATACGAGAAGTGGCGAGAACTTCTCCATCACTTCTACGAACCTTTCCCGACGGTCGAGCACTATTCGTCCGTCTTCGAGGTCTGAGATTGGGCGTACTGCCCTTCAAGCCGGCCTCATACGGCGGACCGGGGGAGTGGTAACCCCCCTTAGTGGTTCTCCAAACTGAATCGCTCAGAGAACGAGTGAGGCCCCGAACCGGAATCCGGTTCGGGGCCTCACTGGTCAGCTGTTGTTCTTAGTGGAGCTCTCCACCCGAACCGTTGGACTTGCCATTGGTTCGGTTCTGGTAGTCCAGAAGGATCTGAAGCTGCTCGTGCTCAGCTTCGTGGTGAGCGGCTTCGAGAGCCTCGCTCTCCTCGACCGGGTCAGCGGTGATCAGGCTACCGCTACCTGGCTTACCGGCGAGACCGAGCTTGTTCATCTTCT
Organism: Rhodococcus sp. IEGM 1318; assembly: GCF_033142465.1. NCBI lineage: Bacteria > Bacillati > Actinomycetota > Actinomycetes > Mycobacteriales > Nocardiaceae > Rhodococcus > Rhodococcus sp. IEGM 1318. The sequence goes on from NZ_JAWLSC010000003.1 coordinate 297,271, forward strand.
TCGGGACAGCTGCACCCTGGTACTCGAGCGGGATCGGGTGTCCGTGCTCGTCGACGGGGCCGAGCGGCTGGTGGATCTCGATGTACTGGCCGTTCGGCATCCGCTTGATGATGCCGGTCTCGATGCCGTGCTCGAGGACTGCACGGTCACTACGCTGCAGGCCGATGCAGAACCGGTAGGTCACGAAGTACGCGATGGGCGGAAGGAGAACCATGCCGATACGGCCGATCCACGTCATTGCGTTCAGCGAGATGTGCAGGTGGTACGCGATGATGTCGTTGATGCAGGAGATCGTGAGCACCAGGTAGAAGGCGATCGACATCGCACCGATAGCGGTACGGACCGGCACGTCGCGCGGGCGCTGCAGGATGTTGTGGTGAGCGTCGTCTCCGGTGAGGCGCTTCTCGATCCACGGGTACGCGATCAACAGTGCGAAGACGAGGCCCATGATCAGGGCGACGGCAAACACAGCGGGAATCGTGTAGCGATTGAACAGGTAGATCTCCCACGCCGGCCACAGTCGAGCAAGGCCGTCCGTCCACATCATGTAGATATCAGGCTGCGAACCGGCAGAGACCTGAGACGGGTTGTACGGACCGATGTTCCACACGGGGTTGATCTGGAACAGACCACCGAGCAGTGCGAGCACGCCGAAGGTCATGGCGAAGAACGCGCCACCCTTCATCGCGAACACCGGGAGGATACGGACGCCGACGACGTTCTGCTCCGTACGGCCTGGGCCGGGGAACTGCGTGTGCTTCTGGTACCAGACCAACGCGAGGTGGCCGGCGATCAGGGCCAGGATGATGCCCGGGAACAGCAGCACGTGGGCGACGTAGAGGCGCGGAATGATGAGGTCGCCGGGGAAATCGCCGTCGAAGATCAGCCAGTGCATCCAGGTACCGACGATCGGGATACTCATCGTGATACCACCGAAAGCGGCGCGAAGGCCGGTGCCCGAGAGCAGGTCGTCGGGGATGGTGTAGCCGAAGAAGCCTTCGAACATCGCCAGGATGAGCAGCAGGCAGCCGATGACCCAGTTCGCCTCACGCGGACGACGGAATGCGCCGGTGAAGAAGATGCGAGCGAGGTGAACGATGATCGACGCCGCGAACATCAGTGCAGCCCAGTGGTGAATCTGGCGAACGAAGAGACCGCCGCGCACCTCGAAGGAGATGTTGAGGGTGGTCTCGTAGGCACGAGACATCGTGACACCGCGTAGCGGCTGGTATGCGCCCTGGTAGACGACGTGTGCCATCGACGGATCGAAGAACAGTGTCAGGAACACACCGGAGATCAGCAGGATCACGAAGCTGTAGAGCGCGATCTCGCCGAGCATGAAGGACCAGTGCGTCGGGAAGACCTTGTTGATCTGCCGGCGCATGCCTGCAGCGAGGTGGTAGCGGGAGTCCATAGCCTCCGCTTGTCCAGCCGCTGCCGCGCTGATCTTGGACGGTTTGGTTGTTGTTGTGGTCACGGTCGACGCTCCCAAAATGCCGGGCCGAGTGCTTCGATGAAGTCACCGTCGGCGACCAGGAAGCCCTCTTCGTTCACTGTAATAGGCAACTGCGGAAGTGCGCGAGCAGCGGGACCGAAGATCGGCTTGCCGTAGGTCAGTGCGTCGAACTGCGACTGGTGGCAGGGGCACAGAATACGGTTGCTCTGCTGTTCGTAGAGCGAGGTGGGGCAACCCAGGTGGGTGCAGATCTTCGAGTACGCGAAGTAATCGCCGTAGTTGAAGCTTTCCTGGCCCTTACGCTTGGTGACACGCGCGGTGTCTTCCGTGCGGAGGCGAATGAGCATCACCGAGTTACGAATGCCGCGCAGTGCAGCGAGCAGAGCGTGCTCGTCGCCACGGTCGGACTCGCGGAACGGGAAGACCGTTTCCATCGATCCGGCATCGAGATCTTCCGGGCGAACGAGGACGATGTCCTCGGGACGGCCGGTGTCACGACGCAGGTAGATTGTCTCGCCCGGGTAGTTCGGGGTCCAGCCGGACACCCACAGAGGTGAGTCGTCGCCCTTGGCCCACGGGTTCTTGATGAGTCCGCCGAGGGGCATGACCATCATGACGCCGAGTGCGCCACCGCCGAACATCAAGCTGCGCTTGATGGCCTTGCGGCGGGGGAGGGTGGACGTATCGAGGGTGTCGCCGAGTTCGGCAACGATCGTGCGACGATCGACCTCTGTGGAACCACCGTCGTGGCGGTCCTGGATCGAAACCTCTTCGGGGATGAACTTCTTCGTGAACTGGACGGCACCGATGCCGACGCCGAGGATCGCCAGACCCATGGTCAGGCCGATCAGCGGGGTGTACAGACTGTACTTGCCGTAGTTCTCGTCACCGGCGCCGGCGTACTCCCAGGGCCAGAACAGGTAGATCGCGATGAACGCGATCGCCGAAACGCCGGCGAGGCCGAACCAGAAGGCGACGTTGCGCTCTGCGCGCTTCTCCGCCCTGGTTCCCTTTACCGACCAACGATCACGGCGGTAGACGACGTCGACGCCATCGAGATTGGTACCCAGCTTGACCAGGTCGTCGCGTGACATCGCGTCGAGCTCTTCATCTGTGTACTTCTTAGGCGTATCGCCGCCATGCTGGCCAGCGTCGCTCATGACCTTGCTCCGATCCACAATGCTGCACCGACGACAGCGATGATTCCGACGGCCCACATGGCGAGACCCTCAGAGGCCGGACCGAGGCCACCGAGCCCGTACCCACCGGGGTCCTTCGATTCGCCCGACGACTTGACGTAGGCGATGATGTCCTTCTTCTCCTCGATCGTCAGCTGACGATCCGAGAACTTCGGCATGTTCTGGGGGCCGGTAACCATGGCAGCGTAGATCTGCTGCTCGCTGGCCGGATCCAGGACCGGGGCGTACTTGCCCGAGGACAGTGCGCCGCCGCGGCCGGTGAAGTTGTGGCAAGAAGCGCAGTTGAGCCGGAAGAGCTCACTGCCGCGTCCGATGTCGCCACCGCGCAGCGAGGACTGGGCGATTTCGCCGTTCTCGTCGCGGATGAGCGTCGGGCCGCCGCCGTTGGCCTGGATGAAAGCGCCGAGTGCGTCGGTCTGCGCAGCATCGAACTTGGGGTCCTTGCGTGCAGCCTGGGCCTCGTTGCGAGCTGCGGGCATACGACCAGAGGAGACCTGGAAGTACACGGCTGCTTCGCCGACGCCGATGAGGCTGGGACCGCGGTCCTGCACGCCCTGCAAGTTCGCGCCGTGGCACGTGATGCATGACGTGTCGTAGAGCTGCTTGCCTTCACGAATCAGGGCTGCTGAATCGTCACTGGCGGTCGCAACCTGCGGAGCTGGTGTCAACGCCGAAGCGAGGAAACCTGCGCTGATCAATCCCATCATCAATACGAGCGCGCCGGTAACGCGCCGGCGGATTTTCCGCTGGCGACGCGACTTCGCGGCATTCGCTGAGTTATCGGATGCGGGAGGGGGGGATGAACTCATCTGTATCCCTTTGGTATGTCGGGACGGAACTGGACGTCAGGGGCTGCCTGGGGCGTACAGCTGATTAACGGATGAAATAAATCGTGGCAAACAGCGCGATCCACACGATGTCGACAAAGTGCCAGTAGTACGAAACAACGATCGCGGCGGTGGCCTGGGCGGGCGTGAACTTGCTGACCCTGGTACGTGCGATCAAGAAGACGAAGGCGATGAGACCGCCGATGACGTGCAGACCGTGGAAGCCGGTGGTCATGTAGAACACCGAGCCGTACACGCTGCTCGAAATCGTGGTGCCCTCGTGCACGAGGTGGTAGTACTCGTAACCCTGGCCGGCGACGAAGAACGCCCCCATGACCAAGGTGATGGTGTACCAGCGACGAAGTCCGAAGACGTCGCCACGCTCAGCCGCGAAGACACCCATCTGGCAGGTGAACGAAGATGCGATCAGCACCAAGGTCACCGGCACGGCCAGATACAGGTTCAATTCGGTTGGCTCCGGCGGCCAATTTCCGTTCGCCTGAGCTCGTGCCACGAAGTACATGGCAAAGAGCCCTGCGAAGAACATGAGCTCACTTGACAACCACACGATGGTGCCAACGCTGACCATATTCGGCCGGTTCAGCGAGTGCACGCGTTGGGTGATTGCCGATCCTGAAGTCCCTACTGCGCTCGTCACAGACAGAAGTATGACGCTTCGTCGTAAGAGACGACCACTCGGGTCCACCATCGGCGCGTCGCTCGGCTCGAGTTCGCGGGATCGGGCGGCGAACGCGCTGGTGGCGTGGTCGGAATATGCTGGCGCGATGGCAGCTGCACACAAGAGTAGACCGTGGTTCCTGAGAATTTTCGGCACGAAGATTCCGGCACCGCTCGATGCAGGGCGGATGGATCTGGTCGTCGTTGCCGAATGCTTCGACGACGCCGAGGCGAGCTCGACGGCTCTCGAACGTGCCGCCTCCACCGAACCGGAGTTCCGGGCGGAGTCCGAGGTGGTTCTGCGGCACCATCTGGACCTGCCGGAGGGTTCGGTTGTCGAAGCCGAGAGCATCGTCGCCCAGGACGGATATTTGCCAGGCGCGAGTCGGCCCGAGGACGTGACTCGGGCGGTCGAGAATTCGGTTCGCATCATCTTCGAGCGTGTCCAGGTGCTTGACGCCCTGCATTGCTCCCAGGAGCGATCACGAATGGCCGGTCTGGCGCAGCGACTCGGTGGTTCGGTCGCCGGGTGGGACGCGCTTCAGCCCCCAGCCCTTGCGGAGGCGACGCCCAAACGCGGTCGCCGAAAGTCCTGAGCGGCCCTATTCGGTTTCCTCGCTACCTCACTGACTAGGCTGCGATGGTCATCGACAGCACGAAATGACAGCACGAAACACAGCCCACATGAACGACAGGGGACCAAGGCACTATGGCCGGCACCGACGCAACCAACGCCGTGAACGTCGATTCGAGTGCCGTGGTGCGGTCCTGGCCGATGATTCTCGGTTTGCTCACGGACGGCAGCGACTTGTCGGAAGCCGACAGTCGGTGGGCGATGGGCGAGATCATGTCGGACAACGCCACTTCCGCTCAGATCGCAGCTTTCGGCGTCGGGCTGAAGATGAAGGGTGAAACTCCCGCGGAGTTGGAAGGGCTCGCTGCCGCGATGCTCGAACACTCCCGGCGCGTGCCGGTCGATTCCGACGTCGTCGACATCGTCGGTACGGGCGGTGACCGCTCCAACACCGTCAACATCTCGACGATGGCCTCGATCGTGGTTGCCGCGTCCGGTGTGCGAGTTGTCAAGCACGGCAACCGCGCTGCTTCGTCCAAGAGCGGCGGAGCCGACGTGCTCGAGGCGCTCGGCGTTCGCATCAACCTCGGGCCGGAGCAGGTGGCGAGGTGTGTCGAGGAGGTCGGCATCGGCTTCTGCTTCGCGCCCGTCTTCCATCCCGCACTGCGCTTTGCCGCTGTGCCCCGCAAGGAAATCGGCATCCCGACGGCGTTCAACGTGCTCGGTCCACTGACCAATCCGGCTCGCCCGCGCGCCGGCCTGATCGGGTGCGCATTTCCGAAGCTGATCTCGGTTGTTGCGGGAGTACTTGCGCAGCGCGGCAATTCGGCGTTGGTGGTGCGCGGAGACGACGGACTCGACGAACTGACCACCTCCACGACTTCGACGGTCCACATCGTCGGCGGTGGAAGTGTGCGAACCGTCACGTTGGATCCGCGTGATCTCGGAATCGACCGCGTTCCTCTCGAAGAGTTGCGCGGAGGAGACGCCGAAGTCAACGCCACGGTGGCGCGAACGCTGCTCTCCGGGCAGAAGGGCCCCGTCCGGGACGCGGTCTTGCTGAATGCGGGAGCAGCCATCGCGGCATTCAACGGTGTCGGCGACGACCTCGAGGGTGCGATCTCTGCCGGGATGAACGCCGCCGCTGCCGCGATCGACAGTGGCGCGGGGGCTGAATTGCTTCACAAGTGGGCGGCACTCACCGTCGATCTGGCTGACCAAGCCTGATCGACGTCAGTCGAAGAAACGTCGAAGGGGCTCGGTCGACGGGCTACTCACCCAGCGAGAAACCGGCTTCGACGTCAGCGCTGGAGAACGACTGGAAGGCAATGTGTGTGGCGGTTCGGAGTACGCCGGGCACCTTGTTGATTCCTCCGGTGACCACGTCGGCGATCTGGGCGTGGTCACGTACTTTCACGATGGCAATCAAGTCGACGTCACCTGCGCACGAGTAGACCTCGGTCACACCGGACAGGTCGGCGACGGCCTGCGCGGTTTCCGGGATCCGAGCGGACTCGGCGTGAATCATGACGATGGCGTTGATCATTTCTCTCCTCGATTTCCCGGTGGGTTGTGATGACCCGGTGGTTTCGATCGAGCTTAGGGGTGCCGCCCCGTCGTTACGTCATCGATGTTCGGATTCGGTACCGGCCCGCGCGAGTCGGCACCAGGCTTCCCACCTGCCGGCACCGCCCACAGGTTCGACGTAGCCGGATGTCGCCGACACGATTCGGACACCGTCCGATGCGAGCCACCTTGCGATCAGGCCCAGTTCTTCGGGTGACGCGCCGCGAAACGGTGTGTTGTCCGGCAACACGGTTTCGGCGGCCGCTGTGATGGCGTCGACGACGGGCATCGGGTGTGTTCCGCGCCTGGCGAGGCCCGCGGAGGCGAGCCGTCCAGAGCGGATCACGGACAGCTCCCAGCCGCCGTCCCCGGTGGGGCGGGCGAGAACGAGTTGTTCGATCGCCGCGACTGCGGCGAGCCGCTGTGTGCGCCGCACTGCGGTAGCGACTGCGACGGTTCGGTCACGTAGACGAGCAGCATTCTCGAACAACGCGTGTGCGGACAGTTCGTCGATCCGCGCCTGCATCTGTTGTAAAGGAGCGTCGCTGGTTCCCCGGAAGAAACCACGCACAGCCTCAGGGGCCGCCGCGTAGTCCTCTGCAGTGATTTCCGGGGCCCAGGAGGCCGGACATGCTCCCAATTCGCGAGCGGGGCAGTCAGGGCCGTGGACGGCGCCGCGCCCCAGTCGCTTGGTGCAGGTGCGTAGACGACTGAACTCTGCGACTGTCTCGGCGACGTCTACTGCATCGGCGCGAGAGGTGAACGGGCCGATCGAATCGGCAGTCGCCGTGCGAACCACGGACAGTCTCGGAAACGCCTCGTCCGTGAGGGTGATCCACCAACCGCGCTTGGGAAACTTGGAACGACGGTTGTACGGCGGCGCATGCGCGCTCAGAAGGCGCAGTTCGCGGACTCCGGCTTCCAAAGCGTGCGCGCACTCGACGTGGTCGACGCGAGTGGCCAGCGCGACCATTTCCTTCATACGGCCGCGCGTCTCCGAACCGGTGAAGTAGTTACGGACGCGGCGTCGAAGGTCGGTAGCAGTTCCTATATAGAGGGCTTCGTCCGAAGGACCTCGGAAAAGGTAGACACCGGGGCTTCGCGGCAGGTTTGCGGCGAAGGACCGTTTGGCCCGCTGATGCGAGGAGATGTTGGGCAGGTAGTCGACGAGTTCGCTGTAACTGTGGACGCCCTGGTTTCCGACCCTGTCGATCAACCCGTGGAGGACATCGACCGTCGCACGCGCGTCGTCGAGCGCGCGGTGCGTCGGCTGGGTGGTCACTTGAAACAGATGGGCAAGTGCGGAGAGCTTCACCGAAGGTGCTTCGTCGCGTGTGAGTACCCGTCGGGCGAGTTTGACGGTGCACAGGACTCGGAACGCCGGCCACGGGCGTGCGCTGCGTGACGCCGCTGCTTTGAGGAAGCCGATGTCGAACGGCGCGTTGTGTGCCACCAGCACCGCGCCCTCGGCGAATTCGAGAAATGCAGGCAGGACACGTTCGATGGGAGGTGCGCCGATCAGCATCGCCGTGGTGATTCCGGTCAGCTCGACGATGTACGGCGGAATCGACCGGCCGGGATCGACGAGTGTTGCCATTTCGCCGAGTACCTCTCCGCCCCGGATCTTGACGGCGCCGATCTCGGTGATGGAGTCCTGGTCGGCGCTTCCGCCTGTGGTCTCGAGGTCGACGACGACAAACGTTGTCTCGCTCAGCGGTGTGTCCAGCTCGTCGAAGCTCAGTTGCCGCCCGACGTCGAATTTCTCCCCGTCGGAAAACGGGGGCGGAGACGGAAATTCTCGGGCCGAGGCGGGACTCACATCGCAGACAGTAGAAGGACCCCCCGACAGGAATGGGTGAGTGCTGACGCGGAATCCGGCTCACTCCGACTTCCATTGAGAAAGCAGTGGATCGACCCCCGACAAAAGTATGAGAGACGAGGATCACACTTGCGGCGGGAACTCGCGAATGCGGCCCCGTGCCTACTTGCCGGTAGGGCGATTCGTGAGGTTGTTGCTACGACGATCAGCCGCCGAAAATGCTCGTTTGATCGAAACAGGTTCTAGTATCAAGTAATCGGCGTTGAACTGCATGGAAGATCGGATTGTCGGGTTTGGTGACCCTTGTCAGTGGGTAACAAGCGCAGGTTTGCGGGCCAGGTGAGCCTCGCCGAACAGACCTGTCGTTATCTCTTCGTGACCCGTTGGGAGTATCGCGGGCGCGGCAGCACGATTTCCGGCGAATCGGGCGCGATTGTCACGAAGCGGTCGACATCGTCGCGATCATTTCGTAACCTTCCTGAGACCTAACGAAGTCTTGCCGGACCAAACAGGACCGGCATCGTCAGGAACCGCCTAATCGGGATCTCCGCGAGGAACCCGAACCGGGAACCCAAGTTTCCACTGGGGTGAATCCCGCCTGGGGTGCAGCACGCTCGATCGCTGCAGACCACGCGGGTAGGGCTGATCTTCCCAGCCCGAACCCGTCAGCTAACTCGGTCGGCGGATGAATGGAAGAAATGGAGCACCCCTTAAGTGGCGTCACAGAGTTTCAAGCGTTCAGCGCAGTTGGCAGTAGCCGGCGCGCTCGCAGTCGGTGCATTTGCTGCAACCGCTGCACCTGCCTCGGCAGACCCCATCACGATCCCCGGCGTCGGCACCTTCGAGGTTCCGGGCGTTTCTATTCCTCAGTTGCCGGTCGTCCCGGGCATCACCGACATCGCACCGGCCGCACCGGCCGCTCCCATCTCCAGTGTCGGTGAGCAGGCAGTTCGCGCCGCAGAGAGCAAGCTGGGCTCCCCGTACGTGTACGGCGCATCGGGCCCGGACGCATTCGACTGCTCCGGTCTGGTCCAGTGGGCATACAAGCAGGCCGGCCTGAACCTGCCTCGCACGAGCTACGATCAGGCTGCAGCCGGCGTTGCCGTTGCACAGTCCGATCTTCAGGTCGGCGACGTGATCTCCTTCTACGGCGGATCGCACTCGGGCATCTACGCCGGCAACGGCAATGTCATCCACGCGTCGACCGCTGGTCAGCCCGTGAAGCTCGCACCGGTCTCTTCGATGCCGTACGACGGCGCTCGTCGTTACTGATTTCTGATCACGCTCGACGGCTGTCTCCGGTAGGCAGTCGGAACGATCCGCCGCTGCAAGGCGGCGGAGCTCGGGGGAGCTCCGGATCTTCGAATGTGGGCCTCGAATCTTCTGATTCGAGGCCCACATTCTTTGTTTCTCGACAATCCGCCAGTACTTCACCCCGACACGCCTACCGGCGAGTAGACACAAACGTATGCCGTTCCGTAACCTTACCGAGACATTGCGCGGCCGAGGCAGGTACTGTGAATAGTTGACAGCCAGCTAACAGATCGTCGACCGATCCCGGTCGACGTCGCTTCATCGAGACGGAGAGTTGCATTCCGTGGTTTCATCGAAAAACAACAGTCGAGTACGCGCCGCATTGACAGTGGGAGTGCTGGCGTTCGGACTCGTCGCAGGGCCTTCGATGCAGGCCGGTGCCGACCCCGTCATCACCAACCCCACCGAGGCGCTCGACAAGCTGGGTGAACTCTCCCGGGTATCCGAGCAGACCAACGAAGCGCTGCACAACGCACAGATCGACCTCGACGCGAAGCTGGCGGTCGCGAATGATGCGGACGCGCGTTCGGCAGCCGATCAGGGTCTTCTCGACGCGGCTTCGGCACGTGTCGCCGAGTTCGCTCCGGCGGTAAACCGTATTGCCACAGCGAATTACCAGGGTGCGCGAACCAATCGCCTCTTTGCGTTGATGGTGAGCGACTCGCCGCAGCAGTTGCTCGATCAGATGTCCGCGCTCGACGTGATTTCCAACGACGCGGCGGTACAGGTCTCACAGTTCAACCAGGCCACTGCCGATGCGCGTGCTGCCTCGGAAGCGTCGAAGCGATCGGCCGAAGATGCTCGAACCGCCGCCGATCAAGCCCGTGCACTCAGTGACGACTTGCAGCGCAAGCAGAGTGAACTGCAGACGCAGATCGCCGATGTGACCAAGGCATTCCAGAACCTCACCGATGCCGAGCGTAACCAACTGAGCGGTACGCCATTCCCGCCGGACGTCGATCTCAGCAAAATTCTAGCTAACTTGACCCCGGGGTCCGGCGCCGCAGCGCTCCAGGCAGGCCTGACCCGTATCGGTGATCCGTACGTCTGGGGCGCAACCGGCCCGAACGAGTTCGACTGCTCAGGTCTGGTGGTCTGGGCCTACAAGCAGATCGGGAAGTCTCTGCCCCGTTCGAGCCAAGCGCAGGCACAGGGCGGTGTTCCGGTCTCGAGGGACCAACTACAGCCCGGTGACGTTGTGACTTTCTACAGCGACAACTCGCATGTCGGTATCTACGCCGGCGACGGGAACATTCTGCATGCGTCGACGTTCGGCGTACCGGTGAAGGTTCAGTCGATGGCAGGCATGGAGTTTTCCACTGCGCGTCGTTACTGACGGCTTGCTGCGTCCGGGCGACGTGTGGCCAGCCGCCGTGAAGCGTCGAGTCGAGTTCTCCTACACTCGGCACCGTGCCGACTGAACCGATGACGACGCCCGACGTCGGCGCAGATCAAAAACGCCGTTGGGAGTACCCGGCTCTCGTGGCGCTCGGTGTTGCCGTGGTGCTCGTTCTCGGTTTGACGATCTTCCTGACGAACAGGTCCGATTCCGACGAAAATGCAGCCAGCGAGCAGGATGCCGAACGAACCGCTCAGGTACAGGCCTTTCTCGATGCCTGGGCTGCGGCGCAGATGTCCGACGATCCGTCAGGGCTGGCGAAGTTCGTCGACGATGCTGCCGCACCCGGTGTGCTCGAAGCGGAGATTCGACGAGCCACTGCAGCGGGAGCGCTCGACTTCTCCGACTGGGGATACGAGATTCCCGGCGGCGGCCTGACTCCGGCGCCGCGAACCGGTGCGCCGGACGGAGACGTCGAAGTATGGAATGCGCAAGTCCTGTTGCGGTACGCCCTCGACGGCGTCGACGCGTTGCCCACTCGCAAGGGCGTGTCCATGACGCTCGCGAAACGCGGTGATCAGTGGTCGGTTCTTGCTGACGGCGCGATCGTCGGACTGGACGGAGCCCGAACGACGGGCGAATCCTGGAACGGCCCTTGGGACTTCGGCCCGCTGGCCGTCGCCGAAAATTCTGCGGGTAATGCGCTGGTGATCGGGCATCCGGGTCAGCAGGCGTTTGTTGATGCCTTGGCGTCCGATGTGGACTCGGCCATCGAGAACACGACGCAATTGTGGGGTCCATGGTGGTCCGAGCGAGCGGTGCTCATGGTGGCTGGATCGGCGGAGGAATTCACCGCACTGGTCGGCTCCCATCACGACGGCGCTTCGATTGCCGCAGTTTCGGTCGCGGATGCGACGGCGGACGGGTCTTCCGACGTGAGCGGCCAGCGGGTGGTTTTCTCGCCTGCCGCGGCTTCGAGGTTGACCGACATCACCAGGCGAACGGTGTTGCGCCACGAACTCATGCACATAGCCGCCCGATCGAAAACCCGCGACGGGTCACCGATGTGGGTGTTGGAAGGGTTCGCCGAATACGCGGGAAACCGCGGATCCTCGCGGGCCTGGGGCGAGATCGCACCGACTCTGGCAGCAGCGGTACGCGCCGGCGATACTCCTACTGAGTTTCCGGACGACACGCAGTTCGGCGGTGTACCGGTCGTGAGTTCACTGGCGTACGAATCGGCTTGGTCGATCAACGCGTACATCGCTGATCGATTCGGAGAGGCCAAGCTGACCGACCTCTTTCGGGCCCTGGCCTCCGGAAAGATGACGGCTGAAGACCTCGACTCGCGGATCCGAGCGGTTCTCGGCGTCGGAACCGAGGACCTACGAACCGGATGGGTCGACTGGACCAACAGCCATCTGGGCTGAGCAGTCAGCGGTTCGGTCGTTCGCAGCTGGGTCGTTCGTAAACTGCGCGGTGACCTTGTCGCGTCTCGACGCACCGAGTGCCTTACGGTGGACGGATGCGCCGGACCCTCTTGGTGACCAATGATTTTCCTCCTCGCCCCGGAGGTATCCAGTCTTATCTCCACACGTTCGCAGGGCATCTGCCGGCGGACAAGTTGGTGGTGTACGCGCCGCGGTGGCGGGGCGACTCGCACAAGAAGTTCGACGCGGCACAGCCTTTCGAGGTCATTCGGCACCCGACGACGCTGATGCTGCCCTCGCCTTTTGTCGCTCGTCGGGCCGCGAAGTTGGTCAAGAAGCACGACTGTGAGTCGGTCTGGTTCGGTGCGGCGGCGCCGTTGGCGTTGTTGGCGCCGGTTGTTCGGCGCGCCGGAGCGAGCCGAGTGATCGCGAGTACCCACGGCCACGAGGTCGGATGGTCGATGATTCCCGGTGCGCGGCAATCGTTGCGCGTGATCGGCGATCACACGGATGCGGTGACGTTTGTCAGCAAATACACCCGTGGGCGGTTCTCGGCGGCTTTCGGCCCGCAAGCGGCGCTCGAGCACCTGCCGTCCGGAGTCGACACGTCGGTGTTCCACCCGGACTCGGTCGCCCGCGCAGAACTGCGTAAGCGATACGGGCTGGGAGAGCGGCCCACGATCCTGTGCCTGTCGCGGCTCGTGCCACGCAAGGGGCAGGACATGCTCACCAAGGCGCTGCCGACGATTCGAAAGAGCATCGACGGGGCGGTGCTGGTGATCGTCGGCGGTGGACCGTACGAGGACCACCTCCGTCAACTCGCGCGAAAGACCGGGATGGACGATCACGTCGTCTTCACCGGCACGGTGCCCGCCGCGGAGTTGTCGGCTCACCACACGATTGCCGACGTGTTTGCGATGCCGTGTCGTACCCGAGGCGCCGGCTTGGACGTCGAAGGATTGGGAATCGTCTACCTCGAAGCTTCGGCGACCGGCGTTCCGGTGATCGCCGGGCGCAGTGGTGGCGCTCCGGAAACGGTGCAGCAGAACAAGACCGGCCTCGTGGTCGACGGCACCTCTGTTCGCGACGTCGCCGAATCCGTGATCGAGGTGCTGTCCGATCGTGATCGAGCGGCCGCGATGGGAGCAGCCGGCCGGGCGTGGGTTGCCGAAGAATGGAAGTGGGACACGCTCGCTTCGAAGCTGCGCAATCTTCTCGGCTGAGCTACTGCGGACTGGAACGCGAACGGCCCGCACCGAATTCGGTGCGGGCCGTTCATGTCGGCAGAGGACTGATCGACGAAAGGCTACTTGGCGTAGATCTTTTCGATGTCGGCGGCAAAGCTCTCGTGCACGACGTTGCGCTTGAGCTTCATCGTGGGCGTGAGTTCGCCTGTGTCCTCGGAGAAGTCGACCGGAAGAATGCGGAACTTCTTGATTGCCTCGGCGTGTGAGACGAGCTTGTTGGCCTCGTCGATGGCGTCCTGGATTTCGCCGACCAGTTCGCCGTCCGAAACCAGGTCGGCAGCTGTGGTTCCTGCGGCCTTGTTGTTGCGCTCGTTCCAAGCGGGAAGAGCTTCGGCGTCGATGGTGATGAGGGCGCCGATGAAAGGCTTCTGGTCGCCGACCACGATGGCCTGGCTGATCAGCGGGTGGGCGCGAAGGGAATCTTCGAGCTGAGCAGGGGAGACGTTCTTGCCGCCCGCCGTGACGATGATTTCCTTCTTGCGGCCGGTGATGGTGATGTAGCCGTCCTTGTCGACGGTGCCGAGGTCGCCGGTGTGGAACCAGCCGTTCTCGATCGACTCGGCAGTCGCCTTCTCGTTGCGCCAGTAGCCGGTGAAGACGACCGGTCCCGAGAGGAGGATTTCGCCGTCTTCAGCGATGCGAACGGAGTTGCCGGCCAAAGGCTTTCCGACAGAGCCGACCTTCTGTGCGCCGATGGTGTTGACGGCGAACGCTGCGGTGGTCTCGGTCAGTCCGTAGCCCTCGTAGATCGTGACGCCGATACCGCGGAAGAAGTGGCCGAGTCGAGCGCCCAGAGGTGCACCACCGGAAATGGCCAGCTGGCACTGCCCGCCGAGTGCAGCGCGAAGCTTCGAGTACACGAGCTTGTCGAAGAGAGCGTGCTTGGCCTTGAGAACGATGCCGGCGCCGCCCTTGTCCTGCGCCTCGCTCCAGGCAACGGCGGTGTCTGCGGCCGCGTCGAAGATCTTTCCCTTGCCGTCGCCGTGCGCCTTGGCACGTGCGCTGTTGTAGACCTTCTCGAACACGCGCGGCACCGAGAGGATGAAGTCGGGCTTGAACTCGCCGAACGTCGGAACGAGGTTCGGGATGTCGCTCGTGTGCCCCAGCGCTGCACCGGCGTCGAACGACGCGATGCTGACTGCGCGAGCGAGAACGTGCGCGAGCGGCAAGAACATCAGGGTGCGAACGCCGGGAGTCTTGAGCAGCGTGCCGAGGTTGGAGTCGAGGATGCCCTTCGACTCGGCAATGAGGTTGGAGTGCGTCAGCTGGCAACCCTTGGGTCGGCCTGTGGTGCCCGACGTGTAGATCAGGGTCGCGGGATCGGAAGCCTTCAGTGCAGCGACGCGGGCGTGGACGTCCTCGTCGGAGATGTCGGCGCCCAGTGCGGTCAATTCCTCGACAACACCTTTACCGCCTGCCGCGGCTTCGATCTGGTAGACCGTGCGCAGCGCGGGTGCGGCTGCAGCGACGTCCTTCACGGTCGCGGCATGTGCGTCGTTCTCGACGATGAGGTCGATTGCCTCGGAGTCCTCGAGAATCCAGCGAACCTGCTCGGCTGCGGAGGTTTCGTAGATCGGAACCGTCACGCCGCCGGCCGCCCAGATGGCGTAGTCGACGAGCGGCCATTCGAAGCGAGTCGCCGACATGAGGCCGACGCGGTCGCCCTGCTTGACTCCGATCGCGATCAGGCCCTTGGCGACGGCAGTCACCTGGGCGGCGAAATCGCCTGCAGTGACGTCGACCCATGCATTTCCGACTTTGCGCTTGTAGACAACCGCCGCCGGCTTCGTCTTCGCGAAGGCGAAGACCGAGTCGACCGCGGAGGCATCCTCGGGAATGGTGAACGTCTGGGGTGCGCTGAACTCAGGCACGAAATACCTCCGACACTGCGAAATACTGACGAGTAGGGTTTTCGTCTCCTACTGTAGTCGCATGTCCGACGCAGTTGTGGCCAGGCTTACAGTCTGTCCGGTATGTAGTGGTGCGACACCCCTCGACGCTTCACCGACGCGATATGTGAAGCTACATCGGTGAGCAGCATTCAGGTCGCAGACCAGACTTTCATCGCCGCCCCGCCCGAGCGGGTCGCCGAACTGTTGTCCTCGCGTGCGCAATGGCGTCGCTGGTTCAGTGATCTTGCGCTCGAAGTCCGGGAAGATCGCGGTCCCGCGGGATTCCGGTGGGGAGTGTCCGGTCAGCTGGTCGGCACCATGGAGGTGTGGCTCGAACCGGTCATGGACGGGACGATCGCGCACTACTTCCTGCACTGTGAACCGGTCGGAGTATCACCGTCCGATCTGGCGAACCTCGACCTCGCCGGGATGAACCGCAAGCGTCGGGTCGACGGCAAGGTCATGTCCTTCCAGCTCAAGCGCGAACTCGAAGCAGGGCGTGCCGCCGGAGTAGCACCGGACTGATAATCGAAGCAGTGCACGTTGTGCAGGTTCTGGACTTTTGACGAAGGAAGGTAGCGCAGTCGTATGGCCGAGAAGACCAAGGGGTTGATCAGCATCGACGCCCCTGCCGACGCCGTGATGAACGTCATCGCCGATTTCCCGCAGTACCCCGAATGGGTGGCCGCGGCGAAGTCCGTCGAGGTGACGGCTCCGGGGCAGGGCGGCCGCGCGGACCGAGTACGTTTTGTCCTCGACGCGGGGATGGTGAAGGACACCTACGAACTGCAGTATTCGTGGGCGCCGGACGGTATGGCGGTGAGTTGGGAGCTGATCTCGGGTGAGATCCAGAAGTCCCAATTCGGTTCGTACACACTCGAGCCCGGCCCGAACGGCACCACGTCGGTCACCTACGAGTTGACGGTCGACCTGACGATTCCGATGATCGGTCTGTTCAAGCGCAAGGCCGAGAAGATCATCACCGACACAGCTCTGAAAGAACTGAAGAAGCGAGTCGAGGGCTGAGTGCCGGAGCAACGATCGCGCGTCCAACTGTTCGTCGGTAAAGGCGGAGTAGGCACGACGACGCTTGCCGCAGCGACTGCTGTGTCGGCTGCGGCCGACGGGGCGAGAGTGCTCTTGGTGTCGATCGATCAGGCAGGCTCGCTGGCGGATGTCCTGGGCATGCCTGCACTGCGAACGACTGGGCCACAAACGACGACGTCTCTCAGCGAACACCTCGACGTCCTGCACCTCGACACTTCGGCGCTCCTCGAGGAAAAGTTCCGAGGATTGTCGGGATTGATCGAAGCTGCAGGAAATTTCGGAGCGGGAAATCACGAACACGGTTCGTCGTTCGAGCGGTTGGAACCAGAAGAGTTGACGGGATCCCTGGGCGTTCAGGACATACTCGGACTCTCCGAGATCGTCGACTTCTCCGACAGCGGCGACTACGATCTCGTGATCGTGGACTGTCCGGCCGCAGCCGAAGCGCTGCGGATCCTCGGGTCGCCGTCGATGGTGTCGGAGTACCTCGAACGATCGTGGCCGCGGCACAGGCGGATGGTCGCCGTGACGGGCACGGACATGCGGTTGCTTTTGCTCGTGTCCGTCATCGAACGGGTGCTCGCGTCGGTGGAACGAATCGCGGTTCACCTCTCGGATCGGGAGAACACCAGCGTGCGTGTGGTGACGTCGGCTGATGGCGTGTCGGTCGCGGCGACTCGTCGGACGTTGTCCGGGCTGGCTCTGGCCGGGTTGCGAGTGGACGGGATTGTGATCAACAACCTTGTCCCGCAGTTCAACTTGTCAGCCGGGATGGGTGTCGACGATTCACCGGCGGCGCAGTGGCTCGCTTCGATCCGGGCGGCACAGGCACTCGTCGTGGACGAATTGCGTGGATCAACCGATGGAATGTCCGTCACAACGGTCGAACGCGCTTGCGCCGAACCGGTAGGGTTGGCCGCTCTGGGCGAGATCGCGGCCACGTTCGAGGGGGGAACGGGCACGGATTCGGGCACCGTCGGCACCGCGGACAACATCGTGGTGTCGTTGGAGTCGGGGACCGGAGTCGATTCGGTGTACGTGATGCGGATGTACCTTCCCCTCGTGGATCCGTCGTCGTTGTCGTTGGGCCGGGTGGAGGACGATGTGCTGGTGGGAGCAGACGGCGTACGACGCAGAGTTCGTTTGGCGTCGGTGCTGCGTCGTTGTGTCGTGAACGGGGCGGAGTTGGACGGCAGTTACCTGATCATCCGGTTCAGCCCGGATCCCGCGGTGTGGCCGGTATGAGCGAAGAGCACGAGCGCCTCGTCGCGGAATTTCGCGCGCTGGCGGAAACCGTTCTGACGCGCCTGGAACCGGTGTTGCAGAAGGCTGCCGCAGCATCCACCGCCGCGACGGATGACCCCGGTTCAGCGGACACGCAACCGGTGTTCAGCGGCTGCAGTTGGTGCCCGGTGTGCGCCCTCTCTGCACTGGTTCGCGGTGAGCACCACGAACTGTTGGCATTTCTCGCGGGTCAAGCAGCAGCATTCCTGGCGTTGCTTCGCGAGATTCTCGACGAGTTTCTCGGGGCGCCGTCAGGCCCCGATCGTGGACCGGACAGCGGCCCGACGACGCCAGGTGCGGAGCGAACTCGCACGGCGGCATTTGTCCCGATCAACGTGACGGTCAAGGACTGACTTAGTACCCCGGGTAGAGCGAACGGCTCGTGATGAGCACAATCGACACAATGGTCACCGACGCACGAGGCACCGATACAGGGTGCGCACTCCAACGGGCGCCGCTCGCGCGGGAATTGGCGAGATGAGCGCGCGCCGCTTGAAAGCGGTCTCCGACTCCACCATGGACGACGTCTTGACGGTCGGCATCGACGTCGGCGGGACGAGCATCAGGGCCTCCGTCGTGGACGTGGACGGACAAGTGCTCGAGATGATTCAGGCCCCGACTCCGCAGTCCGCCAGAGCTCTCGAAGACGGCCTTGATCGCGTCGTACGCGAGTTGGTCACCAGGCACGAGGTATCGGCTGTGGGGTTGGCGGTCGCGGGCTTCATCACGTCCGATCGAAGCTCGGTTCGGTTCGCGCCGCACTTGCCGTGGGTGGACGCGCCGGTCGGAAGCGACTTGAGCAAGCGACTCGGACTGCCGGTCGTTCTCGAGCACGACGCCAACGCAGCAGCATTTGCCGAACATCGATTCGGCGCGGCCGCAGGGGGCCGCAATGTCGTGATGGTGGCAATCGGGACCGGAATCGGCGGCGCGCTGCTGATCAACGGCGAGCTGTATCGGGGGAGTCACGGCGTCGCCCCCGAACTCGGCCACATCCAGGTCGTGCCAGGCGGGCGGCAATGCGCGTGTGGCAAACGTGGGTGCTGGGAGCGCTATTGCAGCGGAACGGCACTCGTGGACACGGCAATCGAACTGCTTGCCGCCGACCCGGCCGCGTCGACGGTTCTGGCGCGTGAGGTAGCGGTGGATCCGGGGTCCCTCACCGGTCGCCGGATCGCCAACGCCGCGCAGGACGGTGACCCACTCGCGCTGGCGACCATCGCCGAGTTCACCCGTTGGCTGGCCGTCGGACTGGCGATGGTCGGCGACGTCTACGACCCCGATCTGGTGGTGATCGCCGGCGGCGTCGCAAGTTCAGCCCCACTGTTTCTCGACGACGCCCGTGAGCAGTACGCGACATTGTTGACGGGCGCGAAGCACCGCCCGCTGGCACGAATCCGTTCGGCTCAGCTGGGCGAAGCTGCAGGGATGGTCGGCGCCGCAGCCCTGGCTCGCTCGGTAGTGCCTCAGGATCTCGGTGGGGTCGACGGCGCTGGAACCACATCTGCCGGACTGTGATCGGGTCGATCCTGCAGGGGCGTGTGTAGCGGGGGTTACGGGTCGGCAGTAAGGTCGTACTCAGCGAAATTCAGTTGTGAATGGGAGGGACGCCGTGTGGTATTGGCTCTTCAAGTATGTGTTGCTGGGGCCGATTCTCTGGCTGCTCGGGCGTCCGACGGTCAAGGGTCACGAGAACATTCCGACTGACGGAGCGGCCATCCTGGCGAGCAATCACCAGGCGGTTCTGGACTCGTTCTACCTTCCGCTTCGCGTCAACCGCCGCATCACGTTCCTTGCCAAGAGCGAGTACTTCACCGGTTCCGGTCTGAAGGGCGCTTTCCAGAAGTGGTTCTTCACCGCGGTCGGTCAGGTCCCCATCGACCGAACCGGCGCGGACGCGGCGCAGGATGCGCTCAACGCCGGTCTCAATGTTCTCGGTTCTGGCAGTCTGCTGGGCATCTACCCCGAGGGAACGCGTTCGCCTGACGGTCGCCTCTACAAGGGCAAGACCGGAATGGCGCGCCTCGCGCTCGAATCGGGCGTCAAGGTGATCCCGGTTGCGATGGTCGGTACCGACAAGATGAATCCGATCGGCTCGCGGATGTGGCGCCCTGCCAAGGTCACCGTCATCGTCGGCGAACCCATCGATTTCTCCCGCTTCGAAGGCATGGGCGGAAACCGCTTCGTCGAGCGCGCTGTGACCGACGAAGTGATGTACAAGCTTATGAAACTCTCCGGCCAGGAGTACGTGGACATCTACGCGGCGAGCCTGAAAAACCAGGCGCCCACGAAACCCGAAGTTGCCGTCGACGTTCCGTCGGAGAACGGCGAGTCGGTTGTTGATCTCGTCGCCTCCGCCGAGTCGAAGGAAGCCGCGAAGACCGACAAGGATTCGGTCCCGGACGCACAGGCCAGCTAGAGATTTCCCACATCTGCCGCACGCGCATTGGCTCCAGGGCCTGCGCGTGCGGCATAGTTTTCGGACGTGCGCTATTTCTACGACTGTGAATTCATCGAAGACGGTCGAACCATCGATCTCGTGTCCATCGGCGTTGTCTGCGAGGACGGCCGGGAGTACTACGCGGTCTCGACGGAGTTCGATCCCGCCCGTGCCGGTAGTTGGGTGCGCAAGAACGTGCTGCCGAAGTTGCCGCAGCCGTCGTCGCCGCTGTGGAAATCCCGCGAGAAGATCCGCGACGACCTACTGAAATTCTTCGTTCCGCGTCCGATGGTCGTTCCGGAGCTCTGGGCGTGGGTCGCCGCCTACGACCACGTCGCGCTGTGCCAGCTGTGGGGCGATATGACCGAACTACCGCAGTCGATGCCGCGCTACACCCGCGAACTGCGACAGTTCTGGGAAGACAACGGCAGTCCTGCCCTCCCGTCAGCACCTGCCGACGCACACGACGCACTTGCCGATGCCAGGCACAACCTCGTGAAGTTCGACGCGATTTCGGCAGTACGTTCACTTCGCTGACCACGTCTTCGGCGCGCGAGAATTGTCCCGATTGAGCTGCGATCGAGAGCCTGTGTGACGCGCCGACGGGTGAGCGAATATCCTGTAGAGGTGAACTGGACTGTCGACGTGCCGATCGACCGCTTGCCCGAACTCCCGCCGCTGCCTGCCGGACTGCGTAAGCAGCTCGACGAGGCGCTCGCGAAGCCCGCTGCTCAGCAGCCCTCGTGGCCCGCTGACCAGGCGGCCGCCATGCGGACTGTGCTCGAGAGCGTGCCTCCCATCACGGTGGCCAGCGAAGTCGAGGCGCTGCAGGAGCGTCTCGCGCAGGTCGCGCGTGGTGAGGCATTCCTGCTCCAGGGCGGTGACTGCGCCGAGACATTTGCGGACAACACAGAGCCGCACATCAAGGGAAACATCCGCACGTTGCTGCAGATGGCCGTCGTGCTCACCTACGGTTCCTCGATGCCGGTCGTCAAGGTTGCTCGCATCGCCGGCCAGTACGCCAAGCCGCGTTCTGCCGACATCGACTCGCTGGGTCTGAAGTCCTACCGCGGCGACATGATCAACTCGCTCGTCGCTGACGAGGCAGTCCGCGCGCACGATCCTTCGCGTCTGGTGCGTGCATACGCCAACGCCAGCGCCGCGATGAACCTGGTTCGCGCGCTCACCGGCGCCGGCATGGCCGACTTGCACAAGGTGCACGACTGGAACCGTGAGTTCGTTGCGGCGTCTCCCGCCGGCGCACGCTACGAGCAACTCGCTGCCGAGATCGACCGCGGCTTGCAGTTCATGAACGCGTGTGGCGTCACCGATCCGAGCCTGCACCAGGCACAGATCTTCGCCAGCCACGAGGCTCTGGTTCTGGACTACGAGCGCGCGATGCTGCGTCTCGACAATGACAGCGATCACCCTAAGCTCTACGACCTGTCGGCTCACTTCCTCTGGATCGGTGACCGCACCCGTCAACTCGACGGCGCGCACATCGCCTTCGCCGAGTTGGTGTCCAACCCGATCGGTCTCAAGATCGGTCCGAGCACGACGCCGGAAATGGCGGTGGAATACGTCGAGCGCCTCGACCCCACCAACAAGCCGGGTCGGCTGACCCTGATCTCACGCATGGGTAACGGCAAGGTCCGCGACCTGCTGCCCGCGATCATCGAGAAGGTCCAGGCCACCGGCCACCAGGTCATCTGGCAGTGCGATCCGATGCACGGCAACACGCACGAAGCCTCCACCGGATACAAGACGCGCCACTTCGACCGCATCGTCGACGAGGTGCAGGGCTTCTTCGAGGTCCACAACGGTCTCGGCACGCATCCGGGTGGCATCCACGTCGAGCTGACCGGCGAGAACGTCACCGAGTGCCTCGGCGGCGCACAGGACATCTCCGACCTCGATCTCGGCGGTCGCTACGAGACGGCGTGCGATCCGCGACTGAACACGCAGCAGTCGTTGGAGCTTGCCTTCCTCGTGGCCGAGATGCTTCGAGGCTGACACCTCGCCCGTACTGATTCGCCGGTAAACGCCCTCACCTGCTCGCGCAGGTGGGGGCTTTCACTATTTCGTGAATCGCGTGACAAATCGGCGCTGCCACGGCATTTCGACGGCGCGAGGTGAGTAGTGTGCGCGAACGTACGCGGTGGCGTCCTGACTCGGCACGCCGTCCACGATGGCGAGAGCGGCCAAAGCTGTTCCGGTGCGGCCGTATCCACCACCGCACGCGATC
Source organism: Rhodococcus sp. IEGM 1318 (assembly GCF_033142465.1). Classification (NCBI taxonomy): domain Bacteria; kingdom Bacillati; phylum Actinomycetota; class Actinomycetes; order Mycobacteriales; family Nocardiaceae; genus Rhodococcus; species Rhodococcus sp. IEGM 1318. The sequence continues at coordinate 319,628 of NZ_JAWLSC010000003.1, forward strand.
TCGACTCGTTCGGTTTCCGAACGCACCCACACTTCGTGCAGGGCGCTGCGCAGCGCAGCCGGATCGCTCGGCAACCAGAAATCTCGCCAGCGGACCCACACCGAGTCCCACTCGGTAGCGGGAGGTTCCTTACCGGTCAGATAGACGCCGAAGGTGGGGAGAGGTCCGGAAGGAAGTGGATTGCGGAGTCCTCGACCCCGAATCGATCGGCCCGACGGCAGGTCGAGTATCCCTAAGCTCTCGGGTTCCCAGGTGACCATGAATTCAGACTAGGCCGAAGCGAACTGTCAGGGAATTGCGACGACGCTGATGTCGGTGCCCTTGGCAACGAGGTCGTTCTTGACGCTCTGGCTGATGATGACCGAGCTGTCGTTCTGAGTGAGCTGACGCACGGTGATCTCGAGGCCGAGGCGGCCGAGTTCTTCGCGTGCGGAGGAGACGGAGCGGCCGATCAGCGAGGGAACCTTGACGGAGTCGGAGATCAGGAGAACAACGGAGGTGCCGGCGTTGACCGAGGACCCGACAGCGGGATCGGTGCCGATCACATTACCGCCCTCGACGGCGTCGTCGAACGTAGTTCTGGTGGTGCTGACGGAGATGCCTACCTTGTCGAGGGCGGCGCGTGCGGCGTTCTCGGACATGCCCTTCACATCGGGAATGTCGACTGGCGGTGACCCTTTGGACGTGATGACCTTGACCGAGGAGCCCACGGCAACTTCGGTTCCCGGTGCCGGGTCGAGGGCTGCCACGCCGCCGATCGGGATCTTGGAACTGAAGGTGTCCCCGCCGTCGACCGCCACGAGAGTGCGGTCGGAGAGTTGTGCGCCCAACGCCGTGACGTCGCCGCCGGCCGGAATGGGTGGGACCGTCGGACGCCCGAGCGAAGTCAGAAGCGCGACGGTCGAGCCTTTGGTAACCCTGGATCCGGAGGCCGGGTCTGTCCCGATCACCATGTCGATCGGTTGGGCATCGGAGTACTGACCCTGGACGTCGGGAGTTAGCCCGGCGTCCTGCAGGGCGGTGACTGCAGTGTCCTTGGTCAGCCCGTCGATCGAGGGAACGGCTGTGTAGCGGCCCGAGCCCATCCACCATCCGCCGAAGCCCAATGCAAGCGCGAGGACCGCGATGACGAGCAGCCAGATCAGGGTGGCTCGCCGAGATTTGCGTCGTGCCTCGACAAAATGAGCGTGCGGATCGAGGGGCCCCAGTTGCTCGTCGCCGAAATCGGAACCGTCGTCGAAATCCGAGTTGCCGTCGACCGTCGACGGACGAGCAGTTTGAGCGGTGACCGCGCGAGTGTGCTGGATGCCGCCAGGGGGAGGGGAGCCCGTGCCGAGCGCCGTGGTGGCTGCGGCAGCAGGGGCAACGCCGGACGCCAACACTGTCGTGGCAGCAGGGTTCGGGCGCGCAGCAGAGTTCGGGCGCGCATCCGTGGGGGGCGCCGGCGCCGGTTGTGGCCGAGCCGGGGCAACCTGCGCGCTTTGGTGCTGGGCGCTTCGGCGCGGCGCCGGGACACGGTACGACGGAAGCTCCAGTTGTTCGCTCACGCTGCGAAGTGCAGCTGCCATCTCACCGGCGTCGGCAAAACGATGTGCCGGCTCGCGATGAGTGGCTTCGGCAACCAGCCGATCGAACTGCGCCGGTACACCGGGGATGCGGGAGCCGGGGCGCGGGACATCATCGTGGATGCGTTGGTAAGCGATGGAGAGCGACGTATCACCGGTGAAAGGGGTTGTACCAGTGAGAAGTTCGAACATCAACACGCCGGTGGAGTAGACGTCGCTTCGAGTGTCGGCAATTCCGGACGTCACCTGTTCCGGCGACAGATAGGCCGCGGTGCCGAGGATCACGCTGTTGGATGTGGTGGTTGCTGCCGCAGCTGCACGCACCAATCCGAAGTCGGCGATCTTCACTTCACCGGTGTCCGAGATGAGGATGTTCTCCGGTTTGACGTCACGGTGAACCAGTCCCGCTCGGTGCGCGACCGCCAGCGCGTCCAGGACAGGGGCTACGACTGCTGCAACGGCGTGAGGCGGCATCGGTCCGCGCTCACGGAGGAGTTCGCGCAAAGTTCCACCGTCGACGAGTTCCATGACGAGGAACACGTGATTGCGATCGCTGCCCTGGTCGTAGACGGCCACCAGGGCCGGATGCTTGAGCCGGGCCACGGCCCTGGCCTCGAACTCGAAACGAGTCAGGAACGCTGGATCACCGGCGAACTGCGGGTCCATCACCTTGATCGCGACAGGTCGATCCAACCGTGTATCGAGGCCTCGATACACGGTCGACATACCGCCGCGCGCGATCGGTGCGTCCACTCGATAGCGGCGCTCGAGCATTTCGCCGATCAACCCTCGACCTCCGTAATGACTATTCCTCCGTGCTTGCGATCTGTCTGCTTGCGGTCTGGGTGGTAGCTGTCAGCGTGTGGGTGGTCGTATACCGCGTACTGGTTCCCGCAGTGAGGGCACCGATTCGCATCCACCGCGAAATTCCGGTTACTGATACGCCGCATCCCGTCCATCGTAGCCAGCGATACCGACGCGGAAGTCTCGAGAACGTCACAGAGCGCTGTGACCTAAGCGGAGCGGCAGTTTCGAGCACTGCACCGGGCGGTACCTAGCGGGCTCGCCGGACCGGATAAACTTCTCGCGGTGAGCGCGATTCCTTATTGTGATGATGTCCTGGATTCTTCGGTTTCCCTGTTCCAGCTTGTGGATGTGGCGAAGAACGTCGGGTTGCCGGTGAGCAAAGTTCACCAGTTGCTTCGCGATCACAAGATCGTCGCAGTCAAGCGTCACGGTGTTCTCGGTGTTCCCGAAGTGTTCTTCGGTGAGGACGGCCAGATCGTCAAGTGGCTGCCGGGTCTCCTGGCGGTATTGCACGATGGTGGCTACACCGACATCGAAATCCTTCGCTGGTTGTTCCTGGCCGATGATTCCCTGCCTGGTCGCCCGGTAGACGCACTGCATGGTGATCTCGCGCGTGAGGTCATCCGCCGCGCGCAGGCGATGGCCTTCTAACTTGTCGGCTTTCCGACAACTCACCCACTGCGTACTCAACCGCGCCGGCTTTTCACCGCGTACGTAGCGGACCGGACGAGACCGGGCGCAGCGACCCGAAGTCGCGTGCGTCCGGGAACGGATACTCGTCGATGCAGTATCCGGAAGTCGGCGCGCTCGACCTGATCGAGGATTGCCCCGTACAACACGAAAGCTGTGTGGATCGACGGCTGGACCCGCCGGTCGAGCATCGGGATTCCGGATTCGGCGGACCGATACCGCCCTCGCGTCACGGCAATGAAGTGTGCCAGTGCGCGCTTGACGCGAACGTCCACCGTTCCGGTTCTGCGCCCGTGCTCGAGCATCTCGATGTCGACGCCGAATGCGGCGAACTCGTTTGCCGGTAGATACAGACGTCCGCGGTCGAGGTCTTCACCGACGTCGCGGATGAAGTTGGTCAGCTGAAACGCCTCACCGAGATTCGACGCGGGCACTACGGCTTCCTGCTGCGGAACGCTCACTCCGAGAATCGGGAGCATCTGCAAACCGATGACGACCGCCGAGCCATACATGTACTCGCCCAATTCGTCCATGGTGTTGTAGACGGGTCGAAACTTCGCCGTGTCGGGGGCGTCCATCCGCATGGACTCGAAGAAGGCTTCGAAATATGCACGAGGAATGTCGAACATCTGCACGGCGTCGGCGAAGGCCGGCAGCACACGGCTCAGGTCCGATGGAATCGTTGCCGGGAGGTCACGTATTCCAGCGGCGTCCAGCGTAGTGAAGGTCGCACGTTCGACATCGGCGAGGACGGTGCCGCGTTCATGCGGACCCGATGGTTCGTCCACGACGTCGTCGACGATGCGAGCAAATGCGTAGAGTGCGTGAACTGCGCGGCGTCGTGGCTCGGGTAGCAACCGCGCGGCCAGAAAGTACGTGCGGCCGTGTTCCTTTGTCACGCCCTCGCAGAATCCGTAGGACGCGGACAGTGCGTTCATGACCTGCGGATCACGCGGATCATGACGTCGAGGTCGCCGAGGCTGGTGTTGAGACTTCGACCGGTTTTTCATGATGGCGTCCACGAAGTCGGAGTGGGTCTTCCGTTTGCAAGGACATCGCCGCGATCACGGCGGCGAAGATGGCCAGAGCCACATGCGGGAAGGTGTACAGACCGATGGATCCGTCCGGCTGGAACACCAGCATGAGCCAGGTGGACAGGCCGGTCAGTACAGCGAGGGTGGTCGGCGACATTGCAAAACCGGCCGCAACTGCCAGCGGCCAGGAGTAGTACCAGGGGAGTGCGGCGGGGGAGAGAACGACGATGGCGACCATCACGATCACGATGCCCATAACGGCGTCGCGCTCGGTCTTGCGGTAGCGCCACCACACGACGGCGATGATTGCGATCAACACAACCGCCGAGATGGTCCGGGAGACTTCGAGGATGTCGTTGAAATGGTCACCGGCGAACCAGGAGGTGGCCATGGTTCCGATGTGCGCCACGATCGTGGGCAGCGAGAGCCAATTGATGATCTTCGCCGAGCCGGAGAGTGCCGTCGTCCAGCCGAGACCGACGCCGGCAATCAGTGAGGTGGATCCGAGTACTGCCACGAACACGGCAAAACCAGCACCCGCGGTCTTGACGAACGACCGGATCGGTGACGCCGGTTCGCGGCCGGCGGCCGCGGCAGCCTCCCGCTCGTGAATCATCCAGATCCAGACGATGAACGGGAGGGCAACGCCCGCGGTTGCCTTGATCGCGACGGCGAGCGCAATCAATCCTATTCCGAACAGGTGCTTACGTTCGAGAGCGAGCGCTATGCCTGCGGCCATGAGGCCGACCATGAGCATCTCGTTGTGAACGCCGCCGATCAGGTGTATCAGGACGAGGGGATTGAGTACTGCGAGCCACAGGGCGATCGAGGTGTTTCCGCCGAGCTTCGTCGCGAGATGGGGGACGGCCCACATCATCAGGGCGAGTCCGGGGAGCATCGTGATCCGCAACAGCATCGTGCCGGCGATGACGTTCTCGCCGGTCAGACGCACGATGGCGTCGGCGAGGAGAAGGTGAACCGGTCCGTACGGAGTAGTTGTCGTCGTCCACACGTTGGAGACGTTGTCGAGCAGGATCCCCGGATTGACGACTGGGCCGACGGCGTACGGGTCGAAGCCGTTGCGCAACAAGGCGCCTTGTGCCAGGTAGGAGTAGGCGTCACGGCTGAACATGGGAACCGCGAACAGCAGCGGAAACGTCCAGACCGGGACGACGTAGCGCAGACCGCGCAGCGAGACGTCACCGCGCAGAGTCGAGCGGCCCAGTCGAACCCAGGCGCCGATCATGCAGAGAACACCGATCCACACGATTGCCGCCGACAGGATCGATCCGTGTCCGAATCGTAGCCAGGACAGATGCATCGACTCGAGCAGCGGATCCTGGCGCCGGACGCTACCGGCACCGAATCCGCCGAAAGTGATCATGACTGCGCCGAAGAAACCGAGCAGTGCACTGTGACCTTCGGGAGTCCGAAGGAAATCGGCGGCCCTTAGGTGCCACGGTATTTCAGTGGCTGCGGCAGAGGACGTCATCGGTGCAGGTTCCTCCCCCGAGGAGATCGGTGTCGATCGGCGCGTGCAGCGCCCGAGTCGGTGAATCGTGGATGAATGGTCGGTTACGAGGGGCTAGTTTAGTTGCTCGCACGAGTGCACACCGCTCTGGCTCGCTCGCGTGTACCGGTAATACGTTCGGCGGCGAGCCGACCGGACAGCAGAACGGTCGGTACTCCTACCCCCGGAACGGTTCCCGACCCGGCGAGAACGACGTTGTCGAAGCCGCGGGCGAGGTTCTTGCGTCGGAACGGCCCCGTCTGGGTGAAGGTGTGTGCCGCCGCGAACGGACTACCGGCGGCCATGCCCTTCTCGAGCCAGGTCTGCGGGGTGTCGACTCGATCGATCTCGAACGACTCGACCAGTCCCGTGTAACCGCGTTCCTGCAGCGTGAGGGTGATTTCGCGGACGTAGGGCGGGCCGAGAGTCGACCAGTCGAGCGGCGCACTGTCCAGATTCGGGCACGGCGCGAGGACTGACAACGGTTCACGGATCCGGCCGTCTCGCGAGAAGGCCAAGCCTGGATCGGTCTGTGCCGGTCGGGTGACGAGCAGTGACGGATCACTCATCAGTTGCCCGCGGCCGCGGCGTGCCGTGATCTCGGCGAAGGTACGCTTCCACGCCTCGCCGAAGTCGATCATGTGGTGTCGCTGCGCGGGCCATCCGTCGGCGACCGCAGCGGAAACCGTGCCGTGAATCACGACCGCGGACGGCGATGTACGCACCGGGCGCGGGCGGAATCGGGTATGTGGGCGCAGGAGCGAGTCCGTGACGACCATGTCGGGAGTGAGGACAGCGGCGTCACAGTGGAAGCGCTCACCGTCGCGTGTGTGCACGGCATGCACGCGCCGATCGCTCACTTCGAGGCGTTCGACAGTGCGGCCGAGATGCAGAATTCCGCCGGCCTCGGTGAAGGCGTCGGCCATCGACTCGGCGATCGTGCGCATCCCGCCCTCGGGAAAGTAGACGCCGAGCGAGGTATCCATGTGCGCGATCGCCCCGTACACCGCGAGCGCACGAGACGGAGCAACGCCCGCATACAGCGCTTGGAAGGTGAAGATCCGCCGAAGGCGAGGGTCGTGGATCTTGCGATCCACCTGCCCACCCAGTTTCCCGAATCCTCCCAGCGCGACGAGTCGTCTCAGATCCTTGATCGCGGCACGCGAATTGACCAGTCCGAGGGGAGAATCGAAGTCGGCGTCCATGAAGCGATCGAATTCGGCGTCGAAGATCCGGTTCAGCCATCGGCGTAGCGCGCGGTATCGCTGCGCTTCTTCCGGCCCGCAGACGCGGGCTACTTCGGCAGCCATGTCTTCGGGATCAGCGTGAACGTCGAGAGCGGTGCCGTCCGCGAATCGCGCGTGGTACGTCGGATCGAGCTTGTGCACAACGAACTTGGGGTTCGTCGAGTCGGGGTCGGCCCCGACGGCGGCAAGAGCGTCTTCGACGAGTTCGGGCATCGTGAGCACTGTTGCGCCGTTGTCGATGCTGTAGTCACTGCATTCGTAGATGCCGACTCGTCCACCGACCGAGCTGTTGCTCTCGAGAATCGTGACTTCGCGCCCGGCGCCCCGCAGGTACAACCCCGCAGACAGTCCGGCAAGTCCGGCGCCGACGATCACGACTCGATCGGTCGGCGAGCTGACAGTTCGAGTGCGGTGCACGTCTGCCACGGTCAGTAGCTTCGCTTCGTGGCCGCGACCGCCATGTCGGTGAGACGAGCCTTGGCCTCAGCCGTCGCGGTGCTTGCACCGAGAGCGTTCGACGCTGCCTCGACGAGGGTGTCGATCTGCGTTTCGACGTCGGTGACGGCGCCGAGATCGGTGATCACCTCGCGCAGGGTGTCCACTTCGTTGTCGGTCAGCTCGGTGCCGATTCCGTTGCGAAGTAGTTCGGCCGCCGCCGGGTCCGCGGCGTCGGCGCGGTCGAGTGCCATCGCGAAGAGCACAGTCCGCTTGCCTGCAATGAGATCGTCGCCCGAGGGTTTGCCCGTAACGGACGGGTCTCCGAACACTCCGAGTAGGTCGTCGCGAAGTTGGAACGCGATGCCGATGTCGGTTCCGAACGTGCGGTAAGCGTCGATCAGCTCGGCGTCTGCACCGAACAGTGCGGCGCCGAGATGCAGTGGGCGTTCGATCGTGTACGCGGCGGTTTTGTAGCGGTTGACCCGCATGGCAGCCTCGACGGTCTCGTCACCGCGGGCTTCGTTGCTGATGTCGAGGAACTGGCCACCGAGCACCTCGGTGCGCATTGCCGACCAGACCGGGCTGACCCTTGCGGCTGCCTCGGGGCTGATCCCGGATTCTCGGATCATGTCGTCCGCCCAGGCCAACGCCAGGTCGCCGAGAAGAATGGCGACGGCCTCGCCGAAGTGTGCGGAGTCGCCGCTCCACTTCTCGCCGCGATGCTGGTCCTCGAATTCGACGTGAACGGTGGGGAAGCCGCGCCTGGTCGTTGATGCGTCGATGATGTCGTCGTGGACGAGCGCGCAGGCCTGCACCAGTTCGAGGGCGGCGCATGCCCGAATCACGGCGTCCGCGTCGCTCCCGTTCGGGTCGCCTCCGGCGCCGAGCCAACCCGTCCAGGCGAACGACGGCCGGACCCGCTTTCCGCCACGCAGGACGAAGGCCTCGAGGGTATCGACGGCCTTCTCGTATCCACCGCCGATGTTCGAGACGAGTTCGCGGCGTGAAGCGAAGAAGTCGCGGAGCGCTCCTTCGAACATGCCCGGCAGTTCGAGTGAGGTCGGATGCGGTGCGGTGTTGGTCGAACTCTGTCCAACGCGCGCGGTTCCTGCGGACAGGGTGGCCTCCAAGATCGGTATGTTCTCGCGCCGGAGGGTTACACGGAAGCGAGCTTGGAGCCCAGCTTAGTGGGGGTTGGAATCAACGGCGGGTCGGGCCGTGAACTGCGTGATCCTGACATACGGGATGCGCAGCCCTGGGCGATGAGCTTGTTTGCGGCTGGAAAACATATGCTTGACCGGTGACATTCGATCCAGTCAGGGGCCGCTCCAGCGAGGGGTGGGCCACCCGAACACCGTCGATCGTCGATCGGATCGCTTCCTCGACAGGTAGCCGCATTCCGTTCTCGGTCGAGTTTTCGCCGCCGCGCGACGCCGACGCCGAAGCTCGCCTGTGGCGTGCGGTGCGTACCTTCGAACGGCTCGCACCGGCATTCGTCTCGATGACGTACGGCGCAGGCGGGTCGACGCGCGATCGGACGGTACGCGTCACCGGTGAACTGGCCGAAGAGACGACCCTGCTGCCGGTTGCTCACCTGACTGCGGTGTCGCACAGCACCGAAGAACTTCGTGCCATGGTCGGTGCTTACGCCGATCGTGGGATCAGCAACATCCTCGTGTTGCGCGGCGATCCGCCCGGCGATCCGCTCGGCGAGTGGAAGAAGCATCCCGAAGGCGTCGAGTACGCCGAGGAACTCGTGCGGATGGTCCGTGACCTGGGCGACTTCCACGTGGGTGTCGCGTCGTTCCCCGAGGGCCACTACCGCGCTCCGGACTTGGCATACGACACGAAGTACCTGGTGTCGAAGCTGCGTGCCGGCGCGGAGTACTCGATCACGCAGATGTTTTTCGACGTGGAGGACTACCTGCGTCTTCGTGACCGGGTGAGCGCGTACGACGCAGAACAGGGCGCCAAGCCGATCATCCCGGAGATCATGCCGGTGACCTCGCTGCGTTCGGTGAGGCGCATGCTCGAACTGTCGGGCTCGTCTCTGCCTCCCGCCCTCGAACGTCGATTCGATGCCGCGGCCGGAAGCGGTCCGGAAGAGAACCGTGCAGCGGTTCGTGAACTCGGCATCGATCTGGCCACCGGGATGGGTGAGCGGTTGATCGCCGAAGGCGCTCCGTGCTTGCACTTCATCACGTTGAACTTCGCGCGTGCAACGAGTGAGGTCCTCGAGCGCCTCGGTCTGACCCCCGACACCTCGGTCGGGACAGCGCAAGCGGTCTGATCTTCGGTTGCCTCGCTCGACAACAATCGAGTGCGCAACTGCCAGGCGCTACTTTGTGGTGTTTCTCGGATTCTTGGTGTCAGCTTGCTTCGTGACCGGTGACTTTGTGACAGGCGTCTTCATAGCCGGTGCTTTCGACGCGGGTGCACGCTTGACCGGTGCGCGATTGCGCGCCATCCAGGCCAGCGCGCCGACGACGATTGCGACCCCGAGCGTCAGTCCGGCCATGATGCCGGCCCAACCGGCGAAGCTGCGAGTGCTGGGATCCGCATAGTTGACCTCGGCACGCATCGTCGACACCTCACCGGCAGGCAACGTCCACGACACCCGGGAATCACCGTCTCGGGTTCCGTTCGTGGTGCCCACCCGTGCCGGGAATGCGATGCTGACCTGGACGTCAGCGCCCTGGGCCGGCAACGTCTTCAGGTCTACCTTGCCGTCGAGCGTGACGGTGTCTCCCGAGCGCTTGAGGGTGATCTGGAACGAGCCGGATCCCTCGGCGTACATCGAACTCAGCTGGGCGACGTCACCGAAAGACAAATCGCTGAAGAACGCCTGACTGCCGACGTACCCGTCCTTCTTGTACTCCTGGACCCGTACCTTGTCCTCCAGTGAGGAAGGCGGGGTCAGCTGGGGACCCTTGTCTGCCTCGTCCGCAGGTATCGCGGCGGCGACCACCTGACCCGACACACGATCGTTCGCGGACACGCCCATCGACACCTGCACGCGGATGCACCCGGCCAGCAAGGGAACCAACATCAGGGCGAGCGCGGCAACCGTCAGGAAGCGTTTCCGACTGGTCGGCTTGGCGGCGGGATCGGTGGACTGTTGCACACTGGCCATCGTGCCAGCCGTGGCGTAGCCAGTCATCGAGGCGGGGGCGTGTCGGCGGGTGAAGTTCGGCGGGTGACCTTTACGACCTGCTCGAACGAAGCATCCAACGACCAGTCGCACCCCGGCGGCTGTCGGACAGTGCGATTCGAGCGGCACTGCGACCACTGGCTCCGGACACACCACCACCGGGATGCGTCGACGCACCGGTCAGATACAACCCGTCTGCTCCCGGAACGCGATGTCCGGACAGTTCCGGAAGCGGTCGCCACAACATCATCTGATCCAGTGACATCTCGACGTGCATGACATTTCCGCCGATCATCCCCAATTCCGACTCGATGTCGCGGGGAGTCTGAATGAACCGGTCGAGGATGGAATCAGCGAATCCGGGCGCGACGGCCTCCATCTCGCCGACGATCCGATCGGCCTCCGCCGCCGCGACCGACGCCCAATCACGATGTCCGCTGAGGCGATACGGTTGCCACTGCGACCACAGCGTCACCTGATGTCGACCGGCCGGGGAGATCGTGGGATCGATTCCGCTGAAACTCATTCCGAGAACCGCAGGGCGAGGAGGAAGTTCCCCCGCCAGCGCTGCGCCGTGTGCAGCGCGCAAGTGGGCGCGATCGGAAACCAGCAATTGCAATCCCGACGTGCTTTCCTGCGTCGTGGCGTCGCCGCGGTAGGACGGAAGCGCAGATGTTGCCAGTCGCAGTACCGCGCCGATACCGGGGCCTACCCTGATGCGGCGACGCCATCGTTCGAGCGTCTCGCCGTCGAAGCCGCCGCGGCCCAGGAGTTCGAGCGTGGTGAGGATGTGGCACCCGGCAATTACCTTGCGAGCCTGAACCTCTCGACCGTTCTCGGTCGTGACGGTCCAGTGATTCGAGTCAGGGCGGATCGACGCCACACCGTCGCCGAGTGAGATGGCGGCGCCGTCGACAGCCATGCGGGAGGCCAACGCAGCGCTCAGCGCGCCGCTCCCGCCGACTGCCCGCCCGGGGGGCAAGACGTGCATGAGTGCAGCGAAGCCGACCATCGGAGCGGTTCCCGGTTCCGACATCGGAGGCCCGGACTGGGCACCGAACCACGCCAACGCAGCTTTGAGTTCCTCGCTGTCGAAATACTCGTCCAGCAGTGCGTCGCCAGGCGCGAGGAACTGCCGCGAGAGTTCGCTGTTGCCGCGTGCGGTGGCGAGACCCCCGAACGCACCGATCAGGTTCGATCCGGTGGGTGGCGCCGAAAACGCTTTCATGACATGTTGACTGCGCTCCGACCAGACTGCGACGAACCGCAGATAAGAGTCGGCGTCCTTTGTCCCGCAAGCTCGTTCGATGGACAGGCAGGTTGCGTCGAGGTCGCGGTGAAACACGATGCCCGGCCCGTCGGTGCCCGGGGCGGGCGGGGCGAACGCCCACGGGTCACAGTCGATGTAGCGCAGTCCGTGCGCGCCGAGTCCGAGTTCCTCGATGATGCCGCTGTGCCGAATCATGAGGTGCGCCGACGACCCCCGGTCCACCTTGTATCCGGGAAATCGCTCGACGGTCGAGACGGCGCCGCCGAGAACCGTGTCCCTCTCGAGCACCTCGACCGACCAACCCTCGCGTGCGAGGTAGGCGGCCGAAACGAGCGCGTTGTGTCCGGAGCCGACGACGACGGCGTCGAGAAGCGCGCTCACAGCGGCAGTCCGCGCCCGAGGACCGCGAACGGTCGGTTGTCGCCGGCAAAACGAAATCTGCGGAGCACGTCACGAAATCCGAGGCGACGGTACAGCCGCCAGGCACGGTTGTCCTCGTCGTATACCTCGGGGGTCGACAACAGAACACTGCGTTCGGGTCGATCGGCGAGGAGGTGGCGCAAGAGCGATTCGCCCAACCGGTGCCCTTGTCCGTTCGGATGCACGTGAAGTTCGGTGAGTTCGAAGTAGTCACTCAGAATCGCATCGATCTCGCTCTGGGGGCGACCCGAGCGCCGCAGCCCGTGCAGTACCTGCTGATGCCACCACTGGTCCGGGCTCCCGCGATACCCGTAAGCGATCCCCACCAGTGGCAGATTTTCGTGCGACGGTTGCTGGGGAACTGCCAATGCGCCGACGGCTTTCCAGCCAGGCCGGTTCGCATGCTCCTGCCACATCGGTGCGCGATGGAACTCGGTTCCTCGCGGATAGTCCATCGCTGTGACGTACACGGCCAGTGCCTCGTGGAGTCGATTCGCGAATTCTTCGCGGTCGAGGTCGACCGTATGTGGTGTCCAGGCGATCTGCGGGTCGACCGGTCTCACCTCTTCTCTTGACGGCGTGTCGGTGGGTGCAGTTATATTGAATAGGTCGAACAGATGTTCGATGTGGGTGATCCGGAGATGCCCGAAGGGAAGCGGGCATCTCCGGCCCACCCGGCCTTGGATCCTTACGGTGCAGGAGGTGCCCCGATGTCCGAGCGTGTGAAGCCTGAACGTGTGAAATCCGTACGAACTCTGCCTGCCGAGTTGTCGAGTCCGTCGGATGCCGCAATCTCTCGATTGCCGATGTCGGCGCGGCGGTCGTTCGGTGCGACGGCCACCAGCCACCGCAGTGTTCAAGTGGGAAAGTCTGGTGTGGCATGGGGACTGCTTCGGAAGGCGGATGCGCTTCTGGAGGAAGCGATAGGGGCAGGCGATCCTGCTGACCGGTTCCGGTGTGCTTACCTGGCGGCGTTGCGTGGTGCCGGGGCGGTGTTGGCGGCGGCTCCCGCCGGTGCCGGCTCGAAGCGTAAGCGAACCGGAAACGCGTGGGTCCTGATGGACGCCGCAGCGCCCGCGTTCGGTGCGTGGTCGAAGTTCTTCGCGGGGTGGTCCGCTACGCGTGCGGCCGTGGAAACCGGTGTGTCGATCGTCATCACAGACTCCGATTCCGACGCATTTTTTGCCGAGGTCGGTCGTTTTCTCACAGCAGTCGAAGATTTCATCGGTCAGGACACGTCCGCGCATTTGCAAGCGTCGTGAACAAATGGTCCGTCGCGGCAGTCATTTCCGGGGAAATTCCTGGTCCGCGCGGGCAAATGGAGCCGAATCGGGGCCCTTTGGCACGAATACGTACGCTTGTGGCGGAACTCGTACCCGGAGTTGGTGGTCCGAGACCTAAACTGCTCGTATTATGAAAACAGGTAATCGTTCAAGTTGATTACCCGCCGCCTCACACCGTGAGGTGGTTGCCAAACTTCCAGTGCCGGGGGAGGTACCGTGCCACTCTCCGAGCACGAGCAGCGCATGCTCGATCAGATCGAGAGCGCTCTCTATGCCGAAGACCCCAAGTTCGCCTCCAATGTGAGGGGCGGCCGTATGCGGGCGCCGTCGAGCAGACGGCGATTCCAAGCAGCGGCTCTATTCGTGCTGGGTCTGGTCCTGCTGATCGCGGGGGTTGCCCTCCCGCTCAAGCCGGGCGGTTTTCCGATCATCAGCCTGTTCGGTTTCTTGTTCATGTTCGGCGCAGGGGTGTTGTTCCTCTGGGGTGGTGGACGTAAGTCCGCAGCAGCTGCCGACCCCGCTTCAGAAGGCGGCAATCATCCGTCCGGTCCGCCGGGCAGGGGTGGTTCCGGACGAGGACGCGGCCGGAAATCCGGCGGCGGATTCTCGTCGCGGATGGAAGATCGATTCAAACGCAGGTTCGAGCAGGACTAGCTCTCCCGCCCTTTTTTGGGGCGTACTTCGAGAGTGATGCAGTTCGGACATGACGCCCTTTGCAGGGCACGAACGACCACACGTGTGGCGGTCGGCAACCAAGGTTGCCGACCGCCACACGCGTTGGTGTGGGTGTTGTCGTGTGCGCTGGCGGGGTTACCGGCGAATCAGTGACGCGCGAGCGAATCACGTGCCACCCTGGCCGCCCGTAGGCATGCCCACGGGCTTCCTCCACTTCGCTCCACCCGGTCCTCCACTTTCCTCCACCCTGGCCGAACTGCAATGCTCGACCAGACCTCGTCCAGCTCACGTCTATTCGAAAACCGTGCTTGTACTGCCATTTTGTCTGGGGGAGCGACAAGTCGTGGCGTGACGGGTCGATATGACGGTGGTGTGGGCCGGGACACGGTTGCAAATTTCCCCCACGTCTCCCCACCTGCACTGACCTGCTATTTGTCAGCAAATGATGCTGAATAGGGACCATGTGCTCCTTGTTTGTGGGGGAAAGTGGGGTACTGTGGGTTCGGGCGGAGAGCTGAAGCACGATCCGCTCGATAGGGAGGGTTTCAGCGCAAGCTCGCAGGAGGTGTCGAGTGTTCCTCGGTACCTTCACGCCGAAGCTGGACGACAAAGGTCGGCTCACGTTGCCGGCAAAGTTCCGAGACGAACTGGCAGGAGGATTGATGATCACCAAGAGTCAAGATCACAGCCTCGCCATCTACCCCCGGGACGAGTTCGTCAAGCTCGCTCGAAAGGCAGCGGCAGCTCCACGCAATGATCCGGCAGCTCGGGCGTATGTACGTGCCCTGGCCGCCGGCACAGATGAACAGCACGCCGATGCCCAGGGGCGAATCACCCTCTCGGCTGATCATCGGCGTTACGCAAACCTGTCGAAGGAATGCGTAGTGACCGGCTCCGTCGATTACCTCGAGATCTGGGATCTAGCAGCCTGGGAGAGGTATCTCGGAGACAACGAAGAGGACTATTCGCAGGCAACAGGCGAATCTCTCAGCGAGATCGTCTAGGCGAAGAGCCCCCGGCGAATGCCGCGAGGCCTCTGCCCGGAAAGACCCTGACGCACTTCCCCAGCGCCAGGTTCTCCTTCGGGCAGGGACCTCGAAGCATTCGCCTTCTCGAACAGTCATCGCCTTCTCGGAAAGTTAGCAACTTTTCGAAAAGTCATCGGAAATCATGAAAGTAGGAGCCGGAGCAATCATGGTGGATCACGAGGTGAACGAACCCTCGGATGCCGATGGCTTCGCCCACGTCCCAGTACTTCTGCATCGCGCCGACGATCTTCTCGGCTCTGCCATCACAGCCGTCGGTGACGGTGGTGCGGGCGCCTACATGATCGATGCGACGTTGGGGCTCGGCGGCCACTCCGAATTCTTCCTCGGCAAGTACCCGGGCCTTCATCTCATCGGTCTCGACCGCGACACCAATGCACTCCGTATCGCTTCCGAGCGTCTGGCACCCTTCGCAGACCGAACCACGTTCGTGCACACCACGTATGACGGGATCGAAGACGCGCTCGAACAGGCCGGTCTGCCGTCAACGGAGTCGGTTCACGCGATCCTCTTCGATCTGGGTGTGTCGTCGATGCAGTTGGACGAAGCCGACCGAGGTTTTGCATACTCGATCGACGCACCTCTCGACATGCGAATGGATCAGACGGTCGGGCTGACCGCGGCAGAGGTTCTCAACACCTACAGCCACGGCGACCTTGCTCGCATTCTGAGCACGTACGGCGAAGAGAGATTCGCCGGAAAGATTGCGTCCGAGGTCCTTCGGCAGCGTGAGCGTGAACCTTTCACTACCAGTGCAGCTCTGGTTGAATTGCTGTACCGGACAATTCCCGCAGCCACGCGACGGACCGGTGGACACCCGGCCAAGCGCACCTTCCAAGCGCTGCGGATCGAAGTCAATGCCGAGTTGGATTCGCTTCGTGCAGCGGTGCCTGCCGGGCTCGACGCACTGGCAGTCGGTGGACGAGTGGTGTTCATGTCCTACCAGTCGCTCGAGGATCGAGTTGTGAAGGCGGAGTTGGTTCCCCGCTCCAAGTCCACCAGTCCTGAAGGTCTGCCGGTCGAGTTGCCGGGAATGGGCCCGGAGTTCCGCATTCTCACCCGTGGCGCAGAACGTGCGTCCGAGCAGGAAATCGAAGAGAACCCACGATCAGCTCCGGTGCGTTTGCGTGCCGCAGAACGCATTTCCAGGAGGCGAGCATGAGTGGTCAGGGTAAATCCGGTGCAGCGCAACGCGCATACGAGAAGCGCACCGCGCGGGCGGCTGGTCGGACCGGAACTGCCGCTGCTGCCGGCCCGTCGATCTCTCCTCGGGCGATGCTCAAGGGACGAGTACCGTTCGTGGCCTCCGTCATCGGACTTCTGTCGATCGGTCTTGCGGTAACACTGCTGCTGACCACTCGCGCTGCCGAAGATTCGTACCAACTCAGTGATGCGCGTGCCTATAACCAGTCTTTGGTCGAGCAGAAAGCAGCGCTCGAACGTGACTTCCAGTCGCGTAACTCGGCTCCGGAGTTGGCAAATCAGGCAAGCGCTCTCGGCATGGTGCCGGCCAAGGATCCTGCACGCCTGGTGGTGCATCCGGATGGTTCGGTCGAGGTCGTCGGAACGCCGACTCCCGCGACTGCCGGAGCGATGCCGCCGCTCGATGCGCCCACGTCGGTCCCCGCTCCGACCGCGACGCCACCGCGTACTACGACGCCGGTTGTTCCCGGAGCCACGCCGAGCGTTCCCAATAACACGCGAAACCTCGCGCAGAGTGAACAATTGGTTCCTGTGATCCCCACGACGACAGCACCCGCCACCACGACGGCGGTGCCTGCTCCGCCTGAGGAACGTCGGTGAGTCAGAACTCCCGTAACAACCCCGGTCGGCGTCCGCGCCGCTCGGCGACCGCTTCCTTCCCGTTTCGCCAGCGAGTCGGTCGTATCACGATGTGTGGTGCGCTCGCCGTTGCGGCATTGCAGCTCTTGTGGATTCAGGGCATCGACGCGCCGAGCCTGGCGGCGGAGTCCGCGAATCAACGAACCACGACGCAGGTCGATCCGGCCGTACGTGGCTCGATTACCGACCGCAACGGAAATCCTCTCGCATTCACCATGGAAGCCAAGGCGCTGACCTTCCAGCCGGTGCGGGTACGCAAGGAACTCGAGGAAGCGCGCGCCAAGAGCCTCGAGCAGGGCGCCGAGGGCGACAAGCAGGCGCCGGAAGTGAGCGATCGCCTCGCCGAGATCGCCGCCGGAATCCACGCCAAGCTCGGCGATACCGTTCCGGAAAAAGATCTGCTTCAGAAGATGAACAGCAACGAGACTTTCACGTACCTCGCACGCAGCGTGGATCCGGCTGTTGCTGCCGAGATCTCGGACAAGTTCCGGGAGGTCGGCCTCGAGCGACAGGACATCCGCGAGTACCCCGGTGGCTCTCTGGCCGCGAATCTCGTCGGCGCGACCGGCTGGGACGGGCACGGTTTGCTCGGCCTCGAAGATTCGATGGACTCCACGCTCGCCGGAACCGATGGATCCGAAACGTACGACCGCGGTTCCGACGGCGCTGTGATCCCCGGTAGCTGGCGTGACAAGCAACCGGCAGTCAACGGGTCGGGCGTCGAACTGACCATCGATTCGGACCTCCAGTTCTACGTTCAGCAGCAGGTTCAGATCGCCAAGGACAAGTCGGGCGCAAAGAACGCTTCGGTTGTGGTCATGGACTCCAAGACGGGGCAGGTGTTGGCCATGTCCAACGACAGCACCTTCAACCCCGCGATCGGCATCGACAAGAACGCGCCGACAGCCGAAATGGGCAATCCGTCGGTCAGTACGCCGTTCGAGCCCGGATCGGTGAACAAGATCGTCACCGCTGCAGCGGCTATCGAGGACGGTAAGACAACTCCGGACGAAGTTCTGCAGGTCCCGGGCAGCATCACGATGTCCGGTGCCACAGTCAAGGACGCGTGGGATCACGGTGTGGCCCCGTATACCTCTACCGGTGTGTTCGGAAAGTCCTCGAACGTCGGCACCTTGATGCTCGCTCAGCGAGTGGGCGAGGATCGCTACGCAGACATGCTGAACAGGTTCGGCCTCGGACAACGCACCGACGTCGGACTTCCCGGCGAGAGCGCGGGCAGCGTTCCGAGCCGCGACCAGTGGTCCGGCGGAACCTTCGCGAACTTGCCGATCGGGCAGGGCCTTTCGATGACAACCCTGCAGATGACGGGGATGTACCAGGCTATTGCCAACGACGGCGTGCGAATTCCTCCGCGGATCGTGAAGTCGACTGTCGATTCTTCCGGTGCTCGAACCGAGACGCCGCAACCCGAGGGCGTCGAGGTGGTCAGCGCCCAGACAGCCGCGACGGTTCGGGACATGTTCCGATCGGTCACCCAGGAAGACACGGGTAATCAACGAGGAACCGGTGTTGCCGCGGGCGTCGAGGGATATCAGGTCAGCGGCAAGACGGGCACCGCGCAGCAGGTGGATCCGGCGTGCAAGTGCTACTCCAACTCCAACTACTGGATTACGTTCGCGGGCATCGCGCCCGCGGACAACCCTCGATTCGTGATCGGAATCATGCTCGACGCCCCGGTTCGCGGCGTGGACGGCGGCGGCGGTCAATCGGCAGCGCCGTTGTTCCACAACATCGCCTCGTGGATGTTGCAGCGTGACAGTGTTCCGATGTCGCCGGATCCCGGTCGCAAGTTGGTGTTGCAGGCGGACTGATTGCGGGTGTGGGGTTCGACACGGTCTTCGGGTTAATTCCGGACACGGTAATCTCAAACGCCGCAGTAATCTCTTTCATTGCAGTGCGCCGAACCTTGCTTGCGCTGCGATCGCCATAGACCGACGACAGACCAACGACCGCGATAGACCAACGACAATTCCCAGGAGTCGAGTGACAGTGCCGAATCGTTTGCAATCGTCGAACTCGGACGGCGCTCCCGGGACGCGTCCGACACAACCGGTTGCTACCGCGGTCACGGCGCTGTCCGAACTGTCCGGGGCTCGCCTCGAATGGGTCGGACAACCGGGATCACAGTCGCCGGAGGTGGTCGTCAAGGGCGTCGACCTGCGTGCGCAGGGAATCGTTACCGACGACCTCTTCGCTGCTCTGCCCGGTGCCAGGACGCACGGCGCTCAGTTCGCCGTCGACGCTCTGGGGCGCGGTGCGACCGCGATCTTGACCGACGAGGCCGGCCTGGAATTGATCGAGGCCGCTGACAAGGCGCCCGACCGTCCCGTTCCGGTTCTGGTTCATCCGAATCCGCGGGACGTGCTCGGCGAGATCTCAGCGGAAATCTACGGCCGACCTTCAGAGAAGATGCAGGTCGTCGGCATCACCGGCACGTCCGGCAAGACAACGACGTCGTACCTGCTCGAAGCAGCGATTGCCGGAGCCGGCCGCAAGCCCGGCCTGGTGGGCACCATCGAAACTCGCATCGACGGCCGCCGGGTCCCCAGCGCGCTGACCACGCCGGAAGCTCCGCAACTGCATGCTCTGTTCGCCGTGATGGCGGAGCAGGGGATCGACACCGTCGTCATGGAGGTGTCCAGTCATGCGCTCGCTCTCGGACGCGTCGACGGCATCCGCTTCGACATCGGCGCTTTCACCAACCTTTCGCAGGACCACCTCGATTTCCATCGGGACTTCGAGGAGTACTTCCAGGCCAAGGCTCGGTTGTTCGATCCCGAGTCGACGGTGCGAGCCGAGCATGCCGTCGTCTGCGTCGACGACGTATGGGGTCGACGGATGGCCGAGTTGGCTGCGATCGACGAGAGCGATGCAGTGACCACGGTCTCGACCTCGACGGCCGAGGCCGAATGGAAGGTCGGTGTGGTCGAGGTTGCCGAGGACGGCTCACAGACTTTCGAGTTGGTCGGGCCAGACGGACAAACATGGCCGGTCTCGCTTCGCCTCCCCGGTCGATACAACGTGGCCAACGCTGCGCTGGCGTTGACCGTCAGTTTTGCTGCCGGCCTCGACCCGGACGCCGCTGTTCGAGCGCTCGGCACTGTGGATGTCCCCGGACGAGTTCAGCGGATCGACCGTGGACAGAGCTTTCTCGCTGTGGTCGACTACGCGCACAAGCCGGCAGCGCTCGAAGCCGTGATCGCCACGCTGCGCAACCAGGTTCCCGGCCGAGTTGCGGTGGTGGTCGGCGCGGGCGGGGATCGCGACGCCGGCAAACGGACTCTCATGGGCGAAGCGGGTGCGCGAGGTGCAGACCTGCTGCTCGTCACCGACGACAACCCACGTACCGAGGATCCGGCGAAGATTCGTGCTTCGGTGATGCAAGGCGCCATGGACGTGCCTGAATCCGAACGCGGCGAGGTTCGTGAAGTGGGGGACCGGGCCACCGCGATCGAGCAAGCGGTCCGGTGGGCACAGCCAGGAGATGTCGTCCTGGTAGCAGGCAAAGGCCACGAGGTAGGTCAAGAAATCGACGGGGTCAAGCACCCGTTCGACGACCGCGAGGTGTTGGGCGAAATGATCGGCCGATTCGCGATCAACACAGCACATGGAGGCAAGTAATGATCCCGATGACGCTCTCTCGGATCGCCGAGATCGTCGGAGGAACCCTGCACGACGTCGACGATTCGTCGACGCAGGTGACTGGAACCGTCGAATTCGATTCGCGCAAGGTCGGTCCAGGTGGGCTTTTCCTCGCACTACCCGGCGCGCGTGTCGACGGCCATGATCACGCGGAAGCTGCGGTGGCGGCAGGCGCCGTCGCGGTACTCGCGGCGCGGCCGGTCGGAGTGCCGGCGATCGTCGTTCCTTCGGTGCCGAACGACGGTCCCAGTGCGGTGATGCTGCTCGAACACGACACCGACGGATCCGGGGCCGCAGTCCTGCACGCCCTCGGTCTTTTGGCTCGAGCAGTTGTCGACGAACTGGCAACTGATGGAACAGCATCTGATGGTGGACTGACGCTCGTCGGTGTCACCGGTTCTGCGGGCAAGACCTCGACCAAGGACCTGATTGCAGCGCTGTTGCGCGAACGCGGTGAGGTTGTTGCGCCGCCCGGATCGTTCAACAACGAACTGGGTTTGCCGTGGACGGTCCTCCGTGCGGACGCGAAGACTCGCTTCCTGGTCCTCGAGATGTCGGCACGCGGGGTCGGCCACGTCGGCGAGCTGACCAAGATTGCTCCGCCGAAGATCGGCGTCGTTCTCAATGTCGGTACCGCGCACCTCGGTGAATTCGGTTCGCGCGAAGCGATCGCTGTCGCCAAAGGTGAACTGGTGGAAGCACTCCCGTCGGCAGCCGACGGTGGAGTCGCGGTCCTCAACGCCGACGACCGCATGGTCGCCGCAATGGCGAGCCGGACCGGAGCCCGGATCGTATTCGTCGGCCAGTCGGAAGACTGCGACGTTCGGGCGACCGACGTGGTCGTAGACGATCAGGCTCGGGCTTCCTTCACACTGAACTGTTCGCAGGGTTCGGCGCGCATTCGCCTGGCCGTCCACGGCGAACATCACGTGAGCAATGCTCTTGCCGCTGCGGCTGTCGCACTCGAGAACGGCCTCGCGGTTGCGGACATCGCGCGTGTCCTCGAGGGTACGAAGGCGGCGTCCGCGAGGCGGATGGAAGTCACCGAGCGCGCCGACGGCGTCACCGTTGTCAACGACAGTTACAACGCCAATCCCGATTCCATGCGCGCCGCCCTCAAAGCGTTGGTATCCATGGCACGATCGGATCGGCACTTCGGGCGTCGTAGCTGGGCTGTGCTCGGTGAGATGGGTGAACTCGGGCCGGAGTCGGTGGTCGAGCACGACGCGATCGGTCGCCTTGCCGTCAGGCTCGACGTCAGCAAGTTGATCGTCGTCGGAACTGGCCGCACCTCGCGTGCGATGCATCAAGGAGCGGTGATGGAGGGGTCGTGGGGTGACGAGTCCGTCGTCGTGCCCGACGCGGCTGCGGCAATTGCCATCCTCGACGCCGAACTCGAACCCGGCGATCTCGTGCTGGTGAAGGCGTCCAAGTCGGTTGAACTATGGACGGTCGCCGAAGCGATTCTGGCCGCAACGCCCGGCGCCGACGGCGAGAACACTGACGGCGAGAACAGCGGGGATTCGCAGTGATCCAGATTCTTCTCGCCGCAGGCATCGCGCTCGCGGTCTCCATCATGCTCACGCCGATTCTGATCAAGGCGTTCTCGACACAAGGTTTCGGGCAGGAGATCCGAACCGAAGGTCCGGCCAGTCACCAGGCCAAGCGCGGCACTCCCACCATGGGCGGCGTCGCGATCCTGACCGGAATCTGGGCCGGCTATCTCGGCTCGCACCTCATCGGTCTCGGCATGGACAACGCGGAGGGACCATCGGCGTCCGGACTCCTCGTTCTGGGTCTGACCACAGCTCTCGGCGGAGTCGGTTTCCTCGACGATTTCATCAAGATCCGCAAGCAGCGCAATCTCGGACTGAACAAGACAGCGAAGCTGGTCGGTCAGTTCGTCGCAGCTATTGCCTTCGGTGTCTTGGCCCTTCAGTTCCGCGGTGACGACGGGCTGACTCCGGGCAGTGTTCATCTGTCGTACGTTCGTGACATCGCGACCGTCTCCCTCGGTTCCGTGGTCTTCATCGCGTTCTGCTACCTACTGGTCAGCGCCTGGTCCAATGCCGTCAACCTGACCGACGGCCTGGACGGTCTGGCCGCCGGAGCGATGAGTTTCGTTCTCGGTGCCTACGTCATTATCACGTTCTGGCAGTTCCGCTACTCGTGTGAGACCAACCCGGGCAAGGGTTGCTACGACGTCCGCGATCCACTCGATCTAGCGGTGCTCTGCGCGGCCGGCGCCGGCGCGTGCATCGGGTTCCTGTGGTGGAACGCCGCACCCGCCAAGATCTTCATGGGCGACACCGGTTCTCTTGCCCTCGGCGGCATGCTCGCCGGGCTGTCGATCACCACCAGCACGGAACTGCTGATGGTTGTCATCGGAGCACTGTTCGTCGCGGAGGCCGCGTCGGTGGTGATCCAGGTAGCGGTATTCCGGTCCAGCCGACGGCGGGTGTTCCGAATGGCGCCGTTCCATCACCACTTCGAACTCGCCGGGTGGGCTGAAACCACGGTGATCATCAGATTCTGGTTGCTGGCGGCTATCGCGTCGGCAATCGGATTGGCACTCTTCTACAGCGAATACCTCGCAGCGCTCGGAGGCTGAAAACCATGACCAGCTCAGCGGATTCCGAGAACGATCTGTCCTGGCTCCGCGGTACTCGAGTGCTGGTCGCCGGTGGTCGGGTGTCCGGTCAAGCCACCATCGAGCCTCTTGTCGCACTCGGCGCCGTCGTGACGGTTGCCGATTCGACTCTGGACTTCGCGGAGCGCTGCGCCGAACTCGGCGCGGACATGGTGACCACCACCTCGATCGAGGATGCCCCGGATTCGATCACCGACTACGGGCTCGTTGTCACCAGTCCCGGCTTTCGTCCGGATGCACCGATCCTGGCAGCCGCCGCCGGTCACGGGATTCCCATCTGGGGAGACGTCGAGCTCTCCTGGCGCGTCGACCACAGCGGGCACTTCGGCGCGCCGCGCAAGTGGCTCGTCGTGACGGGGACCAACGGAAAGACCACGACGACGTCGATGTTGGCCTCGATTCTCGACGCCGCCGGAGTTGTCGGCCGAGCCTGCGGGAATATCGGACTGCCGATTCTCGACGCGCTCGCCGAGACGTCGCCGCGCGTGGAGTACCTCGCTGTCGAACTGTCCTCGTTCCAATTGCACTGGGCGCCTTCGGTTCGTCCGGACGCCGGCGTGGTCCTCAACGTCGCCGAGGATCACCTCGACTGGCACGGCGGAATGAGTGCGTACGCCGAGGCCAAGTCGCGGGCATTGAGTGGAAAGGTCGCGGTGGTCGGCCTCGATGACGCAATCGCGTCCGAGCTGGGAACTCGCGCCACTGCAGACAAAGTCACCGGGTTCAGATTGGGTGAACCGGGCGAAGGAGAACTGGGTGTCGACGCGGGATACCTCGTCGACAATGCTTTCGGCGATCACGTCCGCTTGGCCGAAGCGGCGTCAATAGATCCGGCCGGCCCGGCCGGCGTCATGGACGCGCTGGCCGCTGCCGCCTTGGCGCGGGCACTCGGATTCGACGCAGGCGTCGTGGAGCGCGGTCTGGCCGCTCACAAGGTCGGCCCACACCGCGGGGCGCTGGTCGGTCGTGTCGGGTCCGTTGTGTACATCGACGATTCCAAGGCCACCAATCCGCACGCGGCCAGACCGTCGATACTCGCGCACGGTCGCGTCGTCTGGGTTGCCGGCGGTCAGCTCAAGGGAGCAAGCGTCGACCAGTTGGTGAGCGAAGTCGGCCCGAGACTCTCCGGCGCTGTCCTCCTCGGCCGTGACGCTGGTGTGATCGAGGACGCGCTCGCGCGACACGCGCCCGATGTTCCCGTGGTGCACGTGATGTCGGGGGACGATGCAGTGGTGAGCGAAAACAGCAGCAACTCGACTCTCACCATCCGGCTGCCGTCGGGTGCCGACGCGGATGCCGTCATGGCCGCAGTGGTAGCCGAAGCTGCCGAATTGGCGTCCCCAGGTGACGCTGTTGTACTCGCGCCGGCCGCCGCGTCCTTGGACATGTTTGTCAGTTACGGGCATCGCGGTGACAGCTTCGCCGCCGCAGTAGCCGCGCTACCCGATCCGTATACAGATTCGCCTGGCGAAGCCGGGAACCTGCGATGACCAAGGGTCCCAAGACCCGAATCGGTGCCTGGTTGGCGCGGCCGTTGGCATCGTTCCACCTGGTGGTGACGATTGCCACGATGTTGACTGTCTTGGGGCTCGTAATGGTTCTGTCGGCGTCGAGCGTCGAGCAGTACGTGTCCGGCGGCTCGGCATATTCGTTGTTCACCCAGCAGTTGATCTTCGCGATTCTCGGGGCGATGCTCTTCTATGTCGCGCTGCGGATTCCGGCGAGAGTGCTCCGGCAGTATTCGTTTCCGCTGTTCGTCGTCGTTCTGATCATGCTGGTACTCGTCCTGATTCCGGGAATCGGCACCGAAGCGCAGGGCGCGCGTCGCTGGTTCAACGTCGGTGGATTCTCGGTGCAGCCCTCGGAAATCATGAAGGTCGCGTTGGCGATCTGGGGCGCCCATCTGTTGGCCTCGAGGCGACCGGACGACCGATCCGTGAAGTCGATCCTGATTCCGCTCGTACCCGCCGCGATGCTGGTCTTCGCCCTGGTCGTCGCGCAGCCGAACCTCAGTACGACCATCGCATTGGGAATCATCGTCGGGGCCTTGCTGTGGTTCGGTGGGCTGCCACTGAAGCTCTTCGGCTCGATCGCGGTGACGGGCGTGGTGGTGGCAGGCGTGCTGGCCATGACGGCCGGCTATCGATCCGATCGAGTTCAGGCCTTCTTCAACAAGAGCGATGACCTGCAGGGCAACAACTATCAGGCCAAGCAGGCCTTGTATTCGCTCGCAGACGGCGGCGTTTTCGGTCGCGGACTCGGGCAGAGCGTCGCCAAATGGAACTACCTACCCAACGCTCACAACGACTTCATCTTCGCGATCATCGGTGAAGAGCTGGGATTTGTCGGCTGCGCGGTAGTGATCGGGCTGTTCGCCGTTTTCGTGTACACGGGATTGCGCATCGCAGCCCGGAGCATCGATCCGTTCTGGCGGCTCCTGTCCGCCACCGCAACTACCTGGATCGTCGGCCAGGCAATGATCAACATCGGCTACGTCATCGGGCTGCTACCGGTCACCGGACTCCAGTTGCCCTTGGTCTCCGCCGGTGGTTCGTCCTTGGCGATCACACTGTTCATGTTCGGCGTTATCGCCAATGCTGCTCGCCACGAGCCCGAAGCGGTTGCCGCTCTGAACTCCGGGCAGGACGGCAAGATCTCGAAGTTGCTCAGACTCCCCAAGCCGGTGCTGTACCACCCTCCGTCAGGGGGTCGGCCGATCCGTCGACCGAAGCCCACGCGGCAGATCGAACCGGCTCGCGGACGCGACGGCCGGCGTGCGATCGAGACGGGTGATCGACGCAAGCGGGCAGATCAAGGCGCTCGTACTTCCGCGGATTCCACGCGAGGTGCGGCTGCTGGGTCACGGAAGCGCACCGCGGGAGGGCAGAATGGTCAGCGTCGGCAGGCGCCGACACGTAGGGCACAAGATCCACGAGAAGTTCGAGAGCGAGGAATTCGTAGGTGAGCGGCAACAAATCGACTCTGTCGGTAGTGGTGGCAGGTGGAGGCACAGCTGGTCACATCGAACCCGCTCTTGCGGTCGCGGACGCGGTCAAGGCCGCTCAGCCCGACACCAGGATCACGGCACTCGGGACTGCGCGTGGTCTCGAAACCACCTTGGTGCCTGCCCGCGGCTACACGCTCGAGCTCATTCCGCCGGTTCCGCTTCCTCGGAAGCCCACGATGGATCTCGTCAAACTGCCGACACGCATCCTCGCGTCGGTGCGCAAGACCCGCGAGGTACTCGATTCCGTCGACGCCGACGTGATCGTCGGCTTCGGCGGCTACGTCGCGCTTCCGGCGTACCTTGCCGCCCGTGGTGGTGTTCTTCGGCGCCGACGCAAGATTCCGATCGTCGTCCACGAAGCAAACGCCAGTGCCGGAATCGCGAACAAGATCGGTGCTCGCCTGGCGACGCGCGTACTTGCCGCCGTTCCGGGGTCGGGTGTGAAGAACCGCGGCGATCAAGACGCCGAAATCGTCGGCATTCCGGTCCGGGCGTCGATCGCCAATTTCGATCGAGCGGGACTTCGCTCGCAAGCGCGCGAGTACTTCGGACTGCCGCAGGACGGCCCCGTTCTGCTCGTCTTCGGCGGATCGCAGGGCGCGAAGTCGCTCAACGACGCGGTCTCCGGCGCTGCCCAGGAACTCGCGAAAGCGGGGATCTCGGTGCTGCACGCACACGGACCCAAGAACTCCCTCGAGGTTACGCAGTCCTCGGAGACAGCACCCTATGTGGCTGTTCCTTATCTCTCGAGGATGGATCTCGCGTATGCGGCAGCCGATGCGACCATCTGTCGCTCTGGCGCGATGACGGTCGCCGAGGTCTCGGCGGTCGGGCTTCCGGCCGTTTACGTTCCGCTGCCGCACGGCAACGGTGAGCAGGAACTCAACGCGAAACCCGTTGTCGCAGCAGGCGGCGCGATCATCGTCTCCGACAACGACCTCACGCCGACGTTTGTCGCCGGTACCGTCGTCCCGATGCTGAGTGACAGCGCGCGCCTCGACAAGATGAGCAGTGGCGCTGCCAATGTCGGACACCGTACGGCGGCAACCGAGATCGCACGGATCGTGCTCGACATCGCGGCAAAGGAAAACGCCGTCCAGGAAAACGCAAGGGGAAACCGATGACCGCGCTGCCCGCCCACCTCGAGCGAGTACACATGGTCGGAATCGGCGGTGCCGGTATGTCCGGCATCGCGCGAATTCTGCTTTCCCGTGGGGGCCTCGTCTCGGGTTCGGACGCGAAGGAGAGCCGAGGAGTCCTGGCGCTTCGTGCACGCGGGGCGCAGGTCCGGATCGGTCATGACACCGATGCTCTCGACCTGCTGCCAGGCGGGCCGACCGTCGTCGTCACGACTCACGCGGCCATCCCGAAGGACAACCCGGAACTCGTCGAGGCCGCTCGCCGCGGAATCCCGGTGATTCTCCGGCCGGCCGTCCTTGCATCACTGATGCAGGGCAATCGCACGTTCCTGGTTTCGGGTACACACGGCAAGACGTCGACGACCTCTATGCTCGTGGTCGCCCTGCAGCACTGTGGTTTCGACCCCTCGTTTGCCGTTGGCGGCGAACTCAACGAAGCCGGAACGAATGCCCATCACGGCAGCGGTGACGTCTTTGTCGCCGAGGCGGACGAGAGTGACGGGTCGCTCCTGCAGTACGACCCCAACGTCATCGTCGTGACCAACATCGAGGCCGATCACCTCGACTACTTCGGCAGCGTCGAAGCGTATGTGAAGGTGTTCGACGATTTTGTCGACAAGCTACGTCCGGGCGGGCTCCTGATTGTCTGCCTCGACGATCCGGGATCGGCGGATCTCGCGAAGCGAATCGTGGCCTCGGGTCGTTCGGACATCCGGGTGCTCGGTTATGGATCCGCGGATGCGCAGGAAGTGGAGGCGGGCACTGCCTTCGAGCCTGTCGACGGTGTCGAGGTCGGAGTCCGGCTACTGGGCTTCCACGCACACGACGTCGGGGGAGTCCTGCAGTTCCACCTGGCGGGGGAGAGCGCTGCGCGAACCGTACGGATGGCAGTGCCGGGTCGACACATGGCTCTCAATGCGCTGGCCGCCCTGCTGGCCGCCCGTGACGCCGGAGCCGAGACGGAGGAAATCGTCGAGGGGCTCGCCGGATTCGGTGGCGTCCACCGCCGGTTCCAGTTCACCGGGCGCGAGCGTGGTGTCCGGGTGTTCGACGACTACGCCCACCATCCGACCGAAGTTCGCGCGGTCCTCGGCGCGGCTGCGGATCTGGTTCGACCGGAAGATGATTCGTCGTCGACCAATTCGGCAGCCGGACGCGTGATCGTGGTGTTCCAACCTCACCTCTATTCGCGCACAGCCGCGTTTGCCGAGGAGTTCGCGCAGGCACTGGACTTGGCCGACGAGGTAGTGGTTCTCGACGTCTACGGCGCTCGCGAAGAGCCGATGCCGGGCGTCAGCGGTGCGCTGGTCGCTCAATCGGTCACCAAACCTGTTCACTATCAACCTGATCTGTCGCAGGCGCCGAAGCAGGTTGCGGCGTTGGCTCACCCCGGCGACATCGTCATCACGATGGGCGCCGGTGATGTGACCATGCTCGGCAAACAGATCCTCGATGCTTTGCGTTCGGCGCCGCATCCCGCGCCGCGATGACACCCGACGCACGAAGTCGGCGCGGGCGTCGAGATCCTCAAGCCAGACGAGCCACCAGTACGCGTCGGCGCAGTACTCGCACCGAATCGCGATACTCGACGCGGTCGACGGAGCAGGCTCCCGAACCCACACCGACTCGTAAGTGGTTCAAGCGACCGCTGATCGTGGCACCGCTGGCAATCGTGCTGGTGGTGGGAATTGCGCTGACGGCCTGGTTGTCTCCGGTGCTCTCGGTCCGGGGCACCGAAGTTCTCGGTGCGACGACCGTCAGTGAGGAACAGATCCTTTCACTCCTGGCCGTACCGACCGGTCAGCCGTTGATGCGGGTCGATACCGGCGCAGCCGCCGCACGTGTCGCGACGATTCCGAAGGTGGCCTCGGCCCGGGTGCAGCGGATGTACCCGTCGACCATCCGCGTCACGGTCACCGAACGGGTACCGGTTGTCTTCGTCGACTCGCCCGAGGGCGCGCACCTGCTGGACGAGAAGGGCGTCGACTTCGAGATGGGCGTCCCACCGCCTGGGGTTCCGCGCCTGGTGACACCGACGCCCGGGTGGAACGACGAGCCCACGCTCGCCGCTCTCGAGGTGTTGTCGGTGTTGCCGCCGGATCTGAGGTTTCAGGTGGGAGAGGTTGCCGCTCGGTCGATTTCGAGTGTCACGCTGACCTTGCTCGACGGTCGCGTCGTAAACTGGGGCGGTGTCGAGCACTCGGATCGTAAGGCTGCCGTGACGCTTCCGCTGTTGACCCAGCCGGGGCAGACGTACGACGTGTCCAGTCCCGATCTTCCGACGGTTCGATAGCGCACGGTGCGCTCGTGCGTTGGTGCGTGGCAAATACTTCGGTGTGTCTCGGCGCGCCTAATGGCGGAACGCGACGACGGTGCATAGCGTTTCGTTTCAGATCGAATACTTGACATAACTCTAACCCTGTGGTTGAGGTTTAGGGTTTATCTCGAACAACAGCAGTAGCAAAGCCCCAGCAGTTACACAGCCCCACAAGTTACACAGCCAGCAGCAGTAAAAAGACAGCAGCTCTGACAAGCAGCGTGAAACACGACACGGAAGGCGAGAGCCGATGACGCCCCCGCACAACTACCTCGCCGTAATCAAGGTCGTCGGCATCGGCGGCGGCGGCGTGAACGCAGTCAACCGCATGATCGAACAGGGACTCAAGGGAGTCGAGTTCATCGCGGTCAACACGGACGCGCAAGCCCTTCTGATGAGTGACGCCGACGTCAAGCTCGACGTCGGTCGTGAATTGACCCGTGGCCTCGGCGCCGGTGCTGATCCTGAAGTGGGTCGCAAGGCAGCCGAAGATCACAAGGACGAGATCGAAGAGGTCATCAAGGGCGCCGACATGGTGTTCGTGACCGCAGGCGAGGGTGGTGGCACCGGAACCGGTGGTGCCCCTGTCGTGGCAAGCATCGCCCGGAAGCTGGGTGCACTCACCGTCGGTGTCGTGACACGACCGTTCTCCTTCGAGGGCAAGCGTCGTGGGGGACAGGCGGATACCGGAATTCAGGCGCTCCGCGAGTCCTGCGACACGCTGATCGTCATTCCCAACGATCGCCTGCTCCAGTTGGGTGATGCCGCAGTCAGCCTGATGGACGCGTTCCGCAGCGCCGACGAGGTTCTCCTCAACGGCGTCCAGGGCATCACGGACCTCATCACCACCCCGGGGCTGATCAACGTCGACTTCGCGGACGTCAAGGGTGTCATGTCCGGCGCCGGCAGTGCGTTGATGGGCATCGGTTCCTCTCGTGGTGAGGGGCGCGCGATCAAGGCGGCGGAATCCGCGATCAATTCGCCTCTCCTCGAAGCATCGATGGAAGGCGCCCGCGGCGTTCTGCTGTCGATCGCCGGTGGCAGCGATCTCGGCCTCTTCGAGATCAACGAGGCGGCGTCGCTGGTGCAGGAAGCTGCCCACATCGACGCCAACATCATCTTCGGAACGGTCATCGACGATTCGCTCGGTGACGAGGTTCGTGTGACGGTCATCGCTGCGGGATTCGACGGTGGAGCTCCGGCTCGTCGTCCCGTGGAGTCGACCGCGCAGGGACGTGGAGCTATCGGCGCCGGGCGCGCAGGTGAGGTCGGCCGGTCACCGGTAGCTGCCGAACCTGCTGGCGAGCAGCCGATTTCCGCAGCGCGCGAGACCATCGGTTCGGGCAGCTTGCCTCCGATCGGTGGCCCACGCCATGCGCCGGTCCAGGAAGGCGAGGGCGACGACGACGTCGACGTGCCCGTCTTCATGCGTCGCTGACGTAGGGCTACAAACAGTTTCGAGAACAGGGTGCCCGGAATTTCTGGGTACCCTGTTCTCGACTGGATGTCCGGTCACGCCTGAGCCGGACGACAACTTTCGACGTTTGTGAGCACACTTATCTTGAGTACCGAGAAGTCGACCACCCGCACCCGCATTCGCCGCGTCGTGACCAGCCGAGCCGGTGGTGTTTCCGCATCGCCGTACGAGTCGTTCAATCTCGGCGATCACGTCGGAGACGATCCGGCAGCCGTCGATGCGAATCGCCGTCGTCTGGCACGCGAAATCGGCGTCGAGCCTGACCATCTCGTGTGGATGGAACAAATCCATTCGCGCAACGTCACTGTCGTGACGGAACCGACCGACGAGGTCATTCCGGTGACGGATGCTCTGGTCACCACCGTTCCCGGCTTGGCGCTCGCCACTCTCAGCGCGGACTGTGTTCCTGTTCTTCTCTCCGACGAGGAGGCCGGTGTCATCGCGGCCGTTCATGCCGGACGGATCGGTGCCCGCATCGGTATCGTCCCGCGTGTCCTCGCGGAGATGGTGCGACAGGGCGCGGACGTCTCGCGTATCGGCGCCTTCCTCGGTCCGGCGGCGAGTGGACGCCAGTACGAGGTTCCCGCCGCGATGCGTGCTGACGTGGAAAAGCACTTGCCGGGCAGCGCAACTCGCACCGAGAAGGGCACACCGGGACTCGATCTGCGTGCGGGACTGCGTAAGCAGTTGCTCGCCGCGGGCGTGTCCGGTGTCGCCGAGGACCCGCGATGCACGATCGAGGACCGCGCGCTGTTCAGTCATCGCCGAGAATCGCTGACCGGACGTCAAGCTGCAGTGATCTGGATGGAAGCGCCCGCAGCGCAGGAAACCGTCTAGGCACAAATGCGACAGACGGAAATGCGGCTGACAGAAATATCGACGGCACTCGACTCGGTGAGGGCGCGATTGGCCGCCGCGTGCCTTGCTGCCGGTCGCGAAGTCTCCGACGTCGCACTGCTGCCAGTTACCAAATTCTTTCCGGCGTCCGACGCTCGAATCCTGTACGAACTGGGTTGCCGTGAATTCGGTGAGTCTCGTGAGCAGGAAGCAGTGGAGAAGGTCGCGGATTTCGACGGCGCTGCTCGTAGCGGCGCGATCGACGATCCGGTTCGCTGGCACATGATCGGACAGTTGCAGCGCAACAAAGCTCGGTCGGTAGCGAAGTGGGCCTACGCAATTCATTCGGTGGACAGTGCGCGGTTGGCCGATGCACTCGATCGGGCGGCGCTCGGCGCTTTGTCCGACGGCGAACGCAGGGCGCCGCTGCGGGTGCTCATCCAGGTAAGTCTCGACGGCGACCCTGCGCGTGGCGGAGTTCCGACGGGGGAGTTAACCCCTCTTGCCGAGCGGATCGAATCAGCCGAAGGTCTCGAATTCGCGGGACTGATGGCCGTCCCGCCACTTGGATCAGATCCGGACGAGCAGTTCGAAATCCTCCGCAGGGCACATCTTTTGATTCTCGAATCGCATCCACGGGCAACCGAACTCTCCGCCGGTATGACCGGCGATTTGGAGGCTGCAGTGCGCCACGGTTCCACGTGCGTGCGTGTCGGAACCGCACTGCTCGGCTCACGACCAGTAATCTCGAGGTGATCGCTCAGGTGATCGCCCAACCCGTCCACACCGCTGCGACCGGTCGCAGTCGGATTGATTCCGCCGCGCCAAGGAAGGTCGATCAATGAGCAACCTGCATAAGTTCAAGGCTTACTTCGGCATGGTTCCCCTCGATGACTACGAGGACGAATACGTGGAGGAGCCCGATCAGGCTCGCCGCGCACCGCGTCGTAGTCACGACGGCTATGCCGAGCGCGACGACCGCGAGTTCGTCGAACCTGCCTTCTCGAAGGCGAGCTACGCGCCCAGTCGTCGTGACGAAGAGGACGCGGAGTTCGATCGCTACGATTCCCGGCCCCGAGTCGACACCGTTCCCAGTCGCAGTAGCCGCCCGGCGATGGCGCCGCGTCCGGCCAGTCGCGGCAACCTTGCGGTCGACGCGCGCGCCGAGCGGCCCGAAGCGCGACGTGCGCCGGTTGTCGACGACGGCGGCCCGCTCGCCAAGATCACGACACTGCGTCCCCAGAGCTACGCAGAGGCCCGCACCATCGGTGAGCGTTTCCGCGACGGCACGCCCGTCATCATGGATCTGGTCGACATGAGCAACGCCGACGCGAAGCGTCTGGTCGATTTCGCGGCCGGCCTGGCGTTCGCATTGCGTGGTTCTTTCGACAAGGTAGCCACCAAAGTGTTTCTTCTCTCACCGGCTGACATCGACGTTTCCGCTGAGGAACGTCGTCGGATCGCCGAGACGGGTTTCTACAGCCAGAAATGATGGTCTCGACCGCAGTCCGGCCCCTGAGCAGGGGTGACGTGAGCACATTCGAACGGCGGCCGGTCTCGGCGGGCGCCGCATTCGGACCCATCGCCGGCCGTTACAAGACGGACTCGATGCGGACCGGTTCCGGAATTGCTGCGGTGTGTCTGTTTTGGACACAACGCAGAAGTCAGGCAGAGTGAGGGTGTGGACGCGCTTCTCTCTGTGATCTATCTGGTGCTGGTTGTCTTCTGGCTGTTGCTGATCGGCAGAGTGATCGTCGAGTTCGTTCGTTCGTTTGCCAGAGATTGGCGACCGACCGGATTGGTCGCAGTCATTCTCGAAACCATTTTTACGATCACCGATCCTCCGGTGAAACTGCTCCGCAGGTTGATCCCCCCGATCAACCTCGGTGGAGTTCGCTTGGATCTATCCATCATGGTCTTGCTTTTCATCGTCATCATCCTGATGTCGGTTGTTCGCTGAGCACAGTCCGAGTGTGTGGTGTGCCAGAATGGAACCCATAACTCATACGGTGGTTCGCCACTACGTAGACTGTGTTGCAACTGAATGCTTGCTAGACCGCCAAATGACGCGTGAAGGGATCCTTCCATGCCGCAACTGACTCCAGCTGACGTGCACAACGTTGCGTTCAGCAAGCCGCCTATCGGCAAGCGTGGCTACAACGAGGACGAGGTCGACGCATTCCTCGACCTCGTCGAGCAGGCGCTGTCGCAGCTCATCGAAGAGAATGCGGACCTGCGCCAGCGCGTAGGTGAGCTGGATCAGGAGCTCGCGGCTGCCAAGAAGTCGCCGGCACCTGCTCAGCAGGCGGCACCCGTCGCAGCGCAGCCCAAGCCGGAGCCCGCTCGGGTCGTCGAACCGCCCAAGCCTGCACCCGTTGCAGCTCCCGTTCCCGCCGCCGCTGCCGTTGCAGCGCCGCAGAGTGGCGACACCCACATGCAGGCCGCAAAGGTCCTCGGACTGGCTCAGGAGATGGCGGATCGCCTCACCAACGATGCCAAGACCGAATCCGAGCAGCTGCTCGGCAGTGCTCGCACCAACTCCGAGCAGCTCATGAGCGAGGCTCGCAGCAAGGCCGACGGCATGATCGCGGACGCGCGCAACAAGTCGGAGGCAATGCTCACCGACGCTCAGACTCGCTCCGAGACCCAGCTTCGCCAGGCTCAGGAGAAGGCAGACGCTCTCAAGGCGGACGCCGAGAAGAAGCACACCGAAATCATGGCGACCATCAACCAGCAGCGTTCCGTCCTCGAGGGCCGTATCGAGCAGCTCAAGACGTTCGAACGCGAGTACCGGGTGCGCCTGAAGTCCTACCTGGAATCGCAGCTCGAAGAGCTCGAACAGCGTGGCTCGGCCGTTCCGGTCGACGGTGGACAGGATTCCTACAGCCCGTCCTTCGCCAAGGGAAACAGCTGACCGAGAGTGCCCCGTCGGCTCAGCTATCGGACCGGACAAAGGTTGATACGTGCTGGTCGTGACGTTGGTTCTCGCGGGAGTTGGCTTCGCACTCCTGATCGTTGCCCTGACCACAGGGTCGCTGATCTGGGCGTGGGCATGTATCGCGATTTGTGTAGCAGGTGCCGTCCTCCTGCTGGTCAGTGCGCTGACCAGCAGGAAGGCGGTTCCTTCGTTGGATGACCCGGTATCGGGTAGCGGGATGTCGTCGCCTTACGGCCGAGCCGAGAGTTCCTCGGATTCCTCGACCGGTGA
Organism: Rhodococcus sp. IEGM 1318; assembly: GCF_033142465.1. NCBI lineage: Bacteria > Bacillati > Actinomycetota > Actinomycetes > Mycobacteriales > Nocardiaceae > Rhodococcus > Rhodococcus sp. IEGM 1318. The sequence goes on from NZ_JAWLSC010000003.1 coordinate 354,904, forward strand.
TGCAGCCGCTGCCAACGATGACAATCCGGGCAATCATGGCGAATCGTCGGGCGGCAAGTCCTAGGTAGTACCGGCAAGTCCTAGGCAGTACCGACACGTCCCAGGGCAAGTATTAGACTGTCGATCACGAATACATGGCTTTGATCCGGCAATCACCGGGGAGCTTTCGGAAGAACGGTTCTCGACGCTTTCATGCGTGCCGAGAACCCAGTAGAACCGAACGGGTGAGCCCGTCACAGCTCGATCGAGTGGCACCTCGAGATCCACAAGCGCGGATCGGCGGGGTGCAAACGGGGTGGTACCGCGGTGTCGGCGCACAAGCGCCACGTCGTCCCCGTGCCGAGTCCGACTGGCACGAGGAGATCGCCATGGCGAGTAACGGGTATCCCAAAGTCGACTACGGAGTCCCCGCCGACACCGGAGTCAAGTTCCCCGATCTGGAACAGAAGGTCCTGAAACAGTGGGACGACGACGACACGTTCCGGGCGTCGGTTTCCAATCGCGACGGTAACGAAGAGTTCGTTTTCTACGACGGGCCGCCGTTCGCCAACGGTTTGCCGCATTACGGCCACCTGCTGACGGGGTACGTCAAGGATCTGGTGCCGCGCTTCCAGACCATGCGTGGACGCAAGGTCGAACGACGTTTCGGCTGGGATTGCCACGGCCTTCCCGCAGAACTCGAAGCGGAGAAGCAGCTCGGTATCAAGGACAAGGCCGAGATCGAAGTCATGGGTCTGGCCAAGTTCAACGAGTACTGCAAGGCCTCAGTGCTCAAGTACACCGACGAGTGGCGCGACTACGTCACCCGCCAGGCACGTTGGGTCGACTTCGACAACGATTACAAGACCCTGGACGTCGACTTCATGGAGTCCGTCATGTGGGCCTTCAAGGAGCTGCACGACAAGGGCCTGATCTATCAGGGGTTCCGCGTGCTGCCCTACAGCTGGTACGAGCAGACTCCGCTGTCCAATCAGGAGACTCGCCTCGACGACGCGTACAAGATGCGTCAGGATCCAGCAGTCACGGTCGACATGCCCCTGGTCGCTCCAGGTTCACCCCTCGACGGCGCAAACGCGATCATCTGGACCACGACGCCGTGGACCCTGCCTTCCAATCTGGCCACTGCGGTGCATCCCGAGGTCGACTACGTTCAGGTGCTTGGTGAGGACGGAAAGCGGTACGTACTCGCGGAAGCGCGGGTAGCTCATTACGCACGTGAGCTGGGGGAGGACCCCGAGGTCGTTTCCCGTCACAAGGGCACCGAGTTGGTCGGACTGTCGTACACACCGCCGTTCGACTTCTTCCTCGGACATCCGAACGCACACGTCGTGCTCTCGGCCGACTACGTGACAACCGACTCCGGAACCGGAATCGTCCACCTCGCACCGGCTTTCGGTGAAGAGGATATGGATGTCGCCACGGCAAATGGCATCGAGGTCGTGCAGCCACTCGATCCGGGTGGAAAGTTCACCTCGATGGTTCCGCCGTACGAGGGCCTGATGGTGTTCGACGCCAACCCCGTCATCATCAAGGACCTCAAGGCTGCCGGCAAGCTGCTGCGGCACGAGACGATCGAGCACTCCTACCCGCACAGTTGGCGCAGTGGGCAGCCCCTCATCTACATGGCGGTTCCGTCGTGGTTCGTCGCGGTCACCAAGTTCCGCGATCGCATGGTCGAGTTGAACAAGGACATCACGTGGGTGCCCGAGCACATCCGTGACGGTCAGTTCGGCAAGTGGCTCGAAGGTGCGCGCGACTGGAACATCAGCCGAAACCGTTACTGGGGCAGCCCGATCCCGGTGTGGGTGTCGGACGATCCGCAGTACCCGCGCACGGACGTGTACGGCTCGCTCGACCAGTTGGAGGCAGACTTCGGTGTGCGTCCGACCGATCTGCATCGCCCGATGATCGACGACCTGGTCCGCCCGAACCCGGACGACCCGACCGGGAAGTCGATGATGCGCCGCGTTCCCGAGGTGCTCGACTGCTGGTTCGAATCCGGTTCGATGCCGTATGCGCAGGTGCACTACCCATTCGAGAACCGTGAGTGGTTCGAGGGTCATTTCCCGGGCGATTTCATCGTCGAGTACAACGGCCAGACGCGCGGCTGGTTCTACACGCTGCACGTACTGGCCACCGCACTCTTCGATCGTCCGGCATTCAAAACCGTTGCCGCACACGGAATCGTGCTCGGCGACGACGGACTCAAGATGAGCAAGTCCAAGGGCAACTACCCGGACGTGAAGGAGGTGTTCAACCGCGACGGTAGCGATGCGATGCGATGGTTCCTGATGTCCTCGCCGATCCTGCGCGGTGGAAACCTCATCGTGACCGAGCAGGGCATCCGCGAAGGCGTACGTCAGGCGTTGCTCCCGCTGTGGAACGCCTGGAGCTTCCTCCAGTTGTACGCGCCGGAATCCGGTGTGTGGCGTACCGATTCGGAGAACATCCTCGATCAGTACATCCTGGCCAAGCTCGCCACCACCCGCGACGTGATCACCGAGGCCCTCGAGGTCAACGACATCGCCGGCGCGTGCGACGAGCTTCGGTTGTTCTGTGACGCGCTGACCAACTGGTATGTGCGACGGTCTCGTTCGCGGTTCTGGGACGAGGATCGCGACGCGATCGACACCCTGCACACCGTGCTCGAGGTCGTGACGCGTCTCGCTGCGCCGCTGTTGCCGCTGGTGTCCGAGGTGATCTGGCGCGGACTGACCGGGGAACGCTCGGTTCACCTGGCTGACTGGCCGCAGGAGTCGGAGCTCCCCGCGAACCCCGAGTTGGTAGCGGCGATGGACGACGTACGGACCGTGTGCTCGACGGTGCTGAGCCTGCGAAAGGCACAGAATCTGCGTGTTCGTCTTCCGCTGCCCGAGGTCACGGTTGCGGCGCCCGACGCCGAGCGTCTGCGTCCGTTCCTCGGACTGATCGCCGACGAGGTCAACGTCAAGAAGGTCGATCTGACCGATGACGTCGACGTGCACGGGCGCTTCGAGATCGCGGTGAACGCGCGTGCTGCCGGCCCGCGTCTGGGCAAGTCCGTTCAGACCGTCATCAAGGCGGTCAAGGCGGGCGACTGGACGGAGAACGCGGACGGCGTCGTGGTTGCGGCTGGCATCGAACTGCTGCCCGAGGAGTACACGCAGAAACTGGTTGCGGCCGAGCCGGATTCGACAGCTGCACTGCCGGACGGTGCGGGACTCGTTGTACTCGATTCCGTCGTGACGGAGGAACTCGAAGCCGAGGGCTGGGCGAAGGACCGTATCCGTCAACTGCAGGACGCACGCCGTGCCGCCGGGTTGGACGTCTCGGACCGGATCAAGGTCGTGCTCGAGGTTCCGCAGGACTGCAAGGAGTGGGCCGAGCGTCATCGGGAATTGATCGCCGGTGAGGTTCTGGCCACCTCGTTCTCGGTGGGCGAAGCGGGAGACGACGCCGTCGATCTCGGCGACGGTATCCGCGCCGCGATCACGAAGGTCTAGTACCGACGCAACTACTCCGGCTCCCCGATGAACGTCTGTATGTCGGGGTGCCGGAGTAGTTTGCTCTCATGAGTACGAGCAAGGAAACCGTGGTGCGCATTCTCGAGCAGTTGGAACCGCTCGACGTGCGGGCAAGGGCGATGTTCGGCGAGTACGGATTGTATTGCGACGAGAAGATCGTGGGCTTGATCTGCGCGGACGTACTGTTCGTCAAACCCACCGAGGTCAGCCCTGAGTTCGGATCAGAGAGTGATCTGGCTCCGCCGTATCCGGGGGCGAAGGATTACTACCGGGTTCCGGAGGAAAAGCTGCAGGACGTCGATCATCTGCACGCCTTCATCCAGCGGACAGCCGACGTATTACCCCTGCCGAAGAAGAAGTCGCCCAAGAAAAGGGCACGGACTTAAATTCGGCGCCCACTTTTGAGAGAACCATAACTCCCGATGAATCAAGATGACCCCACACGAAGCCGCAGGTGGGTGCTGCATCTCGACATGGACGCGTTTTTCGCTTCCGCCGAGCAGTTGACCCGTCCCACGCTGCGAGGTCGCCCGGTGCTGGTCGGCGGCTTGGGCGGGCGCGGGGTGGTGGCGGGGGCAAGTTACGAAGCCAGGGTTTTCGGTGCGCGATCGGCAATGCCGATGCACCAAGCGCGCCGCATGGTCGGTGGCGGAGCGGTGGTATTGCCGCCACGGATGTCACTGTATTCGGTTCTGAGCAAACGGACGTTCGACGCGTTGCGCCTTCGCATGCCGATCCTCGAGCAATTGTCGGTGGACGAGGCCTTCGGTGAACCGGTGGAGTTGGCCGGTGTCGGGGCCGACGAGGTTCGCGCGTTTTGCGAGGATTTGCGGGCGTTGATCAAAGCCGAGACCGGGTTGGTCGCCTCGATCGGCGCTGGCGCAGGCAAGCAGGTGGCCAAGATTGCGTCGGGGCTGGCAAAGCCCGACGGCGTCGCGGTGATTCCTCCCGGGATGCAGCACGAGTTGCTCGATTCGCTTCCGGTGCGGAAGCTGTGGGGGATCGGCCCCGTCGCCGAGGAAAAACTCAAGCGTCTCGGCATCGAAACCATCGGCGGGTTTGCCCGCACACCTATAGCGGAGGTGGCGTCGATACTGGGGACCACCGTCGGACCGGGGTTGCATCGCCTTGCGCAGGGGATCGACGATCGGCCGGTCGCCGAGCGTGCCGAATCCAAGCAGATCAGCGCGGAATCCACGTTCGCCGCCGACATCGTCACGATGGCGCAACTGCGCGCGGCCGTCGAAAGTAGTGGTCGTGCAGCATTTTCCAGGCTGGAGAAGGACGGAAGAGCCGCCCGTACCGTCGTACTGAAGCTCAAGAAGTCCGACATGAGCATCCTGACTAGATCCGTGACGTTGCCGTTTGCCACCATCGACCGCCAAATCCTTGTCGCCACCGCGCAGAAACAGGTCATCGACCCGCAGGAGTTGGGGCCGATTCGCCTGGTCGGTGTGGGATTCGCCGGTTTGTCCACGGTTCGCCAAGGATCACTTTTTCCCGAGTTGGATCAGGATGTTCCCGGCTATCCGGTCGAGACTCTCACCGGCGCCCTCGATGAGGCCGAACTCGACGCTCCGGTGGCCGCGCGTGTCCCTCAGCGCTACTGGCACCCCGGTTTGGACGTCAAGCATCCAGAATACGGACACGGTTGGGTGCAGGGCGCGGGGCACGGTGTGGTGACGGTTCGCTTCGAAACCCGTTCCAGCGGAACGGGAATCGCCAAGACCTTCGCCGAATCCGATGAGGTGCTCGAGGTAGCAGATGCGGTCGACAGCCTTCTCTGAGGATGTCCTTAGACTTTTTCCGCTTACCGTTGGGTAATGTTGTCGACGATCCTCGAGCAAGCACGATGTTCGACTGACGCTCGAATGTGAACACCCGAATGGATAGGACTGAGAAGTTGAAGCTTCAGAAGATGACCGTTGCAGCCGTGGCGATCGCAGCAGCCCTGACGATGACCGCGTGTGGTTCAGACGGAGGAGACTCCGACAAGACGACTTCGGCGAAGCCCACGACCACCACCTCTGCGGCACCCACGTCCGAGGTTGTTCTGCCGACCGCCCCTGAGCTCAACGCCAAGGTTGCCCAGGCACTCGACGAGAGTGTTCCGGCAGCAGACAAGGTCAACCTCGTCCAGGGAGCGGAAGCTGACCCCGAGCTGATCAACCAGGTCGCCGCTGCCGCGAAGGCTGCCGGCGCCCAGGTCGAGATCCTCGACCCGGTCACCGACACGGGCAGCGAGACGGCAGCCGCTTCACTGAACATCGTGGTCAACGGTCAGCCGCTGCAGCAGGGCCTGCAGGCTTCGTTCGTCTACGAAGACGGCGTCTGGAAGCTCTCGAAGACCACCGCTTGCCAGATCGTCGGTGTTGCAGGTCTGACCTCGCCTGCTTGCGCTGCTTGATCTCTGCGCAACACCTGAACCACCAGAGCGGCCGTCGACTCCCGAAGGGGAGTCGACGGCCGCTCTTTGTGCGTTAAGCAACGTCAGTGATGGAATCCCTCGGTGACGCGCGGCCGCGGCATCGGGCTGTCCAGCTCGTCGAGGAACGCGGTTTCCTCCTCGATGATGCGCAGCAGATTGGCTGCCAGGTCCATGCTCAGTCCGTTACGAACGACGATGCGCTGCACTGTCAGATCCGCGAGATCGTCCGGCATGGGATAGGCCGGCACCAGCCAGCCCTTGCCGCGTAGTCGGTCCGACAGGTCGTACAGCGTCCAGTTGGACGTGTGGCCCTCGGCGAGGCGCCACGCGAAGACGGGAATGTCGGAACCGTCGTTCCACAGTTCGAACGCGTCGAGTTTCCCGATCCCTTCGGCGAGGAACGTCGCCACGTCTTGCGAGGACTGCTGGATCGCGCGATAGCCGTCGTGGCCGAGACGCAGGAACAAGTAGAACTGCAGGATCACTTGAGCGCCGGGGCGCGAGAAGTTCAGTGCGAAGGTCGGCATGCTGCCGCCGAGGTAGCTCACTTTGAAGACGAGGTCGTCGGGAAGTAGATCCTGCGATCGCCAGACCACCCATCCGAGACCCGGGTAGACGAGTCCGTACTTGTGCGCCGAGGTGTTGATGGAATGCACGCGCGGTAGCCGGAAATCCCATTCGAGTTCGGGCTGCAGGAACGGTGCGATCATCGCACCGGAAGCGCCGTCGACGTGGATGGGGACGTCGAGGCCGGTCTTCTCCTGGATGGCGTCGAGCGCCTCCGAGATTTCCAGGACAGGCTCGTACATGCCGGTGTACGTGACACCCATGATCGCGACGACGCCGATGGTGTTCTCGTCGACGTACTTGTCCAGATCATGACCGTCGAGGGTCCGGTGTTCTTCGCTGATCGGCACGTAGCGCGCTTCGACGTCCCAGTAGTTGCAGAACTTCTCCCAACACACCTGTACGGCGGAACTCATGATGAGATTTGGCTTTTCGGTGGACTTTCCCGCGGCTGTTCGCGCATGCTGCCAGCGTCGTTTCATCGCGAGGCCACCCAGCATGCAGGCTTCGGACGAACCGATCGTCGAAGTGCCGATTGCGTCCTTCGGAGAGGGTGAGTGCCAGAGATCGGCAAGGATGCGCCAGCAATAGGTTTCGATCGCGGCGGTTTGCGGATACTCGTCCTTGTCGATCATGTTCTTGTCGAACGACTCGGCATACAGCTTGGTTGCGTGGTCGTCCATCCACGTGCTGACAAACGTCGCGAGATTGAGTCGCGCATTGCCGTCGAGCATCGTTTCGTCGTGGACGATCTGATAGGCGGTCTCGGGAAGCATGCCGTCGGGTTCGAGTGTGTACTTCGATGCGACCGAATCCTCGCCTGGCCTCGAGAAGATCGGATTGACGGCTACGTAATCGGTGTGATCTGACCTTCTGGGTTCCGGCATGAACTTCTGCTCCTCACATCAGTGTGTCGCGTTGGTCTGTTTCGTACCTACTCTCACCGTTCAGTGTGGACGGGCAGTTGTCAAAGGGTCTGTGGTCCCGAATCATTCGCGAGTCGCCCGGACCGGGCAGGTTCCGCTCGCTGCTACAGCATTTGTGCGCGCAGTCGATCCGCAGCAGCCGAGGCCATCGACTGCAGAACGTCGGGTGCGATCGGGCTCGGCGCCGTCGCGGACACCTGAGTCAACGTCGTCCCCACGGCTGCGACTATCGCATCGGCCACCAAGGTGAATCCGCCACTCTCCGTGATGATTCGGAAAGCAAAAGACGCGTCACCGACATTCGGTGCCGACGATCCACCGACGCGATAGGTGATTGTCGTTCCGTCGGCATCTGTTCCTGAATACTCTGTGCACGCAGCCAGAGTCGTCTGCAGTTTCTCGAAAGCTGCTGCTGCCGCAGTGCCGTCGGTGTACGAAGCCGAGTCCTGATCGATGCTCGTGAAATCGGGGCCGGTGAACATGTCGGAGAGGTCGGCAACCGATCCGGCAGCCTGGGTGGCTATCGGTGCCAGAACCTGGGCGCAGACGGCGGGGTCGGTGCTCGACTTGTCCGCCTCCGAACTTTCCGGCGCCGGTGCGAGGCCGAGGTCGTCAACTGGGTCGGGAACTACGTCGAAGTCCGCGGGTAGTTCGGAGAGGGTGAGCGCGGCTCGTTGCAGCGCGTCACGGTCGAGCGGAGCCCCGCTCAGCGGTGCGGCCGGAGCAGCCGTGAACGGCGCCAAACCGACCTGGGGTGCGGAAACCTGCGTAGTCGTGTCGCTGCTCGGGGATTCGTCCGAGCCGCAGCCGGCCACGACGAACAGTGCCGCCGTCGCCGACAGGCCAAGTGAGAGAAGCGATCGACTGTTCACTATTCCCACCGAATGCTGTTCGAGATGGTCTGCCGGATCACCGAGGAACTGTCCGGATCGCCGTATGCCTGGTCTCCGCCGACGCTCATCTGTCCGTCGATCGGCAAGGGGAGTGAGAGGTCGACGGTGAGGTTTCCGGTGCCGGCCATGACGTACTGATCGATGTTCAACGTTCCGGCGTCACCGGCCAGGTTCCAGACCGGGCTCTGCGGGGTCTGCGATACGTCCACCGCGAGCGAAAGCCGGTTACCCTCGCGCGCGGTGAGCGTGACGGTGGTTGTCTGATCGAGCAGGATTTCGCTGCTGACTTGCTGGCGAACCACCCAACGTGCGCCGACACCGACAGGAGCGTCGGGGAGTGCAACGGTCCGGTACACCGCTTGGCCCAGCGCCTGTTCGATCGCGGCGCGGGCGGCATTGGCCGAGTTGGCGGACGGCTTTAGCCGTAGTGCGGTGATGGCGCCCGAATTCGTGACGGACAACCCGGCCGCAGATCCGTCGGCCCCGCTCAGCGCAGCCTGCAGCGTTGCATCGGGCGAGGTCATCGACGACAGCGTCAGGTCAACGACTGCGGTGGGATCGTCAGCGGTCACGTTTGCCGAGAGCGGGATCGTGATCTCCGGCGAAGAGAAATCCTGCGCCGGTTGTTGATCGATCTGCTGACTCACGACGGCCTGGGTGACGAGCGTCGCCGTCTGCGTGGTGCCGACAGGCAAGTTCGTACGCAAAACCTCGCGCGGCTCGCTTCCCGCATCGAGTACTTCGACCGTCGCGGCGGTCACCGGAACAGTGACCTCACTCGGCGAGGAGGTCGGAGTGTTCGGAGGTTGATCCGAGTCGCCGCAAGCGGTGAGAACGGTGGTGAGAGCGAGGGCAGCGAGGGCGAACGGAACGCGTCGGCCGGTCGTGGACAGCAGTGGCACGCGCTCCAGGCTAGCCGCAGTTGCAGAGTGCGTGACCCGGTGCGGTGAACATGAGGGATGATGGTTGCGTGAGTACAGACCACCCAGACCGAGATGTCAACGCGGAGGATCAGCCGATTACCGAAATCTCGAAGGCCGACGAGCCCGAAACCGTGCAGCAGAAAGACACGAAACCGGAAGTTGCGGAACCTGAGGGCGGCGACCCGGCCGAGTCGTCGGTTGCGAAGCCCCGGAAGCTGACCATGCTCATTGCCATCGCGGCGGTCATCCTGCTCTCGGACGTTCTCACGAAGGTGTGGGCTGTCGCCGCAGTCAAGCCGGGGCAGCCGATCGAAATCATCGGTGACGTGGTCACATTCACGATGGTGCGCAATCCGGGGGCAGCGTTCTCGATGGCGACGTCGATGACGTGGATCCTCACCCTCGTCGCAATCGGTGTGGTCATCGGTGTGATCAAGATCGGTCGCACGCTCCGATCACCGTGGTGGGCGCTCGGTCTGGGTCTGGTTCTCGGCGGCGCGCTGGGTAACCTCGTCGACCGATTCTTCCGCTCTCCCGGAATCATGCGCGGACATGTGGTGGACTTCGTCTCCGTCGGCTGGTGGCCGGTGTTTAACATCGCGGATTCCGCGATCGTCTGTGGCGCGATCCTGCTCGTCGTCCTGACACTGTTCGGCTTCGAACCCAACGGTGAACGCCTGCGCGATCACAAGACGGACGACAAGAAGCTCACCGATGCGAAGGCAGCAGCCGAGGGGGAAACCAAGTGAGGGAATCCCGTTCGATGCCAGTGCCCGACGGCCTCGACGCCATGCGCGTCGACGCGGGCCTGGCGCGCCTCCTAGGACTCTCGCGCACCGTGGTCGCGACACTCGCGGAGGAAGGCTCGGTACTCGTCGACGGTGTGGCTGTCGGCAAGTCCGATCGTCTGACCGCAGGGTCGTGGCTCGAGGTCGTCTTGCCCGAACCACCGCGGCCGTTGACCATCGAGGCGACGCCGGTCGAGGGGATGGAGATCCTCTACGCCGACGACGACGTCGTGGCAGTCGACAAGCCCGTCGGAGTTGCCGCGCACGCCAGCGTCGGTTGGACAGGACCGACCGTCATCGGTGGACTCGCCGCGGCCGGTTTCCGCATCTCGACGTCCGGCGCCCACGAGCGTCAGGGAATCGTCCACCGTCTGGACGTCGGTACGTCGGGGGTCATGGTGGTTGCCACGTCCGAGCGCGCGTACACGCTGCTCAAGCGGGCATTCAAGCAGCGGACCATCGACAAGCGCTACCACGCTCTCGTACAGGGACACCCCGACCCGAGCAGCGGAACCATCGATGCCCCGATCGGACGCCACCACGGTAACGACTGGCGCTTCACGGTCACGGCCGACGGCAAGCCCAGCGTCACGCACTACGACACCATCGAGGCGTTCCAGGCAGCGAGTCTGCTGGACGTGCACCTCGAGACCGGTCGTACACACCAGATCCGCGTGCACTTTTCGGCTTTGCGTCATCCGTGCTGCGGCGACCTGACGTACGGCGCGGATCCTCGACTTGCCGAAAGGCTCGGCCTCGAGCGCCAGTGGCTGCACGCCGTGTCTCTCGGATTCGCACATCCGGCGGACGGTCGCTGGGTCGAGATCAAGAGCAAGTACCCGAAGGATCTCGAACACGCACTCGAAGTTCTCCGGTCCTCATGACACCGCGCGGGCTTGTTCCCGCGTTGGCCGTCGTCGCAGCGGTGGCGGTGGTCGGTGTGGGGTTTGCGAATCCCGTGCCGACCCCGCCGATCAGGACGGACACTCTCGGTCCGGACAGTGGGGAAGCTGTGCCGGACTACCTCGATCGAGCGCGAGATTCTGTTGCGTCGGTGGACGGACCGGTGTGGGCCTTGGTCTCGTTCACGAAGGCACTCACCGTCGACGAGGTCATCACGACGACCAGCAGCTCTCAGGTTTCGAGTGTTCGCTTGTCCGATGTTCGGGTGGCAAGGGTCATGTTTCGAGTACCGATCGAGCGCGTCCAGACGCCGCTCATGTCCGTGCCCGTTCCCGACAACGACGAGGCAGTGCGCAGATCGCCCGGCGTTGCAGCCACGCGATTGGTCGCGCTCGGCGGCGACACCGATCGCCAGCAGCAGGTGGCGCTCGCATCGGCGAAGCAATTGTCCGCCGGGTGCGCCTGCGCGGTGGGTGTGCTGGTGCGGGCTGCTCCCGAAGGACTCGAAGCGATCGGACGTGAGTCGAATGTCCGTGCAGTGGAGGCATTGCCGTCCGACGCCTCGCCGTGGTTCGCGGCTGTTCGCCCCTTCCTGCCGGAGTACGTGGACGTCGTTGCTCCCGGCCCCGACGACGGCCCGGTCCCGTGAGCGAGGACAAACGCAGTAGATCCGGTTCGTCCTCGGGGATCTTCTACGGAGTAGCCGCTTTCCTGTTGTGGGGAACGTTCCCGGCTTTCTTCGGGCTTCTCGACTTCGCAGATCCGGTCGAGATCCTGGCGCACCGGGTGGTGTGGACCCTTCTGCTGATGCTGATCGTGTTGGCCTGCGCCGGCCGTCTCGGATCACTTCGCGGAATCAGCGCACGCACCTGGCTCCTGGTGACTGCGGCCTCAGCGGCAATCGCGGTGAATTGGGGAACGTACATCTATGCCGTGGTGTCCGGCCGCGTCGTGGAGGCGGCCCTCGGGTACTTCATCAACCCGCTGGTAACCGTTCTGCTCGGCGTGGTGATCTTCCGCGAAAGATTGCGCCGCGCTCAGATCGCCGCCCTGGTCCTCGCTGCGACGGCAGTTGTCGTGATCACGGTCGACTTCGGCAAACCGCCGATCGTCGCATTGGTGCTCGCCGGTTCGTTTGCGACCTACGGGTTGGTCAAGAAGGTCGTTCCGCTCGATCCTCGAACCAGTTTGACCGCCGAGGGAGTTGTAGCCGCGCCCTTCGCGGTCGGTTACCTCGTGTTTCTCGGCCTGACCGGGGCCGGCGCCTTCATCAGCAGCGGCGCCGGACACAGCCTGTTGCTGCTCGCGGCCGGCCCGGTCACCGCGCTGCCACTGCTCCTTTTCGGCGTCGCCGCTCAGCGAGTTCCGTTGGCGACGATGGGCATGCTGCAGTACCTCACCCCGGCGCTGCAGATGGCGTGGGGCGTGGCCGTCATGCACGAGGACATGCCGGCGTCACGGTGGATCGGCTTCGTTCTGATCTGGGCCGCACTCGTGATCTTCACGACAGACACCTTCGTCGCAAGCCGGCGTTCTCGGCGTTCGATGAGGTCGAGCGTCGAACCTGAGGTTCCGGTCACGTGATCCGGGGCGGCACGCTGCGACTCCACGATGGCGGTCGCCGACCGTGTCGGCAGCGCGGCATACACTCGATCTCGCTCCCAGACCTTCAGAGAGGCGCACGTGGCTGACTCGTTCGTACATCTTCACAATCACACCGAGTACTCGATGCTCGACGGTGCGGCCAAGGTCGGCGCCATGTTCGAGGAGGCCGCTCGTCTCGAAATGACCGCCGTCGGCATGACCGACCACGGAAACATGTACGGCGCCAGCCAGTTCTACAACGAAGCCAAGAGTGCCGGCATCAAGCCGATCATCGGCATCGAGGCCTACATCGCGCCGGAATCCCGCTTCAACACCAAGCGCGTGCTGTGGGGAGATCGCAGCCAGAAGTCCGACGACGTCTCCGGTAGCGGCGCGTACACCCACATGACGATGGTGGCCGAGAACGCGACCGGACTCCGGAACCTCTTCAAGCTGTCCTCGCTCGCGTCCATCGAAGGCCAGCTCGGCAAGTGGCCCCGGATGGACGAGGAGCTCATCGCATCGCACGCCGAGGGCATCATCGCCACCACCGGTTGCCCGTCGGGTGAGATCCAGACGCGTCTTCGTCTCGGTCACGATCGCGAGGCTCTCGAAGCTGCCGCGAAGTGGCAGGAGATCTGGGGACCGGACAACTTCTTCCTCGAACTGATGGACCACGGTCTCTCGATCGAGCGCCGTGTCCGCGAGGGTCTGCTCAATATCGGTCAGCAGCTCGGCATTCCGCCGCTCGCGACCAACGACTGCCACTACGTCACAAAGGACGCCGCCGAGAACCACGAGGCGCTGCTCTGCATCCAGACCGGCAAGACGCTCTCGGATCCCACGCGCTTCAAATTCGACGGCGACGGCTACTACCTCAAGTCCGCTGCCGAGATGCGCGCCATCTGGGACACCGAGGTGCCGGGTGCGTGCGACAACACCGTTGCCATCGGCGAGCGTGTTCAGTCGTACGACGACGTCTGGGCGTTCCACGACCGCATGCCGATCTTCCCGGTCCCGGAGGGCCACACGCAGCAGACCTTCCTGCGCGCCGAGGTGATGCGCGGGCTGGACCGCCGCTTCCCGAGCGGACCTCCGCAGGAGTACCTCGCTCGCGCCGACTACGAGATCGGCGTCATCAACGAAATGGGCTTCCCGGCCTACTTCCTCGTGGTCGGCGACCTGATCAACCACGCCAAGGACGTCGGGATCCGTGTTGGGCCCGGCCGTGGATCGGCTGCCGGTTCGTTGGTCGCCTACGCGATGGGCATCACCAACATCGACCCCATCCCGTACGGGTTGCTGTTCGAGCGATTCCTCAATCCCGAGCGCGTGTCCATGCCCGATATCGATATCGACTTCGATGATCGCCGTCGCGGCGAGATGGTTCGCTACGCGACGGACAAGTGGGGCAACGACAAGGTCGCCCAGGTCATCACCTTCGGCACCATCAAGACCAAGGCAGCCATCAAGGACTCGGCTCGCGTCCAGTTCGGCAAGCCGGGCTTTGCCATCGCCGACCAGATCACCAAGGCACTCCCGCCGCCCATCATGGCCAAGGACATCTCGGTTTCCGGTATCACCGATCCGAAGCACGAGCGATACAAGGAGGCCGTCGAGGTACGGGCGCTCATCGACTCCAGCCCGGACGTCGCGAAGATCTACAAGACAGCGGTGGGTCTGGAAGGGCTGATCCGTAACGCCGGTGTGCACGCCTGCGCGGTCATCATGTCGTCCGAACCGCTTACCGACGCGATCCCGGTGTGGAAGCGAGCCCAGGACGGCGCCATCATCACCGGGTGGGACTACCCCTCGTGTGAAGCCATCGGTCTGCTCAAGATGGACTTCCTCGGCCTGCGAAACCTCACGGTCATCGGCGACACCCTCGAGAACATCAAAGCCAACCGCGGCATCGACCTCGACCTCGACACGTTGCCGATGGACGATGCGGCAACCTACGAACTGCTCGCCCGCGGTGACACTCTCGGTGTGTTCCAGCTCGACGGCGGCGGTATGCGCGAGTTGCTGAAACTGATGCAGCCCACCGGATTCGGCGACATCGTGGCCGCATTGGCGCTGTATCGACCGGGACCGATGGGTGTGGACGCCCACATCTCGTACGCCAAGCGCAAGAACGCCTTGGAAGACGTCAAGCCGATTCACCCCGAGTTGGAGGAGCCGCTCGCGGAGATTCTCTCGGAGACGTACGGCCTGATCATCTACCAGGAGCAGATCATGCAACTGGCACAGAAGGTGGCCGGTTACACCCTGGGTCAGGCCGACTTGCTGCGTCGCGCCATGGGTAAGAAGAAGCTGTCCGAGCTGGAAAAGGCGTACGCCGGGTTCCGTCAGGGAATGCTGGACAACAACTTCAGTGAGGCGGCCATCAAGGCGCTGTGGGACACGGTCCTTCCCTTCGCCGGCTACGCGTTCAACAAGTCGCACTCCGCCGGATACGGGCTCGTGTCGTACTGGACTGCGTACCTCAAGGCGAACTACCCGGCCGAGTACATGGCGGGTCTGCTGACCTCTGTCGGTGACGACAAGGACAAGTCCGCGATCTACCTCGCCGACTGCCGCAAGTTGGGCATCACCGTGCTTCCTCCGGACGTCAACGAATCGCGAGTCGACTTCGCGACCGTCGGCGACGACATCCGTTTCGGTATGGGGTCGGTGCGCAACGTCGGCGCCAACGTCGTGGCGTCGATCATCAAGGCGCGTACCGAGAAGTCGAAGTTCACCGATTTCTCCGACTACCTCGGCAAGATCGACGCGATGGCTTGCAACAAGAAGGTCACTGAATCTCTCATCAAGGCCGGTGCTTTCGACTCGTTGGGTCATCCGCGCAAGGGCCTGATGTTGGTCCATGCCGACGCCATCGATTCCGTGATGAGCACCAAGAAGGCGGAGGCGATCGGACAGTTCGACCTCTTCGGCGGTGCCGAGGCGGACGAGTCGATCACCTCGGTGTTCGACGTCAAGATTCCTGACGAAGAGTGGGATTCCAAGCATCGCCTGGCGCTCGAACGAGAGATGTTGGGGCTGTACGTCTCCGGCCATCCGCTCAACGGCGTCGAGCACATTCTTCGGCAGCAGTCCGACACGTCCATCGCCGCGATACTCGAAGGCGGCGTTCAGGACGGCGCCCAGGTCACTCTCGGCGGCATCATCGCCTCGGTGGATCGCCGGGTCAACAAGAACGGTCTGACCTGGTGCATCGTGCAGCTCGAAGATCTCGTGGGTGGAATCGAGGTGCTGTTCTTCCCGCAGGCGTACGCCGTGTACGGAATGGACATCGCCGAGGATGCCATCGTGTTGGTCAAGGCTCGCGTCTCGATCCGAGACGATCGGATGTCGCTGATCGGCAACGACCTTGCGGTGCCTGATATTTCGGCGATCGGGGTCGCGCGCCCCCTGTCGGTCTCGCTGCCGCTTCGGCAATGCACCAAGGACAAGCTCAGTGCTCTCAAGCAGGTGCTGACGAGGCACCCCGGAACGTCCGACGTTCACGTTCGGCTGATCGGTGGAACCGAAATCAGCTTGTGGAAGGTCGACGACGTCCTTCGGGTCGAACCATCCTCGGCTTTGATGGGCGACCTGAAGGCATTGCTCGGGCCGAGCTGTCTGACGGTCTGACCGCCGATCGAGCGGATCTGAACAGAACGAAGGGACCTTGCTGCATCAGCGGCAAGGTCCCTTCGTGGTTCGCGGGAGATCGGGGAGTGGAGTGATCAGGTGGTGCGTGAGTAGTACACGCGACGCGCCCACCAGGTGACTACGGCTGCTGTTGCGGCAGTCAGTACGGCTACCTGCATCGACTGCGTGACGGCACCTGCGACGACGAACAGCAAAAAACCAACCACGAGAGCTTCGATCTTGTACAGCGGCCACCGAGTCCCGGCCAGGTCGACGCAATGGTCGGGTGAGGGGCGTGATTCGCGAGCGGAGATATCTGCGGTAGTCATCTCGTCCCTTCCCGGTGCAGTCTTTTCACGATGTGGCCTGGCTAGCTGGTACGGCCGTTCGAAGCTGTGGTTTCACAGTAGCCAGAGATGAGAGTTCGGGCAAGCGAACTTTATTGATCGGCATCTCACTTAATCGATCAATCAGGGGAGTGCGCCGGCGACAGACCTGGTCGGCGTGGTTCGGTGGCCAAGGCAGTCGAGTGGGTGTTCACTGGTACACATGCCAATCACAGGTGAGTACGAACCCAGTCCAGCGTCGTGGGCCGCCGATCAGGTCGCACGCATCGAGAACTCCGGTGGCACCGAGGGGAACGACATGAACGGCATGCCCGTTGTCGTTCTCACGACCATCGGGGCAAAGTCCGGCAAGGTCAGGAAGACGCCGCTGATGCGCGTCGAGCACGACGGTTCCTATGCCGTAGTGGCTTCGCTTGGTGGCGCCCCGAAGAATCCGGTCTGGTACTACAACGTCGTAGCCGATCCGCATGTCACGCTGCGTGACGCGACGCAGGTCTTCGACCTGGTTGCTCGTGAAGTCACCGGAGACGAGAAGGCGATCTGGTGGGAGCGCGCTGTCGCTGCGTACCCCGATTACGCGGACTATCAGACGAAGACCGATCGTGAGATCCCGGTGTTCGTGCTCGAACCCAAGTAACGCACTGCAGTCCTCACGAAACGGCAGTCCACAAGAAGCACTGCATAAATCACAAGTAAATCGTCACTCTCGGGGGTCGGTGATCCCGACTCCCGTGAGTGTGTCATGGAGGTCTGATGAGTCCGAAAACCGTTGCAGATCAATTGGTTCAGCAGCTCGTTGAAGCGGGTGTCAGTCGGATCTACGGAATTGTCGGTGACAGTCTCAATCCCATCGTCGATGCGGTTCGTCGCACCGGTGGTTCTGAGAAGGGTGGAATCGACTGGATACACGTCCGGCATGAGGAAGCCGCCGCATTTGCCGCCGCAGCAGATGCCCAGATCACCGGAAAGCTCGCAGTGTGTGCAGGATCCTGCGGTCCCGGAAACCTTCACCTGATCAACGGCCTGTACGACGCTCATCGTTCGGGCGCCCCGGTCCTCGCGATCGCCTCACACATCCCCAGTGCGCAGATCGGTATGGGTTACTTTCAGGAGACGCATCCCGAGCGGATCTTCATCGAATGTTCGAGTTACACCGAACTTGTCAGCACACCAGTGCAATCACCCCGCGTGGTGCAGTCCGCGATTCAGCATTCGGTCGCTCGAAACGGCGTCTCGGTGATCGTGCTTCCCGGCGACATTGCCGACTGCCCGGCCGAAGGCACTCCACCGACGCTCGTCGAAACGCGAAGGCCGACAGTCGTTCCGGATGCCGGTGATGTGAAGGCATTGGCAGATGTGATCAACGGCTCGCGCAAAGTTGCGATCTTCGCCGGCGCCGGTGTGCGAGACGCACGCGCGGAAGTATTGGCGCTGGCCGAAACCGTCGGGGCTCCCATCGGGCATTCGCTGCGCGGCAAGGAATGGATCCAGTACGACAATCCTTACGACGTCGGGATGACCGGATTGCTCGGTTACGGTGCGGCGCACGACGGTATCCATGGCGCCGATCTCCTGCTCCTCATCGGTACGGATTTTCCTTACGACCAGTTCTTGCCCGATGACGTTCGTACCGCTCAGATCGACATCGCGGCCGAGCGGTTGGGGCGTCGAACCAGCCTGGACCTGGCGGTGCACGGTGACGTCGCGAGCACCTTGAACGCACTGATTCCGCAGCTCGATCGAAAGGCTGACCGCGGGTTCCTGGAGGATACGCTCGCCAAGCACAACACTCTGATGACCAAAGTGGTTGGTGCGTACACGGATCCGGTCAAGCAGCGCACACCCATTCATCCCGAGTATGCGGCCTCGATCCTCGACGATCTGGCTGCAGACGACGCAATCTTCACCGCCGACACCGGGATGTGCAACGTGTGGACGGCGCGCTATCTCAATCCGAACGGATCGAGACGCTTCATCTCCTCGGCGTTGCACGGATCCATGTCCAATGCGCTTCCGCACGCGATGGGTGCGGCATGGTCGAGTCCGGGGCGCCAGGTCATCTCGGTGTCCGGCGACGGTGGATTGTCGATGCTGCTCGGTGAGTTGGTCACCGTCGCGATGTACAAGTTGCCGGTCAAGATCGTGGTGTTCAACAACTCGACGCTCGGAATGGTCAAGCTCGAGATGCTGGTCGACGGCCTTCCGGATTTCGGGGTCGACGTGCCCGCGGTCGACTACGCGGCGGTCGCCGCTGCGCTCGGAATCTTCTCGCGGCGTATCGAGAATCCCGCGGACATCGAATCCGGTCTGCGCGCGGCGCTGGATCACGACGGCCCGGCCCTCGTGGATCTGGTGACCGATCCGCTGGCATTGTCGTTGCCGCCCACCATCACCGGCGGTCAGATGAAGGGCTTCGCCTTGGCGATGTCGAAGATGGTGATGAACGGCGGCGTCGGCGAGGCGGTACAGATGGCCAAGTCGAATCTGCGGAACGTGCCACGTCCCTCGCAGTTGGATCCGCGCGGCTGACATGCCCCCGCCCTGCCTCGCCGACGATGCGGGGCGGGGCGGGGGAAGGTTGCGGCGGGGTGGTGGGAAGGTTGATCCCCGACGTGCGAAAATGGCGGAGTGTCTAACTCGCCCGATGTCGTAGTAACGAAGTCCACCGTCCCCGCGCTCGACGCGCAGGAGATCGACGCGGCCATCGAGCGAATTCAGCACGTCATTGCGGCGACACCCTTGCAGTACAGCGACCGTCTGTCGGCGCTGACCGGCGCACACGTGTACCTCAAGCGTGAGGACCTCCAAGGCGTTCGTTCGTACAAGATTCGCGGCGCGTACAACCTGATCGCGCAGCTCAACGAGGCCGAGCGCGCGGCCGGCGTGGTGACTGCCAGTGCCGGGAACCATGCGCAGGGCGTTGCCTTCGCTTGCCGAACCATGCAGATCAAGGGTCGGATCTACGTGCCGGCCAACACGCCCAAGCAGAAGCGTGATCGCATCCGTGCTCACGGCGGAGCATTTGTCGAACTGTTCATGATCGGTGAGACCTATGACGCCGCCGCCGCTGCGGCCGCGGAGGACGTAGCCGAAACCGGCGCAACCATGGTTCCCCCGTTCGACGACGTGCGCACCGCTGCGGGGCAAGGAACCATCGCAGCGGAGATTCTCACGCAACTGGACGCACCTCTCGACACGATCGTCGTGCCGGTCGGCGGCGGCGGTTGCATCGCGGGCATAGCCACCTACCTGCACGAGCGGTCACCCAAGACGTCTATCGTCGGGATCGAGCCGTCCGGCGCGGCGTCCATGACGGCTGCTCTCGTTGCCGGCGGCCCGGTGACTCTTCCCGACGTCGATCCGTTCGTCGATGGTGCCGCCGTCAAACGCATCGGTGACGTTCCCTACGAGGTGGTCTCGCGTCTCGGTGCTGCCGTCGTGTCACACGCGTCGTTGCCGCTCGTGGCTCGTCAACTACAGACGCGGTCCGGTTCGGGATCGTTTGTCGTCAATCAGATCGACGAGGGTGCTATCTGCACGGCGATGCTCGAGCTGTACCAGAGCGAGGGCATCATCGCCGAACCCGCGGGCGCGCTTTCCGTTGCGGCACTGCAGAATCTGACGTTCGAGCCGGGCTCGACCGTCGTGTGCCTGATCTCCGGTGGTAACAACGACGTCTCCCGTTACGGCGAAATCCTTGAGCGTTCGCTCGTTCACCTCGGGCTCAAGCATTACTTCCTGGTCGACTTTCCGCAGGAACCGGGAGCGTTGCGCCGGTTCCTCTCGGACGTGCTGGGGCCGGACGACGACATCTCGCTCTTCGAGTACGTCAAGCGAAACAATCGCGAGACGGGTGCCGCGTTGGTGGGTATCGAACTCGGTTCCGCCGACGGTTTGGCGTCGTTGCTCGAGCGGATGGAGCACGCGCCGATGCAGTCCGAGAGGCTCGAGCCGGGAAGCCCGGCGTACCGCTATCTGACGTAACGGGTGCCCCCGGTCAGGGCCTGAGTCGCTCGACCACCTGTCGATGCAGTTCGGGATCTGGCTGGGGGAGTCCGAGCATGGCTGCCAGATACAGGCCGTCGCCGACGAGTCGGATGATCTCGGCCTGCACAGGATCGGCGATCTCGGTCTGAAGGCCCTTGTCCCAGCTTCGCATCACATGTGTGACGGCCTTCTGGATTTCGTCGTGTTGTCCGTCGACTGTTCGGAGCGCGGCAATGATCGAGCGAAAGAGTGAGAGTTCTTCGCTTTCGTTCGCATCGGGGATCTGCAGGTAGAACTCGGTGACCGTGGTACCGCCGGCTACGGCGTCTTCGAGTTGCTGATCCGAGCGTTCCCCGAGTCTGCGGACCATCGCCGCGAGGAGGGCTTCCTTGCTGGGGAAGTGATAGAGAAGTCCGCCCTTGGAAACCCCGGCTTCGGCGGCAACGCCTTCGAGCGTGACTTGGGCGACGCCGCTGACCAGCAGCAGCTTCTCCAGTGCGTCGAGAATTCGATCGCGAGTGTCGGCAGCCATGTGATGTGACCCTACCCGGAAATAACTTTACCGCTTGGACGGTTCACTGTTACCGTAGACCTACTGTACCGGCTGGACGGTGCAGTGAATTCTTTTCGGAGAGAACTCAGAGAAAGTCGCAGGGGAGCAATGTCAGTGTCGGCAGATCACACGTCTGCAATCAATCCCGACGAGGTTCGGGCGACAAAGCGTGACTGGGCGGGCTTGATAGTCCTTGCCTTTGCTGTGTTGCTCATCGCAGTCGACGGCACGGTGCTCGATCTTGCGCTTCCGTTCATCAGCGCCGACCTCGAGCCGAGCAGCACGCAGTTGCTGTGGATCATCGACGTCTATTCGTTCGTGCTCGCCGGTCTGCTCATCACCATGGGTACGCTCGGTGACCGGATCGGAAGGCGAAAACTGCTCCTGATCGGCGCAGTCGGCTTCGGTCTCGCCTCGATCATCGCCGCTCTAGCTGTCAGTCCCGAGATGCTCATTGCCGCCCGCGTGCTGCAGGGTATTTCCGGTGCAACGCTGATGCCGGCCACCCTCGGTCTGATCCGCACGATTTTCGTCAACCCGCGTCAGCGCACCGAGGCGATCGGCGTCTGGGGCGCGATGGCAGGTGGCGGTACCGCGGCCGGCCCGTTGGTCGGTGGTTGGTTGCTCGAGCACTTCTGGTGGGGCTCGGTCTTCTTGATCAACATCCCCGTCATGATCGCGCTGGTCGTGCTCGGCCCGATCCTGATCCCGGAGTCGAAGGACCCCAATCCGGGTCGATTCGACCTCATCAGCGCTGGTCTGTCGATGGCGACCATGTTGCCACTGGTGTACGCGGTCAAGGAATCCGTGGTGCACGGCGTCAGCATCACGTTGCTGGTGATCGGCCTTGTGGGTCTCGCGGCCGGTTACGTGTTCGTGCGTCGTCAGCGGATGCTGAAGGATCCGATGTTGGATCTGAAACTGTTTGCCAACGCGTCGTTCTCCACCGCCGTCATCACCAACCTGCTCTCGATCTTCGCGTTGGCAGGTGTCCTGTTCTTCGGTTCGCAGTACCTGCAGTTGGTGCTGGGTAACTCGGCGCTCGACGCCGGCCTGCTGATGCTCCCGGGTATGTTGCTCAGCGCCTTCACCGCGGTTGCGGCGGCCTGGTTGATTCGCCGGTGGTCGGTGTCTCACGTGCTCAGCGCAGGCCTCGCGGTTGCCGGTATCGGCGCTGCGATGCTGCTCGCCCTCGGGGTGGACAGCGGGCCGTTGATGTTCGTGATCGGCTTCGGTCTGGCCGGTGCTGGTGTCGGTGTTGCATTGACCTTGACCTCGGATCTTGTGGTCAGTTCGGTGGAACCCGAGCGTGCCGGTGCTGCGTCTGCGGTGTCGGAGACTGCGTACGAACTCGGCATCGCGCTCGGTGTGGCAATCCTGGGCAGTGTGGTGATGGCGATCTTCCGTAAGGGAATCGACACGTCCATGCTCGAAGCAGATCAGGCGCACGCTGCGCAGGGCACCCTCGGCGGTGCGCTGCCGGAAGCGACGTACCTACCCGGTGAACTCGGTTCGGTACTTGCCGATTCCGCGAAGTCGGCATTCGTCGACGGTATGCACGTTGCTGCCGGTTCGACTGCTCTGGTTCTGTTCGTCAGTGCCGCATTGGTTTTGCGGATGCTGCGGAGTACACCAGAGAACGCGAAGCGTTGATGCGTGCAACAGTTGAACGCGAAGCGTTGACCCCTCCAGAATCCAGGTAGTCAGCTTTCGAGTACGACGAACGAGTGCCCAGGCACGACGGTTGCGGACGCGGTCTCGTCCTGTGTCGGCGGATCCCACCAGAGGATGGGGGTTCCACCGGCCGGGACCGAGGCCGCGTCCGTTCCCAGATTGCACACGATCTGTAAAGCGCCGCGGCGTAGGGTGATCCACTGTTTATCCTCGTCGTAGTCGACGTGCAGGTGCCCAAGCCAAGGGTCGGTGATCTCGATTCGCTTCTTGCGCAGGGCCAGTAGATCGCGATAGCATGCGAGGACGCGCGCGTGCGTCTCGTCGGTTCGCTCGCTCCAGTCCAGTTTCGAACCCAGAAATGTCTGGGGGTCTTGTGGATCCGGAATGTCGTCGCTGTTCCAACCGTGGGCTGCGAACTCCGCCTTGCGGCCTTTGGCGGTGGCCTCCCCGAGTTCCGGTTCCGGATGCGAGGTAAAGAACTGGAACGGGGTTGTCGCTCCCCATTCTTCGCCCATGAACAGCATCGGCGTGTACGGCGAAAGCAGGACCAGCGCCGCCTTGATCACCAATTGTCCTGGCGTCAGATAGGCGCTCGGGCGGTCACCGATCGCGCGGTTGCCGATCTGATCGTGGGTGCACGTGTATGCGAGCAGGGAGCTGGCCGGCTGATGCGTGATGTCGATCGGACGTCCGTGGACCCGCCCTCGAAAAGAAGAATACGTTCCGGCGTGGAAGAAACCGCGGCGCAATGTATTTGCAAGGGATTCCAAGGATCCGAAGTCGGCGTAGTAACCCTGGCGTTCGCCCGACACGGCCGTGTGAATGGTGTGGTGGATGTCGTCGTCCCACTGCGCGTCCAAGCCGAACCCGCCCGCCGCGCGCGGCGCGATGAGAGTGGCGTCGTTGAGGTCGCTTTCGGCAATCAACGTGAGCGGTCGACCCAGATGGGCCGACAGTGTTTCCGTTCGGACCGCGAGTTCCTCGAGGATGTGCGTTCCGGTGTGGTCGACCAATGCGTGGACTGCATCGAGACGTAGGCCGTCGATGTGGAAGTCGCGCATCCATCGCAAGGCATTGCCGATGATGTACTCGCGAACTTCGCCCGACTGAGGGCCACCGATGTTGATCGTTCGGCCCCACGTGTTCGCGCCGTCCGCGATGTAGGGACCGAACCGTTCGAGATAGTTGCCCGACGGGCCCAGATGGTTGTAGACCACGTCCAAGATCACACCGAGCCCGCGTTCGTGGGCCGCATTCACCAACCGCTGCAATCCGTCCGGACCACCGTAGATCTCGTGGACCGTGTACCAGAGCACACCGTCGTAGCCCCAGTTGTGAGTTCCGTTGAAGCCGTTGACCGGCATGATCTCCACGAACCCGACGCCGAGGTCCACCAGGTGATCGAGACGTTCGATCGCGGCGTCGAAAGTTCCTTCGGTGGTGAATGTTCCGATGTGCAATTCGTAGACGGACGATCCTGGGAGTTGCCGTCCGGTCCACTGAGAGTCGGTCCAGGACGCCTCGTGCAGTTGGTGCAGTTGGGAGAGAAGGTGCACGCCTTCGGGCTGGCGTGGTGACCGCGGATCCGGAAGGATGTCGCCGTCGACGACAAATCCGTAGCGAGCCTGGTTGTCGCAGTCGACCTCGGCTCGCCACCATCCGTCGTCCGTGCGGTCCATGTCGTGAGTGATGCCGTTGACTTCGACCCGGACCGATTCCGGTGTGGGCGCCCAGACCTCGAAAGTATGCACACGATCAGCATGCCTTGTTCGGTCGGATGCGGCAGCCTGGCGGGGCGGGATCGGTCGTCATGGACGGTTTCTATCCGCAGGTGCTGCCAGACGGCGCGGACAGCGTGATCAGTTCCGGAGCGGGTGCGCCGCAGCATCCGCCTTCGGCTTCCCCGGTGTCACCTTCGTCCGTGTCAGCTTCGTCGAAAATACCTGCACCGCCGCAGACTCCGGTCTCCGGAAGGATCAACTCGACCCGGGCTGCGGCGTCGTGGTCACCGGCGAGTTCGGCGGCGATGCTGCGAACCTGCTCGTAGCCGGTCATCGCCAGGAAGGTGGGCGCGCGGCCGTAGCTTTTCATTCCTGCCAGGTACACGCCCGGCTCCGGATGGCGAAGCTCTTTTGCGCCATGTGGATACACCGTGCCGCACGAGTGGATGTTCGGGTCGATCAGCGGAGCCAGCTCCACCGGTGCCTGCAACACCGGGTCGAGGCCGAGTCGGATTTCCGAAAGCCAGGACAGATCCGGGCGGAACCCGGTCAGCGTGACGACGTTGTCCACGTTCTCGATGCGCTCACCGGCATCGGAGGCAAGTAGAAGTTGTCCCGAGGGGGTTGTCGACACCTCAGCTGTGCGGAAACCGGTGACCACTCTCAGCAATCCGTCATCGACGGCCTTCTTCGCGCGTAGTCCCAGGGCGCCGCGAGCGGGCAGTTCGTCAGCTTCGCCGCCGCCGAACGCTGAGCCGACGTTTCCTCGGCGGACCGCCCAGGTGATGCGTGTGCTCGGAGCCTGCTCCGCCAACCCCGACAGGGCAACGATCGCCGTCAGCGCAGAGTGGCCGCTCCCTGCGATGACCGTGTGTTTTCCGGCGAACTGTGCGCGCACCGCCGGATCGTCGAGAT
The DNA here is from genome assembly GCF_033142465.1 of Rhodococcus sp. IEGM 1318. Classification (NCBI taxonomy): domain Bacteria; kingdom Bacillati; phylum Actinomycetota; class Actinomycetes; order Mycobacteriales; family Nocardiaceae; genus Rhodococcus; species Rhodococcus sp. IEGM 1318. The sequence continues at coordinate 380,252 of NZ_JAWLSC010000003.1, forward strand.
CCGGAACCCGGTACCTGATCGCAGATTCAGCAGCGCTTTCGCCGAGGGCGGGTAGTCCTTCACCGCCGAGCGGGTTGGGAGTACCCCAGGTGCCGGATGCGTCGACAACCGCCTGGGCGAAGACGCGGTCCTCGGTTCCGTCACGGCGGCGCAGATGAATCGAGAGGGGTTCGGTATCGCGACCGGCGTCGACGACACGGTCACGCCCGCGCCGGGCTACGCCGATCACTTCGGTGTCGAACTGGACGGCGTCGCCGAGTGCTGAGGCGAGTGGCCCGAGGTAGAGGTCGCGCCATTGCCGGCCGGTCGGGTGCGTCTCGGCGTCGGGAGAGCTCCATCCATTCTGTTCGAGGAGTCGCTGCGCGGCGGGGGAGACGAGTTCGGACCACCGGGAGAACAGTCGGACGTGATTCCACTCGGAAATCGCAGTACCGGCGGCGGCTCCCCGCTCGAGTACGAGGGGGGTGAGTCCACGTTCGCGCAGTTCTGCTGCGGCCGCCAGGCCGATCGGGCCGGCCCCGATCACGACGACGGGGAGGGGGTCCATTGTCCGTTCCTTTCATCGACACTTATCGATCTACTGTCGAACTGTATCGACAGTCATCAATGTAAGCAACCATCGACAGCTGTCGATATAGTGGACGGATGGCATCGCTGCAGAATCCGACGGTGCGCGTCGGTGATTCGGGCCAGGATCGGGTTGTTTCTTCCGTGCTCGCGCAGGGCGATGCCGATACCTACGCGCAGTGGTTCGCGTGCCTTGCCGAACCGATGCGTGTTCGACTGCTTCACCGGGTGGCGAGCGCGTCCAGCGGAATTACCGTCGGTGCGCTCGCGGGGTCGTTGGGGATCGGGCAGCCGACGGTGTCACATCACCTGCGCAAGCTCGCCGATGTGGGTTTTGTGACCATGCGTAAGGAAGGGACAAGCACAGTCGTCGCGATGAATCCGACGTGCTGCGTCGCTCTACCGCAGGCGGCCGACGTGGTGATGGGGGTGCTTGCGCCGCGCCCGTGCTGCCCGAGTGATCTGCCGGACGATGTCACTGTCCGGGCGATGGCCGACGACGACTGGGATGCGGTTCTACGGATTTACGGCGAGGGCATCGACACTCGAAACGCCACCTTTGCCACCGAGGTTCCCGCGCGTGAGCATCTCCAGGAGCGGTGGCTGTCGCAGCACCGGTGGGTGGCGACTGTCGAAGGTGTCGTTGTCGGTTGGGCTGCGTTGAGTCCGGTTTCCGAGCGTGACTGCTACCGCGGGGTGGCGGAAAACTCCGTGTACGTCGCGGACGGAATGCGTGGTCGGGGTGTCGGAAAAGCGTTGTTGCGCAAGCAAGTCATGGCCGCCGATGTCGACGATCTCTGGACACTGCAGACGTCGATATTTCCCGAGAATCGCGCCTCCATCTCACTTCATCATTCGGCCGGGTTCAGAACTGTCGGTCTCCGCGAAAAGATTGCCCAGCTCGACGGTGTCTGGCGTGACACCGTTCTGCTCGAACGACGTGCGGTGACCGTCTCCGATTGAGAGACCTGGATCGGGTGGCCGCGCGCCGCTCGATTGCGCGTTGATTCGAGTTCTGTCAATATCGAATTATGTCGAATCAAGTTGTGGTGGAGACCGGCGCTTGCTGCTCCCCGCTCGTGCGTGAGCCGTTGACCGAGGATTGGGCCGGTGACCTGTCTCGGATGTTCAAGGCCCTCGGCGATCCGGTTCGCCTCCGTCTGTTGAGCTTGGTGGCCAGCCATGAGGGTGGGGAGGCCTGCGTCTGCGACATCTCGGATACGTTCGACTTGTCCCAGCCGACGATTTCGCATCATCTCAAGGTGTTGCGTCAGGCCGGTTTGCTCGACTGTGAACGTCGCGGGACCTGGGTGTACTACTGGGTGATTCCTGCTGCACTGCAGCAGCTCTCGGCTGTGCTCCTGGTTGAAGGCTCGATCGTGACCGCAGTGGACGCGTGCGCGGAGGTCACCGCATGAGCAACACCGCTGCGACTACCGAACACCGCGCAGTGGTCGGAAAACTCTCCACCCTCGATCGCTATCTGGCGGTCTGGATCGGGGTGGCCATGGTCGTCGGCCTGCTGGTCGGGCGCTGGATTCCCGGTGTGAACACTGCCCCGGAGAAGGTGCAGATCGACGGCATCTCACTGCCGATCGCCCTCGGTCTGCTGATCATGATGTACCCGGTGTTGGCGAAGGTCCGCTACGACCGCCTCGACACGGTCACCGGGGACAAGATTGTCTCCCTTGCTCTGCGTAAACGCTTTGCCGTCAAAGACGTTTCATCCAGTCGAGAAAGAGCGGGTTCATGAGCAAACCATCGGTGTTGTTCGTCTGCGTCCACAATGCCGGCCGATCTCAGATGGCTGCCGGTTTCCTGAGTCATCTCGCGGGTGACACCATCGAGGTCCGTTCCGCTGGGTCTGCACCCGCCGAGACCGTCAATTCCGCTGCAGTTGAAGCGATGGCAGAGCTCGGAATCGACATCTCCGCTCAGTCTCCGAAGATTCTCACCGTCGATGCTGTCCAGGATTCCGATGTCGTGATCACGATGGGCTGCGGTGACACGTGCCCGATTTTTCCCGGCAAGAGCTACCGAGACTGGGTTCTCGACGATCCCGCTGGCCAGGGCATCGATGCGGTCCGCCCGATCCGCGACGAAATCGAGCGACGAGTCCAAGCCTTGATCGCTGAACTCGCTACTGCCGCGAAGTCTCCCTGACCGATCGGCGAATCGACGGGATCATTCGTCTGCTGGCTCGATGTGTTCGGCACCAAGGACCGAGAGTCGGTATTCCTGTGCGTCCTGCTCGGTTTCGAAATCCTTCTCTTCGAGAAGATTTCGATCAGCGTCGAGGTATCGGTAGGTAGTCATCCCTCCACCGTGCCACTGATGTCCGATTCTTGCTCGGAGACAGGGACTGTTTCGTCGACGATCGTTTGCACGAGACTCCCGTAGTGCCGGACCAGATCCTTCGACGGCAACGAGTCCTCACCGAGGAGGTCGAGGGTCCGCATCCCGGTGGCAAGCCCGAGCAGTAGTGAGACAACCAGTTGGCTGCGCACCAGATCGGGCGAGTTGTCGCCGATGCGCCGGGCGATCCCGTGTACGTAGCGTTCCTTGATCTCGGCCCGGGCGGCGTCCGGGTCCGGGGCTTCGTGCACGAGTATGGCGAGCATCGCCCACGGGTCAGTTTCGTCGGCTTCCCTGCGGACGACGAGTTTCTCGACCAGTCTGTAGCCGATGTCACCGGAGGTATCGTCATGCGGCGCCTCGTCCACCGGAGGTGTCGATGGGATCGCTGCCGAATACAACCGAGCTTTGCTCCCACATATCTTCATGACCAGGGCAGGGGAGTAGCCGGCCACTGCAGCGACATCCTTGATCTTCGTCGATGCGTATCCGCGTTCTGCGAAAAGGGTTTTCGCTGCTGTGAGGATGCGGTCCTCGGCAGTACTCATGTCAAGCCTTTCTCACTGCCTGATGCTCGCACGGTGGGTGCTCACACTGGTGTCAAGGGCTCTGCGTCCAGGGGAACGTCGAAGTCGATGACGGTGGACTGCGCGATCACCGCGATCTGCCGCGCCAGTGTGCCGTGTCCGCTCGCGGTCAATGCGGTCAGGATGTATCGACCGGATGTCGGGAGCGCGATTCCATAGTGGCCGGCTCCGTCGGTGACGGTGGATGCGACGAACTCGCCAGTCGGTTTCGTGAGTGTGACGACAGTTCCCGAAGTTGTTTGCCCGTCCACGCCGACCTTGCCGGAGATAGTGAGGCGCTCACCGAGTTCGACGGTGTGCGTCGATTGTGCGCTGTCGAAAGCGATCACCTGCGACCTCGGGGACCAGCCATCGGCACTCGTTACCATCAGGTACCGTCCTGGCTGAGGTAGAGCGAGGGAGAAGTTGCCCTCGTTGTCGGCGCGACTCCAGTCGATCGGCCGACCCTCCATGTCCATCACGGTGACAACTGCCTGCCGGATCGGTCGACTGTCCGCTCGGACGACACGACCGGCAACCACGATCTCGGTATCGCTCACTGCCGCGTATGGAAGCTCGAATCCCTCCGGCGTCACCGGGCGAAGTGCCGTTTCCGGTTTCGCACCGCGGCGAGGAATGAATGCGGCGGCCGCGGCAGCAGCCACGGCGGCGAGGGCGGCGAGCCAGAAGATGTTCTTGAAAGCATCGATCGACGGAAGGCCCTCGCCGGGTCCGGACGGGATGACCATCGAGGTGAGCATGGCGGCGACCACGGCGCTGGAGATCGAGGTACCGACCGAGCGAAGGAGCGAGTTGAGGCCGTTCGCCGATGCGGTTTCGGTGATCGGGACCGAGCGCATGATCAGCATCGGCATCGCGGAGTAGGCGATCGCAGTTCCGATGCTGACCACCGCCGCACTGATGATGATCAGCGCGATCGAGCCGGTCAGGAACACGCGCGCGATGTAGGCGAGCGCGAGCACCGTGCCGCCGACGATCAAGGTGGTTTTGGCGCCGTATCGTTTGGTGATGTTCGCTGACACGGGAGCGAAGAAGACCATCGCCAGTCCTGCCGGAATCATGCACAGTCCGGCTGCCATCACTCCCAGCTCGAAGCCGTACCCGGAGATCTTCGGCATCTGCAGCTGTTGAGTGGTCGAGAGGTTGTTCGCGTACATCGAGAAGCCCACGAGGATCGAGGCGACGTTGGTCAGTAGAACCGGCCGCTTGGCCGACGTTCGCAAGTCGACCATCGGTTGGGTGACGCGGAGCTCGTAAGGGAACCACAGCGCAAGCGTGACGATCCCGATGACGAACATCAGCAACGTCGGTTCACTGGTCCATCCCCAGCGGGCGCCCTTGGAAATTGCCAGAAGAAGTGCCGCAAGCGAAACCGAGAGCATGACTGCGCCGAGGAAGTCGAACTTGCCACGGGTACGAACACTTGATTCCGGGACTACGACCGCTACCGCGATGATCAGCAGAACGCCCACGATTGCCGAGAGCCAGAAGATGGCCGGCCAGCCGAGATGTTCGAAGATCAACCCCGACAGCGGGAGTCCGAGTGCGGCGCCGACTCCGAGAGTCGCGCTCATCAACGCGGTCGCCGACGCCACCTTCTCCTTGGGGAGTTCGTCGCGCATGATGCTGATTCCGACCGGGATCATCGAGATGGCAAAGCCTTGAAGACCGCGTCCGACAAGTAGGGAAATGAAGTTACCGCCCATCGCTGCGACCAGGGAACCGACCACGATCATCGTCATCGAGATCAGCATCATGCGTCGTTTTCCGAACATGTCTGCCAGACGGGAGACGATCGGGGTGGCGACGGCACTGGTCAGCAGGGTGACGGTGACGAGCCAGGACGCGTCGTCAGCGCTGACGCCGAGGATCTTCGGAAACTCGGGCAACAACGGAATGACCATCGTTTGTTGGAGTGCGACCACGGTGCCGGACAGACAGAGGACTGCGGTGATGAGCCGACTCGAACGGCGGGGGGTTGGAGACGAGTGCAATGCCAAGAGACGATCCTTCGCGAGGCGCGGGGTGAACGGTAATTCACCCCAGAGTGAATCACTGTTCACCTCCAATTGTCATGCCGGGTGATTGTGTCTTCACTCACGATCTCGATGACGCTGTTGGTTTCCTTGCCGGTTTCGCGGGAACAACGACAGTGGTGTTCTGTGCCTGCGTTGGGCGGGCGACAAGGAGGAGTGATGCGTGCCGAAGTAGGTGACCGCCTTCATGTTCAGGGGCGAGTGGTCGGTCAGTCCGAGGTGACCGCCGAAGTTCTCGAAGTTCACGGCGATGACGGGGGGCCGCCGTATCTGGTGAGGTATCACAACGGGCACGAGGCGCTCGTGTTTCCCGGTAGTGACGGTTGGATCGACCACCCCGGAAAAGGCTCCTGATCTGAGCAGTTCTTTCCATGCATGGCTGTTGCATCGAATGCGGCTAGAGTGTGCGCAATGGAGGGGAAACGCCAATATCACTCCCGCGTGCGCGAGGCCTCTGCGCAGCGAACCCGAGAACTCATTCGTGATGCGGCACAGGCTCTGTTCGTGCGAGACGGGTACGTCAGCGCCACTGTCAAACAGATTGCCGACGCCGCCGGCGTGGCCAATCGGACCGTGTTCACAGCGTTCCCCGGTGGAAAGCTCGAGATTTTCGAAGCGGCACTCACCGAGGCCCTCGACGCTGAGTGGGTTCCTCTCGGCGCGCCGAGTTCGGCCTCGGACCCTGACGACGTTCGGGGGATCGTCTCCCAGATCGTGGCGCAGGGCATCGGGCTGCTCGAACGCGCCGGCGCGCTCATGATGGTCACAGTGGAATCCTCCGGTGCCGATTCCGATATGCGTCGTCTGTCTGAGGAATCAGCCGAGCAATCGGCAGTCAACGCGATGTCGATAGCGGAGGGTCTGTCGGAGCACGGTTTGCTGAGGCCGGAAATTTCGCTCGACAAGGCCGCCGGAATCCTTGCCGCCTTCGTCTCGCCTCAGCTTCACCAGCAATTGCGTCGTGTCAGCGGTTGGGACGTCGACGCGTATCGAACGTGGCTCGAGTTCAACATTCGCCAGAATCTAATGTACTAATCGGTCTGTTTTAGTTAGCATGGCGAGGGTTTTTATACTCGGGAGGAATCGCCAGCGTGCCCTATGCCTTGTTCGGCCTCATTACGATGCTGCTCTGGATCTTTTGCATCGTCGACGCCATCACGAGAGACGACGCCTATATCCAGTACCTACCCAAGGTCGTCTGGATTCTGATCATCATCTTCCTTCCCACGTTGGGGTCGGTGCTGTGGCTGGTGGTCGGTCGCGGGCAGAACGCACCGCGTGGGTACGTCGGCCCAACCGGTTACGGCGAATACGAGCGTCCGGGACGCGCCGTTGCGCAGGATCCGGCGGCGGACGAAGCCTTCCTGCGTCAGTGCCGCGAGCGTGCGGAAGAGCAGCGTCGAATTGCCATGCAGCAGCGCCGCGACGGCGACGCTGATAGGAGGTGAGTTATCGGTAGGCCGTGAGTCGGTCCAGTACGAGCCGAAGCGGCGGCCACGACGATCGGCCGCGACGCGTCACCGCATACGCGGTGAGGATGACAGGCGGATCTGTCAGCGGCACGACGCGTACGCCGTTGCGGGTCTTGCGTTCGAGCGGCATCAGCCCCACGCCGTAACCACTGAGGATCAAGAGTTCGACCAAGTCGAGACTGTCGATCTGGTGCGTGATCCGAGGGGTGAACCCGGCCAGCGACGCGAGGGTTCGCACAGCGCGCTCGTCTGCGGTGTTGCGTGAGTTCACTATCCATGACGTGTCTGCGAAGGCGCGGAGATCGATTCCGGATTCTGTGGACTTGTCGGGAGCTTGGGCGTCGTCGGGAACACACAGTCCCCACGGCGTCGACCAGAGCGGAATTGCCTCGAGTAGAGGGCTTGGCGACGCGGGGGCGAGGTTGTAGTCGTAGGTCAGTGCGAGGTCGAGGTCGTCGCGCTCGAGGAGTGCAAAAGCCTCGACGGGTTCGTATTCGCAGATCACCACGTCCACCTGTGGATGACTTCGCTGCAGGCTTTGTGCGACGGGGAGCATCGCGCTTCTGATGGCAGTCGCGAATCCGCCGACTCGCAGAGTCCCCACCGGTTCTGCGTCCGGATCGAGGTCGAGCCGAGCGGCGTCGAGAGCCGCCAGGATCGTGACGGCATGATCGGCAAGTCGTTGTCCGGCAGGCGTGAGGCGAACGCGTCGGCCTTCCGGCTCGATCAACACGGTACCGGTTTCCGTAGTCAGGGCCGCGAGCTGTTGGGACACCGTCGACGTCGTGAGGTTGTGAGCTTCGGCGACGGCGCGCATCGAACCAAGACGCGAGAGTTCTAGGAGGAGATGGAGTCGACGAGTTTCCATCCCTTGATCATTCACTAATCGTGAACATTATGTGGCTCAAAATCGCGTGGACGCGAACGGTTGTTATCCCGTTCAATTCAGCTATGGATACGAGAGCGCGAGCCGGCGTCGGCCTGGCTGTTCTGGCGATGTTGTGCGTGCAGCTCGGGCTCGCCGTGTCGGTGGGTCTGATCGATCAGCTCGGCGCAGACGGAGCAGCGTGGGTCCGACTCGCCTGGGCAGGCATCATTCTTCTGATCATTGTCAGACCCCGGCCGTCTGCGTTCACCCGCAAGGCGTTTCTGGCCTGCGTGGTCCTCGGTGTGGTCACCGCCGGGATGACGCTCCTGTTCATGGCGGCTGTGGAGCGCCTTCCGCTGGGAACGGCAAGCGCGTTGGAGTTCTTGGGTCCGCTGACAGTTGCATTGCTGCGGGGGCGTGGCCGCGTTCTGTGGCCGGTTCTGGCGGGCGTGGGCGTCGTGCTTCTCACCGAACCGTGGGCGGGCACGGTCGACCTGGTCGGCGTGGCTTATGCACTCGGTGCCGCACTCTGCTGGGCGATGTACATTCTGCTCACCCAGCGTGTCGGCGACGAGGTTGCCGGTATCAACGGGCTGGCGGTGTCGATGGCGGTTGCCGGACTGGCAGCGACAATTGCGGTGGGGCACTCGGCCGTTGGGCGACTGACCCCGCACCTGATTCTCGTGGGACTCGGGCTCGCGATTTTGCTGCCCGTCGTCCCCTTCGCCTTGGAGATGGTCTCGTTGCGCAGGCACTCCACGGCGGCGTTCGGCACGCTGATGAGTCTCGAGCCTGCGTTCGCTCAGCTCATTGGTTTGGTTGTGCTGCATCAGGTACCGAGCATTCTGGCTGTGGCCGGTATCGCTTGCGTCGTCGTCGCCGGTGTCGGCGCGGCCCGAGGTGGTGCTCGAGGTGGGGCAGAAAAGTCCGCTGACCCACCCTCCGATTCCGAGCGAACGTACCTTTCGGCGCCTTCATGAGACCGAGAGTGCCGTTCGCTCAGGTCGCGTTCGCTGCCGCGATCGCGCCATCGAACAAGTCGGCGACTTCGCCGAGGGAGTCGAGAATCGGCTGACCTGATCGTTCGACGCGAGCCCGCACCAGCGAACCCTCGAGCGCGGACACCGCAAGGACGGCAAGTCGTTGCGCTCGCGTACGTGCGACGCCGGACTCGACCAGTGAGTCGCGCAGTAGCGAAGTCCACTGTCGGTAGACCGCCTGTCCGGCGGCTGTCACGCTCTCCGAATCTGGGGCAAGTTCCAACAACACCGTCGTGATCGGCGAGCCTTCGTGGAAGTCCGAATCGCTGACCCATCCGGTGAGCAACCGCGCGTATTCGCGCAGCAGCGATCCGGCGCCTGATTGGCTCTCGGCGAGTTCGGTCAGAGTGTCGGTGACCAACTGCCCGCCGACGCGGACGACTTCTTCGCCGATTTGCTCTTTGCCGCCGGGAAAGTAGTGGTAGAGCGAACCTTTCGGCGCCCCGCTCGACTTGAGGATCTCGTTGAGGCCTGTTGCCGCATATCCCTGGCGGCGAAACAGATCGGCCGCAGCTCGTACAAGTGCGTCGCGGTGTTTCGGGGGAGTTGCCACGAGTTGGAGCATAAACACCCCAGCGATCCACCACAATCTATGTAGACTGGTCTACATGGAAAATTCGGAGATGCTTGAACAATTGCGCGCGGTCAACGCGTCGGCGGCCTTCAATCGGTGGGCGGGCTTCGAGGTCACGGAAGCAGAATCGGGTCGCGTGCGCCTGCGGCTCGAGTGGCGTGAGGATCTCGGCCAGTACTCGGGACACCTGCACGCTGCGCTCGTGGCGGGGCTCGTGGACACCGCGTGTGGGTTTGCCGCCTTCACCCAAGTGGGCGTAGTGGCGGCATCCAACTGTGCGGTCAACTTCGTGAGCCCAGGAGTCGGAACCGCATTCGTCGCCACGGCACGCTCGGTCAAGGCCGGGCGTAAGCAGGTGTTCGTCACTGCCGAGGTACATGCCGAACGCGAAGGCGAATCCGTGCTCGTCGCGTTCGGCACCACTCTGTTGGTTCCACTCGCCGCTCAGTCTCAGGGAACCCCAGGCAAAGTCAGGGAATGAGGATGAACTTCCCGGCGGGATGAGAACTCTGTAACTCGGTGTGAGCGAGCGCGACGTCCGTCATTGGGAAGGTCTTGGCGATCTTCACGATGAGGTGTCCGGATCCGGCTTGTTCGACCAATTCGGATCGCGCCTTCAACCGGGCTTCGGCGCTCGCCGGATTACCGCCGCCTACGGAAGCGAAGCCGTCGGTCTGAGCTCGCCCGAACGCGACGATGGTGACGATGCGACTCTTGTCGGTGACCAAAGCCAGAGATGCATCGACGGCTTCGTCCGTTCCGGCGGTGTCGAATGCCGCATCGACGCCGTTCGGTGCGAGTTCACGAATACGCGCTTCGAGTCCTTCGCCGTAGAGGACTGGCGTCGCGCCGAGTGAACGCACGTAGTCCTGATTGGAGGCTCCCGCGGTGCCGATCACGGTGGCTCCACGAGCAGCTGCCAGCTGGACGGCAATCGCGCCGACGCCGCCGGACGCGCCGTGGATGAGGACGGTATCGCCGGAGCCGACTCGTATCGTGTCAAGGGCGTCGACTGCAGTTACGCCGACAAGAAGGAGGCCGGCCGCCTGTTCCCAGCTGATGCCGGCGGGCTTCGCGGTGATCGAGGAGACCGGAACGACTACCTGTTCGGCGTACAGACCGTTGCCAGGGCTGACGATCACCTCGTCGCCGACGGCTACTTCGGTGACACCGTCGCCGACGGCCGAGACGACACCCGCTGCCTCGCCGCCGAGGCGGATCGGAAGTTTCTCGTGGTCGGTGCCGAATGCGCCGCTGTAGAGCTTGAAGTCGAAGGGGTTCACGCCGATCGCTTTGACATCGACCAGGACTTCTCCTGACTCAGGCGAGGGTAGATTCACGTCAACCAGCTTCAGGACCTCGGGCGTTCCGTATATCTGCGCTACAACAGTTTTGGTCATGTGTCGCGCAACCGTCCTCGGGGAAGCGATATTCCCCGAGGACGGGACAAATTCGAGAAGATTCGATCAGCGGATCAGCGTTCCCAGATCCAGTGGCATTGCGATCCCCGTGATGTGGTGGGCTTCGTCGGAACCGAGGAACGCGACGGCGGCTGCAATGTCCTCGGGCCGGCTGACGGGATCGGGCAAGGTTTGCATGAAGATCGGGCCGAGCGTGTGAGCGTTTGCGTCGATGAGCGGCCGCATGTCCGTCATCTGCATGCCGGTTTCCACGCCGTGCGGGTGGATGGTGTTGACCCGAATGTTGTACTGCCCCAATTCCGAGGCCATCGTCTTGGCCAGACCGGTGATGCCGTGTTTGCTCGCGACGTAATGGCCGAGGAAGGGAAGCCCACGCAGGCCGGCGACGGAACTGGTGAAGATGATCGAGCCACCGGTGCCTTGCTTGATCAGGTGCGGGATCGCTGCCTTTGCGGTGTGGAAGACGCCGGTCAGGTTGACGTCGAGCGTTTCCTGCCACTGCTCGGGCGTGATTTCCCACGACATGTTGGCAGAGCAGATTCCGGCGTTCGCGACGACGACGTCGAGGCGCCCTAATTCGTTGATGCCGGCCGCGAGCGCCGCGGACAGAGCAGCGAAGTCGCGGACGTCTGTCTTGGTGGCGACAATTCGACGGTCCAGTGCCTTGACCAGTTCTACGGTTTCGGCCAGGTCGTCTTCGGTGGCGCCGGCATACGAGGTGGATTCGAACTGAACACACGCATCGACGGCGATGATGTCTGCGCCCTCTTCTGCCAGACGGACAGCTTCAGCGCGCCCCTGACCGCGGGCTGCTCCGGTGATGAAGGCAACTTTTCCGGTGAATCGACTGGCAGCCATGCTCAAACCTCCGAATAGTGGTGACGATCTGCTCTTCGGAAGTTAGCGCGACGAAGTTCTTTTCGGGTCGGAATGCCCAGTCAGCGGAAACCGCTCAGCTCATCCTGGTCAACAGGGCACATGGCCCGGCGGCGAAGACATCGCGCGCATCGGCGGACGCGACGGGTTGTCCGCTCAGTGCGTCGACCCATTCGCCATCGGGAAGGTCGATTCGTGTGTCTCGCCAGCCGTGCGACGAGAGTCCGAGCGAATGCCGCGTCGCCAGAGCCACGACCATGGGTGGATCTCCCGCGGGGCCGCGCGAGAAGCCGACCAGATGACCGGATCCGGAACCTGAGGCGAAGACCGGCCGATACGCGCCGCGTTCGAACCACGCGGGGTTCTCACGCCGCAGTGTCAGTGCCGTGCGAACGAGGTGCAATTTTGCAGTCCCTGTCGCGTCGATCGGCGTGCCACCGGTATCGAGGAGGGAACGCCTCACCGCGTAGTCGACAACGCGCCGGTTGTCCGGGTCGACCAACGAGTCCTCCCACAGCTCAGTGCCCTGATAGACGTCGGGAACGCCGGGCCCGAGGAGTTGGAGCAGCTTTTGGCCCAGGGAGTCCGACCAGCCGTGACGAGCGATCCGGCCGACGAACTCGCTGACCGAATCACCGACCGGACCGTCGATCACCTCGTCGATCCACCTGTGCACGTCCGATTCGAAGTCGACGTCCGGATCGTTCCAGGAAGTCTTTGCGCCGGATTCGCGGACAGCCTTCTCTGCATAGGCGTGTATACGCTCGCGCAGCTCGGGAACCGAGGCCGCCGAACGCCCGTCGGCCGGCCACACGCCGATGATGTTCTGCCACAAGAACAATCCGGTCAGCGGATCAGGGCTGGGGCAGACGTTTTCCCACTCGCGAATCAGCCGGGACCACAGGGTCGGCACCTGAGACACAACACCGATCCGTGCCCGCACGTCCTCGCCGCGTTTGGTGTCGTGAGTGGACAGACTCGTCATCGCGCGCGGCCACAGCTTCGCTCGGTCCGCGTTGTGGAGATGGAATTCGGCGACGGAGACGGCAAGTGATGCCGGGTTGCCGCCGACTTCCTGACGTGAGACCAGTCGCGCCGTCCGATAGAAGAGTCGATCTTCGACGGACTTCGCCATGACGGCGCCGCACACCTGCTGGAAGCGAACCGCCGCTTCACCGCCGTTCACCAGTGACTGCGACAGCACGTTGAACGCCGCTTCATGCCCAGGAGCCAGTTCGTGCATGTCGCCGACGATGCGAGCGGCTAAACCGGCAAGGGGACTGTAGTCGGATCGATATACCGGCATCCGGGCGATCGCGACGACGACTGCGTCGTTCAGTTCGGTCTCACTGCAACGACTTCCGGTTTCGCGTCGGATTGCGCGCACGAGCCTGCGAACCTCGGGTGCCAGGTCACCGCGCCCGGTGTCGCGTTTGAACTGACGTTCGGTGTGATGCAACCACGTACTGTCCCCGTCGGCGCCGGTCAGATCTGCCGAGAGTTCGGTCAGTTCGAGTTCGGCGGCGGGATCGACGAAAATGCTGCCCAGCTGATTGAGGGCGTCGTATCCGGTGGTGCCGTCGATCGGGAGCAGCGGATCGAGTGGCTCAGTGTGGCCGAGGATCTTTTCGATCACGAGCCACTGATCTGGTCCGATCAGTTCTCGCAGGCGCCCGAGATATTCCGCCGGATTTGCCAGTCCGTCCGGGTGATCGATGCGAACGCCGTCGATCAGTCCTTCGTCGACCCACGACTTCACTTGCCGATGGCAGAGTTCGAAGACTTGGGGGTCCTCCTGGCGCAGCGCAGCGAGTTCGTTGACGGCAAAGAACCGTCGGTAGTTGATGATTCCGGCGTTCCACGGTACGAGTCGGTACGACTGCCTGGCGTGGACCTCCTGTGGAGATCCGAGTTCGGTGCCGGCCGCGACGGGGAAGCGGTGCTCGTAGAACGCGAGAAGTGTTTCCTCACCGTCTTTCTCGACGGTCAGTGCGTTGAGATCGTCCGGGCTGCCCAGTACTGGGAGCGAGACCTTACCCTCGGCGCCGTTGGCTCCGTTGTCCTCGACCCAATCGATGTCGAAGAAGTCTGCGTACTCCGACGACTGCCCGTGCGTGAGAACGTCCCACCACCAGGCATTTTCGCGAGGTTTGGCGACACCGACATGGTTGGGGACCAGATCGACGATCAGGCCCATCCCACGTGATCGAACCGCGCGCGAGAGCTCCACCAAAGCCTCGCGGCCACCAAGTCCTTCAGACACGGTTGTCGGATCGGTGACGTCGTAGCCGTGCGTCGACCCGGACGTCGCAGTGAGGATGGGGGAGAGATAAAGATGTGAGACCCCCAGTGCCTCGAAGTAGTCCACCTGTGCGGCCGCATCACGAAGAGTGAATGCATCCGGTCGCAACTGCAGTCGGTAGGTGCTGGTTATCGGGGCCATGTGCACGTCTCCCTCAGGCGGTTCTGCGAAGTACCGTCAATGCTCGCGCTTTTACATCCAATGTCGTTCCGGCTTTGATCACGGTGTCGCTCTCACCGGTGGGGACCGAGGTGTCGAGTACGACGGTCCACTCCGACGCGTAGTCCGCGTTGGGGGTGGAGAATTCGAGATCTTCGTAGTGGGCGTTGAAACAGAGAAGGAACGAATCTCCCGTGACGCGCTCGCCGCGGTAGTTCGGTTCCGGGATCGCGTCACCGTTGAGAAAGACAGCCAACGACTTGCCGAAACCGCTGTCCCAGTCGGCCGGAGTCATCTCCTCGCCCGACGGTGTGAGCCAGGCGATGTCGCGACTTTGATCGCCACTTCGAATAGGTCGACCCTCGAAGAATCGACGACGCCGGAAGACGGGGTTCTTGGCGCGCAAGGCAATTGCGCGCTTGGTGAACTCGACGAGATCCGCGTTGGTTTCCGCGAGAGTCCAATCCATCCAGGACAGTTCCGAATCCTGGCAGTAAACGTTGTTGTTACCCTGCTGAGTTCGGCCCATCTCGTCGCCGTGAGCGAGCATCGGGGTGCCTTGGCTGAGCATCAGCGTCGCGAGAATATTCCGGCTCTGACGTCCACGCAGTTCGAGGATCTCCGGGTCGTCGGTGGGGCCTTCGACGCCGCAGTTCCACGATCGGTTGTGCGATTCGCCGTCGTTGTTGTTCTCACCGTTGGCTTCGTTGTGCTTCTCGTTGTACGAGACGAGGTCGTGCAGGGTGAAACCGTCGTGAGCGATGACAAAATTGATGCTCGCGCCAGGGCGACGTCCGGTGGCCTCGTAGAGATCGGAGGATCCGGTGAGGCGGGAAGCGAACTCGCCCAGCGTTGCCGGCTCACCGCGCCAGTAGTCACGGACGGTGTCGCGGTACTTGCCGTTCCATTCGGTCCACAGGCCGGGGAAGTTGCCGACCTGGTAACCGCCTTCGCCGACGTCCCACGGTTCGGCGATCAGCTTCACCTGACTGACGATCGGATCCTGTTGTACCAGATCGAAGAAGGCGGAGAGGCGGTCCACGTCGTGCAGTTCACGGGCGAGTGTGGAGGCCAGGTCGAAGCGGAAACCGTCGACATGCATTTCCGTGACCCAGTACCGCAGCGAGTCCATGATTAATTGCAGCGTATGCGGATGACGGGCGTTGAGGCTGTTGCCCGTTCCGGTGTAGTCCATGTAGTGCTCTTCGTCGCCGTCGACCAGGCGGTAGTAGGCGGCATTGTCGATGCCGCGGAAGCTGATGGTCGGCCCCATGTGGTTGCCCTCGGCGGTGTGGTTGTAGACCACGTCGAGGATCACTTCGATACCCGCCTGGTGGAAGCTACGCACCATGGCCTTGAATTCCGCGACTGCCGCATCGGGTTTTGCTGCCGAGGAGTAGTCGGTATGAGGCGCGAGGAAGCCGAAGGTGTTGTAACCCCAGTAGTTTCGCAATCCCTGGTCGAGCAGCACCTGGTCGTGCATGAACTGGTGGACCGGCATCAGTTCGATCGCCGTGACACCCAGATTGGTGAGGTGCTCGATGATCACCGGATGCGCGAGTCCGGCGTAGGTGCCGCGCAACTCCTCCGGAACTCCGGGGTGCGTCGCGGTCATGCCCTTGACGTGCGCTTCGTAGATGACCGTCTCGTGGTACGGACGCTTCGGCGAGTGGTCGGACGCCCAATCGAAGAACGGATTGATGACGACGGTCGACATCGTGTGGCCGAGCGAATCATGTTGGGGGAAAGGGATGGTGGCGGGTTCGTCGACGAATGGTCCTGGGTCGAAGGGTTCGGGCTCGAGGATCTCGTCCGATTTCTGATCGCCCGTGGGCGACTTGTCTTCGAGGCCCACCTCGCCCGATTCGGCTTCCGAACTCATTTCGTCGGTAGCCTCTTGCGGCTCCACGGCAGGAGTTTCGTCGTCTCCTGAAGGTTCGGGGTCCGCCGCCGATTCGACGTCGTACGAGAACAGCGAACGGTCTCCGTCGAAGTCTCCGTCGAACGCTTTTCCGTACGGGTCCAGCAGGAGTTTGCTCGGATCGCATCGCAGACCTGCAGCCGGGTCGTACGGCCCGTGCACGCGGTAGCCGTATCGCTGGCCGGGGGATACGGACGGAAGGTACGCATGCCAGACGTAACCGTCGACCTCGTCCATCCGAATCCGGGTTTCGGTTCCGTCCTTGGCGATCAGGCACAGTTCCACGGCTTCGGCGACCTCGGAGAAGAGCGAGAAATTGGTCCCCGCACCGTCGTAGGTGGCACCGAGTGGGTACGCACTGCCAGGCCATACCGGGATGGGAGTGGCTGAGGTCTCGCTCGGCGGTTGATCCATGAATCAGACCCTATCGGGTGCAGCCGATCGAATCTTGTCGACTGTCTACGCCGCTGATCACCGTTTTGCCTGGCTGCGGGCGGTTGCAAGCATTCCGGCTGTGATCTGTTCCACCTCTGCCTCCGAGCAGAGGTAAGGCGGCATCGCGTAGACGAGGTTTCGGAACGGTCGTAGCCAGACGCCGGCGTCGACGGCTGCATCGGTCGCGCTCTGCATGTCGACCGGCTGTTCGAGTTCGATCACTCCGATTCCGCCTTTGACGCGGACATCGACGACCCCGGGAATGGTGACGCCTTCGGCGAGGCCACGAGCGAGACCATGTTCGAGGGCAGCGACGTCACGCCGCCAGTCCATCGCGAGCAGGAGTTCGGTCGACGCGACCGCGACGGCGCACGCGAGTGGATTGCCCATGAAGGTGGGGCCGTGCATCAGCCCGCCGCCGTCACCGGCGGTGATGGTCTCCGCTATCTCCGTGGTGCACAGCGTTGCCGCCAGGCTCATGTACCCGCCGGTCAGTGCTTTGCCGACGCACATGACGTCGGGAGTGACGCCGGCGTGATCGGCGGCGAACAGTTCTCCGGTGCGTCCGAATCCGGTGGCTATCTCGTCGAAGACCAAGAGGACTTGGTATTTGTCGCAGAGGTTACGTAGGTCGATCAGGTATGCGGGGTCGTGGAAGCGCATTCCGCCGGCGCCCTGGACTACCGGTTCGACGATCACCGCGGCCAGTTCTTCGTGATGCTCGGCCAACAGCGCTTCCAACTCCTGTGCGTACTCGGGTCGATAGTCCGCGGGGGGAGTCTGCGCGAAGACCTGCGCGCGCAGGACATCGGTCCAGAGAGAGTGCATGCCGCCGTCGGGGTCGCAGACGCTCATGGGGGTGAAGGTGTCGCCGTGATATCCGCCGCGCCAGGTCATCAAGCGATTTTTCGACGGCTTTCCGAGGCTCCGCCAGTACTGCAGGCACATCTTCACGGCGACCTCGACGGCCACCGAACCGGAATCGGAGAGGAACACCTTGTCGAGGTGATGTGGTGTGATGTCGACGAGCATTCGCCCGAGGCGAGCGGCGGGTTCGTGCGTCAGTCCACCGAACATGACATGGCTCATCTTGCCCAGCTGTCGCGCGGCCGCGGCGTCGAGCACGGGATTGCGGTAGCCGTGAATGGCGGCCCACCACGAGCTCATCCCGTCGACCAGTCGCCGGCCGTCGGAGAGCGTGAGGGTGGCCCCCTGGGCAGAGTCGACGATCAGCGGACGAGTCGACGCGGGAAACGATCCGTACGGGTGCCAGAGGACATCGGCATCGATGGCGGAGACGTCATGAGGATCAAGTCCGGTTGTGAGCACGGATGCACCCTAACCATTGAGTTGAACGGTGTTCAAGTATGGTCGGAAAAGTGAACACCTCGCTGAATTGGCTCACTGCCGTCGAAGCGGATCGTAGGGCCGCTGGACTGCGCCGCGAACTCCGTCCGCGCACGGTCGACTCCCCGCTGATCGACCTGGCGTCGAACGACTACCTCGGACTGGTGCGGCACCCTGACGTGATCGAGGGCGCTACGGAGGCTCTGCGCCGTTGGGGCGCAGGCGCCACTGGTTCGCGTCTGGTCACCGGAACCACCACCGAACACGAACTGCTCGAAGTCGAACTGGCGGAGTTCGTCGGGGCGGACTCCGGTCTCGTGTTCTCCTCCGGATACACCGCCAATCTCGGCGCGGTGACGGCCCTCTCGGGGCCCGGGTCGTTGATCGTCTCCGACGCAGGATCACATGCCTCGCTCGTGGACGCCTGCCGACTGTCACGCGCGCGGATAGCCGTTGCCCCGCATTCGGACGTGAACTTTCTCGCCGACACGCTGCGCACCAGATCCGAAGAGCGAGCGCTGGTCGTCACCGATTCGGTCTTCAGTGCCGACGGAGATCTCGCTCCGCTGCGGGAGATACATCAGGTGTGCCGCGAACACGGCGCGATTCTGCTGGTCGACGAGGCGCACGGCATCGGTGTGCGCGGTGCCGGTGGACGCGGACTCGTTCACGAGTCGGGCTTGGCCGGTGAACCCGACGTCGTCGTGACGGCGACGTTGTCGAAGTCGCTCGCCAGCCAGGGCGGAGTTGTACTTGGCGACAACAAGATCCGCGCGCATCTCATCGACGCGGCAAGAACGTTCATCTTCGACACCGGTCTCGCACCGGCTGCCGTCGGCGCGGCCAGGGCTGCACTCGCCGTCCTCCAGCGTGAGCCGACGCGAGCGCTCGACGTCCTGGCCCGGGCGTCCGAACTCGCCGACGTCACCGGGGCCCCATCGCCTGAATCTGCCGTCGTCTCGGTCGTTCTCGGTGATCCGCAACGGGCGTTCGATGCCGCGTCGGCGTGCCGAGACCAGGGGCTGCACGTCGGATGTTTCCGGCCACCGTCGGTACCGGAAGGAACGTCGCGCTTGCGCCTGACTGCACGAGCAACGCTGTCCGCTGCCGAAATGGAGCAGATCTCACTCGTACTGCGCGAAGTATTGGCAGGTGCCCGCGCATGAGCATTCTCGTAGTGACCGGAACGTCGACCGACGTGGGGAAAACAGTGGTGACGGCAGCACTGGCCTCGGTAGCCCTGCAGTCGGGTAAGTCGGTCGCTGTGCTCAAACCGGCGCAGACCGGCGTCGACGTGGACGGTGCGGGTGATCTGGCCGAGATCGAGCGTCTGACCGGTGGCGGTGTGACACTGGTCGAGTTGGCGCGGTATCCCGAACCTTTGGCACCCGATACTGCTGCGCGCAGAAGTGGTCTCCCGTTGTTGGCGCTCGACGACGTGGTCCGGGTCGCTTCCGACCTGGACGCAACTCGAGACCTGACTCTGATCGAAGGCGCCGGCGGCTTGCTGGTCCGGTTGGGGACAGACGGGTTCACCGCGCGTGATCTTGCCGCGGCTTTGTCAGCCCCGGTCTTGCTGGTGGTTGCCTCCGGCCTGGGCACGCTCAATCACACTGCTCTGACAGTGGAAGCGCTCGGGGCATCCGGCGTGGACTGCGCCGGGTTGGTGATCGGTTCGTGGCCACAGGAACCGGACCTGGCCGAGAGGTGTAATCGCGAGGATCTGGTCTCGGTCAGCGGCGCCCCCCTTGTCGGAGCAATGCCGGCCGGTAGCGGCAGCGCGAGTGCCCGAGAGTTTGCTCAGACAGCTTGGTCTGCGCTCGGCAAGTCTCATTTGGCCAACTAGAGCCGTAACATCCGATTTGTCTGCATCGATAGCCAAAGGCACAGCGGGGCGCCTTGATTTCGGCGCCCCTCGCGTACGAATCCGGTCGGTATATTTCGGCCGGCGTCTTGGGCGACCCAGAGTCCTGGGTGCCCGAGTCACCGATCGTGGTTGTCGAATTGTGAGTTGGTCAGTCGAACGTAGGTGGTGAGTACGGTCGGAAGATTGTCGTCATCGGCCGTTCGCCGCGCAGTGCTCATCGGTGTTGTTGTCTTCGTCTCGTGCCTGGTCGGGATTCTGAGCCGCCTACCCGGCACGCTTGCTGTCTTCTGGCCGGCCAACGCGCTGCTGCTCGGGATTCTCTTTCGGTCGCCGCGTTCCGCGACACCGCTCACCTGGATCTGCGTAGTGGCAGGTTATGTCGGAGCCGACCTGATCACCGGCGGGGCGTGGGAGTCCACGGTGTGGCTCAACGCGGCCAACATCGTCGGGGTCGCGAGCGGCTTCTACGCCTTTCGCTGGGTTGACGGTGAGAATCGTCGTCTGTCCAGTATTCAGTCTGTCGGATATCTCGTGTCGATGACGGTGGTCGGCGCGTCGATGGCAGCGCTCGTCGGCGGAATCGCAAACCGCGTGCTGTTCGGCGGACAGTGGTGGGACGGCTGGTTGCTCTGGTTCTCGAGTGAGTTCGTCAACTACATGACCATCGTCCCAATGGTGCTGACGTTCCCCTCGCTTCGGCGAGTTGATCGAGACCCGAAAGCTGTTGCCGCACTTTTGCGTCGATCGCTCGTTCCGACAGCGCTCCTGGCGATCTGCATCATTTTGGAGTGGGTGATCGGCGGCGCCGGAGCGATCGCGTTCGCCATGCCCGCGCTCGTGACTGCAGCCTTGCTCACCAATGTTTTTTGTCACGTCGATGCTCACAGCCGTATCAACTGCCTGGACGTTGGTGCTGACGGCCGACGGTCATCTCGGATTGTCCAGCGAAGGCCTCTCGCCCGTCAGTGCGTCGGTCCAGATCGGATTGTCGCTGCTGGCGGTAGCGCCGATCGCGGTGGCATGTGTGATCCTCGAGCGCCGCCGCGCGCTCGAGGCGCTGACACAAGCCGTGACCCACGACGATCTCACCGGTGCGTTGCGGCGGGACGAGTTCTTGCGGCGAGGCGGCGGCGTGATGGGTGCGATCGATCCGCGTCGACGCTCCGGACGTCCGGTCAGCGTCTTGATGATGGATCTGGATCACTTCAAGCTGGTGAACGACAACCTCGGTCACCGCGCCGGCGACACCGCGTTGGTGAGTTTTGCCGATCAGGTCCGGCGGAACCTCGATGACAAGCATCTGTTCGCCCGCTTGGGCGGCGAGGAGTTCGTCGTTTTGATGACAGGTGTCGATCTGGAAGGTGCAACCGCAACGGCCGAGATGATTCGACGCGCGCAGGCGGAGAATTCGTCAGCAGTGTTGGGCGACCTCGGGCCGACCGTCAGCATCGGTGTCGCGTGTTCGCCCCACGGCGACGCAGATCTGACGCAACTGGTCGACTGCGCCGACGAAGCCTTGTACGAAGCGAAGAAACACGACCGGAATCGAACGGTCTCGCTGACGCTCGGAGACGTCACGTAACCCGTGCGGACCCGCAGTGTTTGCAGGTCCGCACGGGTTGGTGGTGTCGAGAGATTCAGAAGAGGTTGATCAGTGCCGGAACGCTGAACAGGGCGACGTAGTAACCCATGAACAGGACACCGCCGTGAATCTTGAACAGACGCCCGAGAAGGCCACCGACCAGGCCGACGGTCACGGTGATCAGGAGGCCCAGGATGCCGCCCTCCCAGATGCTGATGACGACGACGAGTCCCGTGAACACCGCGATCACAGCTTCGTGACTGATGTGCTTGACCACCGCTGACGCAGCGCGGTACGCGTAGTTCATGGCAAACGGATATGCGATGACCGTTGCCGTGACCACTGCCAGCAGGCCGTAGAGCAGGAACTCCCACTGCGTCAGGTACGTGGAGAGATTGTTGATCACTCCGGTTTCCTGATTGGTCTCGAAAACCGGCGGAGCGTTGAAGAGAGGTGCCGCGGGACCTGCCGCGAGCGGGCTGAGCGGGAGGCCGAACGCCACGAGCGGGATGAGGGTTTCTGCGATGTAGGTGGATTCCGTCGTACCGTTTTTCGCCGAGACCATCGTGGTCAGTCGGTGATAGCCGTTTTTGATCCGCGCACCTACCAGCTCACCCATCAGAACGGTCATGGCGACGGGGCTGAAGACGAACGTTGCGCTCGATACCGTGGAAGCGGCTGCGGTGTAACCGATCTGCTTGCGATCGAGGACCTTCAGGGGATTGGGGAAGTATCCCTTCCATCCCTTGATGTCCGGCGCCAGTGCAACAGTTTTGGGTTCACTGCGCTCCATGTCCTTACGGGTCGACGGACCCAAGGTCAGTGCGAGGTCCGCGATCAGCGGCCCGACTGCGATGGCAAGGAAGTAGCTGATGTTGAGCGACACATCGTAATTCGACGTCAACGCGCGGGCGCCGAGGATCAAGATGACGAAGGGAACGAGAGCGACGACCCCGGCCCAGCGGCCCGGCGAGGCGTAGGCGATACCGATGGCGGCGACCAGGAAAAGCCAGGGTGCTATCGATTGAACGGTGTCGGCGAACGGCGCGAGGATGGTCGCGAACAGGACGGCAACCGGCACAGCGACGAACGCCGAGATCACCGCTCCCGAAATAGCCTTGCGCAGTGCGATGTGCGGGATGCCGAGTGAGCGCATCATCTGCGCCTCCGGCAAAAGCGGAATCGCCATCGTGTCACCGGGAATGCCCAGCAGCATCGTCGGCACCGCGTGCGTCATGTGTTTGGCGATCGCGCCGGAGAGGAAGAACGTGAACACTGCGGCCGGGGGAGCGCCGAGCAGGATCACGAGCAGCGTCAGTGGCGCGATGGTGGCGGTCTCGTCCGTGCCGGAAATCAATCCGATGAACGTGAATGCGACCGCGCCGATGATGCCGAACAGAACGGCAATCAGAATTTCGTTGGTCAGGACCGAACTCATGCGCGCCCACCGTCCTTCGGTGCGTTCGAGGCCGGTGCGTGCTCGGCCTCGGCGGCGGCGAAATGGTCGTACAGACCGAGTTCGCGAAGTTCCTGTTGGCTCTGCTCCGGAATGTCGGCGAGAGTGCCCAGACCCTGGCGTTGTTCACTCATCATCGTGATGACGCCGTCGATCGACTCCGCGTCGGCGGCCGCCAAGGCGACTATCCTCTTCGGCTTGATGAAGATTCCGCAGACGACGCCGGCGAGCAGGCAGGCCGCGATCCCGACCAGCAGGCTGTACGCCTGGGCCAACGACGGTTCATTGACAATCCGTTCGAACAGTTCCTGGGCCGCGAGAAGGGCCGAAGCGCCGACGACACTGCCGACCAGGACGGAGATCGCGAGGTGTCGACCGTTGACGGTGTCGCCCCAGACTTCGAGGTACGTCTGCTGCTCGGTCGGCTCGGTTGTGGTGGTCGGCGTCGTTGCCGACTGCGGTGGTGACATCAGTTTTCTCCAGTGTCATGCATGGCGAGGGGCTTGCGAGGTGGGGGACTTGCGAGATGAGAGGCTTGAGTGACGAGTGTCAGGTGCGTGCTGCGCGGAGGGCGTTGACAACTCGGGACGGACTCGGGTGTCCGATCTGTTCGGCCATCCAACTGCTTGTGTCGGTAAGGGAATCCAGGTCGATGCCGGTGTCGATCCCGAGGCCGTGGAGCATCCACACCAAGTCCTCGGTGGCGAGATTTCCGGTCGCGCCCTTGGCATACGGGCACCGTCCGAGACCGCCTGCGGAACTGTCGAATTCGGAGACACCCGCAGTCAACGACGCGTAGACGTTCGACAGTGCCTGGCCGTAGGTATCGTGAAAGTGCATCGCGATCTGCGATGTGGGGATGCCACGTTCGCGGATCGCGCCGAGTAGGGCGAGCACATGGCCTGGCGTGCCGACGCCGATGGTGTCGCCGAGAGAGAGCGACGTGGCACCGCAGTCGATCAAGGCTTCCGCGATGTCAGCGACACGCTCGACGGACACGGCGCCTTCCCAGGGGTCGCCGAAGCACATCGAGATGTAACCGCGGACGGGAAGTCCCAGGGCTCGCGCGGCGGCAGTGACCTCGGCAGCCGCGGCGATCGCACCGTCCACCGTAGAGTTGAGGTTGCGTCTCGCGAATTCCTCTGTGGCGCTGACGAATACTGCGACTTCGCTCGCCCCGGCGGCAACGGCCCGCTCGAGACCTTTGCGGTTCGGGACAAGGACGACCGTGCGTACCGAGTCCGGCAGGTGCAGCCGACCCATCAATTCTTCCGCGTCGGCAAGTTGCGGGATCCATCGAGGTGAGACGAAGCTCGTCAATTCGACGGTGCGGGAACCGGCCGCGACCAGGCGTTCGATGAACTGGGCCTTCGTCTCGGTCGGGATCACTACCGTTTCGGCTTGAAGTCCGTCGCGTGGCCCGACTTCGTAGACCCGGACCGCGGTCGGTAGGCCCGTCGCCGACACTCGATGAGGCGCCGGCTTCCACACTGGTGATCCTGCAGCTGTTTCGGTCATCGTGGTCAGTTTCCGCCGCGGATCTCGGCGAGAACCTTCTCGGCATGTTCGACGCGAATGCTCTTGTCTGCGATCAGGCGTGCAACCACGGCGTCGATCTCGCTCTTCTGGGCTCCGGCGGTGGCAGCGATGTTGCGGGCGTGTAGTCCCATGTGTCCGCGCTGGACACCCTCACTGGCGAGAACGCGGACAGCAGCCAGGTTCTGTGCGAGACCGACTGCCAGGATGATGCCGGCGAGTTCCTCGGCGCTCTCGACGCCGAGCATCTTGATCGCGGCCTGCGCTACCGGGTGCACCTTGGTGGCGCCGCCGACGAGGCCGACCGGCATGGGTAGCTCCAGGGTACCGACGATGTTGCCGTCGGCATTCTTCTCGAAATGCGAGAGTGAGGAGTAGATTCCGTCGGCGTTGACTGCGTGGGAATGGCACCCGGCTTCGACTGCGCGCGTGTCGTTTCCGGTCGCCAACACCACGGCGCTGATGCCGTTCATGATGCCCTTGTTGTGTGTCGCAGCGCGGTAGGGATCCAGCTCTGCCAAGCGTGCGGCATGGATCAGGTTGTCCACTACCTCTGCACCGCCGACCAATTCGGCGTCGAACACGGCGCGAACGCGCGTCAGCCGCAGATCTGCCTTGTTGGTGAGAATGCGAAGAACGACGTGCCCGCCGCCGATCTCGGCCACTCGATCCGCGATTGCCTCTGCCATCGTGTTGACTGCGTTGGCGCCCATCGCATCTCGTACGTCGACGTGAAGGTGGAGGACGACGTAGACGGCCTTGTCCGAGGATACGATGCGAACCGAAATGTCCTTCACGCCACCGCCGACGCTGACCAACTTCGGGTCCTGCTCGTTGGCGAGTGCAATGATTTCTTCCCGTGCCTCGAGGAGCCGGATGCGGGCAGCTGACGGATCCACGACGTCGACGAGTTGAATCTGGGCTTGCATGATCGGCTGGGTGCTCGAGACGTGAAAGCCCCCGAGTCCGCGTGCGATGCGAGCAGCGTTACTCGCAGCTGCGACCACCGACGGCTCCTCGGTGGCAAGGGGGATCAGGTAGTCCTTGCCGTTGATCGTGAAGTTGGTGGCTACGCCGACCGGGATGCCGATGACGCCGAGGACGTTCTCGACCATGCGATCGGCCTGATCGATGGTGAGGCCGTCGGCAGCGTCGTAGACCGCGATGTCTGCTTCGGTCAGGTCGGTCTGGCGGACGATCTCGGCGCGCCGTGCGGTGACGTCGTAGGACCGGAAATCGGCGATGCGGCTGTTGATAGACACGGGGGGTCGTCCTCCTGGAGTGGTTCTGTGCTCCGCTTCACAGTAGGGAGATTGATGCCTGCCAGACCACGTGTTTACAACACATCGATCGGTCGAAATTGTAGTGTCATGCACCATCGCCGCTGTCGTTGATGTCGCTTCCACCCTCTTCGGTTCCCACTTCTCGAAGTTCGTCGAGCCTCGTCGCCATGGACACTCGAAAGAAGTTCTCGTCTTCGCGCCACGAGTGACCGAGGAGCGTACGGATGCGGTCGAGACGCTGAACGACGGTGTTCGGGTGATAGTTGAGTGCGCGGGCAGCCTTGGTCGGGCTCCCGTCGTTGCGGACCAGAGCCCGAAGGGTCGCCGTGAGATCGGTGTCCTTGTCACGGTCGTAGGCGAGTACCGGGCCGATTACCTCGTCGACGAACTGATGGAGTGATTCCGGATTCTCACCGAACAGAACGGTGTACGGCAGGTACGACGCAGTCGTGACCGCGCCGTCGGTCTTGCCCAACGCCGATAGTAGGCGGGCCGTGCGCAGCGCAGAGGTGAAGCGCGCCGGGAGTTCTTCGGGGCGCTCCGCTGTCGCCGGCGCGATGACTACAGCGTGAGGTCCTACCGAACCGGTGATCTGGCGGTGAACGACGGTCGCCGCGGCTGCAGGGTTCCCCGAGCGCGAGACCACCGCGATCAATCCGGCGTGCTGCGACGCCAAAGCTCCGACCGGCAGACTCTGCCCGATTGCGCGGAGCGCTGCGGTGCGGAGTTCCGGAGCGACCGACACCACGAGGACGGTGTCGAGTTCGCTGAGGGAGATGCCGAGGTTGCGGGTCCGACGTTCGAGATCGCGCCGTCGTTCGGGCGCAGTGCTCAACAGGTCGGCGACCAGTTCGGAACGTGCGCGCCGATCCGCTGCTGCTTCCGCCGAGTGTTGCAACACGAGAATCGCTGTTACCTGAGCTGCCCGTTCCACGGTCCGGAGTTCAACGGGTCCGATCGGCGCGTCCGATCGATTCAGCAAGATGGCCCCGAGGAATGATTCTCCGGCGGTGACGGCGCTGACGAGTTGGATCAGGGTCTCGCTGTTATCAGCGACATACGTGCATCGGCCACTGCGGCGACTCTGGGTGATGGCATCGGACACGGCACGAGGTAGCGGCAACGGCACCGTCGTGATCTGCTCACCCGACGATGTCACGAGAGGGCGTAGCTCGTTGTCGACGACGACGGTGCTGCGCTCGAGTGCGCTGCTGAGAGTTCGTGCTACCTGGGCGTAGCCACCGCCGCGGAGAACGGCATAGATCAGATCCTGGTGGACGATGTTCGATTTGTCCCGCGCGGACACGTGCTCGCGCAGCTCGTCAAGTGCTCTCCCGGTCTCGGCGGCGGATTCCTCGGCGCGGTCCAGCGCCCGTGCCGTTTGCAGGACTACCGAGGCGTGATCCGCGAGTGCAGAGAGCAGGGCGATCTGATCTGCGGTGAATCGTCGTTCCCGGCGGTCGGCGGCAAACAGGACTCCGAGGATCTGGCCGTCCGAGAGCATCGGCACGCCGAGAATCGCCACCAGACCCTCGGCGACTATCGCGGCGTCGACCACCTCGTCGTGCCGCGACTGCGTGTATTCGCTGTAGTTCTGGACCCACTGGGCCGCACGAGATTCGGCAATCGCGCTGACCAAGCCGGCGCCCGCAGGAACCTGCAGATGCTGGAGCTCCGGTGAGACCGCGCCTGCTGTCTTTCGAACGTTCAGATCTCTGGTTACCACATCGAATTCGGACAGGTACGTAACGTCGGTACCCATGATGTCGTGTGCGCGGTTGACCAGTCTCTGCAGCAGTGTGTCGACGTCGCGAACCTGCGCAAGCTCGCGCGCACTCGAATAGAGGACCGCCAATTCGTTCTCGCGGCGGCGCAGTCGACGAAATTCCGACCGACTGGCCCGGATACGGGCTGCGGTCTCGGTGATCTCCGTTGTGCCAAGGCCGAATTCGGAAAGTGTCTGTTCGACGTGTTCGTCTCCGACAGCGTCGGATGTCACGTCGAACAGTGCGGCAATCTCGTTAGGGTCTGAGTCCGAGTCTGATTCAGGGGCGGTCACACCGAACAAACTACAGACCGGTGGATCCACCGAATTCGTCGAGCATCGAGGATTTGTGATTGTTGTTTATCTCTAACGTATTTCGATCCGTTCTCGTGTCTCCCATCTCCGTGCGCAGTATGTCGAGGTCCTTCTCGAGTGCGCTGACTTTTGTCTCGAGGGCGCCGATTTTGCGGTTCAAGGCTTGGATGCTCGCCATGCACACGCCGTTCGCATCGACGGCCGAGATCCGACGGGTGTTGGATCCCAAGCCGAAAATCGCCGCAAAATCTTGCGCCATCGGACCCAGGTGACGGATCGACTTGTGGTCGAAACCGTAACTCCACGTGCTTATTCGAAGTGCTGTCAACCTGTCGAGCACATCCTGGGCGCTGGCCGGAACAACCGCGTCCGTATGCACGCCACGTCGTCGCGTGGCCCGTGAGAACACCCAGTGCGCGGGATGGCGCATCGCGGCGTTCACGCGAGTGCTGACTCCAACGCCGAGGTATTCGGTGCGCTCGCCGTTTTCGGTGCGCTCGCCCTCGTCAGGCGGTGAGTTCACGTCGTGCGGTTTTGACGGTCTTGTCGCTCAGCAGAATTCCCGCTCCTGCGCCGAGCAGTCCGAGGCCGATTCCGACAGCGGCGCTGCCGAGGCCCAAAGCAATTCCCAACATGATTCCTCCAAAAATTGTGCGGTGAATTGAGGGGCCAGGTGTCCGACGAAAGTGCTGCCGACCTGCTCCGCGCTCATCTTTCACATTGCTCCAGCACGCGGTCGATGACAACCCGTCTGGACCGAATTTCTCGTGGAAAACGCGGGCGTGCAAGACTGGGTGAGGAAACTGCTGAGTCATCGGCGTCTTGTCGGCGCCGTACGGCGGCAGTATTTAAGTAGCCATCGACCGATCTCTAACGCAGGTTTATCTGCGCGCGGCAACGATGACCAGGCAAAAGGGTGGCATGTGAACGAATTGAACAGTGGCTTGTTTTCCGACCTCAGTGCGTCGGAGCCCGTTGTCGACGCAAAAAGCGCCGAGCAATTGGCGGCCGAGCGTGAAACTGCGGCAGCGGAACGCTCCAATACCGACACCGCTGAACAGCGGCAGTCACAGCTGTTCAGCGGTTAAGCGCGTCAGGACCCCTTGATTACCGACAGAACATTGCCGGCAGGGTCGGTGAACCACGCGATATCGGGGCCGTTGCCACGCATGATGCCTCGCGCATCCTGGGGGAATCCGTCGTATTTCAGAAACTCCACACCACGTGCGGTCAGTTGATCGACGGTTGTGTCGATGTCGTCGACGACGAAGTTGAGGATCGTGTAGGTCGCCGCTTCGTGATTCGGTTTCGGATAAACCAGGATCTCGGTTCCGCCGGCAAGATGTAGGCGAATGAGTCCCATGTCTTCGTCGGTCACTTTCAGCCCGAGCGTTTCGCCGTAGAACTTCTTTGCAGCGTCGATGTCAGTCACCGAAAATCCGCTGAATGCTTTTTTGTCTGCGAGCATGACTGTCTCCGTTCCTAGCTGTTGCCGGACTAGGTGAGTTGGGAATCCGTCATTCCGGATTCCATCTCAGCCCTGGCTTCCTCGCTGAACTCGATGATCTGAACGTAGTTTCCGTCGGGGTCGATCGCGGTGGCGAACAAACTGCCCCCGCGGTCTTCGAGTGGGGCGAACCAGTGTCCGCCGAGTGCGTCGATGCGCTGCGCGATCGACCGGGCATCGTCGGTCTCGACGTTGAGGAACATCCGGCCGGGCTGCGGGTTGGTCTCGCCGACGTCGTCGCGTCTGTCGAGCATGACGTAGAAACCGTTGAAGTCGAGGACGTCGTAACCAGGTTCGCCCGGCGTGCGGTCGACTTTCGGGGCGAACGCCTCGGCGTACCAGTCGCGCAAGCGTTCGGGGTTGGTGCTCGAGAGCAAAATGCTGCTGATGCTGGATCCGGACATGGGTCCTCCTGCTGTTGGTCGTTGCTGCCGTCGGTGATCGAGGCGCTGGCCACATCACCTCGCAGATACAGACTTCCCGCAGCGACGAAACTCATCGGCGAAACTGATCGAGGCTCAGGTGTGCTCCGAAACCATGATCGCCGTCGTACCTGGTTGGAGTGCCCGAAAGATGTGCTCCTCGTCCCCAGGATAAGAGAGATAGTCGCCCGGGCCGAGCTCGATCGGATCTGCGGTCGGCCCGACCTCGGCCCGCCCCGTACCGATCACAACGTGTTCGGTGGTGCCGCGGGCATGCGGAGACGAAATGCGCGGCTCGCCCGGTTCAGCGACGATCCGATACAGATCGCGGCGTGCGTTCGGTGGGCTGGGCGCCAGGAGAGTCGCGATGTACGACGCGTTAGCCGACGCAATCGCCGGCCCTTCTCCGGCTCGAATCAACTGAACAGTCTGTGCCTGCGAGTCGACGAGTTGTGAGAATGGCACACCCAATGCGTTGCCGAGTGCCCACAGTGTTTCGAGGCTCGGATTTCCGAGGCCGGATTCGAGTTGGGAGAGTGTGGATTTGGCGATGTCGGCGCGCCGGGCCACCTCCGAGAGGCTCAGGCCCGCTCGGGTGCGCTCGCGTTTGAGTGCGACGGCCACCAGTTTCTGCGGGCTCTGATCCGTGCCGGTTTCACCACTGACCATCGTTCGATTCTCCGATCGATCGTTTTTCTTGACGAACGGTGTCATTTCGTTCAACATAGAATACATGCGTTCTTTATGGCGAACAGTTGATCGCGACACGATCCGGGTGACTGTGCTGCTCTGTCTCTCCGTGGCCGTCGTCGGCGTGTCCTACGGTGTGACGGCAGGATCAGCTGGATTCTCGATATGGCAGCTGCTTGCCTTGGCTGTGCTGGTCCTGGGTGCCTCCTCGGAGTTCCTGTTCATCGGAATCATTGCGGCCGGAGGCGGCGCCCTCGCTGCAGTTGTAGCAGGCTTGCTGATCAACTCCCGAAACTTCGCCTACGGATTGGCCGCGGGATCGTTTCTCGGCGAGGCTCGGCACAGGGGCTCGGGCTGGCGCAAGTTGGTCGGCGCGCACCTGGTCAACGACGAAAGCGTCGCGGTTGCCATGGCGCAGGGATCGGTGAAGCAGAAGCGTGCGGCTTTCTGGTTCTGTGGGATCGGGATCGCGGTGTCGTGGCCGATCGGAGCGCTCCTGGGCGGGCTGCTCGGCGGCGTCGTACAAGATCCGGCCGCGTTGGGATTGGATGCCGCTTTTCCAGTTGTCATTTTGGCCCTCGTCCTGCCCGCGCTGAGGGAAAAGGTGACATTGCTTGCCGGTGTGATCGGTGCAGCGGTTGCGGTGGCCACGTCGCCGTTCCTGCCGTCGGGTACAGCGCCGCTCGTAGCTCTGCTGAGCCTCGCGGTGACGATACCGTTCCGGGAGAAAGTTCGATGAATACCGCATCGGTCTGGATCGGCATTGTCGTGTTCGCTTGCGGCTCTTACGCTTTGAGGGTGAGCGGCGTTCTGCTCCGTGCTCGGGTAAAGCTTTCGGGTTTCGCTGAGAAGACCCTCGATCGTGCTGTCGTGGTGCTGTTGCTTGCAGTGGTTGCGACCTCGACGATCTTCACCGGGCATGACGTTGCGGGGCCGGCGCGAGGGTTCGGCGTGGCGGCCGGAGGCATCTGCGCCTGGTTCAAGGCCCCGTTGGTGGTCGTGGTGATTGTTGCGGCCGGCACTACTGCATTACTGCGACTGTCAGGAGTGTCGTAGAACCGATTCGGTGTGGGCTGACTTCAGGGTCGAATTCAAGCGAGTGCGAATTCCGTCGATGAAGAGGTCCAGGCCGAACTGGAAGCGCACTGTCGGATCGCCGTCGAGGAGGTCCTCGTCGGAACCGCCGCCGATCACGTCGGGGGAGTCGGGGGAGATGGGAGCCCGGGTGAGTGCCCCCATTTCTTCCATCTGCGCTCGGGACTGCTCGTCGACGGTATGGCCGAGTACGTAATACAGCAGGGCATACGCCGCGAGTTGGGCGTGCTCGCGTGAGAGGCCGGATTCTTGCCCGGCTTGCGCGAAGTGCTCGCGCACCTGGCTGCTTGTCATTCGTGAGGCGAAGGTGGCGCTGACCAACTCGGCGCCGTCGCGGTGCGCCAGCAGTGCAGACCGAAGTCTGTGTGCCAGTTCGGAATACGCCTCTTGCCACGTCTCTGCGTCAGTGGGTGCGTCGAGGTCCTCGAGGATCTTGTCGACGACCGCGCCGAGCAAGGTCTGTTTGTTCGGGAAATGCCAGTAGAGAGCGCCGGGTTGGACGCCCAGTGAGGTTGCGAGCCTGCGCATCGTGAGGTCGGCAAGCCCGAACTCGTCGAGTATCGCCATGGCGCCGTCCAGCACGTCGCCGCGTCGCAACTGCACTTGTTGTTCCCCTCGTTTCGCCTCGCTGTTGACCGCTCGCGATCGGATGTCGATCGGACCCGCCTTTGACAGTATTCCACCACGTCTCTAACGTGAACACTGTTCAACTTGTACGGTGTTCAATTTTCCTGGTTCTGAAGGAGACGTCTGTGACCCCGCCCCCGATTAGCACGGCCCCTGCGACGGTCGACATCCTCGACCAGGCGCGCGAGCAAGTTCTCGAAAGAGGAGTTGGCCTGACCGAAAGCCAGGTGCTCGACGTACTCCGACTCGACGACGACAGGCTCGAAGACCTGCTGGCTCTCGCCCACGATGTGCGTATGAAGTGGTGTGGACCGGAGGTCGAGGTCGAGGGCATCATCAGCCTCAAGACGGGCGGCTGCCCCGAGGACTGTCATTTCTGCTCGCAGTCCGGACTCTTCCAGTCGCCGGTTCGCGCGGCCTGGTTGGACATCCCGAGCCTGGTGGAGGCTGCCAAGCAGACTGCGAAGTCGGGCGCTACCGAGTTCTGCATCGTGGCCGCCGTCCGCGGACCCGACGCCCGGTTGCTCGCTCAGGTCGCCGCCGGCATCGAGGCGATCCGCAACGAGGTCGACATCCAGATCGCCTGCTCGCTGGGCATGCTGACCCAGGAACAGGTAGACCAACTGGCCGCCATGGGTGTGCACCGGTACAACCACAACTTGGAGACCTCGAAGTCGCATTTCCCGAACGTCGTGACCACGCACTCGTGGGAAGAGCGTTGGAACACCCTGCGGATGGTTCGCGAAGCAGGCATGGAAGTGTGCTGCGGCGGAATCCTCGGTATGGGCGAATCGCTGGAGCAGCGCGCAGAATTCGCGGCCAACCTGGCTGAACTGGAGCCGGACGAGGTCCCGCTCAACTTCCTCAACCCGCGTCCGGGTACCCCGTTCGGTGATCTGGACGTGTTGCCCGCCAGCGAGGCACTCAAGTCCGTGGCGGCATTCCGTCTCGCGCTGCCACGCACGATCCTGCGCTTCGCCGGTGGACGCGAGATCACCCTCGGCGACCTGGGTGCCAAGCAGGGCATCCTCGGCGGAATCAACGCCGTCATCGTCGGCAACTACCTGACGACCCTCGGGCGTCCCGCCGAGAAGGATCTGGATCTGTTGGTCGATCTGCAGATGCCGATCAAAGCACTGAACGACACTCTGTGAGCGCTCCGGTGACCGAGGAGCGGTACAACCCGTTCACCGGGCGTCGGATCGTCGACGGTGTCGACGATCCGACGCCGACAGCGGCGTCGATGGGGCTGGAGCCTCCTCGCTTCTGCGAGCAGTGCGGGCGTCGCATGATCGTTCAGGTCAGTCCTGACGGATGGTGGGCGAAATGCTCCCGACACGGTGTCGTCGACTCGATCGACGTCGCCCGCAGGTAGCGTCACTCTGTGTGATCTCTCTTCGGCAGACTCGTCTGCGTACCGCGATCGTGATCGCCGCAACCACTGCGGGCGTGAGCGTGCTCGTTGGTGTGCTGTGGGCGTTCTTGGCTCCGGCCGAGCACCTGTTGGTGGTGTCCGAGGGGCGCGGCGTCGCGTTGACAGGTGAGAGTCTTCACCAGTTCGACGCGAGCGCTGCATTCATCTGGCTGGCACTGATCGTCGGTGTGCTGTCGGCAGTGGCTGCGTGGCTGGCACGCCTGAGTCGAGGCCCGTATGCCCTGGGCGGGTTGATCGTCGGCTCAGCGGTGGGAGCGGGTCTGATGGCACTCGTGGGTTCGGGCGTGACCAAACTGCGTTTCCCGATGGCCGACAATCTGGCGGTCGGGGAGATCATCGCGCGGGCGCCGAACATCGGCACCTTGCTCGTCCTTCTGTTTCAGCCGCTCGCGGCGTGCGTCGTGACTTTAGTTCTCGCAGTGCTCAATCCGTACGACGACCTCGGTGTGGGTGACCATCTGGAATCTGGGGATCCGGAATCTGGGGATCCGGCCACCGAGACCGAACAGGCCGACGATGAGATCCAGCCGAAGCTCCCGTAACTGTTATGTCGCTACGCAGGCGACGTCGACGAGCGCTTCGCTTCGGACTTCATTCGCACGTCACCCAGCAGTCGGCCCGAAATCAGCGCCCCCAACCGGCGGGTTGCGAAGCGAGTGCTGATCGAGGACACCCAGTTCGGCAATCCTGATACGACGGTCGGCGGCGCGTTGCGTCGATCCAGTGCCCGGAAAGCTGTGTCCACCACCTGAGTTGCCGTCTGCATTCGCCCGACCGCAGCATCTTCCGAGCCGACGACGTCGAAGAACTCGGTCCGCGTCGGACCGGGGCACACCGCCAACACGGTCAATCCGCTACCGCGAGCTTCTGCCCAGAGTGCTTCGGTGAAGTTGAGTACAAAAGCCTTGGATGCGCCGTAGACCGCCATGCCCGGTGTCGGCTGGAACGACGCGGTGCTGGCGATGTTGACCAGTGCTCCGCGGCCGGTGAGAAGGTCGGGCAGGAATGTGTGCGTCAGTTCGACGAGTGTGGCGATGTTGAGCTGAATTTCGGACGTGACGCGTTCGAGGTTTTCGTCCACGAATGCTCCGTGTGTTCCGAATCCGGCGTTGTTGATCAGGGACGTGACCGTGATGTCGCGACTGGCGAGTTCTTGGTGCAGGGTCGCGCCGACGCCGGGTGCGGCCAGGTCGACGGGCAGAACTGTCACGGTGATGCCGTGCGTGCCACGAAGTTCGGTGGCGAGTGCTTCGAGGCGGTCCGCCCGTCTGGCGACCAGAACGAGGTTTGCGCCGCGAGCGGCAAAGCGATGAGCGAATTCCACGCCGAGTCCAGCGCTGGCTCCGGTGATGAGGACGGTGGTTCCGGCTACGTCGATGGCCATGGTGGCTCCTTCGGTTCGGGTGATCCCAAATGTAGGCACTGGCACCATAGTTGTCAATGACAACATTTTGATATGGTGCCACCATGCCCGCCCACGAACAGCCGTACCACCACGGCAGTCTGCGACAGGAACTCCTGGCGTCGGCCGAAGCAACACTCGAACGAGATGGTGTCGACAAGTTGTCGCTGAGGCAACTTGCGCGCGAGGCGGGCGTGAGCCACGCGGCTCCGGGCAAGCACTTTCGTGACCGCCAGGCTTTGCTCGATGCCTTGGCCGAAAGTGGATTCCATCGGATGACCGGTGCGCTCGAGCGGGCAGTCGCGGATGCTCCACCGACCGCGAGGGCCCGGTTCTCCTCCCTCGCCAATGCCTACGTGGATTTTGCGCTGGATCATCCCGGACTTTTGTCGTTGATGTACAGCAACAAGCATGCACCGGGCGCCGCCGAAACTGTCGTCAACGCGGGGCACGCGACGATGGACCTGACCGTCCGGCTCGTGTCGGAAGCTCAGACCGCGGGCGATATTGCCGCCGGCGATCCGGAAAGTATTGCGCTGGTTGCCTTTGCGACGTTCCATGGCGTCGCGACGCTTGCTGCGGGCGGAATGTTGGGCGACGTACCGGTCGGCGATGTGGTGAACGCGGCCTCGACGGTCTTCTGGGCGGGGCTGTCTCGATCTGTCTGAGGTGGGGCGCGCAAATCCCCAGAGTTCTCACAGAACCAGCACAAGGGAAGCACAAGATTGCGGACTTACATAGGAGTCAAGAGTTTGATTCCGACTGGAGGTTCCGCAATGAGTGTTTCAGAGATCGCCCCGAACAGGGGAGTTGTACTTGTCACGGACATCGGATTCGAGCACGGTGCGCGCACTGCCGCCGAGTTTCTCGACGCTGGTTGGAGCGTGGCAGTCACGGCGCGGACGGTCACCGAATTGGTGCGCGTCATGGCGGGAAAACCCGCCCATCGCTTCTTTGCGATTGTCGCCGATCCGACAGATCGTTTGCAGGCCGGTCGGATTCTCGATCGGGTGACGACACGGTTCGGTGCAATCAACCGGGTCATCGATCCGGCCGGCGCCGTGGCCTCGGTGTGGTTGCAGCGCGGAAGTCTCGAAGCTGTTGCCTGACAGTATGATCAGTGTCAGCTCGGTGGCCGTAGTGCGGCGAATTCGTCGGTGACTCGCAAGGTGGAGTCGGTGAAACGGTACAGTGCCGGTGGACGTCCGCCCGACTTGCCGGACGGTGCGGTGTTGCCGGTGGGAGTCAGAACGCCTCGACGCCCCAGCACGCGTTGCAAGTTGGTGGCATCGACCTGGTAACCGAGTGCAGCGCAGTAGATTTCGCGAAGCGTCGACATCGCGAATTCTTCGGGCGCCAGCCCGAATGCGATATTGGTGTAGGAGAGTTTTGCAGCCAGTCGATTGCGCGCGTGCCGCACGACGGTTCCGTGATCGAACGACATCTCCGGCAATTTCGAAACGGGGTGCCAGGCAGTGTCCGGTGGAAGTTGTGGATCGGCACTGAGGGGAACGAGTCCGAGGAAGGTCGACGCGATGCGGCGCGGGCCCGGCACACGTTGTGGATCACTGAAGACGGAGAGTTGTTCGAGGTGGGCGACCTTTCGTAGGTCGACCTTCTCGGCGAGGAGTCGTCGAGCGGACGTCGTCAAGTCCTCGTCGTCGCGCAAAGTGCCCCCGGGCAGGGACCACGTGCCCTTCTGCGGGTTGAGTGCGCGCTGCCACAGCAGCACGGCCAACTCTTCACGCCCTTGTGGGCAGTGGTCGCCGTCACCTGCGGCGATGCTTGCGGGGAAGGTGCGAACTTGGAACACCGCTGCAAGCACTTCGTGGGTGGTGTTACTATTGGGCACGTTTTCGATCCTAAGTCGAAAACCTCGAATACGGAAATCCGGGCCAGCCCGTCCGGATTTGAACTGGGTGACGAGCCCGGGTTCACGGTGAAGGAGAACGCCATGACGACCACGACGTTATGGGAGGGATCGGCCTCGCAGATTCACGACGGCCCCGGCGGATACAACGGAGTCGAAGCGACCCCCGAGTGGGCCGCTGAGATCAAACGTCTGGCTCGCGAACGCGGCGCGACGATTCTTGCGCACAACTACCAGCTGCCTGCGATTCAGGACGTCGCCGATCACGTCGGAGATTCCCTGGCGCTTTCGCGAATCGCGGCCGAGGCACCCGAGGACACGATTGTCTTCTGCGGTGTGCACTTCATGGCCGAGACCGCGAAGATCCTGTCGCCGTCCAAGACCGTGCTGATCCCCGACGAGCGAGCTGGCTGCTCGCTGGCCGACTCGATCAATGCCGAGCAGCTTCGTGAGTGGAAGGCCGACAACCCGGACGCGCTGGTGGTGTCGTACGTCAACACCACGGCAGAGGTGAAGGGACTCACCGACATCTGCTGCACCTCGTCCAATGCCGTCGACGTGGTCAACTCGATCGATCCCGACCGCGAGGTTCTGTTCCTGCCGGACCAGTTCCTGGGAGCGCACGTCAAGCGCGTGACCGGCCGTACCAACATGCAGATCTGGGCGGGCGAGTGCCACGTGCACGCCGGCATCAACGGTGACGAGCTGACGGCCAAGTCCAAGTCGCACCCCGACGCCGAGCTGTTCGTACATCCTGAATGTGGTTGCGCCACTTCGGCTCTGTACCTCGCCGGCGAAGGCGCGGTCCCCGCGGACAAGGTCAAGATCCTTTCCACCGGCGGAATGCTCGACGCTGCCCGCGTCACCAAGAGCAAGCAGGTTCTGGTCGCGACCGAGATCGGGATGCTGCACCAGTTGCGTAAGGCGGCGCCCGACGTAGATTTCCAGGCCGTCAACGACCGCGCATCGTGCCCGTACATGAAGATGATCACGCCTGCCGCGTTGCTTCGCTGCCTTCTCGAGGGCAAGGACGAGGTCCACGTCGATCTCGAGATGGCCAAGCGTGCGCAGAAATCGGTGCAGCGCATGATCGAGATCGGTAATCCGGGCGGCGGCGAGTGACCAGCCCTGCCGGGCGTTTCGCCTGGGAGGCTCATGCCGACCTGGTCGTCGTGGGAGGCGGTGTCGCGGGCCTCACCGCTGCGCGCACCGCTTCTCTGCGGGGGCTGAAAGTACTCACGGTCAGCAAGGGTGGTCCGACGGACACCTCGACTCAGTACGCGCAGGGCGGCATCGCCGTCGTCGACGATCTGAATACGGATTCCGTCGAATCGCACGTTGCGGATACGTGTGAGGCCGGCGTCGGTTTGTGCGACGAGGAAGCCGTCTATTCCATCGTCGAAGCTGGTCACGATGCTGTTGCAGCGCTGGCCGCGTTGGGAGCGGTCTTCGATCGCGGGCGAGACGGCGAGGTGTCGCGCACCCGCGAGGGTGGGCACAGCACACGTCGGATCATCCACGCCGGCGGCGACGCCACGGGCGCAGAAGTGCAGCGAGCCCTCAATGCTGCCGGCCTGCCCGTCCTGTTCGGTGCGGCGGCAGTTCAGGTGGTGACCAACCGCCGTGGGGTGTGTGGACTCATCGTCTCCTCCCCGGAAGGCCTCGGGGTGATCCATGCACCAGCGGTACTGCTCGCTACCGGCGGACTCGGTCAGCTGTATGCCTGCAGCACAAATCCGCCAGGCGCAACTGCCGACGGAATCGCGTTGGCACTCGAAGCTGGTGCGGCGATTGCCGACCTGGAGTTCGTTCAGTTCCATCCGACGGTGCTCTTCACTCCGGGTGGGGTAGGCCGCCGACCCCTGATCAGTGAGGCGGTCCGCGGCGAGGGTGCGATTCTTGTCGACACCAACGGTGATTCGGTCACCGCAGGTGTTCATCCGCTGGGTGATCTCGCCCCGCGTGATGTGGTTTCGCGGGCAATCGCAGCACGCCTACGAGATCTCGGCACCCATCACGTCTATCTCGACGCACGAAAGCTCGACGGCTTCGATTCGAGATTCCCGACCATCACCGCGTCCTGCCTCGAAGCGGGCATCGATCCACGCACTCAACTCATTCCGGTGGCTCCGGCCGCGCACTATTCGTGCGGGGGAGTCGCCACCGACGTCCATGGACGAACGGGAGTGCCTGGACTCTACGCAGCGGGTGAAGTGGCTCGCACGGGATTGCACGGCGCGAATCGCCTTGCGTCCAACAGCCTTCTCGAGGGTTTGGTAGTCGGGGAGCGTGCAGGAATCGCAGCTGCCGAGCGTCGCGATGTCCATGCCGAAGTGGTCAACGTGGTGCGCAAGCCGATGCCGATCATGCCGCGAGAGACCGTGCAGTCCGTCATGACGGCACACGCGTCGGTGGTTCGCGACGGAGGCGGTCTCCAGACTGCGCGAGCCGCGCTTGCCGACGCTGAACAGACAGTGGCGGTGGCTGCTCCGGACCTCGAAGACTCGGCGCTCACACTGACCGCAACTGCATTGGTCGACGTGGCCGTGGCGCGAACCGAGAGCCGTGGCTGCCATACCCGCACCGACTATCCTGGAACAGATCCGAATCAGCGTCGCAGCACTCGGATCAAGATGGGCGCCGATGGAGCGCTCCAAATACTCGACATGTTGTTGACAGGAGTTCATTGATGACCGAGCAGAAGATCCTGCCCGCGCCGCTCGACCGTGACGAGCTGCTCACATTGGTCAGGCTCGCTCTCGACGAGGATCTGCGCTATGGCCCCGATATCACCTCTACCGCAACGGTTCCCGCTGATGCGGTCTCGAAGGCTTCGGTCGTGTCACGCTCATCGGGTATCGTCGCCGGCATCGACGTCGGACTGCTTGTTCTCGACGAGGTGATCGGCGCGGGTAACTACGAGGTCGTCGGTCGGGTCTCCGAAGGAACTCGGGTTGCGCCAGGTCAATCGGTGCTCACCGTTGTCGCGCCCACCCGCGGACTTCTCACGGCAGAGCGGACGATGCTCAACCTCGTCTGCCATCTCTCGGGGATCGCCACGGCGACATCACAGTGGGTCGACGCCATCGCCGGCACTCATGCCAAAGTGCGTGACAGTCGAAAGACGCTGCCCGGCCTGCGCTCTCTGCAGAAATATGCGGTTCACGTGGGCGGGGGAGTCAACCACCGCATGGGGTTGGGTGACGCCGCATTGATCAAGGACAACCACGTTGCTGCTGCCGGTTCGGTGGTTGCTGCACTTCGCGCCGTCCGAGAACTCGCGCCGGACATCGAGTGTGAAGTCGAGGTCGACAATCTCACTCAGCTCGATCAAGTGCTGGCGGAAAAGGTCGAACTTGTTCTGCTGGACAACTTTCCGCTCTGGCAGACGCAGATTGCGGTCCAACGCCGCGACGCTGTTGCTCCCGAAACCAAGCTCGAGTCCTCGGGCGGTCTCACCATCGACGTTGCCGCAGAGTACGCCCGAACCGGCGTCGACTACCTGGCCGTAGGTGCACTGACTCACTCGGTGACGGTGCTCGACCTCGGACTCGACATGTAGGTGCCGCTATTGCTGGGCGTCCAGCAGTTGCGGGACGGCCGAGCGAAGCGCGCTTGTCACGGTTGTGACTGCCGGGTGTGCGTCGGAGCCGGCTCGGTGGGCGATCTTGGTCCTTCGCCGAATAGGCATCGGCGTGAGCTGCACTCCCGGTGGTGGATGACTTGCTCCGAGTTCCGGGACCAGTGAAACTCCCTGTCCCGCAGCAACGAGGGCGAGAACAGTGGCGAACTCGTCGATGTGATGACGCACTTTCGGTGTGAAACCGGCAGCTTGGCACGCGCGAATGGTCATTGCGTGGCAAGCGGTTCCGGGGATCGCGGTAATCCAGGGACGTTCTACGCAGTCGGTCAGCGATGCGACGGCGTTACCGGGATCTGACTCGATGTCACTCGAAGCGAGGTACACGGCTTCGCTGCACAGCGGCAATGTCGTCAAGCCCGGTTCGGTGGGGCGAGGGACGAAGTCGTAGTCGTGAATCAAAGCCAAGTCCAAATTCCCGGCTCGTAGCGCGTCGGCGACGTCGGCTGGGTCGATTTCCGAGACCATCGGTTCCAATCCCGGGTGATCGTGCGACAGTGCGATCAATGCCTGAGGGAGGATCGCACGTGCGGCGGTCGGGAACGTTCCAATGCGTAGCGGTCCGGCGAGGCCACGACGAGCGTCGACCAATTCACTCGATGCCTGTTCCAGGCGTTCTAGGATGACTTCGGCGTGACGTGCGAGGTTCTCGCCTGCCGGCGTGAGGCGCACCCGACGCCCCGTGCGTTCTAACAGAGGAACGCCGGCTTCACGTTCGAGAACGGCCAACTGCTGCGACACTGCAGAGGGACTGAATGACAACGCCTCGGCGACGGCAACGATGGTGCCGCGCAGCGCTAGTTCACGCAAGAGCCTCAGTCGACGAACGTCAAGCATCAGCTCAGCTTACGCTCGAAGATGGAAACGCGAACTAGACCTACAAGGTTTGTTGGGTGAGGCTGAGTTCTATGACTACTGCTCGAATTGACCTCGCCGGAATCCATGTCCCTCTGATCACCCCGTTCGAGAGCGACGGTCGTATCGCAACCGACGCACTCGAACGGCTTGCGCACCAGGTTCTCTCCGATGGTGCAGTCGGACTCGTTGCGCTCGGGACGACGGCGGAGAGCGCAACGCTGACGGAGCAGGAGAGAGTGGCCGTTCTGGACATCTGCGCGAGCGTGTGCCGTGCGCGGGGCGCGACGTTGATCGTCGGCGCGGGCGGTAGCGACACAGTGGGCAGTGCGCGGGCGCTCGACAGTCTGAGTCGGTGGCCGGAAGTCTCGGCGGCCTTGGTGCCGGTTCCTTCATTCACGAGGCCGTCGAAAGCCGGTGTGGTGGCGCATTTTGCGTACTTGCAGGAATCGAGCCCGGTACCGCTCATCGTCTATCACGTGCCGTACCGAACTGCGTGCGATTTGGACGGTCGCACACTGCGAGAGTTGGGAGCGTTGCCCGGGGTTGTTGCTGTGAAGTATGCCGCTGGCAGTATCGACGCAGCTGCCGTCGAACTCTTCGCGGATCTTCCGGACGACTTCGCCGTGCTGGCCGGGGATGATCTGTTCCTCGCACCGCTCCTCGCCTTGGGTGCGTCCGGCGGCATTTTGGCGTCGGCTCATGTGTCGACTGGTGACTTCGTCCGCTTGGTAAAGGCTTGGGACAGTGGCGATGTGGACAGTGCTCGCGACCTTGGGCGACGGTTGTCGAAGCTGTCCGGGGCCCTGTTTTCCGAACCGAATCCGACTGTCATCAAGGGTGTGTTGCACGCGTTGGGGCAGATTCCGACACCTCATTTGAGATTGCCGTTGCTAACGGCGAGCGATGAATCGGTGGATCGAGCACTGAAGATCTATCCCTATTGACTCGAACGCATGTTCGAGTATTGTTGGGGGTGGGGATCGGGGGATTCAATGAGTGTCTTGTTGTCGGATGTGGTGTCTGGTTCTGCGGTGGGGTTGCGTGGTCGTCTGTGGCGGTTGTCTGCTGCGGAGTTGCGGGCTGCTGCTATCGAGGCGAGTGCGGAGATTCTGCGTCTCGAGGCGGTGCGGGTGGCGGTCGTGGACGAACTGTCGATGCGCCCGGATGATCAGGTGATTGCCAGCCGCGGTGTCGGTTCCTGGTTGGCGGCGAACACGATGCTGCAGGTTCGGGACGGGAAGAAGATCGCCGCCCTCGGTGCAGCGCTGCGGCCGTTTCCGGCCGTAGCGGCAGGCTTCGATGACGGGGATTGCTCCTTCGATCACGCCGTGTTGATCGTCTCGTTCTGTGAATCCCCACCTAAAGGCATGCCTGAGGAAGCGCTACCGAAGTGCATCGACCTGTTGCTTGCGGCTGCGTTGGGTGTGGAGGCGACGACGACGAAGGTGCGGCACGTGATCGCGACTTTGGAGCGGTTGTTCGAGTCCGATGAGATTCCGCCCGCCGAAGATGTCGATCGCAACGAGCTCCGGATCGCGTCCACGTTGAACGGTCGGGTGGTGGTGCGCGGTGATTTCGATGCCCTCACCGGCGAAATGCTGTTATCGGCCCTGTCGAATCTGACGATGCCCACCCCAGCACCGGACGGAACGCCCGATGCCCGGTCGGCG
The DNA here is from genome assembly GCF_033142465.1 of Rhodococcus sp. IEGM 1318. Lineage (NCBI taxonomy): Bacteria > Bacillati > Actinomycetota > Actinomycetes > Mycobacteriales > Nocardiaceae > Rhodococcus > Rhodococcus sp. IEGM 1318. The sequence goes on from NZ_JAWLSC010000003.1 coordinate 423,232, forward strand.
GCGAAGCGAACCGCGGACGGGTTCACCGAACTGATCCGCCGCTACCTCGACTGTGCCAAGACCGGTACCGATGGTGGGCAACGTCCGCACGTGAACGTGCACATCAACGCTCGCGATCTGGCGGAGCACCGCGATTGCGCCGCAACACCAACTGATGGTGGAGAGTCACTGTCGGATCCTGATGTGGGGCACATGCCCTGGCTCGGGCCGCTGTCGGTCTCGCAGACCAGACTCCTCGGGTGCGATTGTTTCCTCTCCACTGTCCTGCTCGACGATCACGGCGCGCCGCTCGATGCGAAACCCGGAAAACGGTTGGTCACCGCCGAACAACGGGTCGCGCTGATCGCCCGCGACAAGGGCTGCGCGTTCCCGGGCTGTTCGTGTGTTCCGGCGTGGACCGATGCGCACCATATTAGGCACTGGGCGAACGGCGGGCCTACGGTGATGAACAACCTTGTCCTGCTGTGCCGTTCACATCACCGGCTGATGCACCGCAAATCAGGGTTCGTCGGGAAATGGGCGATCCGAATCGGTGTCGACAACAAACCGTGGTTCATCCCACCACCCTCGATCGACCCCGGGCAGCATCCCAGGCCGGCGAACACCACTTTCAAGACCTGACCGAGTGGTGGGACCCGTTCAGACATATAACTTCACGCCGATAGGCTCCATCTCGCAGATACATCCGAGGTGGAGCCCAGAGGTCGTGCCGCTGTGGGCCGCACCTTTCGATGGTCGGATCGAGGGGAGGGATCACGACGGTGGACGTTGTACGGGCGATCGCAAATGATGCGCCAGCGATCTTGGCGCTTCGGCATGGGGCGGAAGACTGGTTGGCGGAACGTGGAATCGCTCAGTGGCGTCCTCGCGAAGTGTCTCTCGAGAAGATCGAGGCCCAGATTTCGAGAGGGGAGTTCTATGTCGCGCGAGACCAGGTGCAGTCGAGGATCGTCGGTGCGCTGAGGTTGATCTGGTCAGACCCTCAGGTTTGGCTCGATTCGGACGAACCTGCAGGCTACGTGCACGGATTGGTTATCGATCGAGCATTTTCGGGCGACTCGATGGGTGAGCGCTTACTGCGCTGGGCGCGTCGACGGTCTACGGAGGAGGGCGCGCAGTACTTGCGGCTCGATTGTGTGGAAACGAACGTGCGATTGCGTCGCTACTACTTGGACGCGGGCTTTATCGAGGTCGGGCGTCGTGACTTCGGAGATGATGCCGAGAACGGTTGGTTCAGCGTCGTGCTGTTCGAGCGCGCTCTGACCTGATCCATTCACAGCAATCTTCCAGACGGGCCCAGTGCCGCCAGGGTTGGAGACGCGATCGTTGGCAGGACAGTAACTCGTGAAGGGACTTCCTGATGACCGCCGTTCTGCATCCGGCCCCACCTCAGCGGCCGGCACCAACTGCCCATCGAGCCGAGCCCTCGCCGTCGTGGTTCCGCACTCGCCGTACAGGATTGGCGCTGACGACCCTGTTGGCGGCAACGGCGGTCCTGTATCTGTGGAATCTGACCGCGAGTGGTACGCCAACACCTTCTACGCTGCGGCTGCGTAGGCCGGCTCACAAGATTGGAAAGCGTGGTTCTTCGGGTCCCTCGATACCTCGAATTTCATCACGGTCGACAAACCGCCCGCTTCGTTGTGGGTCATGGGTCTGTCCGGACGGATCTTCGGATTTTCGAGTGCCAGCCTTCTAGTTCCGCAGGCATTGATGGGCGTCGGATCGGTTCCACTCGTGTATGTGGCCGTCAAACGAGTGGCGTCGCCCGCTGCGGGTTCTGTGGCGGGAGCTGTGTTGGCCGCTACGCCGGCTGCCGCCCTGATGTTCAAGTTCGACAATCCTGATGCACTGTTGGTTCTGCTCATGACTCTCGCCGGCTACTTCGTGATTCGGGCAATGGGCACGGCGATGGGTCGACGAGCCGCGATGTGGGTAGCCCTCGCAGGTGTTGCGCTGGGGTTCGCTTTTCACCAAGATGTTGCAAGGGGTGATGGTATTGCCTGCGCTCGCAGGTGCGTATGTGATTGCCGGACAAGCACGTTTGCGAGATCGCTTGGTCCACTTGGCGATCGGCGCCACGGCCGTTGTCGTATCGGCCGGTGGGTGGGTGGGTATTGGTAGTGTGGCTGTGGCCGGCGGATTCTCGCCCGTACATCGGTGGGTCGACCAACAACAGCGTCATGGACTTGGTGCTGGGATACAACGGATTGGGTCGACTTTTCGGTAACACCGGTAGCGGTGGTGGAATGAACGGTGGCAGTGCAGGCTCGAGCTTCGGGGGGAGTACCGGACTGGAGCGGCTGTTCGGCAGCGAGATGGGTATACAGATTTCCTGGCTGATTCCTGCGGCACTGATCGCAGTGGTGTTCGGACTCCTCGCCCGGAGGCGCGCACCGCGCACAGATCTTCTTCGTGCGTCGTTGATCCTTTGGGGTGGTTGGTTTCTCGTTACCGGCCTGATCTTCAGCTACATGTCGGGCAGGATCCACCCCTCTTACACAATTGCGCTTGCGCCCGCCGTCGCGGGGATGATCGGGACCGGTGGAGTGGCTCTGTGGTTGGTTCGTGCCCGCTGGATCGGACGTTGCGGCTTGGCAGCGGTGATGCTGGTCGCAGGAATCTGGAGTTGGGTGCTGTTGCACCGCAATGCCGACTGGCTGCCGATGATGAAGTGGATTCTGTTGGTAGGCAAGTTCGTCGGCGCGATCCTGGTTCTCGTGGGAGCCGAGGATCGATTCCGAAGGCTTGCTGTCGCTGGATTGATCATCGGCTCGTTGGCAGGGATAACGGCTTCGGCGTCTTACGCGATTGCCACTGCCGCAACCGCGCACGGCGGATCCATTCCGACAGCCGGACCCGCCAGCGCGGTGTCCGATTCCGGAATGGGCGGGGGAGGAGGCATCGGTGGGGGCCCAGAGCTGCCAAACGGTGACGCACCGCCGAATTCTTCTGACGCGACTGTAAATCCGACGTCGAACGGGCAAGCACCTAGTAGCGGCAGCGAAAGCACTTCCGAGTTGACGGCAATGCTGGTCAACGCGGGCACCACGTGGTCGGCCGCGACCAACGGTTCGCAAAGCGCAGCAACCTACGAGTTGGCCAGCAATACCGCGTTGATGGCGACCGGCGGTTGGAGTTCCGATCCCTCACCGACATTGGATCAATTCATCCAGTACGTGGCAGACGGAAAGGTTCACTACTACATTGCCGGTGGCCAGGGCGGAAGCCAGAGAGAGGGCCAAAGCGGGGACAGCACGTCGAGTGCCATCCAGGAATGGGTCGAAGCCAATTTCGCATCGACGACAGTGGGAAATTCCACGGTTTACGACCTCACTGGGTATGTCGGGTAGTGACGTAGTTGTTGCCGTAGGCAATGATCGAGAAATGTCTGGGCGCACCGCACACGAGTCGAACCGTCGTCGCGAGCAATGGACCTGGCGCGACGGGGTGGTGATCGTCTCGATCGTCGCATTGGGAACTGTTGTCGCGGCGGTGATGAACGAGGACACAGGTACGTCGATTCCTGGCTGCGATTCGGTCGAATCACCGGGTCCGCCGGTGCGATTCAACTACGGTTTCGCAGGCGAGCCTGGCTATGACGATCCGGACTATCCGTGGTTCTCGGGGCCGAAGGCCACCGCTATGAGCGATGCGTTACTCGAATCATTGCCTTCCGATGTCGAGGTTGTATTTGCGAGTCCGTCGAAATCGTTCGAGTTTGCGCCGATCCAGAATTTCCGGGGCGCCTCGTTTCCTGACGGGGTCGACCCGATCGAGTTCAGCGGTTCGACAAAGGCAAGCGGGGCGGTAAGTCGCGGCGGGCAGACGGCCGATGTCTCGGTTCAGGTTCGTGCATGGGATCAGCCGGTGCCACCGTGCTTGGAGGGTCTTGTGGATCGGCGGGAGCATCTCGCGAACGGAACAGTGCTGGACATTGCGGATTTCGAGGACAAAGTCGCTTCGGATGTCGGGGGCGAGCGCGGTGTCGTCGCGTATCTCGGCGACGGATCCCGGGTTGTTGCCAGCATCGACACGTCGACGGACACTGGTCCGCTTTTGACGATGGACGAACTGATCGCGCTCGCAACCGCGCCGGGGCTTGCGGTGACTGCGCCGGTTCCAGACTCGACGCCGCCACCGATGGCATCCTGCTACACCGATTCTGTGAATGCCGGTCCACCTGCGACGCGCATGGATATCGACCGACTGAATCAATTGCTCGATGCACGGTGGAAGGATCTCGGCGCGGCAGGCGTCACCTTGGAACGCCCGCTCGGTTCGTTGGTTCCAGATGATTACGGACAGGGAGGAGTGTGCGAGCGAATCGTCGCTTCGACAGCGGACGGCAGCAGCGATGTCGAAATATCGGTTGGTACCGCTGTGCCGGAACCGGGTGAGACACTCACGTTGCCGGACTCCACCATCGTGACTCGCCTGGTCGATCCTTATGGCTCGGGCGACGACACGGTCCGGGTTGTCCACCCCTCCGGCGAAACCGTCGTGGTGACCCAGTTCGTGAAACCGGCAGGCTCGACAAAAGCTTCGCCTTTGACGATCGAACAACTCGAGTTCATTGCAACCACTCCAGGACTGACGCTTTCGTTTCAGTGAGTGTGGTGCTGGCACAATAGTGACGAATTGTTCGGACCGGGTTTTGTTCGTACTCAGTTTTGTTCGTACCCAGTGACGTCGGAGGCTCAACGAATGGGCGATGCCAGCCCTGCTCGCGGTGACGATTTCTCCACCTGGTTCATCGACCAGTTCTCCGTGTACTGGCAGTCCGGTGGTGGGGCTCGTATCGAAGGTCGGATTGCGGGCTATCTGTTGATCAGCGAGTCGCCAGGGGTCAGTGCTGAAGAGCTGGCGCAGGCACTCGGAGCAAGTCGCGGATCGGTGTCCACCTACATTCGCCGGTTGATCGACCGGGGCTTCGTCAAACGCACGCGCAAGCCTCGGGATCGGACTCACTACTACGTCATGGATTCCGACGTGTGGGGCGGATTCCTCGAAACCGAGCACGTGTATCTCGAGAATCAACGCAAGCTTGCGACCGAGGCGCTGCAATACGCAAACCCCAACGGCCCTGCGTACATTCGTGTGCTCAACATGCGCGATTACATGGGGTGGATCATCGACAATCGGATGCTGAGCAGTGAGTGGATGCGATTCAAGAGCGAACGTGACGGCAAGAAGCCCGCATCCGAATAGGACGCGGGCTTCTCGATCGTACGGTGCGTATCGACATCACTTGTTCAGCTTCGCGATTGCCTCGTCGATCATCGGTACATAACGCTCGAGCGACCAGGGCACGGTCAGTGGGTTGATCATCGAGGAACCCGTGACGAAGGGCTGTTCGGTCGGAGCGATCACAGTTCCCCGAGCCACGGCGGGGATGGCCTGGTAGGCCGGTTGTGCCTCGATCTCGGCGCGATTGGCCGGGTCAGAGTAGAAGGTGAAGAGCAGGTCGGACTTGTCGAGGAGGTTTGCGTTCTCCAGGCCGATGACTGCTGAGTCTGTTCCTTCCGATTCCGTCAAGGTGTAGACGACGGGATCCACCTGCAAGCCGAGTGCGCGGACCATAGCCACACGCTGCTCTTCTGCGAAGAAGACGCCGAGCGTTCCCGGGCCCGTATTGTAGATGAAAGAGAAGCTCACATCGGCGTAGTTCGGATGTGCTGCAGTCGATTCAGCGAACTGCGACTTGATCTTGTCGATTTCGGCCGTTGCCTTCTCGGATTCACCCATGGCTTTGCCGATGACGTTGATCTGCTCTTCCCACGTGATGGTCCACGGACTCTCGGCGTAGGCGACGGTCGGCGCGAATGCGTTGAGTGAGTCGAACTGCTGCTGTGTGATGCCGGACCAGGGGGCGAGGACGAGGTCTGGCTCGAGAGCGATGATCGCTTCGATGTTGAGGTCGGTTCCGCCGGTGAACTGCTCGGGCAATTCGCCACCTTGCTCAGTGACCGCTTCGTGCACCCACGGCAGATATCCGGTGTCGTCGCTGCCCCATGCGTACTTTTCGACGCCGACCGGGATCGTGCCGAGTGCGATCACGGTTTCCGCCGATCCCATGCCGAGGGTCACGATTCGCTCGGGCTTTTCCGTGATGACGGCGTTTCCGAGTGCACTTTCGATGGTGACGGTTTCGAAGTCGCTGTTGCCTGATTCGGTTTCAGCGTTGTTGTTGCTACATCCACCGAGCACAAGGGCGGCAATGACCAAACCGCTCAGTGCCACAGTTCGGCGAAGTGAGCGCACACGGGCGTATTGCATGAGGAACCTTCCGTTGTCGATGCGCCGAGGAGTGTGACTCCGACGGATCGCAGCCGACGGCTGGTTCCAGGCGCGTCAGGAAGCATAGGCTAGCCTTCGTCAAAGTTTCAAATCTGTTGAAAGTTCATCGAGGGCTGTCGAAAGACGCTGATCGGCAAACGTCCGTTCGGAAGGGGAGCGATAGACGTTTGCCGATCACGTTCAGCAGGTAGGCACGTCGACCGTGATCTTCGGTTCGTCGACCAGCGGCTGGACCGGTACGCGGGCCTCGCCCTCTGCTGTGGGCTCGGTCAGATCGAACTTCAGTTCAACCGTTTGTCCTCGCGGAATGACAGCCCTCGTCATGTAGGCCGGGTGCCCCTGCTCTGATCCGTTGACGGCAAACGAAATCTGCCCGCCCACCGAGACTGTGTCGAGTTTTGCTCCGGTCGTTGCCAGTAGGGTGACTGCGGCCACGTTGGTGCCCTTGGGCAGTCGTCCGGGGTTGTCGACGATCCCGCTGACGTATTCGGTCAGGTCGGCGTCGGGTGCGTTGTTTGTCAGTCGAACGGTGACCGTTGTCTTTCGGGTGTCGCCGGTGCACGTCTGCGCTGTGTAGTCGATTTCTCTTGTGAGGTAGTAGTCGAGCTTGTTGCCGGCTTGATTGTTGATCACCACACCGGCATACGGCGCCGAATCTCCGGGGATCGTATGACCGAGGACCGTGTCGGCGAGAACTGATTGTTCCTCGGGGTGCGAGCTCCACACCGCGATTCTGCCCTCGCTGACGCCTTTGCCCAGTGCTTCCAGCAGTGCGCTCGGAGACTTGATGTTCCCGGTCATCCTCTCGACGACGCGAGCCGCGATGGTCTGCAGATACTGCTTTCGTGCCTTGTTGTCGGAAGGGAAGCGTGCATACGCGGTCGACTCGGTCAGTTCCACGACGTTGTCGGCTGTCACCGACTCCCCATCGGGCATCTTGATCGGCCCCACCGCTTTCAGGATGTAACTCAGTGCTATCGGATCGGTCGCAATTGCACCGTCGACCATCTCACCCCCGGACTCCTGTGACCACAGGGACTGCCAGATCTGTGCCGCGTAAGGAAAGTGCGAGCTGAGGTTGCTGTTGCGAGAATCTGTGGTCGGGCGACTTGTTCCGTACAGCTGATTGAAGTCAGGACCAAGGTCTATCGGTTGATTGTCCAGTGTTAGTTCGGAGTTGGGGGAGAGTGTATCCACCCGAGCGGCGCCGTCGTCGACTCGGACGATGCCGTATCCACCCAAGAGGCCACCGGTTCCGCGGGCCTCCGCATTGGTCTGGAAACCGATGAAGTAATTGCGCGGTCCGTCGGTGCCGAGCATCGCCGGTGCGATGCGAGCCGCTGTGGCGGTGTTCGTCAAGAGGGTAGCCAGTTCGCTTGTCTGCGACTGCAATTCTGCTCTGGCATCGTTAACTCGGCCCAGGTACTTCGATTCGGGAACTTCCTGTGCCTGCGACGACAGCGATTTCGCGGCGATAGCTGTTTCGGCCAGTTTCGGTTCTGCTTCGCGTAACGGTGCGAGTGCCAAGCGTCCGCCGGGCTGCACCAATTCCGTTGGTGCGAGTGAAGTTCCGACAGTGACAGCAGGACCGAGAACGTCACGCGTGAGTCCCTGAACGACCTCGGTCATCTGGCGCGTCGAGTCGAAGGGCGACCCGATGGCCGGAACAGCTGCGGCGATGTTCCAGGGAAGCGAATGGGTGTTGTCATAGGCGGCCGATGCCGCGACATCGGCTTCCGCCGCGGCGGACTCTGCGACCCCCGTATCCCCGGCAAGGAGCGCACTCTTTGCCGATTGTGCATGGTCGCGAGCCGCTTCCAGGTTGCCCTGCGCCTCGTGTGCCGTGTACCCGAGCCAGGCTACAAAAGCGCCGACGACCAGTGTCGATGCCGTCATCGCGACTGCGGTTCGGTGGCTTCGGAGAAATGCAGCCGACCCCTTGGATTCGCGCTCCGGACCGCTCGGCGGGATGTTGTCGGAGCCGATCGGTTCAGCCCCGGAATCGTCGTCGGACTTTGGTCCCACCGTGTCGTTGTTCATCCGCTGAAGCTCCTGACGTTTGAGTGCGTGAAAGCTGCGACGACATGTCTAGCAGTGTTGGCCCGGTGGTGAAAACTTAGACGAGACAGTAGGGTTCGGTTCGGCCGTTCGTGGTGTTCGCTCCCATGGATTCACGTGATCAGCCACCGAACGTTCGTGAATTACAAGGCTGGTGAAATGTGAGGTGACGGGTTGAGCGCTTTTCCGTTGTCTCGGGCTCAGCTCGCGCTGTGGTTCGCGCAGCAACTGAGTCCGTCAACTCCGTTCGTGGTGGCTCAGTACGTGGAGCTACGAGGACCGGTTGACGTCGATGCGCTGATCGAGGCAACGAATACTGCATGTCATGAATTGGAGTCGGCGTTCGTTCGCCTCGTCGCTACTGATGCCGAGCCGCGTCAGGTCGTCGATCACTCCATCCTCGACGATCTCGAATATCTCGACCTACGCAGCGAGGACGATCCAGTTGAGCGCGCGAACGAGTGGATGAGAGCGGAATACTCACGGCCACTTGACGTGATGTCCGATCGCCTGATCTCTGGGGCGCTGCTTCACCTGGAAGACAACCACTTTTTCTGGTATTCACATGCCCATCACCTCGTGCTCGACGGGTATGCGGCGATGACACTCACCACGCGAGTGGCGGAGCGCTATTCGCATCTTGTTCACGGCAAGAAGCTGACTCCTTTCGGTGGTGTGGGGGTACGTGCGATGCATGACCTCGATGTCGACTACCGATCCTCGGCGCGGTATCGATCGGACGAGCAGTACTGGAAGGAGATGTCAGAGGGCCTTCCTCACCCGGTTCGCCTCGCCGACGGCGCCGGGCTGACGTCCATGCCGCAGCGTATGTTGGTGCAGACCTTGAATCCAACGCTTGCAAAACAGCTTTCGGATGTCGCGACCGAGTGGGCTACGTCCGAGGTGGCGATCCTCGTCGGTGCATTCGCGTCCTATCTCGGTCGGATGACTGATTCCGACGACGTCGTCCTCAGCCTGCCGGTGTCCGGCCGCACCTCGGCAAAGTCGAGACGTTCGGGCGGAATGCTGTCCAACATCGTGCCTGTTCGTGCGCAACTTGATCGGGATCTGTCACCACGGGAGCTGGTGCGTGAGATCTCGGTGCAGATGACCGGCGCATTGCGGCACCAGCGATTCCGTTACGAGGACATGGGTTTCCAGGGAGATCAGGGCGGATCCCGCGACTCGACGGGCCCGGCCGTGAACGTCATGATGTTTCACGAAGCGATACGGCTCGGTGACGTCGTCGGTGAATTTCACGTCCTCACATCCGGACCCACCGAAGATCTGTTCTTCAGCATTTATCCGTCGATCGCAGGGGAGAACGTTCGCCTGTCCTTCGAAGCCAATCCGCGCCTGTACAGCGAACGTGACCTGGCGATGCACCATCGTCAGTTCGTTCGGCTACTCGAGGGATTCCTCGACTCGGCCACCAAGGCGCTCGGTGACCTCCTTGTCCTCTCGGCGGACGAACTGAAAGATCTGGTCCCCGCGCTAGGACTGCGGACGGGCGGATTCGCGACGCTCGATGCGGTCATCAGAGACGGGGCAGGGCAGGGGAGTGCCGTCGCGATCCGCGACCAAGGTGTGGACATCACCTACGACCGACTCGGCGCTCGCGCGGATGCACTGTGTGCCTTGCTCGTAGAGAACGGCGTCGGCCGAGGTGACGTCGTCGGGATCCTCGCCCAGCGCTCGACCGATTCCGTAGTTGCGTTTCATGCAGTAGCGCGGGCCGGTGCGGCTGTTCTTTTCGTCGATCCTCAAACACCCTCCGAGCGTGTCGCTTTCATTCTCGACGATGCCAACGTGTCTGTCGTGGTCGGTGACGATCCGGCGGACGTGCCGGCGTGGGTCTGCGTCGTCAGTCCCAGAGTCGACGAAACTGTCGATGGGCCGATCGATCGAACTGCGGGGGCCGGTTCATCTAGCGCCGACCTATCCCTGGATGACACCGCCTACGTGGTTTACACCTCGGGGTCGAGCGGACGGCCGAAGGGCGTCGCGGTCACGCACCGAGGCATTTTGCCGTTGGTGCGTTCTCACGCAGGGCGATTGAACATCGATAGTTCGTCTCGAGTCGCGCTCCTGGCATCCACGTCGTTCGATGTGGCGATCCTCGAGATTCTGCTTGCTCACGGCTGCGGTGCGACTGCCGTGATCGTTCCTCCCGGTTTGATCGGCGGAGTTGACCTCGAAGACTATTTGCGGCTCGAGGGTGTCACGCACCTGATCTCGACACCATCGGTTCCTCTGACGATGGACCCTCGGGAACTGCCGGATCTTCGAGTGTTGAACGTGGGCGGCGAGCGACCGCCGGGGACGCTCGTCGATGCGTGGTCGAGTCACGTCGACATCGTGAATTCGTACGGCCCTAGTGAAGCAACCGTCGCGGCATTCATGAGCGAGCCGCTGGTGCCTGGCGGTGATACACCGATCGGGCGCCCGATCGACGGCGTTGCCGCTGTGGTGTTGGATTCGTGGTTGCGTCCCACTCCGGTCGGCGCCGCGGGTGAGCTGTACGTGATGGGACAAGGACTGGCGCGTGGGTACCTTTCGCCGACGCTGACTGCGGAGCGTTTTGTCGCGGCGCCCATAGGTACGGCCGACGCTGGTGCGCGCATGTACCGCACCGGGGACGTGGTGCGGTGGAACGATGCCGGTCAACTCGAGTTCTTGGGCCGCACTGATCAACAGGTCAAGATCCGTGGAGTACGCGTCGAACTGGGCGAGATCGAAGCCGTGCTCCTGTCGACTCCTGGCGTCTCGCAGGCAGCAGCGGTGGAGCGATCCGGGTCGATTGCAGCGTATGTGACAGTGAGCGAAGACAGAGATGACCGACTTCGTCCGTTGAGTCAGGAGGCGGTCCTCGACCATCTGGCCTCACTACTGCCGCGTTCCATGCTTCCGAGTTCGGTGACGATTCTGGCAGCGTTGCCCGTCACAAGCCATGGAAAGACAGACCGTTCAGCGCTCCCTGAACCGACGACGACGGCGGTCGCCGAGCAGCGCTCGGCGGTAAGCCGCACAATCGAGTACGACGAGGAATTGATTGCCTCGGTGATGGCCGAGGTCCTCGGCGTCGGCGTTCTCGGACCGCACTCCGACTTGTTCGCCTGGGGTGGTAGTTCTCTCGACGCCGTGTACGTCGCCGCGCGCGTGAGTTCCGCGTTCGGAAGAAGGGTTGGAGTCAGGGACGTGTTCGGTGCCCCGACGCCGGCGCGGCTGGCCCGGAAGATCCGTGAGGGTCGGGCGGAGTGGTTGGTGGAACCACAGCGCATTTCGGACGACGTCATCGTGGAAATTTCTCCGGCACAACAACGTCTGTGGCTACTCAACCGTCTGGATCCGCAGTCGTCGGCGTACAACATTGCGTTCGAGGTCTCGTTCAGTGGTGTTCTGGATGCATCGGCGATGAGGGAGTCGGTAGGTGACCTGACTGATCGCCATCCCGTCCTGCGCACCGTGTTCTCGTTCGACCAGAGTCACGACACATGGCCGATCCAGGCTGCGTCCGCGGCGTCCGTGACCCTGATCGAGGTTCCGTCCGAAGAGTACGACTCTGCGTCAGCGGATTTGGTTGCGGCCGGGTTCGACCTGGCGACCGAATTGCCCTTGCGGTTGATCCTCACCTCGGACAGCGACGCCGACCATCGCATGACCGTGGTTGCCCATCACATCGCCCTGGACGGCCTTTCGTTCGCGACGATCGTCTCCGACCTCATCGCGGCGTACGACGCCCACGCCGCCGGGAGTTCGCCGATCTGGGCTTCGCCCTCGCTCGACTATCGCGACTATTCTGCCTGGCACAGAACCGTTCTCGGTGATCCTGCAGACCCGCAGAGCCTAGCTGGCCGCCAGCTGGAATTCTGGGACAAAGCTCTCGCCGGCGTTGATCCGACTCTTGCGCTTCCCGTGGACAGATCCCGCCGGCCGGGCCAATCGTCGTCGGCGCGGGACGTGACGTTCGAATTGCCCTCGCGCGTCCACGCGGCGCTGAACGAAATCGCCAGGGCACACGACTGCACGACCTTCATGGTGTTGCACGCCTGCCTTGCGATCGCGCTGAGCAAGATCACCGGTACTCCCGATATTGTCATCGGAACCCCGACGTCCGGTCGAACACACCCTTCGTTCGACGGCTCCGTCGGTATGTTCGTCGGAACCGTGGCGCTGCGAACGCTCCTGCTCGATGGAGACACCTTCGGTGAGTTCTTGAGTCGAGTACGCGACGTCGACGTGGCGGCTCTGTCCAATGCCGACGTCCCGTTCGACTGGGTAGTCGAGCGGGCGGTCGGTGGAGCCGCAGGCGACAAGAATTCCTTCCTGCACGTGGTTCTCGCTGTCGATCCGCTGGCTTCAGCTCCCGAGATCGCGCTGGGAACGATGACGGCCCACGGCACTCCGCTACCTCCCGCGCACCCTCGCTTCGACCTTGAAGTGACTGTGCGCGAGGATCGCACGGTTGACGGAGGCGCGAGCGGCATTAGGGGCACCTTCCGATATGCCGATGATCTGTTCGATGCGGCCACCGTAGGCGGTTGGGTCGAGCGACTACGTCGAGTGTGCGACTCGGTCACCGAGAACTCGTCAATTATGTTGCGTGACATCGATGTTCTCAGCGTCGCCGAGCGCGAAGAACTGCAAATGCACGTGCGGGCGCCCGCACTTGGTGCGAACTCACTGTCCGACCTGTTCGCCGGGGTCGCGACGAAGCGGTCGAACGCAATCGCCGTGACGAGTGGAAATTCTCGGGTCACCTACGCAGAGTTGCAAGTTCGTTCGGAGGCGCTCGCGGCCGCCTTGATCGATCGAGGAATTCGAGTGGGGGATCGCGTGGCCGTCGGCCTCCCTCGCTCGATCGACCTGGTAGTTGCGATTCTCGCGGTCGTTCGGGCGGGCGCCGCGTACGTCCCGATCGACCTGCAGTATCCCGACGCTCGTATCCGGTACGTCCTCGCCGATGCGCGTCCGAAAGCGATTCTGTCGACGCCCAGTTCCGCTACACGTTTCGGTGAGTACGAACATGCCGTCGTATCCGTCGACGAGACGGCTGACGCGGCTGAATACTGGCCAGTTGCGCCCTTGGAGTCCGCCGCATACGTGATCTACACCTCCGGATCAACCGGAGCCCCCAAAGGCGTGGTGGTCTCTCAGGGCAACGTGTTGGCTCTGCTCGCCTCGACTCGAGAGATCTTCGACTTCGGGCCCGAAGATGTGTGGACGATGTTTCATTCGTACGCATTCGACTTCTCGGTATGGGAGATGTGGGGTGCGTTGACCACTGGCGGATCCTTGGTGATCGTGGACGGTGACGTCGCGCGCTCACCCGAAAGATTCGTGGATCTGATTGTGCGGGAACGAGTGACCGTTCTGAATCAGACCCCGGCTGCCTTCTATGCGTTCGCGGAAGTCACGCAGGAAATGCTGCTTCCGCTCCGGTCGATTGTTTTCGGCGGTGAACGCCTCGACGTCGGGCGCGTGGAGGCTTGGTTCGATCGGCACCCGGATGTGCGGGGCGTCAACATGTTCGGAATCACCGAAACCACCGTTCACGTCACCAGTGTCGAACTGCCGGTCGGCGACGGAGCTGCCTCGCCGATCGGATCTCCGCTACCAGGCTTGCGCAGCTACGTACTGGACACCGCGCTCGCGCACGTCCCCCCGGGATCTGTCGGCGAACTGTACGTTGCCGGTCCGCAGTTGGCCGTAGGCTACTTGGGTCAACCCGGGATGACGTCTTCACGATTTGTGCCTGAACCGGGATTCGACGGCTCGAGGATGTACCGCAGCGGCGATCTGGTCCGTTGGCGAGCCGGCCGACTCGAATATGTTCGCCGCGTCGACGGTCAGATGGCTCTGCGTGGTTACCGCGTCGAACCGGGCGAGGTGGAGTCCGCGCTGCTGGCTCACACGTCGGTGGAGCAGGCCGCGGTGGTGGTGCGAGAACTCGACAGCGGGCCGACATTGGTCGGCTACATCACCCCGGAGAACGGCCACGACCTCGACGGCGTATTGCGGACTGCCCGTTCGTTGTTGCCCGGGTACATGGTGCCGTCGGCTTTGATTACGCTTGCGTCATTGCCGGTCACGATCAACGGCAAGATCGACCGTACGTCGCTGCCGACCCCGGTGTCTCTCACGCAGCCGTCTCGGCGGTCACGAGACTTCTTCGAGCAGACAGTCGCAGCCATCCTGAGCGATTTGATGGACGTTCCGAATGTCGATCCGGCTCGGAATTTTTTCGATCAAGGGGCCAATTCCTTGATCGCCACTCGACTCTCGTCGCGACTGAACGCCGTCTTGGGCTGCACCCTCGACGTCCGCGATGTCTTCGAGCACCCATTCGTCGATCAGCTGGCCGGAATTGCTGCTGCCCGAATCGGCACTGGGCAGGCGTCTCCGGTGTCCTTGGTGCCTCTGTCCTTGGTACCTCGTTCGGACACTACGGAGGTGCAGCTGTCGGATTCCCAACACCGAATGTGGATTCTGAATCAGTTGGATACAGAGTCCGCCGGCTACAACATTCCGATCGTGTTGCGCCTGACGGGTGAATTGGACGTAGTTGCAGTCGAACTGGCAATTCGTGACCTGATCGAGCACCATCGCACCCTGCGGACCGTGTACCCGGTTGTCGGCGAGCGCCCAGTTCAGAAGGTGCTCGACGCCAGGGAAGCAAGTCCGCCACTTCAGCTCGAGGCACTCGCGGGCGAGGACGCCGAGAATCGCGTTGCACAACTCGTGGGCTCGGGCTTCGATGTCACCACGGATCCGCCTGTACGGGTGGCCCTTTTCCAGGTTTCACCCGACGAGCATGTCCTGGCCGTCGTTGTCCATCACATTGCCGCCGACGCTCGATCGCTGGAAGTGTTGGTACGTGACTTCACCGCCGCGTACACCGCTCGCACGGAGCAGCAAGCTCCGCAGTGGTCGCCGCTCGCACTCGAATACTCCGATTACACTGCATGGCAAAGGGAATCAGGGATTCCAGACACGGTATCCAGTTACTGGAAGCAGGCTCTCGAAGGCCTTCCCGAGCAGGTGACGCTACCCCTGGACCACCCACGCTCGACGTCCGCTCGCGCGTCGAGCTGTCGAGTGGTCGTCTCAGGTCCCGTCCGGACGGGCCTGCAAGCGGTGGCACGATCGAACAACGCAACCATGTTCATGGTTGTCCACGCTGCTCTCGCGGCGCTGCTGGCGAGGCACACCGGCAGCAGTGACGTGGTTGTCGGCACTGTCGTGTCCGGACGCACCGCACCTGAACTCGATGAGCTCGTCGGCATGTTTGCCGGCACGATTGTTCTCCGAACCGAAGTCGATCCGTCGAAGTCCTTCGGCCAGTTGGTCGAGCAGGTTCGCCAGCGCGACGTATCGGCGTTCGCGCATGCAGAGATGCCCTTCGAATCGCTGGTCGATCTGATCGACCCTCCCCGATCGCGCTCGCGGCACCCGTTGTTCCAGGTGGCGCTCTCGTTCCAAACAGTGCATCCCACCGCCTGGTCCGTGCCGGGGTTGTCTGTCACACAGATTGCTCCTGATGTCAGGCACGCAAATTTCGATCTGCAGCTCAACGTCACGGATGCGGGGATCGGCGGCGGTTTCACGCTCGAATTCGTCTACAACGCTGATCTATTCGATGATCTGACGGTATCGAGCTTTGCGGACAGGTTCGAGCGCTTCCTGGGTCACGTGTCGATCGACTCGAAGATCGCCGTAGGGCGAATCGACCTGTTGGACAGTGCGGAACGAGCACTTCTCGTCCCCGCACACGGCGCGGCCGACCGGCCTGATCAATCTCGACGTTCCGGTACGACGCTTGCCTCGATGCTGCGCTTCGTCGTCGAATCCGCACCGGACGCTGTGGCGGTCGAGGGCGAGGGCAACACACTGACTTATCGGGATCTCGATGCCCAGTCCGATGTCGCAGCCGACGAGTTGCGCGCTCGGGGAGTCGGAGTCGACCAGGTCGCTGCCTGGACTGCTGATCGGTCCATTGCGTCGATCGTGCAATTGTGGGCAATCGCGAAGGTCGGGGCAGCCCCGGCTTTGGTGGATCCGGAACACCCGCAGGCACGACTACGCGATGTCCTCGAAACACTGGGCGACGGCGCGATCGGCGGCCGCAACGCTGGTGGTGAGAACGCTGGTGGTGAGAGGGACACAGACTCGGCGCGGGAATGTTCCGACAGCCTTGCGGCATACGTAGTCTTCACTTCGGGTACGAGCGGAACCCCGAAGGCTGTAATCGTGACCAACGGCGGGCTCGGTGTGATCGCCGAAGACCTGCCCGGTAGGTTCTCTGCTGGGCGAGGTTCTCGCGTATTCCATCGCGGAGCACCAGGATTCGACATGACGTTGCTCGAGGTGCTCATTGCGAGTATGTCCGGGGCGACGCTCGTCCTGGCGAAGAACGACGAACTGTTCGGTTCGGGACTCGCATCAGCGCTGAGGCGCGAGCGTATTACTCATCTCTGCGCCACACCTACCGTCGTCGCCTCGATCGGCAATCCGTCGCTGCCGGACCTTGTAACGGTGATGTTCGGAGGCGAGCGGCTCAGCGGTGCGTTGGCGAAGCGTTGGCAACCCGGGCGCAGAGTGATCAACGGATACGGACCCGCTGAGTCGACTATGTATTCGCTTGCTACCGAACCGTTGTCGATTGAACACTTGTCGACCGACAGTCACGACGGGTCCGTCGGACGTCCGCTGGCCGGGGTCGACGCGGTGGTGCTCGATGATCGACTCGAACCGGTGCCGCCGGGAGTTGCCGGCGAACTGTATCTTTCAGGTCGAATGCTCGCACGCGGGTACGCCGGCCAACCGAGCCGAACCGCGGAACGATTCGTGGCAACCAGTTCGGGCGCCAGGATGTACCGAACCGGCGACCTGGTGATGTGGAAGCCTGAGATCTCCAAACCTGCAACCCAGAAGCCCGAACGCAATGCGTATCGCCTGCATTATCTCGGGCGAACTGACGCACAGGTGAAGGTCAACGGTGTCCGGATAGAACCGGGCGAGATCGAGGCAGTCATTCAGTCCGCCGCGCACGTCGATTTTTGCATCGCCGGAGTTCGGAGCTCCGCAAGTGGAAGCCCTCTGTTGGTCGCCTACGTGAGAAGTTCAGGCGCCGAGAGAGTTGACACGGGTCGACTTCGCGTCGCCGTTGCAGAAGTTCTTCCGACGTACATGGTTCCGCATGTCATCGTCGAAATCGAGGGCGACCTTCCGATGCGGAACGGCAAGGTCGACTTCGACGGTCTACCGTTGCCGGCACTCGATGCTTCCCGCCGAGCGGGCCCAGACACTGACGCTGAGTACCTGGTTGCTGCGGCTTTTGCCGCCGTTCTGGGCGGAGACGGGGACGATCGTGACGCAGACTTCTTCTCGCTCGGGGGCAACTCGCTCTCGGCCGCGGAGGTCACGTCACTTTTGAGTAGTTCTCTGGGACATGATGTTCCGCTGAGGACCGTATTCGAGCATCCGACGGTTGCGGCGTTGGCCGCTCGGCTCGATTCGCTCGAGCAGATCGACTCGGTGACCGATCTTGTCCGACTTGAGCCGCGCCGCGACCCCACGCCCGCACCCCTGTCACGAAACCAGCGTGCGATGTGGGTACTCAATCAGCGGAACACAGCGAGCGGTGCGTACAACCTGCCGATCTGCATCGAGATCGTCGGTGAACTCGACGTGTCCGCGCTGCGTCAGGCCGCGACGGATCTTGTCGGTCGGCATGACGTCCTCAGAACGCGGTATCCGGGCACTCCACCGGTTCAGGTTGTAGATCCTCCGTCCTCGGTGACAGTGGAAACGCGACTGGTCGGCGACATCGAGGTCGAAGTGCTGCTGCGAGAGTTCGGCTCGCGCGGTTTCGACGTAGCTGCAGACCTGCCGGTGCGATGGATGCTGCTCCAACTGTCGCCGGTCAGACACGTTCTGGCGGTGAGTTTTCATCACATTGCAGTCGACGGGGTGTCGATGCGAACTGTGGTCGGCGACCTCCTGACCGCTTACGGCAAGCGCCGGGCTGGACTGGATCCGCAATGGCCTCCGCTGCCGATCCAGTACGGAGATTTTGCCGCGTGGGAGGCAGCGAGTGACGTTCCCCCCGCCGTCGAAGAGTTCTGGCGCCGAGCACTCGACGGCGTGACGTCTGTGTCGCCGCTGACGGTGGATCACACTGACGACGGACCGCTTTCCGTGGCGCGGCGAGTGAACTTCGTGATACCAGCCGTCGTCACCTCGGCACTGCAGGCGCGAGCGGACCGGTTGAAGGTCTCGCTGTTTGCGGTGGTTCATGCGGCGTTGTCCGTGGTGCTTGCCAAGCTGAGCGGGAACCCAGATGTCGTGATCGCGACCGCTGTCGACGGACGGCGTACGCCCCAACTCGACGGCATGGTCGGAATGTTCGTGGATACGGTGCCTCTGCGCCTGCGGATCGACGGGGACATGCCGATCGATCTTCTGTTGGCTACAGCTTTCGATGCTGACGTTGCAGCGTTCGAATACAGTTCTGTTCCTGCCGAATTGGTTGGTGAGTTGCTCGGTGGACGAACTCCCCAGGTTGCGCTGGGTCTGCAGAATTTTGCGGTCCCTGCCGTGGAGGTGGCCGGTCTCACGATCGAGGCTCGTGAAATCGAGACCGCAACAACGAAGTTCCCCATGCATGTCTCGCTCGCACCCGCTGTCGACGGATCGTTGACCGGCGCTGTCGTCTATGCCGCGAGCGCGTTCGATCCGTCGAGCGCCGACGCGGTTACTCGACATCTGTCGAGAGTGCTCACCTCGATTGCCGAGGATGTGCCGGTACTCGTTTCGGATCTCGCGGTGGGCGCGGCGCCCAGTTGGACTGCTGTCGAGGTCGATTCGTCTCGGACACTCACCGAGATCTTTGCCTCTACGGCGGCTCGATTCCCGAACAACATTGCTCTCGACGACGGACAGAGCACGGTGACGTATGCCGAACTCGACTCGGCCTCGGATGCTCAAGCCTGGGAACTGGTGGCTCGGGGGGCAGGACCGGGCGCCGTCTACGAGATTCCGGCAGTGCGAACCATCGCTTACCTGGTCCGAATGTTGGCCATCACGAAAACGGGCGCGGCATTCGTGCCGATCGACCCTGACCTGCCGACGGCACGGTTGAAGCAGCTACGCACAGTGCTCTCCGACCGCAGTCCTGTTCCCGGCCGGCAGTATCCGGATTCAGTTGCGTACGTCGTTCACACGTCCGGATCGACCGGTGAACCGAAAGGCGTTGCAGTCACCCATCGAGGACTGGGCCTTCTGACCGACGACGCAATCCGGAAGTACGGCGTGACTTCGGGTTCGGTTGTGCTGCATGGATACAAACCGACGTTCGATGCAGCGATCCTCGAGATGATGCTGGCGATCGGCGCCGGGGCTACCTTGGCGGTCGCGCCCCGGGAGGCTTTCGGGGGACGGGCACTCGAAGAGTTTGTTGCAGAACGCGGCGTTACCCACATGTTGTCGACTCCGGCCGTACTCGACACCATGGCACCGGAGCGGTTCGACTCGCTCGAGGTGGTGGCAGTCGGTGGCGATGTGCTCTCACCTTCCACCGCGCGCGCGTGGAGTCGCCGTGCGCGAATGCTCAATGCGTACGGACCGACGGAATGCACCGTGGTCACGACTGTTGCCGAGGTGGATCATCGGGTGACCATCGGAGTCCCGCTCACCGGAATCGGTGCAGAGGTACTGGATACGCGACTGCATCCGGTGCCATGGGCCGGGATCGGTGAGTTGTACGTCAGCGGACCCGGACTGGCGATGGGCTACGCCGGAGATCCCGCCGGCACCGCCAGTTCGTTTGTCGCCGCACCAGGTGGGCGCCGCCGCTATCGGACCGGTGATCTGGTTCACCGCCGCACCGATGACACCCTCGGATTTGTCGGACGCTCCGACCGCCAGATGAGTGTGCGAGGAATCCGCGTCGAGCCTGCCGAGATCGAATCAGCCCTGCGTCGGTGCCTCGGCGTCGAGGCCGCTGCGGTTGTTCTTGTCGACGAGATCGCTGTGGCATGCGCGGTTGGTGATTCATTGGAGTCGGGTCAGCTGACAATCGAGTTGGCAGCGATGTTGCCTGCGTATCTGATGCCCGGCCGAGTAGTCGTGTTGGAGTCGATCCCGCTCACGTCGAACGGCAAGCTGGACGCAGACGCGTTGCGGCGCCATGTGTTCGAGAGCCAGGCACCCGACGCAGCAGTGACGGTTTCGGAGGAACTCGTCACCGCTGTCATGTCGGAACACGTGTCCGGAAGCTTCGGCGCTCTGCACAACCTGTTCGAATCGGGTGGTGATTCGTTGGCCGCGGCCGCGGTGGCAGGTCGACTCGCCTCGATCTTCGCCCGTGACGTGCCTGTTCGAGCCGTCTTCGACCATCCGTCACCGCGAGCGATGTCTCAGTGGCTTTCGTCGAGCGCATCCGACGGCACGCGCCGCGAATTGACTCGACGCGATCCCGGGATGCCCGCGCCGTTGGCGCCCTCTCAACAGCGACTCTGGCTGATCAATCAGCTGCAGCCGGAATCGACCGCGTACAACCTGACGTTTGCAGCAATCCTGGCAGACGGCATCGATCGTTCGGTCTTGAGCACCGCACTCGGTGACGTCGTCGATCGCCACGCCGTACTGCGAACTGTGTTGGTTCCAGGTGAATTCGGTCCACAACAGGTTGAAATAGATTCTGTTGCATTCGATCTCACCCCGGTGGAGGTCGACGATATCCGTGCGAGCGCTCAGGCCTTCGCGAATGTGCAGTTCGATCTCGAACGAGACGTTCCGTTCCGAGTGCGTGTATTCACCGAGAATGCAGGAGCCAACTCTGCAGGATCGACTGTCCTGGCCATCGTTGTTCACCACATCGCAATCGACGGTGCTTCGATGGGCCCGATCCTGGCCGATTTCGCGGCAGCCTTCAAGGCCAGGACAGTTGGAAAAGAATGGGATCGCTCCGCCGACGGGATCAGCTACGGCGATTACAGTCTCTGGGCGAGAGAGAGTTTGGGTGATTCCGAGGATTCTCTCAGCGTGGCTCACCGGCAACTCGACTACTGGTCGAACGTCCTTCGTGGCGTCGAGGATGTGTTGGCTCTACCCGTCGACAGACCCCGGAGTCTGCTGTCCTCACGATCCGACGAGATGGTGACGGAAGTCCTCGACGGCACCACCTACGACGCGTTGTCGGCGTTGGCCCGTTCGCACGGCGTCACGGTATTCATGGTCGTCCACAGCGTGATTGCCGTGCTGCTCGCTCGTGAGTCCGTCACGGATGACGTCGTTGTGGGAGCAGCGGTGAGTCTGCGCAACGATCCGGCGCTTTTGAATGTCGCCGGCATGATGGTGGGCACCGTCGCGTTGCGCACGAGGATCAACTCCGCCGACCACTTCACAGCAGTCTTGGACGAGGTTCGCCGCGTAGATCTGGAAGCAATGGCGAACGCGGACGTTTCGTTCGACGATGTAGTCGCAAAGGTCGATCCGCCGCGCAGGATGAACGAGCATCCACTGTTCACCGTCATGCTGGCATATCGACGAGCGCTCGAGTTGCCGCAGATCGATGGGGTATCTGCCTTTGACATCGACATCGCAGGGGCGTCGACGGGCTACGACTTGACGTGGGATCTGGTCGACGCCGGTGACAGTCTCACCATTCGATTGCTGTACGCCACGGACAAGTTCCGGAAGTCGACCGCGGAACTGTTCATGCAGCGGGTGACACGTATCGCCGAATCAGTGATAGCCGAACCCGAGATAGTGGTCGGGGAGATCGAATTGTTGTCCGGATTCGAACGCTCGGCGCTGACCGCTGCGAATCCCCGCACCGTCGATCCTTTGACGATTGCCGACATTTTCGAACGTGCACTGTGTCAGGCACCCGACGGAGTAGCTCTGGAAGAGAACGGCCAACTCTGGACCTACCGCGACCTGCACGAGGCGTCGTCGCACTGGACGCGCGAGTTGGTGGGCCGGGGAATCGGGCCTGACGACGTCGTCGCCGTTGCGCTCGGTCGCGGACATCTGTGGATCGTTGCGTTGTGGGCAGTGGCGCGGGCAGGCGCAGCGTGGCTGTCGCTCGATCCGGCGCTGCCGACAGTGCGCCGGCAGACGATGGTCGAGGAGTGCGGTTCGGTTGTCGGTTTGACAGCACAAGGTGCAGCCGAGAGTTTGCCCGATTGCGTCGAGTGGCTGTCGATGGATGAATCACGCACTGTGAGTGAGGCTACCGAGGTATCGGCCACGCCGGCTCGTCCCGACAACCTTGCCTATGTCATCTACACGTCGGGTTCGACGGGAAGACCCAAGGGTGTCGAGGTTTCACATCGCGGAATCATGAATGTCTACACGGCGCACGCCGAGATCGCCCAGTTCGATCGTGGCACCCGAGTCCTGCAATTGGCGTCGTCGACCTTCGATGCGTCGGTGATAGAGATTCTTCTGGCGGCTGCGGGGTGTGGAACGTTGATTCTGGCTCCCGACTTCGTGTACGGGGGAGAGGAACTCACGAGTCTGCTGGTGGCTGCCGACGTCACGCATTTGATCGTGACGCCGACCGTCCTGGCCACGGTCGATCCGGATTCAGTGCAACCGTTGATCGTCGAATCGATGGGAGAGCCGCTCTCTGCCCGCCTTGCGTCGGCCTGGTCGAGCCGACATCACATCGTCAACGGGTACGGACCGACCGAATCAACGGTCGCGGCATCGATTTCGCACCCGATTATCGATGGGGACGTCACTGTCGGCACTCCGGTACCTGGTACGACGGCACTTGTTCTCGACCAAAGGTTACGTCCGGTTCCGGATGGCGTGGTGGGAGAGCTCTTCCTCTCCGGTGAGAATTTGGCGCGGGGGTATGTCACCTCCCCGGGTTTGACTGCTGATCGTTTTGTGGCCAATCCCTTTGTCGCGGATCCCGCCGCGGTGGGGACTCGGATGTATCGCACGGGTGACCTTGTTCGTCGTCGGCGTCACGACCGAGCGCTCGAGTATCTGGGTCGCAACGACGCACAGGTGAAGGTCCGGGGTGTTCGCGTGGAACCGGCGGAGGTCGATGCGGCTCTGTCAAGCCATGGAGCAGTGACCTTCTCGGTTACCGTTGTCACCGACGACGGGCGCGGGTCCGCTGAGCTTCGGTCGTATGTAACTCTGGCGGAGAATAATTCGGCGACGGAAAGGGAGCTGCGCGACTTTGTCTCCGGCTCGCTGCCGAAACACCTGCTGCCTTCTTCGGTAACGGTGGTGGACCGGGTCCCGTTGCTCGCATCGGGGAAAATCGACGTCGCGGCTCTTCCTGCTCCTGCACCGCAGGTAGGGTCGAGTGCGGATCGACCCGTCTCGGCTACCGAACGTCAAGTGGCACAGGCATTCGAGAGTGTCACAGGCGCGGTATCGGTGGGCCGTCATGACGACTTCTTCGAACTCGGCGGTACGTCCATGGGAGCCGTTCAGGTGGCTTCGCGCTTGCGTGAGGCCCTGAACAGGGAATTCCCTGTTCAATGGATTTTCACCGACCGAACTGTGGCCGAGCTTGCCTCTCGGTTGGATCTCGATCATGCCGATGTCTTGGACGGTGATTCGTTTCATTCGGATCCGCTGGACACGATCGTCATGTTGGGCGGCAATCCTGACGACGTACGGCCGCCGTTGTTCTGCGTGCATCCGGTCAGTGGAATTGCCTGGTGCTACGTCGGACTCGTCGGTCGGCTCGAAGGTCGACGGGTGTACGGCATCCAGGCAACGGGAGCAGGTGAGCTACCTGGCACGGTGGCGGAGTTGGCGTCGGGGTACGTCGATGCCGTACGGATGGTGCAACCGTCGGGTGAATACCATCTGCTGGGGTGGTCTGCCGGCGGAACGATCGCGCTCGAGATGGCGTGCCAGCTCGAGGAGGCCGGCGATCTGGTCGGTTCGGTTGCAATGCTCGATGCACTGCTGCCGGAGATGATGCCGTCTGTACAAGCAGCTCCGGAGCCTTCCGAACTGTTCGCGCAGATCGGACTGGCGGAGGTTGAAACTGCGACTGCAGCAGTGACTTTCGTCGACGTCGCAGCAGAGATCCGAAGGCAGACCGGTATGGATTTCCTCACCGATTCGGTTCTCGAATCGGTAGTGGGCCGGGTGGAAAAACTGTCGCGAATCGTCCGGGATCACGGGCCGAGGTCCTATTCGGGGTCTGTGGAGCTGTTTGTGGCGCAGCATGATCTGCCTGAACATCGTCACTTGGTTGAAAAGTGGTCCGAACTGGCTGGGTCGTTGCGAACGTATCTGGTCGACTGCTCTCACTCGGAAATGTCGAGCATGGAGGTTTTGGCAAGCGTTGCGAAAGTCCTCGTCGACGATCGCCAAAGCATCGAATCCGAAGCGGGGAAGCGCAATCATACTGGGGTGCAGTAGATCTGCGGCGCCGGGACTTTGGTCCGGAGTTGTCACACCCGGGGTCCCCGTCCTTCCGTTCCGCAAGTAGAACCCGTAGCATTTGCCTTGTGGCAGTAAGCCATTCAGAAACTATCTCCGGAGGATCGTATGTTGGGTTCCCTTTTTTCCATCAGCTCTGAAATCGGTGTCCCGTCCGTCGACGCGCTCTTCGAGGCTGCTCGGACCATCATCGGCGCGATCTTCGGCCTGAGCTGACACATCGCAGCGACCTTCCCCCGCGGTGAAGAAGTCCCTGTTCTCCGACGAGGAGGACAGGGACTTTTGTGCTGCCTGCCGGTGAGTGGCTGCCTGTTTGTGTGTGAGAGGCCTAGCGGTCGTTCTGTTGATATGCGATCGCCATCAAAGATGCGACATCGTCATTCATGTCCGCGGTACCGGTGAGCCCGATCTTGTGGGTCGACTGACCGGGAGCTTTTGCGGGCGCCAGAAGGTCGGAACCGGGGGCCTCGACAAAAGTGGTCGCTGTGCGCGGGTAACTCGCTCAGTCGATGCCGAGCATCTGCTTGAGCTCGCGCACGCCGGTCACTTCGACGGGATACGGCGGTGGGACAAAGTCTTCGCGACTGAGGGTGAAGAGACGACGCACAGTCATTCGGCCGTCGGAAGCCAACTCCTCTATCGTGCCGTCTGCGCGGTACCCGACTTTGGTTGACACCGTGATCGAGGCGGGGTTGTCGGTGAACGCCGACGATACGACGCTGCGTGCGCCCAAATAGTCGAATGCGAATGCGCAGATTGCCTGTCGGGCGAGAGTGCCGATACCCCGGCCCTGGAACTCGCGCCCGATCCACGAACCGGTTTCACCGGTACGACTGTTGGGGAAGTCCGTCGCTGCAAACGCCTGACAGCCGACGATTTCTCGGTCCACAACGATGGCTGTTTCGAATTTCCAGTCGGCTATGGTCATCGCTGCGCGGACCGACCAGTGGTATTGGATGAATCTTCGCGACACTTCGTCGGGAGTGCCCACCGTCCAGGGGACGAGAAACGGCATCTGTTCGGCAGGGTGAATGCCGGCTCGGACCAGCGCAGCGAGTTCGGGGAAATGGTCGTCGCGCACGGGGGTCAAGGTGACGGGCCCACACG
The DNA here is from genome assembly GCF_033142465.1 of Rhodococcus sp. IEGM 1318. Lineage (NCBI taxonomy): Bacteria > Bacillati > Actinomycetota > Actinomycetes > Mycobacteriales > Nocardiaceae > Rhodococcus > Rhodococcus sp. IEGM 1318. The sequence goes on from NZ_JAWLSC010000003.1 coordinate 449,128, forward strand.
TGATCGTTACTCCGTACGGAGGCCAGATCTCTCTCAACGGATCAACCATCGTGCCCAGACTTTCGTTCGTGTGCGAATCGAGTCACAGTCTGGCATGCCCGGCCCGTCCGAGTGAGCGACTTCTGGTCATCGAGATTCTTTTGCCCTCGCGGTACGGAGTTGTGACATTAGTGTGTGGACGGTGACTACAGACAAACCGGTACGTCTTCGTGAAGGTAGATCGCCTGACAGGCTTTCGCGTGGTGTGGTGGCCGGATACGCAGCGGGAAGTGTCGGCACGGGCGGATTCGGTGTTCTGCCAGGTCTGGTACTGGCGTACTACCTGACCGACACGCTCGGGGTTACCGCGGCGCTCGCGTCGCTCGTGGTCATCGTTCCGAAAATCGCCGATGTCCTGATCGACCCGCTGATCGGGTCGATCAGCGATCGAGGCTCTCATCGAACTGGTACGCGAGTGCCACTCATGCTCGCAGGTGCTCTGGCTCTGCCCTTGCTCTTCATTCTCACGTTCTCGGCTCCCGTGTCTGCCGGCCCTGGAGTCGGGGCGTTGTGGGTGCTCGTCTTCTTCCTGCTCGCGGCCAGTGCCTACAGTCTCTTTCAGGTTCCGTACATCGCGTTGCCGACCGAGTTGACCGGCGATTATCACGAGCGCACTCGCTTGGTATCGGTTCGAATTGCTGTGTTGGCCCTGACAATTCTGGTCATCGGCGCCGGCGGCCCCGAGCTTCGCGATGCCGCCGGGGGCGGGGCGCGCGGCTATCTCGTCATGGCGATCGGAGTGTCGGCGCTGATGTGCGGCGCAATGATCTGGGCAGTTCGCGGAGCGGCGCGCCACACGGTGACTCACGCGGATGCCCCGACAGGCTCGTTGCTCTCGCAGTATCGGGACGGATTCGACGCGATACGACGCACGCGCGCGTTCCGATTGCTGGTCAGCGTATTCGTGCTCCAAGCTCTTGCGACTGCGGTGATGTTGGCGGGTGCGCAATACCTGGCGACGTATGTGATGGGCAACGAAGGTGCACTCACCGGGCTGTTCGTCGCACTCGTCGGGCCGGCCCTCGTCGTGATGCCACTGTGGTACCGGTTCTCCCATCGGTACGGAAAGCTTCGCGGTTACGTCGTGGCTTCGGTTCTGTTTGTCGTGGCGACGGCGTTGTTGACGCTCGCGGCGCTCGACGCCGGCCCGTGGATCTACGGCGCCGTCGCCCTTGCCGGCGTTGCCTATGCCGGTATGCAGGTGTTCCCGCTGGCGATGCTCCCGGACGTCATCGAGGACGACGCGCGAATCGGTGGTCGCCAGCGCGGAGGCTCGCTCAGTGGTATCTGGACCGCCTCGGAAACCGCGGGTTTGGCCCTCGGGCCTGCCGTGTTCTTGGGTGTTCTCGCAGTAACCGGGTTTGTCTCGAAAACTGCGGGGGAGACTGTCGTACAACCGGAATCGGCGCTCACCGGCATCGCCCTGGGGTTCTCGATCGTGCCGGCAATCCTGGTTGCGATAAGTCTGGTCGTATTGCGGAATTACCACACCGAGCAAGAATCCACTCACGAGAACGCAGGTGAACGATGAGTTCCAGTCAGGTCGAGGCATTTCAGGGCAAAATCCTCGAGAGCGCGAACCTCGAGAGCCGCGCCGCTGACATCTTGGGCCGGCTGCGTTCGCTTCGTGAGCAGGATGCTCCGACGCACGGCGGCCGGGTTCTGTCGTACGTGTACGACAGCGGTCTCGCAGTCCTCGACGAGTTGGCAGCCGACGCGGCTCGATTGGTTCAGCCCGTCAACGGTCTCGACCCGACGGTGTTTCCCTCCACTGCGGTAATGGAGCGTGAGCTGGTGGCGTTCGCGCGCGAGTTCCTCCATGGAACTTCGGACACGGCCGCAGATCCAGACGCAGAAGCAGGAGGGGCGGTAGTCGGCAATGTCACCAGCGGCGGAACGGAAAGTTGTGTGTTGGCCGTCAAGGCCGCTCGCGACTTCCGTGGCCTCCCGCCGGGGGAGGGCTCGCTGGTTCTTCCGACCACCGCGCATGCCGCTTTCCACAAGGCGGCGCACTTGCTCGGACTGGAACTGATCCTGGTGCCGGTGGATCCCACGTCGGGGCGCGTTGACGCACAAGGTATTGCGGCAGCGTTGCGGGACGACACGGTATTGATCGTCGTCTCTGCGCCCAATTACCCGTTCGCGGCCCTCGATCCGATTGCCGAAGTCGCGGAAGTTGCTTGTGCACGGTCGATTCCATTGCATGTTGATGCCTGCATCGGCGGACTTGCGTTGCCGTGGTGGGGTGATCTGGCGCCCTGGGATTTCCGGGTGGCCGGTGTCACCAGCATGTCGGTCGACTTCCACAAGTACGGATATTCACCGAAAGGCGTCTCGGTTTTGCTGCACCGAGGGCGTGATCTGCATCGCAGGCAGTATTTCGGACTCACGGACTGGCCGGGCTATCCGGTGGTCAATCCCACTCTTCTCGGTTCCAAATCCGTTGCTGCCCTGGCCGGGGCGTGGGCGATTTCGCAAGTCCTCGGTCAACCCGGGTATGCCGAACTGGTGTCCCGGGCGCATCGGGCGACCCGTGCGCTCGTCGACACAGTCCAGAGCGTCGACGGGCTTCGCGTCGTGGGCTCGCCGGTGGGACCACTGTTCGCGGTCGCTACCGACGATTCCGTGCCGCTCGAACGGCGAGTGGATCCGCATCGCTGGGTGAGCGCTGTCGGTGCCCGGGGTTTCGTCCTTCAAGGGCAGCCGGCGTCGACGCAATCCGACGGGACGAAGTTGCCTCGAACAACCCACCTCACCGTCACCCCGGTGACCGAGTCGGTGCTCGGCGAGTTGACCAGCGCACTCGTCCTCGGTGCCGACGACGTTCGTGGCTTGGCGGCAGCCGAGGCGCCGCCGGCCCTGGCAGAGTTGGCCGGAGCATTTGAACGTGGCGATGTCACCGTCGCCGATGTTCTTGCGTTGCCCAGTGATGCCGTCGCGGCAGCGTTGACGTCGGCGGGGCTGGATCCTCGGGGCTCTTCTGATTCTCCCTTGGACATGGCGGCCGTCCTGGCGGCAGTGGAATCGCTGCCACGTGAGGTCACGAAGAGACTGCTGGTGGAATTCCTCGCCGGACTGGTGGAGCCCTGAACTCAGCGGTGAATACCGAAACCGCGATGAACACTATCCAAAACTCGGACAAATGGCGCGAAAGATTCGTGCATCGAGCGTAAGTTTTCTGTCATCGGCTAACCATCTGTTGTCGGAGGGTTGATTTGTGACTGGTGCCGCGACCAAGATTCTGACAGTTTTCGAGGACGTAATCGGGGTTCCGCTTCCGATTCGAGTGCGTTGTTGGGACGGTTCCGAGGCAGGCCCGCCGGACGCCGCCGCACAGGTGCATTTCCGGAATCGGCGTGGATTGCGGCGAGTCCTCTACTCTCCCAACGAATTGGGGTTGGCGAGGGCGTACGTGTCCGGGGATCTTGACGTCGACGGCGATATCTTTGCGCTCCTCGACGTCCCGGACCTGGTCACGCGGCTTGGCGAGAATCGATTGTCGGCGTTGCCGTTGCGCTCGATCGTGCGCGCCGCCGGTACTTTCGCAGGCTTGGGGGCGGTAGGTCTACCGCCATCACCCCCGTCGATCGAGATGCGTCGTAAGCGAGGCAAACGGCACAGCAAATCACGCGATTCGGCGACTGTCTCCCATCACTACGACGTCGGGAATCGCTTCTACGAACTGTTTCTCGGGCCGAGCATGGTCTATTCGTGCGGATACTGGCCGGAGGGGGTCGAATCCCTCGAAGCCGCTCAGTTCGCGAAGCTGGACCTGATTTGCCGCAAGCTCGATCTGAAGCCGGGCATGCGACTGCTCGACGTCGGCTGTGGTTGGGGATCGATGGCATTACACGCCGCTCAGAACTACGGTGTCGACGTCGTCGGAGTCTCGCTGAGTAACGAGCAAGTCGAGTACGCCAAGGGGCGAATTGCCGATGCAGGTTTGACCGATCGCATCGAGATTCGGGTGCAGGACTACCGCGACGTCGATGACGGCCCGTACGAGGCGATTTCGAGTATCGGGATGTCAGAGCATGTGGGCCTGGTCAATTTGCCGGTGTACACGGCAAAACTCTACGGCCTTCTCGTGCCGCAGGGGCGTCTGCTCAATCACGCCATCGCAGCGGTGAAGTCGTTGTCGGACAAGGCCGAAGACGGACCCAGTTTCATCGACAGCTACATCTTCCCGGACGGCGAGATACTTCCGCTGAGTAAAACCATTGATGCGCTGGAACTTTCAGGTTTCGAGACACGTGACAGCGAAGCGTTGCGTGAGCATTACGCACTGACGCTGCGCGCGTGGGTGGAGAACCTTCGCGAGAACTGGGATGCGGCAGTCCTACAGGTCGGTGCTCCTCGGGTGCGTACCTGGTTGCTGTACCTTGCCGCCAGTGCGCTGGGTTTCGAGGAGCCACACAGGCTTACGATTCATCAGGTTCTGGCCGTGAAACCAGGGGATCGGGGGGTCAGCGGTATGGCCCGCTCGCGTAACAGTTGGTACCGACCGATTGAAGTCCCGCAGATCGAAACCGGTCCGCGCATCGACTGAGGCCTATACGTTGGATTTCCATGAGCACCCGGAAGGTTGTCCTCGCGGCGGTGAAGATTTCGGCCGTTGCGGTATCGGCGCTGTTGCCGACCTCGCTGCTGTTCACGCCGATATCGAACGCCGAACCGGTGAGCGATTTTTACGACGCGAGCCCAGGCGACGTGGGTGATCCGGGATCGGTGATCCGGACGGAACCCCTTCCGATTGCCGGCGCCGTCGGCGCAGTGCCTGGTGTAGGGACTCGGATCCTGTACGCGAGTACCGACACCCACGGATCCAAGGTTGCCGTGTCGGGCTCGTTCCTGGAGCCGGCTGCCCCCTGGTCAGGGGCGGGTCCGCGCCCGACGGTGGTGATCGGTCCGGGCACGCAGGGCCAAGGTGATCAGTGCGCGCCGTCGAGGATGTTTCCCACTGCCGGTCAGCTCCGCCTGGCGGAACCCGGGAATCCGTCGAACTACGGCGCCGGTGTGGACAGTGTCGGTGTCAACTACGAGTCAGCTTTTGCTTTCGCTTTCCTAGCCCAGGGCGTTCGCGTGTTTGTCACCGACTACATCGGACTCGGAACACCAGGCGTCCATACCTACGTCAATCGCGCCGAGGAAGCCCATGCGATGTTGGACGGTGCACGCGCTGCCCGAGCCCTGGCACAGGCAGGAGAGGACGATCCGATCGCGCTGTGGGGCCACTCGCAGGGCGGCGGCGCCACTGCCGCTGCAACCGAACTGGCACCCGAATACGCGCCTGAGGTGAATCTGGTCGGGAGTTACGCCAGCGCGCCCCCGGCAGACCTGGCAAGCGTTCTGCGTCATATCGACGGAACCGGCCTGATGGCCGCGATCGGCTACACGATCAACGGTGTCCTCGACCGCTATCCCGCCGCCCGAGAACCGATCGAATCTCGACTCAACGACTACGGTCGGTCCGTGCTCGCAGACGTCGCCGGGCAATGCCTCATCGATTCCCGAACCAAGTACGGGAAGCAGTCGACGGCGTCGTGGAGCACGGACGGACGACCCCTTGCCGACGTGGTGGAATCGGTACCGGAGATCCAGCAGGTGATCGAGGAACAACGCATCGGGCGTCGAACCCCGGCCTCGCCGATCCTGGTCAACGGAGCGCTCAACGACGATTTCATCCCGTACGAGCAAACCCGGCGCCTGGTTCAGGACTGGTGTGCGCGTGGGGCCGAGGCGACGTTGTTCACCGACACCCTGCCTGCGGTGAATCCGGGGAGCGGCAACAATCACCTCGCACCGGCGGTGGCGGACTTCGGCGTCGGATTGCAGTACGTGCTGGACAGATTCAACGGCAAGCCGATAGTCGGTGCGTGCAACGCCTGAGTTTCTGTGTCACGTAACCACCGTGTCGCGTAATCACCGTGTCACTTCGAACGGTGGTTGACTGAGCGCGTGAACGATCGATCGCACGACCTCCCGATCAACCCGGTTCCGCGGGGTGAGCTGGGTGCCGGGCCCGCGTTGAGAGTGTCGACAGGTTTGGTGCTCGGTGTCGCTGCAGGTGTCGTCACGGCGTTGGTCGGCTACCCCCGGTTCGCTTTCCTGATCGGCTGGGATGTCGCGGCGATGGTGTTCACGGTGTGGACGTGGATTCTGGTCTGGCCCTTCGATGCGACGCTTACCGCGAGCCACGCAACGCGGGAAGAACCGGCTCGCAACGTCGCACACCTGCTGATTCTCGGCGCCGCCGTCGCGAGCTTGGTCGGTATCGCGTTCCTGCTCGTGGCCGCACCCGACGGACATCACTACCAAGTCGTGGCCGCGTCCGTCGCAGTCGGCAGCGTCGTGATCTCGTGGTTGGCGGTTCACACGCTCTTCGCCCTCGGATACGCGCGGCTGTACTACTCGGGCCCCGACGGAGGAATCGACTTCAATCAGGAAGAACCGCCGAGGTACAGCGATTTCGCCTACGTGGCGTACACGGTCGGGATGAGCTTCGCGATTTCCGACACCAACTTGAAGTCGTCGGACATGCGCGCGATGGCGCTCGGCCACGCATTGCTGTCGTACCTGTTCGGTTCGGTGATCGTGGCGTCCGTCGTCAACTTGATTGCGGGCCTGTGATCGATCAAGCCGTGTGACCGATCAAGCCGCTGCACGCCCGATGCTCGAGAGGAAGCCGGCGGCTCCGAAGAACAGGCCGGCGAACACTCGATTGGTGGTTCGCTGCTGTTTGGGGGAGCGCATCAAGGTGAGCACCCGTGCGGCGAGGCCGGTGTATCCGGTCATCACGATCACGTCGACTGCGCACATCGTGGCGGCGATGATCAGATACTGCGGCAGCAGCGGTGCCGCCGGGTCCAGGAACTGTGGGAGCACTGCGAGCATGAAAACGACGGCCTTCGGGTTGCTCGCGTTCACGAGAAATCCGCGAAGCATCATCATCGGGCCGGAACTGCTCGCGGTGGCTTCGTCGGTCTCCACTTCGGTGGGCGCTGACCGCCACTGCCTGACTCCCAGGTAGACGAGGTATACGACACCGAACCACTTGATCAAGGAAAAGGCCACGGTCGAACTGGCGAGAATTGCACCGACCCCGGCCGCGACAATTCCGATCTGCAGCAACAATCCCAATTGCAGCCCGAAAATGTTCCAGTAACCGCGCCGCAGGCCGTAGGCAAGCCCCGACGACATCGACGCAATGGCGCCGGCCCCCGGTGACAGGCTGATCACCCAACTTGCTCCGAAGAAGGCCAACCAGACGTGCCAACTCATGTCGAATGTCCTTTGATCGGGGAATACTCCCGACAACCAGCACGCACGGGATCAGAAAAGTGTAGACGGACTGTCCTGCTCACTGCTCACTGCTCGCTGCAGTGCAATGATCGGGAGATGACGCCGTACCCCGTACTCGACCTGACACCCGACGAATTACTGACCACGACACGCACGGTTCGAAAGCGTCTGGATCTGACCCGTCCCGTGCCGTTGGATCTGGTGAAGGAGTGCCTCCAGATCGCCCTGCAAGCGCCCTCCGGTTCGAATCGCCAGGGGTGGCAGTGGATGGTGGTGACCGATCCGGCACTGCGAGCAGCAGTCGGGCAGATCTACAAGGAAGTCACCGACGAGTACCTTGCTTCTCACGGTTCGGCGGCAAAACTCTTCGCCGACGATCCTGATCGCGCGCCGATCCAACAGCGCGTGGGCACCAGCGTCGCGTGGCTCGGTGAGCACATGGGTGAGGTGCCGGTCCTTCTCATTCCGTGCATCAAGGCGGGCAAGACGCTGCCGGAGGGGAACCAAGCCGGTCTGTGGGGTTCTCTACTCCCGGCTGCGTGGAGTTACGCGCTTGCCGCACGGGCACGTGGGCTCGGTACGGCATGGACAACATTGCACCTGCAGCGTGAGGCGGAAGTTGCCGAGCTGCTGGGCATTCCGGCCGGATTCCATCAGGCGGCTCTGATCCCGACGGCGTACTTCACCGGCGAGACGTTCAAACCTGCGGCGCGCGAACCCGTCGACAACGTGCTGCACGTGGACCGATGGTGAGCCTGATTTACTCGGCGATCTGCTCGATCGACGGGTACATAGCGGACAGCGACGGGAACTTCGACTGGGCTGTTCCCGACTCGCAGGTCCATTCGTTTGTCAACGAGCTCGAGAGGGGAGTCGGCACGTACCTGCTCGGGCGCCGGATGTACGAGACGATGATTCCCTGGGAAACGATGGCACACGAAACGACGCCACACGAGGACCCCGCAGGCACGTCGGTGTCTGGCTATTCAGTGCCAGGAGGACCTTCGGTTCCGGACGAGTTTGCCGGAATCGAGGCGGCGACCGTCGAGTTCGCTCGGATCTGGCGTGGAATCGACAAGATCGTGTACTCCACAACGCTGAACGAGGTGTCGACTGCGCGCACCAGGATCGTCCCGCGCTTCGATGCAGACTTTGTCAGCTCGATCAAGAGCGAAGCGGTACAAGATATCTCGATCGGTGGACCGACGGTTGCGGTTAGTGCTTTCGCGGCGGGTTTGGTCGATGAAGTGAGACTGTTTCTGTGTCCGGTCAATATCGGTGGCGGATTACGAGCTCTCCCGGAAGAGCGGCTTGATCTGCAACTGCTCGAGGAGAAAACCTTCGACGGCGGCGTGATCTACCTGCGGTACGCCGTTCGCTAGGCCGCGATCATCACTGCCGTGACGACGCAGAGTAGAGCGATGTAGGCGCCGGCATGGACGCGGTCCGGAATAGCACCGACTAGTCGCCGGCTCAGCACAATCGCAGGCAGAGAGCCGGCGAGAAGCGTGCAGACGGCCAGAAGGTCGACAGCGCCGACTCTGCCCGCCGACAGATCCGAAGCAGAGATGTGTCCGGATGCCGCCGCGTACACCGCAGTCGCGACGACGGCGACAGGCAGGCTCAACGGGTTGGCGCTCGCGGCGGCATCGGCCATCGGAACTCCGCCGCGTCGCATCATCGGCACCGTCATGACGCTCCCGCCGACTCCGAGGAAACTTGCGACGGCACCGATGCCTATCCCGACAGCGTGGACGCCGTGACGGTCAAGATGTTCGCGAGGTTCAGGTGGAGTCAGAAACCCTTGTCGCAGAAGGCTGTCGAGGATCGTCACGACGAGGTAGAGGACAAACAGGATCCGGACGATGCCGTCGTCGACGTGGCCTGCCGCGACCGCTCCGAGCGCTGCTCCGACCGCGACGGGTCCGATCAGAGGTCGGATGTACTCCGTCCGAAGTCGTCCTGATTTCCTGAATGCCACTGTGGCACTGAGTGAATTGACCACCATCACTGCAACCGAGGACGCGACGGCGACGTGCATCGGATCGGCGACGTCTGGCCGAAGTGCGGACGCGGCGTAAACGACTGGGACGGTGACGAACCCGCCACCGAATCCGAACAGAACAGTGGTGACTCCGGTCAAAGCGCCGAAAGTGAGCAGGATGAGGGCGTAGTGAAGCACGTGATGAACGGTAGCGATTTCCCTCCTGGCTCACATTCGAAGGTTCGCCAGATTCCATTGTCAATCGGACACCGACTCGGTAGATTCTTTCCGGTGCGCAACATTCCGATCAAGGACGTCGATCACTCACCTCGCAGTGTCCTCGCCATCGGAACCGACTACCCACCCGGTCACGCCCTGGCAGCACACGATCATCGACGAGCCCAGTTCCTCTACGCTGTGAACGGTGCGATGAACGTCGAAACCGAAGACGGTGAGTGGACGGTTCTGCCGTCCAATGCGATCATGATTCCCGCCGGTGTCGCGCATGCGGTGACGATGGACGGCGTCAGCACACGAAGCCTCTACATCGAACCGTCCGCAGTTCCCTGGTTTCCGGTCAGGTGCCGGGTAGTCGCGGTCTCGCCGCTCCTACGTGAGCTACTTGTCGCTGCGGTCGACCTGGATGTCGGGCTGAAGGTGGAGGACGACATCTCTGCCCACGGACGTGAGGCCGCAGTAGTTCAATTGATCCTCCACGAACTTCGCGATCTTGCACCTCTACCTGTGGAACTTCCGCTGCCTCGGCACCCGGGATTGCGGGCATTGTGCACGCGGTATCTCGCAGGCCCGTCGATTCACGACTCGCCCGCGCGGTGGGCCGGGCGACTCCACATCAGTGAACGAACGCTGCACCGCTTGCTGATCTCGGAAACGGGGATGAGCGCGTCGTCGTGGATGCAGCGTGCCTGCATTCTTCATGCGCTTCCGAAACTCTCCGCCGGTGCCAGTGTGACGTCCGTTGCGTCTGAACTCGGATACTCGACGCCCGCTGCCTTCGCGGCGATGTGCACCCGGGTCTCGGGTGCATCGCCCAGTAGCTATCGGGCGCGCCTTACGACACCGACACCGGGATGATGTCGGCGACGACGTCGTGGATGAGTCCGTCACGGACTTCGAAGGTTTCACGAATCTCTACGGTCATGAGGCGAGTGCCACCGATTCCCGCGTCCAGCAGGTAGGTGGTCGAGACGATGTCCCCGGCTTCCGACATCTCGAGGTCGCGTATGCCCTGGATGACGCGGTATTGGATGCCGTTTTCGAGGTCGGCGGTCATCTGCGGTCCGGAGAACCCGGTCTTGATTCCGGCTTCGACGCGCGTGGCGTCCGGGGCGAAATGAACATCGGAGACGTCATGGGAGACGAGGGCGTCGATGTAGGCACGTGCCTGCGCCTCACGGGGTGAATCGGCCGGGTTGGGGACTGCCGTCGCAGCGCCTCCCGCAGCCAGGATCAGGGCAGCTGTGGCAGCAGCAGTTCCGGCGATCTTTTGCAGTGTTCGCATGGGGGATCCTAACGACGAGGAGTGGTGGAAATTCGGAAAACGGCTGTCATCGAGTAGCCGTGCAGCTGCGTGGAGGGTCGACGAGCGAGCAGAAAGCCGGGGCCATGACGGGCACGTAGTCGGCGCCGACGCCGTTGTCGCGAATGATCCGGCGGTAGGTGTCGACTCCGTCGGTCGGGGTACGGGTCGCGGTGGGATCACCGAGAACATCTACGGTGTAGAGGCCGAATCGAGGCCGGTACGAACCCCATTCGTAGTTGTCGGTGATGGACCAGTAGTTGTAGCCGATCACGTCGGCGCCGTCTTCTCGGGCGCGTTCCATCCAATAGATGTGATCTCGTAGGTGATTCGAGCGTGTGTATCCGTCGGCGCGCGGCGCTCCGTTGTCGGTGGGCATGCCGTTCTCGACGATGTAGAGGGGGAGTTCGGGATACTTGCCCGAGTAGCGCATCAATGCGTCGTACAGGCCTTCGGGTTGTGGTGTGACGTTGTAGAACTCGTCGAGCGCGGCGTACGCGGCACTCGGATTGTCGAGGGCCACACCGTAGTAGTAGTCGATCCCGAGAAAGTCGAGCTTGTCGCGCACTCGATCCGTGAACACCGAATCGATGGCCTCGGACACACCGGGAATGAAGGAGAAATTACTGCTCACACGGGCACCGGGATCGAGAACATGGATGCGGTCGTAGATCGCCCGGTGGACTCGGACCAATGAGTCGAACATCGACGGTGCCTGGGTGAGTGCGATTCCGCCAAAGGTCAATTCGCGCTGAACATACACAGTCGGCTCGTTGATCGTGATCCACAGCGCCCCGATTCCGGAGTACCGCTCGACTACCTTCTCTGCGTTGACCAGCCAATCGGCTTCCGTCTTCGGATTTGCCCATCCGCCTTGATCGACAACCCATCCCGGATACACCCAGTGATCGAGCGTGATCATCGGAGTCATGCCCCGCGCGCGGATGTGCGCCACCACGTCGTCGTAGTACGCGAATTCGGTCTCGTTCCAGTTTCCCGGGGTGGGCTGAACTCGCGCCCACTCGACGCCGAATCGGAAAACCTTCGATCCCAGATCGGCCGCCCGATCGATGTCCTCGGCGTAGCGATGGCGGAAGTCGACCGAGTCACCGATTTTGTCGTGGGTTCGTCCGGAGTCGGAGTATCTCGACCAGTTGCTGTCCGGTGACGATCCTTCCGATTGGAATCCGGAGGTGGCAACGCCCCAGAGGAAATGGTCCGGTACCTCAGCCGATGCGTGCGTGGGAAGGGCAAGCGCCCCGACCAGGCACGTCAGTGCCATCAGCGCAGGCGCGATAGACCGTGACAGGGCTCCCATGTCTGGGAGACTAAGTCATACAAGTGTCCAGTCGCAGGCGTTTCGTCCGATCCGCCCGCGACTGGACCTCGTCACTCAGAACCTTCCCGCTCAGAACACCATGGTCATCGGACCAGGGGTCCACGTTCCGGAACGCTGTACTCGTGTTTCGTCGACCTGGGCGGGCACTGCGCCCGGATCGATCGGTGTGTACTTCTCGATCGAACCCCAGTCGCGAGCCCAGTCGTTGTCGAGGTACGACGGAATGGTCTGAGCGCTGAGCAGCAGATCGATCCACCCCAACGGTCCGCCGCCGTAGTGGTCCTGCCAGGCACTGGTCACGAGCGCGCCGGAATGGTCGGGAAGGATCCGGTACTCGGGGACCTCGGCGATTCCGACCCTGTGATCGAAGGGGCGTTGGCACGGGAATGCCAGGCCGACAGCCCAATCCAGCATGACGGGCGCCTGCGAGCCGACGACGTCGTTGAGCTTCTGGGTCTTCGGAACGCGTGGCGGGGTAACGGCCACCCATTGGTCGGCCTTGCTGTCGTAGTCGCTGACGACAAGTCGAATGCTGTTGGCTTCGACGGGAATCTGAGCCAGCGGCACACGCAGGTTCCGCCAGGACGGTGCCGGCCCGATGTCGAGGGGTGTGATCTTTCCGAGTGTTTCCACATCGTCTGCTTCCGCGTCGTCGACGCCGCGCGCTGTGCCGTACTCGACCTCGACGTTCTGGCCGTAAGTGACGATTCCGTCCTTGTCGACGGATCGGACACGACCAGCCGTTGCAATCGAGATGATGTCGCCACGGGTTGCGTTCTCACCCACGTCGGGGAGTTGGTACCAATCGCTGGTCAGAGTGCCGGGGGACGGTTGACCGTAACTGCCCATGACCGGTGTTGTCGCCGGGTCGAGACCGAACGGCAACGCGACCGAACTGCCGTTGACTCCGGTCTGTCCGGCGCCACCACCGGTTCCGGCCGAGTTACCGGCGGTGTCCTCGGAGGTGTCGACGGTGTTCGCGCCGCCGGTAGCCGTGGCTTCCTTGTCGGCTCGAAGGTCGGAGGCGACACCATTCGGATCGAATCCTGTTGCCCCACCAGCGGAGAGCGCCGTGGCTACGCTGCCGGCGAGGGGGGTCAGCATCGACGCATTCGGATCGGTTTCGAGCAGAACGTCATTGGCGAGTCCGCATTGTTGGCCCAGAACCGCGTCGACGTTCGCGCGGCCCACCGAGTAGGCAGGGTATTGGGTGACCGCGCCTTTGGCCATGGAGAGCACCTCGAAGAGGACCATGGCACCTGCGGCGATCGTCAGTGGCGAGATGGCAAGCAGTCGAGCGTGCTTCGCGGATGGTTCCCTTCCTGCGGTGTACGGCTCACGGAAGAAGTACCACGCGGCGACGCCGAGCATCAGCACGGTCAGCCCGAGGAGGACGGTGCTCGCGCCGAGCCCGCCGATCGACACCGGCTTGTCCCACCACGGAACGCTGTAGCTGGACACGTAGTAGTAGCTGTTGCTGCCGGTGAATGCGACCGCCAGCAGGAACAGGACAGCCGCCGCGAAGAGGGCCCGATTGCGCGGCGAACGCAGGAGTTTCGTTCCCACGGCGACGGCAGTCATCATCGCCAGAACTGCGGTGAGTCCGGCAAAGATTCCGAAGTGGTGTGTCCACTTGGTCGGCGAGAACATCAGCAGTGGCAGTGCGCCGATCGTCAGCCCCACGACGCGGCGTGACGGACCGGCGGCCAAACCGGGAATCCGGCCGCCTTTGCGCAACATCATCGCGGTGCAGACGCCCAGGCACAGAACCATGACGAACACACCGAATCTGCGGGTCAGGGAACCGTCGACGGAGATGTTGAAGAGGTACTGATAGCGGAGGTACTCGTCGAACCAGGGCTGATTCGGTGAGATCGAGTGGACACGTTGCATCTCGATGACGGCGGCCAGACTCTGATCGCCGAACGCGGGGATGAGGATCGAGAGTCCGGCAGCCAGCAGTGGCCCGACAGCCGCGACGTAACCGATGGTGCGCGCACGTTCGATGATGATGCGCATGATCGGGCGTATTCCGGCGATGAGTGCGGCAAAGCAGATGAGGCCGGAAGGACCGGCAGTCAAGGTGAATCCGGCGATCAGGATCGCGACTGCGACCGGCAGAAGTCGTCTCGTCGCGACGGCGCGTTCGATCGAGCACCAGGTCAGCAGGACGCCGAGAGCAACGATCGGTTCGGGGCGCAGTCCGTTGTTGAACGGAAGCCAGAATGCGAGGAAGACAAGCGCGCCGGTCCAGAGGGCGAGTCGATTTCCGCGAATGGCGGCGCCCAGCCGAGGCGCAACCTCCCGGCTGATGACGAGCCAGGTGATGATGCCTGCCAACAGAGCAGGCAGACGGACCCAGGGGCTTGCGGTGCTGACGTGGGCCAGGAGTCCGAGGATGTTGTAATACGGCGTTCCGAACGGGGTTTCGGGGACCGCGAACCACCGGAAGTAGTTGGACATGTAGCCCGATTGCTCGGAGGCTCTTGCCATCGTGAACTGGTAGCCGTCGTCGGTGGTGGTAGCGCCGATGAAGTGCCACAGCACCAGCGTTCCGACGACGACGCCGTCGAGGACGGTGAACTTCCACCATCGGGCGGGCAGAAATCTGCGTGTGCCCCGGCCGTCGCGGTTGTCGAGGCGGTGCAGCGCGAAGAGGGACACGACAGCCGTGAGTGCCCCGAGAATCATGGCGAGAGTCTTGATCACCGACGGGCTCGACGTGAAGCGAGAGTCCGCCTCGATCGAGACGTTCAAACCGGCTGCCGCCGAATCGAGGTCGCTGAAGACGCCGACTACCTGTGGCCGGCTGTCGCCCTCGATGACGCGCGGTTCGGAACCGGTGGCACTGAAGGTGGTTCGGGTCGGCTCGGCGGCGAGCGTGAGTGCGCATCCAGTCGGCAGATCAGCGACGGGTGTCGAGAGCAACACTCGATCGCGCAGGACAACGTCCACCCGGGCGGGAGCGTCGGAGGATTCGGGGGAGACAGTGGCAACAAATCCGTAGCGGCGCGCATCGGCGGCACCCGGGGGAGCAGTCGAGACGAGCGTTCCGCCGGTGGCGGCCAACTCACTGATCGACGCGCACGGAATCGATGCCTCCATGCGCAACGGTGTGTACGAGACCAATGGCGCCTCGACGCTTGTCGTCGACCCGGCCTGCGGCCAGTTGACGGCGGCCGTGTCCTGTTCGATCGGCAGGAACGGCACCGATCCGCACAAAACTATGCCGAGGATCGATGCGACAATCGCAACGATCCGTGCTCGGTTCGGTCCGCTGGATCGCTCGGGGGTCGGCAAGGCCGGAGGTGCGGTCGTGGCCACGTCACTGTCTGTCACGACTTTGGACCCTAGCTGTGCGTGACGTATTTGTTATAAAAGCGGGAGTAATGGGATGGTCGTGTTCCCGGTGTCGTTCCTCGGGGTGGGGTTGTCGGCGATCGAGGTGGGGGTGCTGTGCACGAAGTTCACGAGTCCATTCCGCTGAGCCCACTACTGCGGCGGTCGACGGTCGCATTGTGCGTCGTCCTCGGAATTATCTTGGTGATTGTCTGCGGGTTTGCGGCGATCGTGGAAGGCGACCCGGCGGGTTACGTCGGTGCTGTGTTGTCGGCGACCTTCTGCTTCGGTTTGGCTGCGTACATGTGGAAGGTGCGCGTGATCATCACCACAGACTCCGAACGGGTGATGATCGCGCTGTCTCCGGGGTTGCGTCAGGTATTTCGGTGGGACGAAGTTGTGTCCGCAACTGCAGTCCATATCGGGATGGGCTCCGGGATCGGTTTTCGGATGACCGGCCCCGGTATGCGGGTAATCCTCGCGTCTCCCGGCCACGGGGTCCGCTTTCGTCTGCATGACGGCCGTGAAATCTCGGTGGCAACACCTCGAAGGAACGAGCTGATCGAACTTGCCGGGCGGCGGGCGCCGGACCTGCAGTGAGCGTCGCAGGTGGACCGGTGAAAAATGGGGTGCGCCTATCCTGGATAATTGACATCAGTTCTGTATTTCAGGCGCGTTGTTCAGGCCTGTGATGCCGGACCGGTTTGCTGCCGCTTGCACAGGCACCCCGTTTGCGTACGAGAGGAACTCTCATGCTTGCCCGCACCGACCTGCGTGGTCGTACCCCATCCACGGCCGAACTTCGCGCCGCGCTTCCCCGAGGTGGAGTGGATGTGGACGCGGTACTGCATCAGGTTCGCCCGATGGTCGAAGCCGTTCGTGATCGTGGGGCCGAAGCCGCGCTCGAGTTCGGCGAGAAGTTCGACGGCGTTCGTCCGTCTTCGGTCCGGGTTCCGGCTGCGGAGCTCGAGCGCGCACTTCGTGAACTCGACCCGGCCGTCAAGGAAGCCCTCGAGGTTGCGATCGAGCGCACCCGCAAGGTGCACGCCGATCAGCGTCGCAAGGACACTGTCACCGAGGTGGTCCCGGGTGGCACGGTCACCGAGCGTTGGGTTCCCGTCGAGCGCGTCGGGCTGTACGTCCCCGGCGGTAATGCCGTGTACCCGTCGAGCGTTGTCATGAACGTCGTGCCGGCTCAGACTGCCGGCGTCGGATCGCTGGTTGTCGCCTCGCCGCCCCAAGCCGACTTCGGCGGATTGCCGCACCCGACCATCCTTGCCGCCGCAGCCATGCTCGGTGTCGACGAGGTGTGGGCAGTCGGCGGCGGACAGGGCGTCGCCCTCCTTACCTACGGCGGGACCGATACCGATGGCTCCGAGTTGGTGCCGGTAGACCTGATCACCGGTCCCGGCAACATCTACGTCACCGCCGCCAAGCGTCTGTGCCGTGGCCTGGTCGGCATCGACGCCGAGGCCGGACCGACCGAAATCGCGATCCTCGCCGACCACACGGCTGATCCGGTTCACGTTGCCGCCGATCTCATCAGCCAAGCCGAGCACGATGTCATGGCTGCAAGCGTCCTCGTCACCACCAGCGTCGAATTGGCCGACGCCGTCGACAAGGCCCTGGCCGCGCAGCTCGGGATCACCAAGCACCGCGAGCGCGTCACCACCGCACTGACCGGCAGTCAGTCGGGCACCGTGCTGGTCTCCGATGTTTCCGCCGGTCTGCGTGTCGTCAACGCCTATGCGGCCGAGCACCTCGAGATTCAGACCGAGGACGCAACCGGTGTCGCAGCACAGGTCACCAGCGCTGGTGCCGTCTTCGTCGGCCCGTGGGCGCCGGTCAGCCTCGGCGACTACTGCGCCGGCTCCAACCACGTTCTGCCGACGGCCGGGTGTGCACGTCACTCCTCCGGTCTGAGCGTGCAGACCTTCCTGCGTGGGATCCACGTGATCGACTACTCCGAGTCGGCTCTGAAAGATGTTGCCGGACACGTCATCACGCTTGCCAATGCCGAAGACCTGCCCGCGCACGGGGAAGCTGTGCGCCTGCGATTCGAGGCTTTGCGATGAGTAGCTCTGCGATGAGTAGTGCTCCTGGAGGATCGATTTCGGTCGACGCACTTCCGATTCGCGAGAACCTGCGTGGCAAGTCGGCGTACGGCGCACCGCAGTTGACGGTTCCGGTTCAACTCAACACCAACGAGAACCCGCATCCGCCGACGCAGGCGCTCATCGACGACGTCGCCGAGTCCGTGCGCGAGGCCGCAAAGGAACTGCACCGATACCCCGACCGCGATGCCGTGGCTCTGCGGACGGATCTCGCTGCGTACCTGTCGAAGCAGACGGGAGTGCCGGTCACCGTCGACAACCTCTGGGCGGCAAACGGATCGAACGAGATTCTGCAGCAGTTGTTGCAGGCGTTCGCAGGTCCAGGACGTAGCGCGATGGGTTTTGTGCCCTCGTACTCGATGCACCCGATCATCGCCGACGGGACCGATACCGAGTGGGTCGAGGTCTTCCGTCGGGACGACTTCGCACTCGACGTGGATGCTGCCGTCACAGTGATCGAGGAACGTCGACCGGACGTCGTGTTCGTGACCAGTCCCAACAACCCGACCGGACACAGCGTCGGTATTGCGGAACTACGACGCATCCTCGACGTGGCGCCGGGCATCGTGATCGTCGACGAGGCGTACGCGGAGTTCTCCGCTGCCCCCAGCGCGATGACGCTGATCGACGAGTTCCCGGCCAAGCTGGTTGTGACCCGCACCATGAGCAAGGCTTTCGCGTTTGCCGGTGGCCGACTCGGCTACCTCGCCGCCGCTCCCGCGTTCATCGACGCACTGTTGTTGGTGCGCTTGCCCTATCACCTCTCGGTGGTGACGCAAGCGGCGGCACGTGCCGCCCTGCGTCACGCCGACGAGACCCTCGGCAGTGTCCACGCCTTGTCCGCCGAGCGTGATCGGGTGTCGAAGGCACTGGCGGACACCGGTTTCCGAGTGATTCCCAGTGACGCGAACTTCATCTTGTTCGGTCAGTTCACCGACAGTGCACAGGCGTGGAAGGAATACCTCGACCGCGGGGTTCTCATCCGCGACATCGGCATCCCCGGATATCTGCGGGCCACCGTGGGACTCGAAGCCGAGAACGACGCGTTCATCAAGGCCAGTGACGAAATCGCAGGCACCCAGCTGGTCGACACGAATTCAGGAGAGACGGCATGAGCGATCGCATCGCGCGGATCGAACGAACAACTCGGGAATCAAGCATCGTCGTCGAACTGAATCTGGACGGGACCGGCATCGTCGACGTCTCCACCGGCGTTCCGTTCTTCGACCACATGCTCAACGCGTTGGGTACCCATGCCAGCTTCGATCTCGACGTCAAGGCGAAGGGTGACGTCGAGATCGACGCTCACCACACCGTCGAGGACACCGCGATCGTTTTCGGCCAGGCGCTCGGCCAGGCTCTCGGCGACAAGAAGGGCATCCGTCGTTTTGGTGACGCCTTCATCCCGATGGACGAAACGCTGGCGCACGCGTCGGTCGACGTCTCCGGTCGCCCGTACTGCGTGCATACCGGCGAGCCCGACTACATGGTGCACTCCGTCATCGGCGGGTACCCGGGCGTGCCGTATCACGCGGTGATCAATCGCCACGTGTTCGAGTCGATCGCCTTGAATGCGCGTATCGCACTGCACGTTCGGGTTCTGTACGGTCGCGATCAGCACCACATCACCGAGGCTGAGTACAAGGCCGTTGCGCGCGCTCTGCGTGAGGCGGTCGAGCCGGATCCGCGCGTGAGCGGCGTGCCGTCGACGAAGGGCACACTGTGAGCGTCCTTTTCACCTATCTGCTGTTCATCGGTGCGGGAATTGCTGTGGGCGGCGCCTACTCGATGTTCAAGGTCAACAAGCTGGCGTCGGGAATCCTCCTCGCGATGGCGGTTCTGGCGGCGGTAGCGGGCGCACTGCGTCTGTGACGCGAAAAAATACTGCGTCTGTGACGCGAAGAGTTACTGCGTCTGTGACGGGGAAAGAGGCGGGGCCGGGGTTGCTTCGTACTCCGGGCATGATCGGTGTCCTGATCATGGCGGCAGCAGCTTTCGGTGGCTGGTCGTTGCTGTTGCCGGTGGTGCCGTTGCTGGTTGCGCAATCCGGCGGATCGGATGCGCTTGCCGGATCGGTGACCGGTGTCTTCATGGCGGCCACGGTCGTGACGCAACTGCTCGTGCCTCGGTTGTTGCGGACGCAGGGCTATCGGCGCGTGCTGGCGGTCGGATGTCTGCTCCTCGGTCCGCCGTCGTTGGTGCTGTTGATCTCGGCCGACGCCGGCCCTGTCCTGGCGGTTTCCGCGGTGCGAGGAATCGGTTTCGGCCTGCTGACGGTGGCCGGTAGTGCACTGGTAGCGGAGTTGGCGCCCAAACGAATTCTCGGCCGTGCCACTGGCGCTCAGGGGATCGCGATCGCAGCGTCGCAAATGGCTGGGCTGCCGCTGGGGCTTGCGCTCATGGAGCGGTGGTCGGCGACACCGGTGTTTGTTCTCGGTGCGCTTATCCCGGCACTCGCACTGGTGGCCATTGCCCGGTTGCCGAAGATCTTCGCTCAGCCCACCGGGGAATCCGTTCGGTTGAGTGTGTTCGCAGTCTTGGTTCCGGTGCTCGCTTTGGCTTGCGTGTCCGCGTCGTTCGGCGGGCTGTCGTCTCTGCTGCCGATCGCCATCTCGGAGCGCGCGGCCGTCGCGGGCGTGGTGTTGGCGACGGCAAGTGGGTCCATGTTGGTCGGCCGGTACTCGGCGGGGCTGATCGCTGACCGCCTCGGCAGTGGGCGGACACTCGCACCGGCATTGGTGTCGTCGACCATCGGATTGGTGCTGTTCGCGATCAACGTGGACGGCGGTTCGACACCGGTCTTGTTCTGTGCGGCGGTCCTTTTCGGGCTCGGCTTCGGTGCGGTGCAGAACGAATCATTGGTCATGGCGTTTCAGGCTGCCGGCCCGAGACAACTCGGATCCGCGAGCGCGATCTGGAACATCGGCTATGACGCCGGCACCGGAATCGGAGCGCTGGCGTTGGGATTCGTGGCTACTGCAGCCGGCTATGCGTGGGTGTTCGCGGTCTCCGCGGTAGTTGTTGCTCTCCTCCCGGCACTGGCCGCAGGCGGCAAAGTGATCGGCGCCAGGGTTGCCCGATAGAGTTGGGGCATGAGCGCTTCCACGATTGCTGTACTCGATTACGGCTCCGGCAACCTGCATTCGGCTACTCGCGCCTTAGCGCGCACCGGGGCGCAGGTGGAGGTGACCAACGATATGAACGTGGCACTGGCTGCGGACGGTCTGGTGGTGCCCGGGGTCGGCGCGTTCGCGGCCTGCATGGAAGGTCTGCGTGCAGTCCAGGGTGAGCGAATCATCGGCAGACGCCTGGCCGGTGGCCGACCGGTGCTGGGCATCTGCGTCGGCATGCAGATTCTGTTCGACCGGGGGGTCGAATTCGGTGTCGAGGCGGAGGGCTGCGGCGAATGGCCCGGCACCGTCGAGAGGCTGCAAGCAGAGGTCCTGCCGCACATGGGCTGGAACACCGTGGAGGCTCCGGAGTCCAGCACCCTGTTCAAGGGTATCGACGCCGATACCCGCTTCTACTTCGTCCACTCCTACGGTGTGCAGAGTTGGGAACTCGCGCCGTCCGAGCACATTGCGCCCCCGAAGCTGACGTGGGCCGATCACGGCGGAAAGTTTCTCGCTGCCGTCGAGAACGGTGCGTTGTCCGCGACGCAGTTCCACCCCGAGAAGTCCGGCGATGCAGGCGCCGAGTTGCTGAGCAACTGGGTGCAGAGTTTGTGACCGGGGGACCCGGATCGAACCGCGGCGAAAATTTCTCCCTCGCTCGTCTGGCGTTGTTCTCGCTCGGCGCCGCGGTGGCTGCGCTGGCGGTCGCCACGGTCGTCATCGTTGTGCTCAAACCCTCGCCGGGTGTCGGCCTCGTGATCGGTCTCGTGGGGGTCGTCGCTGCGATTGCGGCAATGGGCGTCGTATCCAAGCGGATGACCCGAAAAGCGTTCGGTGACCCGGAGGACGGTTCGAGGTCCTGACCCACTAGGGTTACCGCACGTGAGCCTGGTCCTTTTGCCTGCTGTAGATGTCGTCAACGGTGAAGCTGTTCGCCTCGTGCAAGGAGAGGCGGGAAGTGAGACCGGTTACGGGTCGCCCCGCGACGCCGCTCTTGCGTGGCAGAACGACGGTGCCGAATGGGTACATCTCGTCGACCTCGACGCTGCTTTCGGGCGTGGATCGAACAGCGAACTGCTGGCCGGCGTCATCGGCGACCTGACTGTCAAGGTGGAACTCTCCGGAGGAATCCGCGACGACGCTTCCCTGGAAGCTGCGCTGGCCACCGGTTGTGCTCGCGTGAATCTCGGCACCGCCGCAATCGAAGATCCCGAGTGGTGTGCACGTGCCTTGGCCAAGTACGGCGACAAGATCGCCGTCGGCCTCGACGTTCGTCTCGTCGACGGCCAGTACCGCACCCGTGGTCGCGGCTGGGTCACCGACGGCGGGGATCTGTGGGAGACCCTCGCGCGTTTGGACCGTGACGGCTGCACCCGTTATGTCGTCACCGACGTCTCCAAGGACGGCACGCTCACCGGACCTAATCTCGAACTTCTCAGCCAGGTATGCGCGGTCACCGACGCGCACGTCGTCGCCTCAGGCGGTGTGTCGACCATCGAGGATCTCCTTGCTATTTCCAGCCTGGTAGATCAGGGTGTCGAGGGTGCGATCGTTGGCAAGGCGCTCTATGCCGGTCGCTTCACACTCCCCGAAGCACTGGCAGCAGTTTCCGGATAGATTTTCCAGATGACTCCGACGCGTGACCTCGACGAACTTCTCGCGATTGCGGGTCGGCTTCTCGACGGCGTCCACGATCAGTTCGTCTCCGGTGTCGGTGCCCCGAGCGCGGTCCGCAAGGGTTGGGGCGATTTTGCCACCGAGGTCGATCTCGCGCTGGAGAAGCGGTTGAGCGCGGAGTTGTTCGAGCAGACCGGCATCGAGGTGCACGGCGAGGAATTCGGTGGCCCCGACGTCGGTTCGGGACTTGTCTGGGTACTCGACCCCGTCGACGGCACTTTCAACTACTCGGCCGGATTACCTACTGCCGGAACGCTGTTGGCGCTTCTCGACGACGGTGTCCCGGTGCTCGGATTGACCTGGCTTCCGTTGATCGGTCACACGTACGCCACTCGTGCCGGCGGTCCGTTGTTGGTCAACGGAATCGCCGTACCGCCGCTGGAGCCAACCGATCTGGCGTCGTCGATCGTCGGCTTGGGCGCACTCAACGTCAACAGTCGTGGCCGGATTCCCGGTAGCTTCCGACTCGACCTGCTCGCCGAGATCAGCAAGGTGTCCTCGCGGATCCGGATACACGGCTCCACCGGAGTCGATCTGGCCTTCACAGCGGCGGGCATCTTGGGCGGTGCGATCGTCTACGGCCGTAACGCGTGGGACAACGCGGCCGGGGTCGCGCTCGTTCGCGGCGCGGGTGGGGTGGTCACCGATCTGTCCGGCAATCCGTGGACCGTAGAATCGGAGTCGGTGCTCGCCGCCGCCCCGGGCATCCACGGTGAGATTCTCGATATCCTCAACGCGCTCGGTGATCCGCGCGCTTCGTCCTCAGGAGGACCACAGTCATGACCCTCGCAGTTCGTGTGATTCCGTGCCTCGACGTCGACGCCGGACGAGTGGTCAAGGGTGTCAATTTCGAGAATCTTCGCGACGCCGGAGATCCTGTGGAACTCGCGGCAGCGTACGACGCTCAGGGTGCCGACGAACTGACCTTCCTGGACGTGACCGCATCCACGTCGGATCGCGGCACGATGCTCGACGTCGTAAGCCGTACTGCCGAGCAGGTTTTCATTCCCCTCACCGTCGGCGGTGGGGTGCGCACGGTCGCGGACGTCGATCGTCTGCTGCGTGCCGGTGCCGACAAGGTCAGCGTCAATACCGCGGCGATCGCGCGCCCGGAACTGCTCAAGGAACTGAGTGAGCGTTTCGGCTCGCAGTGCATCGTCCTCTCGGTCGATGCCCGCACCGTTCCCCAGGGTCAGCCGGATACACCGTCTGGCTGGGAGGTCACGACGCACGGAGGCAAACGCGGCACCGGGATCGACGCGGTGGAGTGGGCCGAGCGTGGTGCGGAGTTGGGAGTGGGGGAGATCCTGCTGAACTCGATGGATGCCGACGGCACCAAGGCCGGCTTCGACCTGCTGATGATCCGCGCTGTCCGGGCGGCGGTCCATGTACCGGTGATCGCCAGTGGCGGCGCCGGCCTGGTCGAGCACTTCGCCCCGGCGGTCGAAGCGGGCGCGGACGCAGTTCTCGCAGCAAGTGTCTTCCACTTCGGCGATCTGAGCATCCCACAGGTCAAGGATGCGATGCGTGCCGAGGGAATTGTTGTTCGCTAGGCGTTCTCGGCGCGGATTCCGTCGAACATGAGGCGGCTGATGGCTTGGTTCAGTGCCGTGCAGTCGGCGGACGAATCGGCTCGCAATCCTTGAATCGCACTTGCCAGCATCATGCCGTTGACGGCCTGTGCAGTGTTGTCGACGTCGAGGTCGGCGCGCAGATAGCCGCATTCGACTCCGTGATGCAGGTACGCCGCGGTCAACGATGCCGACTGATCGAGTAGATCGAGCATCCGGCCGGTGAGATCGGCATCGACGCCCGTCGTCTCGAAAAGCAGAACCCGCGGGATGCGTGGGTCGTCGAAGAAGATGCGGGGGAGCGCTTCGGCGATCCGTCCCACTTGAGCGCGGTACTCGTCCAGAGTGCTTGCTGCGTCAGGTGAATTCTCGGTGGCCAGTGCGCTGATGATCTTGGCGATCAGGTCGTCGATGACGTGGTCGATGATGTCGCGCTTGTTCTCGAAGTACCGGTAGAAGGTCCCGTGGCCGATTCCGAGAGTTGTTGCGATGTCGGCAATTCCGGTTGCGTGATAGCCGCGCTCGGCGAAGCACTCGAATGATGCGTCGATGATCTCGCGGCGTAATTCCGCCTTTTTTCGTTCCGCTCTGGTCATGGCCTTCGTCACGTCAAGAATGATACCGTTCTCCATAACGGAATGGCATGTCATTTTCTGATGTGCAGTTCATGAGTGCGTAGTTCATGAGAGGGATTCTCCGATGACAGTGCAGTACGACGCAGTAGTGGTGGGGGCGGGCTTCGGCGGAATGGGTGCGGCCATTCAACTCAAGCGGCTGGGCCTGAACAAGCTGGCGATCCTCGAGCGCGAGGACGATTTGGGCGGAACGTGGCACGTCAACCGCTATCCCGGGTTGGCTGTCGACATCGCGTCGGTCACGTACTCGTATTCGTTCGAGCCCAATCCGAACTGGTCCAGGCTCTTTGCGCCGGGCGCCGAACTCAAGAAGTACGCCGATCACGTCGCAGACAAATACGACCTGCGTAAGCACATGACGTTCGGTGCCGTCGTCGACGGAGCCCGCTGGGACGAGGATTCCTCGCACTGGGTCGTATCCGTCGAGGGGGCGCCGGACATCACTGCCAAGTACCTCCTGACTGCGACGGGTTTCCTGTCGCAACCGCATCGGCCGGACATCCCCGGTATCGACGACTTCGCCGGCAAGATCATTCACACCACTGCCTGGGACGATTCCTACGATCTGTCCGGCACCAAGACCGCAATCATCGGAACCGGTGCTACCGCTGTGCAGTTGATCCCCGAGGTGGCGCGTCAGGCCGCAGAGTTGACCGTCTACCAGCGCACGCCGATCTGGGTGGTTCCCAAGATCGACGTCCCCATCCCCAACGCAGTGCAGAAGCTGTTCTCGCGCATTCCGCTCACGCAGCGAATCGCCCGCGCCGTCAGTTCGTCGATTCTCGAAATGATCATGGTCAGCGCAGTTCTGCACTACAAGCAGGTCAAACTGTTGAACAAGGGTGCGTCGGCCGCATCACGCGCGTTTCTGCGGTCCCAGGTACGAGATGCGACCCTGCGCAAGCAACTCACACCGGACTACGACTTCGGGTGCAAGCGACCCACGTTCTCCAACAGCTACTTCCGTACGTTCACCAAAGACAATGTGCATCTTGAAACGACGTCGATCGACCATATTGCTGCCGACGGAATCGTCACCGCCGACGGCCGCAAGACCGAGATCGACACCTTGGTGCTGGCAACGGGCTTCAACCTCTGGGATGTGAACTTTCCGGCCATCGAGGTTATCGGTCGCGAGGGCCGAAACCTCGGTAAGTGGTGGCGTGACAACCGATTCCAGGCCTACGAAGGGGTCGCGGTTCCTTACTTCCCCAATTTCCTCACGCTCGCCAGTCCGTACTCGTACAGCGGATTGTCCTACTTCACGACGATCGAATCCCAGATGCAGCACATGGATCGACTGTTCGGCGAGGTGAAACGGCGCGGCGCGGAAACATTCGAGGTCACCGAAACTGCCAACGCCGAGTTCCTCGACCGGATGACCGAGAACCTGGCGGACTCCGTCTTCTACGGCGGCAGTTGCCAGACTGCGCGAAGCTATTACTTCAATCAGCACGGTGAGGCTGCGATCCTGCGGCCCACATCGACACGCAACGCTTTCGTCGAAGCGAAACGCTTTCCGCTCGAAGACTATTCGATCGTTTAGGCGGGCATGTGCCGGTGTTCGGCTATCTGGCTGATCTGACGCCGGCGGGAACCGATATCACGGGATAGCGGTTCTGCCGGTTCAGTCGGGAAGAGACCGAACTGTGAATCAGTTGGCTCACCGCGGAGGCAGCGCCTTTTCGCGGTGAGCCGATTACGATGGTGAAGGCGTCGTATTTGTCCGCGGTCGCGAGGATGACACCGGCTGGATCTCCGTAGGTGCAGTCGTATGTCCAGGTGTCGGTGTGCGAGGCGAGTGTCGAGGTTGTCTGCTCGCGTTGCGCCACCATCTCGTCGTGCAGGCGTGTTTCGAATTGTGGCGAGTCGGTTTCGACAGGCAGGTCCTCGGACGTGATGCAGTGAACGACGTGGAGGGCTGAATCCTCCTTGGCGGCAAGCGCCAATGCGTAGCTGAGCACATTCTTGCTGGTAGACCCTGGGCCGATGCCGAGAACGATGTGGCGCGTTCGGACGTGATCGGTACTCGGGTTCGTGAGATGGCATGAGTACTCCGGGTGCGGACCGTCATGATGCTGATGGTTCATGTCGGATCTTCTTCCACGGTGACGGCGAAGGAACTTCCATTCTAGGGCGGGCACGCAGGGGAATTCCACGGAAGTCACAGGTGGAAGGTATAAACGTCATATGAGCCTTGATCCCGCAATCGCGGCGAAGCTGAAGCGAAACGACGCCGGACTGTTCAGCGCGGTTGCGCAGGAGAAGTCGACCGGTGATGTGCTGATGGTCGCGTGGATGGACGACGAAGCGCTCGCGCGAACACTGGAAACCCGTAAGGGGACGTACTATTCGCGCTCGCGGCAGCAGTACTGGGTCAAGGGAGAGACCTCCGGGCACACCCAGTACGTACACGAGGTGCGCCTCGACTGTGACGGCGATTCCGTCTTGCTGATCGTCGATCAGGAGGGCGCAGCATGCCACACCGGCACTCACACGTGTTTCGACACCGACGTCCTGCTAGCCGCTCAGCAGTGACGCGACATGGCCGCTGACAAGACTCCACAACCGCTCGATTACTCGTTCACCTCACCCATCGAGAAAGACGGGGCGTTCGCAACGTACTTGACCGTGCCCGGCTCGGCGGAACTTCTGGGTACCAGACGCGCTGTCAAGGTGGTCGGGACCCTCGATGGTGATCATCCCTTCGAGGCGACGCTGATGCCCTCCGGCGACGGACCTCACTGGCTTCCGCTGCGCGTGGCCCTCTGCAAGGCGATCGGCAAGAGCTCCGCTGGAGAAGAAGTATCAGTACATCTCCGCCAGCGACTTAGCTGAAGTTTCGCTCGAACCGAGGAGCCTAACCGTCGACAAAGCAATTGATTCGTTGCAGTTGGTGGCGTGAGAACGGGCCCGTTCGGCGGTGACGAAGGGAAAACACGCACGCTCCGCATGTCGCGGACGCTCGCGGCACCCATCGGCACGGTCTGGGCGGCGGTCACCCAGCTCGACCGCATCGCGCTGTGGTTCACGCCGGTGTCGGGGGAGGCTCGGATCGGCGGGTAGTGACGAGGCCAAGGCATTCGTCGCGGGAAGCAGTGAATCATGAGCCGCTGCCGCAATCGCATCGGGCGACGACCCGGATGCCGCCCACGCCGCCGCTGTCCGCACGACGGCTGCATACACCGGGTAGATCGCCGCTACGGGGACTAACATCGGAATAGTCTGATTGTTGCGGGACTTCCGCGCCACGAGCGGAGACGACGATGGTGTATCGGCTCATCGAAGTAGTGACGGTGTTCGTTCACTTCGGGTTTGTTCTCTATGTGGTGCTTGGTGGATTCGTGGCGTGGAAGTGGCGTCGTAGCATTGCATTCCATCTTGTTGCGGTTGTCTGGGGAGCCGGCTCGATAGCGGTCGGGTATGACTGCCCGTTGACCAATCTCGAGAATTGGGCCCGCCGGATGGCCGGAATCGCGGAATTGCCGTCCACTGGATTCATCTCGCACTACATCACCGGTGTGTTCTATCCGGTGAGTATCGAAGGCCTTGTGCAAGCGCTCGCGGCGACAGTGGTTGTCGGATCCTGGGTTGGATACGTGCTGCTCGGACGGCATGCGAAGGCTGAGGTCAAAGCGTCGTCAGTGTCGTGATTCCGTTTCGAACGACCCCTGCCGTTTCGTGATGTAAACGGCAGGGCTGCACATCGCAGGATTTACGCGCGAGTCAGTGCCACAACCGGGATGGTGCGGATCCCGGCTGTCTTCTCCGCGTATTCGGCAAATCCGGGGTATCGGCTGGCCTGTTCGTCGTAGATTCGGTCGCGCTTCTCGCCGGTTACTTCGCTGACGGAGACCGGATACGTTTCGGTACCGACCTCGACCTCGGCCTGGTCGGCGGCAACAAGGTTGTAGTACCAGTCGGGGTTGGTCGGGGCGCCGGCCTTCGATGCGAAGACGTAAACGGTGTTCGGATCCTGCTCGTCTGGCAGGTACATCATCGGGCTCACGAACTTGCGTCCGGACTTGCGTCCTGTGTGATGGACCAACACCATGGGGGCACCTTCGAAAGGTCCGCCAACTTTGCCCTCGTTCGCGCGGAATTCTGCAATGATGCCGGCGTTCCAGTCGTCAGGACTCATCTCGGTTGTTTCCCTGTCTGCGAGTGGAGAAGTGCTCTGCCGCCAAGCTTTGCACAACTGGTGAATCGAGGAGAGATCATCTTCGACGCATCTGATGATCTACTATCTACGTATGAACGCAGATAGTGGTGTTTGTCGCCGAAAACTTCCCGATGATCAAGTCGACCTCGTTGTGGAGGTGTTCCGCATGCTTGCCGACGCAACCCGTGTGCAGGTGTTGTGGGCATTGGTCGACCGAGAGTGCTCGGTGAACGAATTGGCAGAGCGTGTCGGCAAGCCGGCGCCTTCGGTGTCGCAGCACCTGGCAAAGCTGCGCATGGCGAGGTTGGTACGAACGCGCCGCGACGGTACGACGGTGTTCTACCGTCTCGAGAACGACCATGTGCGCCAACTGGTTACGGATGCGGTCTTCAATGCCGAGCATGCCGGACCTGGACTACCGGGCCACCACCGTAGTGAGGGTGAGCTTCGAGAGATTCACCCGGAGCGCTCCGCGAAGGTCGAGCGGACCGATCAAGAAGAAGGTGCGTTATGACGCACGAGCCCAGAACATCCCACGGTCATGGGCACGGTCACGGACACGGACATGGAACGAAGGGATTTCGATCGGCGGTTCGCGAAGTGTTCGCCCCGCACAGTCATGACGCCGCGGACAGCGTCGACGATGCGCTGGAATCGAGCGAGATCGGCATCCGGGCGGTCAAGATCAGTCTTGTCGCGCTCGGCATCACCGCAGTTGCTCAGGTTGCAATCGTGGCGATTTCGGGTTCGGTGGCCCTGCTGGCGGACACCATTCACAACTTCTCCGACGCACTCACGGCAGTCCCACTCTGGATTGCCTTTGCCCTCGGTCGGCGCGCTGCAACCAGGCGCTATACCTATGGTTTCGGGCGTGCGGAGGACTTGGCCGGATTGTTTGTGCTCGCCATGATCGCACTGTCGGCAGTGATCGCCGGTGTCGAAGCGGTGAGGCGATTGATCAACCCGGTCCAGATCGAGCACCTCGGTTGGGTAGCGGCGGCAGGTGTGATCGGTTTCATCGGCAACGAATTGGTGGCGTTGTATCGGATTCGAGTCGGAAGGCAGATCGGCTCAGCTGCATTGGTGGCTGATGGACTGCATGCTCGGACAGATGGATTCACCTCACTCGCAGTCCTTCTGGGAGCTGGGGGAGTCGCTCTGGGATTCCCGTTGGCAGATCCGATCATCGGTCTTGTCATCACAGTGGCGATCGTGGCCGTGCTGCGGACCGCGGCACGAGACGTCTTCCGGCGTCTGATGGACGGTGTCGAACCGGAGTTGTTGGACGATGCCGAACATGCGCTACAGCGCGAGCCCGGGGTTCTCGGGGTACGTGATTTGAAGATGCGGTGGATCGGGCACCGATTACATGCCGATGCAGAACTCGACATCGATCCCCGGGCAACTCTTGCCGAAGCTCATGCGATAGCGCATAGCGCCGAGCATTCGCTCACCCACGCGGTGCCCAAGCTCGCCACTGCCCTGGTGCATGCTTATCCGGCTCATGACGCGCCCAACTCCGAAGTCGGGTTTCGATCACCTTCCCGATGATCCGTGCCCGATGTCAAGCGGCGGATTCCCAGGCGAAACCGTCGGGATCCGCGAAGCGTTCGGAAGCGCCGGTGATGGTGATCCGGTGCGATCCGGTGCCTTCCGGAGCGAGCCCGGCATCCTTCGCCAAGGCGCGCCGACCATACAGTGCCAGTGTGACATTGCCTGCTGTACTGGTGAATTCGACGTACTTGCGGCCGAAGCTCTTCGACACCTCGAGTCCGTGGTCGAGGTAGAACTGCTTGCTGGCCTTGACGTCTTCGGCGCCGAGCAGCAGCACGAAGCTGTCGATTGTGCGGGTGGCGGGTCCGGTGTTCTTCTTCGACGACGTGGCGATCTTCCAGATCGAACCGTCCGGAGCCTGAACAACTCCGCCGTATCCCCAGAGGGATTTCTTCACCGGCTTCAACGCGGTGGCACCGGCTGCGAGTGCCGCGCCGACAAAAGCGTCGACGATGTTCGGTTGGGCGACAACGAGCGAAAGGGTGTACCCACGGAACCCGGTTGTCGGTTCGTTCGATTCGCGTAGCTGGATTCGATCTCCGACGCCGAGAGCGTTGTAGAAGGCCTCGGCTGCGGCGAGGTCGGGAACGTCGAGGATCACGGATTGCGCGGTGGTCATCTGGGCGCTCCCTGCTGATGTGTGGATTGACGACGTGTGGTGGGCAGTGGACTTCGGTGGTGTGTTCATGTGTTTCAACGTAATTGCGGGTCCCGTGGCTGTGCTTCTCGATTTCTGATCGGTTTGCTGAGACTGCTTGCAAGGTGCAGCGCCCAAGCGGGCCCTAGGTGGGCAATTTGTCGGGAATATACTGTTCAGCCGATGTTTTCTCGATAGGCTGATGTGCGCTGATCGGACGTATCTCACGCCACCATGGAACGGGGAAACCAGTGATCGCACTGCGAGGAAAGGCGTTAGCCGCAGCAGTAGTGGTGTCCATGACGGTGGCGTTGGCCGCGTGTACCTCCGGTGAATCGGCGTCCGAGATGGGCGCCAATTACGGCTCGAGTGGAACCGCCGTCGACTATCGGGAGCCGGTGAAACTGAGCAGTCGAGATGGTGTACTCGAGGTGCGGTTGTCCGCTCATCAGGGCGTGATTCCGCTCGATACCGTGTCGGCGCCGGTGTCGAATTTTCTGCTCTTCGGGTACGAAGTCATCCGCGGTACGGCGTCGGACGGGTCGACCTCGGCGAGTGACGTCTATCCGGGGCCGACTCTCCGCGTCAATCCGGGAGAGCGATTGATCATTCATTACGACAACGATTTGCAGGATCTCACGATCGAGGACTTTTACGATCCTGCATTCACACCGGCGGGCGGCGATGTGCCGACCTATCCGCCGGCGCTGACGTCGGCTCCTTTGAATCTACACACGCACGGAGTTCACGTGAGTCCGGACGGCAATGCGGACAACGTGTTGCTCAACATCCCCGCCGGCCAGGGAAATGTGTACGACTACGCGATTCCGGGGACGATGCCGAACGGTCTCTACTGGTACCACAGTCACCGGCACACCCTCACCGCCCAGCAGACGTACATGGGCCTGGCCGGGCTACTGGAAATCGGCCGGCCGGACGGCAATTTGCCCGTCGTGACGGCTAACGACGTCCCGATCCGCGATATGGCACTGCAGTACAACTTCGTGTTCGACCGCAAAGGAAAGGGCCGACAGCTCAACGACGCGAACTGGCCCCAATTCGTCAGTACCTTGACGCCGCCCACCGGCACGGAATTAGCCGACGGGACGTACCGTCCGAGCCTTGCTCCGGTGAATTTCTCGGACACTACCGAGGGCGCGCAGTATTTCACCAACTGGTACACCGGACCGTTGTCGCCTGCCAACCATCGTGGACAGAATCAATTCGTCCCAGGCAATCTGCAGAGCTTCGTGGGTGAATCGACAAGTGTTCCGGCCGATCCCTCACTGCCGGACAACCAACGCGACGTGCAGTACACCGTGAACGGTCAGTTCCAGCCGTCGCTGAAACTGAAGCCGGGGCAGACGGAGATCTGGGTGCTTGCCAACATCAGCGACTTTGCCTACATGCCGGTCACGTTGACGGAAACCGCAACCGGCGCCCATCCGAAGTTCGCCATCGTGGGGCAGGACGGAAACCCGTTCGACGAGGTCAGGCCACCCGTGGATGGGGACGGAACCAGGCTGGTGATTCCGCCGGCCTCGCGATACGCAATCGCGGTGACGATGCCGGAGTCCGGCGATCTGGTGTTGGAAATGCCACCGCTCGAAGGTGCAAAGCCGGTGAGCAATCCAGGCATTCTGTACACAAACAACGGCACCGACAATCCGTCCGCCGAACTCGGAACCGTCACCGTTGACCCGTCGGTGATCAGTTACGCGGACGGATTCTTCACCTTCCCGACTCAGCAGTTGATCCGCGCGACACCAGATGAGGGCCAAGGAAAGACGACTCCATTCGACTTCGGACAAAAGCTGGACACCTACACCTCCTTCGTGGATACCGCAGCGATGACGCCCGACGTGACCCGCAACCTCACAGTCTCCGGTGGGTTCGGAAACGAAAAGGCCAGCAACAGTGATCCGAAGGCCTTCACCTACGAATTCGCCGACAACACGTTCCCCAACATCCCGCTGATTCAACCGCGGCTGAATTCCGTTGAAGAATGGAAGATCACGAACCTCAACAATGACGAACACCCGATGCATATTCACGTCAACGACTTCCAAGTGATGGAAGTCGTGGATTCCGTCGCAGGGACGACGACAGGCGTTCAGCCGTGGGGAATCGACAACGTGAACGTGCCGGCGCCGGTGACGGACGAGAACGAGAATGCGCTGGAACCAGCATCGGTGACGTTGCGGACAAAGTTCACCGAGTACACCGGAACCTTTGTCATCCACTGCCACCGACTCAATCACGAGGACAACGGATTGATGGCGACTGTCAACGTGATTCCAGAGGTGTCGACCTATGCAGTGGCGGTACCCGGTTCGGCCGGCGTTCCCGCCAAAGTTCAGATATTCGATGCCAACGGCGACAAGCTGATCTCCACCGTCACTCCCTTCCCGTCGTTCGAAGGCACACCGAGCGTTGCAATGGCCGACGTGAACGGAGACATGGTGCTTGATCTGGTGGCTGGAACAGGTGCAGGATCGGCTCCGGAAGTCTTGGCGTACAACGCAGTCGGAGGCGTGCCGTTCACCGATGAGTTGGCAAGATTTGCACCTTTCGATTCGGCCTTTCGTGGTGGAGTGAACGTAGGCGGCGTCGACATCGACGGGAATGCTCTGGCGGACAACATCATCGTTTCGTCAGGCCCAGGAATGGAGTCGCAGGTCAAGATCTACTCCACCGACCTTCCGGCGGACAAGAAGTCCGCGCCGGCAGAATTCGGCTCCTTCTCTCCGTATCCGGGTTCGAGTAGTGGCGTCACTTTTGCAACCGGGATGGTTGACAGTCACTCCGGTCGGGCGAGTATCGTGACCGCGCCGGGTGCCGGCGACGAGCCTTTGGTCAAGACGTTCCGCTACGACCTGTACGAGCCGACGGCGGCGACCAAGGGCGACTCCGATGAACACGCAGGTCATGCGGTTGGTCCGGTGACGACATCACAGTTCTTGGCCTTCGATCAGGGCTACCGCGACGGGGTGTCTCTGTCGACCGGTTGGGTGGCCGGCGCCGAGGGCGGAGCAAAGTCGATAGTGGCAGGCATGCTCGGAGGCGAAGGATCCATCCGCGTCTTCTCGAGTGGATCGAGGCTCGACGGTGCGCCCGAGATGTACCTGGAGAGCCCAGATCATCATTCGACGGACGTGGTGTTTCGGGAAGTTGCATCCTTCGATCCGTTCGCCGGTCCAGGGACGGGTGTCGGAGTAGCCACGACGAGCACGACCACCGGCGCGGATCTCCTCGTCAGCGGCAGCGACGGAAGTGGTGCCGAAGTTCGGAAATTCACTCTCGGTCGTTCCGATCCGTCTGCGACCACATTGACACCGACACTTGTGGGAACGCTCCCTCCCTACCCCGTCGGTGGGGGAGCGCTGCCGCTCGGCGGTCGATGATCGATGTCGACAGTATGGACTGATTGCGGAGTCGGGATCTGTGCATGGAAACAGATTTTCATCGATCCTGACCCGAGAGAACCCTCAATGACGCTCTGGGACAGAGTTTGACGGCGCGTTGGGCATCCGTTTCGAGTTCGGCGGGAATGTGTGGCTCACGTCGGCGATCGTGTGGGAGTGGATATCCCCATTCGTCGCGCGTCAGCAGGGTCGGCAGCAATTCTGTGCACAGTCCTCGACCTTCACATGTAGTCCAATCGATGTGTAGGACTTTGGGCGATTTTGTGCTCATGACGCCGCTCCCATCCGTGTGTTGACCTCGCAGGCTCCTGCGGCATGCATTCGGAGATCGTGCTGGAAAACGTGAAGGGAGCTCCTCACCAATCTCACTGTCCCGTCCGGATGTTTGCATGCTCCACGCCCCTCGACCAGATCTGCCAGATATCGGATCGACTCCTGGGTATGGACCGACCCTGAGCGATAGGCAATCTCGGATAACGCGCGTGCCAGTCGGGGCATTCCGTTGATGCACGGTCCACACTGCCGAGCGCTTTGATCGGCGAGATACTCAACGATGTCGGCTGAAGTCTTCAGACCACACCTTGCGTGACCCAGTACGTGAATGACTCCGGCGCCGGGCGAAGCACCGACCTTCGCCAAAGCTGTTGTTGTCATGGTGGTGGTTGGCAAGTCTTGCGCATCGATCCAACCTCCGTGAAACCCGCCGACGAGGACTGCTCTGATCGACGGAGTATCAGTACGCGAATACTGGGTCACCAACTGATCCAATGGAATTCCCATCGGGATCTCGACGACACCACTCACGGTCACATCGCCTGACAGGGTGATCAAGGTCGTCCCCGACGCGTCGCCCAGCCCTCGCGTGCGGAACCACTCGGGTCCGTATCGGGCGATGAGAGCGATGTGCGCCAGTGTCTCTACATTGTGAACCACTGTGGGTCGTCCGTTCAGCCCGGCCACGGTGCTGTGTACCGAGCGGTCTCGAGGAATGGGTGCTCGGCCTTCGATCGTTCCGACTACCGCGGATGTCTCGCCGCTGATGAATGTCTTCGGTGAAGCCACGAGTGTGACCAAAGGCTCGGTCAGCCCGGCAGTCCTTCTTTCTTTCAACGCATTCCGTACGAATTGAAGCAGTTGCGATCCTGCGTACAGATATGTTTCTTCGCTTCCGCACTCGTGTGCGACGAGTTGTAAGCCGTCGAGGACGAGGTGCGGCGCACGTTCGAGAAGAACTGCATCCTTGTCGCTGAGCGGTTCGCCTTCGCTACCGTTTGCGATAACCACAACACGCCGTCCAGTTACGGAATCGAGTTTTCGCGCAGTCGAAAATGCCGCCCCGCCTTTCCCGTGGAGACCGGCATCGGCGAGTAGGCGGCTCAAGGTACCCGGCGACGAGCGTGGGTTGTGGCCGTGGAGGGCCGTGTGGGTGGCTAGATCGGGTGAGCATGCGGCGAGAAGGCCCGCATAGGTGGATTCGGTTGTCACGTCACGTCCTTTCCATGAGGCGCAGGGTCGAGAATTCGACGAAGTCTGTCCGGAGTCGCCAGAGAACTGCTCCGGTCACCGCGACGGCCGATCCGATGGCGATGGCGAGAAACCACGTGTGTCCTGAGTCCGTTCCGTTTCCCAGTCCGTGCGCGAACGCGATCGGCCACAGAGCGTACGCGCTCCAATGAACGACGCGAAAAGTTCTGTTTCCTAGGCGATTTCGCAGTAGTCCTGTCAAGGACACCGCTAACAGAACATCGAACGCAAGGGTGCCCAGTCCGAGCCAGAAGGCACGATAGTTACCCAGGAAGGGGAAGACGAAGTCGACGAGTTTCAGTTGTGCGTACGGATCGGCCAACAGTGCCAGCATGTGTACGACTACGAGGATCACCCCGATCAAGGCGGCGTCCCTGTGCACGTTCTGCACGCCGAATCGAGGTAGTCCCGCTAGAGCTCTCCCGGACCGTGTGACGATTCCGAGAACCATCGACATCGTCATGAACACGAGAGCGGTGATACCTGTCCCTCGGCCCAATGCCCACAGTGCTTCGTCCACGACTAGGGTGCCCGTCTGCCGGTGGCGACCGCATCTTCCGTCGGCCATCCGTTCAGTAGGCGGATCTCACCTGCACGGTCCACCAGTCGCACCGGTAGGCCCGTGTTCATGAGGTCCCGCGCACCTTCGAAACCTCGGACGATGCATGCGGTGCTCGCGAGGTTTGCTGACACACAACTGTCCGCGCCGACGGTGACCGTCTGCCATGCGGCATCAACGCTGGTGCCACTCCGCGGATCGACGATGTGGTGCACGTGTCTACCGTTTTGCGACCATCGACGCTTCCTGGTGCTGGATGTAGCGATGGCTGTCCCTCCTGGAATGGCGACCGTATCGGCCGGGGCGTCGTCGCCGTCTTGGACGAGAACGATCCACCCACCGTCCGGCGCCGGTCCGGCGGTAGCGATGTCTCCGCCGAGGCACACCAGGACACCGCAGTCGAGTGACATGCTGACAGCTTGCGCACATTCGTCTGCTGCGAGGGCCTTTGCCGTTGCCCCGAGGTCGAGTTGGACGCCCGAGGGAACTGTGACCTTTTGTCCGTCGAGTTTGACCGAGGTCCACTGCGGAGTAGAGACGAACGATGTCTTGATCGGCACGTCCCTGCCTTCGATCTGCGCGAAATCGCGGTCGTATCCGAGCGCGACGAGCGCTGCGCCGATGGTCGGGTCGACGGCGCCGTCCGTGCACTCGGCGCCATCGAGTGCTGTCTGGATCAGCCGGGCAAGCGTGCTACTCACTTCGACCGGTAGGCCTGTCGACTTTTCGAGAGCTCGAATCTCTGAATCGTCACGAAATCGACTGCATGCCAATTCTATTTCGAGAAGGCGCTCGTCGATTATCGACCTGGCAGATGGAATCGCCTCGGGTTTTGTCACCACGACCGTGGCTTCGAGGCCCCACACCCTCCACATGGAACTCGCGACGCTCAGGGAGGTGGTCACGATCCGGCCGATCGAGCGTGGGGAGTAGAACTTCCGCTCGAGGTCGTCGGTGCCGCCGCGGTTGAGGTAGTTTTCGATTGCGAGTTCGGAGTCGAATTGCCGCCAGGTGCACTGCTCGATTGCTTGGTTTCGTCTGTGGTCGCTGTGATCGGCGTGGCCTGCGTATCCGAATAGGCAAGTATTGTTCCGCCGACAACGCCCACGACTCCGAATGCCACGAGGGCCCCGGTGACGATTCGGGTGCGTCGAAATCCGTCTTCCGGTGTATCCATCTGATGCCTGCTCTCGAAGGTTCGATTGAGAACTCAACAATCGGCCGAGGTGCTTGTCCGGGGCTGCACGTCTGCTGTGAAGCTGCGGGGAATCGGTCGTGCCGTCGGAGAGTTCCGAGTTCCACGATCGCGGTGCAATCTTGGAGAGTTCTCAGAACGGACGTGGCAGGCTCGCAGGCATGGGCGCGAAACCACGAATTCTTCTTGTCGAGGACGACCGGCAATTGGCGGGCCTGCTTGCGGACCTCTTCGAGGAGGAAGGGCACGAGGTCGACGTGGCGCACGACGGACAAGTCGGTCTGCATCTGGCGTTGACCCGCAGCTACGATGCTTTCGTTTTCGATCGTGGAGTGCCGGTCATCGACGGTGTGGAATTGCTCAGAACCCTCCGGGCGAGGGATTGCTCAGTACCGTCGTTGATCCTCACTGCTCGCGGTTCCGTTGCCGATCGAGTGGAGGGACTCGATGCCGGTGCCGAGGACTACTTGGTCAAGCCCTTCGAGATTCCCGAGTTGTTGGCTCGAATGCGTGCGCTGTTGCGTCGCCGAACGTCCATAGTGCCGATCGTGGTCGGAAGGTGGGAAATCGATCGAGTGAACCGGACGGCTACCGACACCGAGTCCGGATCGGTGACCTCGTTGTCCGAACGCGAGAGCGAACTGCTCGGGTTTCTGTGCGCATCGCCTGGGCAGGTTTTTTCTCGGACTCAGCTTCTGGGGCGTGTCTTCGGAAGTGCCGATACTCCAGGCACCGTTGACACTTATGTCCACTATCTCAGGCGGAAACTGGGCAGGGACGTCGTAGCCACCGTCCACGGACTCGGATACCGGCTCGGATCATGATTGTCCGCAGCAAAAACAAGGACAGGCAGTCGTCTGGGATCGGGTTCGGTGACGAGGTGCGTCTACGGCGAGCCGGACGTTCAGCTGCGGTCCAAGCCGCCATTGCTCTCGGTGCCGTGTTGCTGATCGTCGGAGCGGTGTCCTACGTGGGGTATGCGCGGGCACAGGATCGTCAGATTCGTTCTGCACTGACCGAGGTTGCAGCCACAGCAGACGATGCGGACGATCCGCCGCCCGGTATGTCGCTGGCCTTTCGTTCCGATGATGGGGTGGAGACCGTGAGCGCGCATGCCCCCACCGGTACCGCGGAACTGTTGGATGCGCCCGCTGGGTATTCGGATTTCACCGATGGTGACAGCAACTTCAGGGCCCTCGTCTCCGACGGTGCGGAAGGTCGCGTTGTCGTGATCGCGGCACTCGAGCCCTATGAATCAGGAAGGCAGCGATTACTTCTTGCACTCGGATTTGCCGAACTCACCGGAATTGCCGCATCTGTGGGCGTCGTGGTGTTGTTGTCCCGACGTGCGATTCAGCCACTGACACAGGCGCTCGAGTTGCAACGTCGTTTTGTCGCCGATGCATCGCACGAACTACGTGCGCCGTTGACCGTACTACACACTCGTGCACAACTTTTGGCTCGACGCGGAGGCTCGCTCGAGTCTTCTGAGCTTGTTTCGCAGCTCAACGGGTTGGTGGACGACACTCGGGCCCTCGGCGAAGTCATCGAGGACCTGTTGATGGCCGCATCGATGGACGACAGCGGACAACCCCGGAATCGAGTGGACATGGCGGCAGTGTGTGAGAAGGTCCGTGACAGTGTGGCCGATCATGCTCAGAAATCTGGCGTCTCTGTCGACGTGAGCAAGGCCGGAACTGGAGAGCCAGTGGTCTTGGGGATCGAATCGGCTTTGCGCCGAGCGGTTCTCGCGCTCGTTGACAATGCGCTTGCTCACGAGCGTCCAGGAGGCCACGTCCTTCTCCGCGTCGAGCGAGATCGCGACCACGTCAGAATCCGCGTGAGCGATACGGGAATCGGAATCGAATCTGAAGCGGTTCCGATTCTGTTCGACCGATTCTCACATGGCCCGACTCAACCCGCCGGTAGCCGGCGATATGGCATCGGATTGTCCTTGGTTCGCGAGATCGCGCACGCGCACCGAGGGAAAGTCTTCGTCGAATCGACACCGGATGTCGGCTCGTCCTTCGAGATTGTGCTGCCGGTAGCTCGTTGACACCGAGCACGTTCGAGCAGGGTCCCCAGAACTCTCCAAGAAATC
Organism: Rhodococcus sp. IEGM 1318; assembly: GCF_033142465.1. Taxonomy (NCBI): domain Bacteria; kingdom Bacillati; phylum Actinomycetota; class Actinomycetes; order Mycobacteriales; family Nocardiaceae; genus Rhodococcus; species Rhodococcus sp. IEGM 1318. Next base: position 488,938 of record NZ_JAWLSC010000003.1, read on the forward strand.
CTGCCTACGTTGATCGACATGGGCCTGACTACGATCGGCGGATTACCCGCTCACCCACTCCTCGTTCATTTCGTTGTCGTGTTGGTTCCGCTCTCGGCGGTTCTGGTTCTCTGCTCCGTTCTGTGGCCGAGTGCTCGGCGCAGGCTCGGGATCTTCCCACCGGCCATCGCCCTCGTCACGTTGATACTCGTACCGATCACGACCGATGCCGGTGAATGGCTCGAACACAATTCGCCTCACAGCGAGTTGATCGAGATTCACGCCGAACTCGGTGATCAACTTCTGATCTGGTCCATCGCGGTGTTCGTGTTCGCGGCGACATGGTGGGTTCTGCATACCAATAGATTCACCGAGTGGCGAAGCGCACGAACTTCACTGTCCGACAGTTCGACGCTGCTCCGAGTCGTGACAGTTGCGATAGCGGCAATGGCAATCGTGGCGGCCGTTGGTTCGACGGTCCAGGTTTATCGAATCGGTGAGAGCGGAGCGAAGGCAGTCTGGCAGGAGCAGTCGTAGACATCCACCGAGCAAGTCCACGGCAGGAGCGCAGTGTGATGATTCGATTTCCCGGTGTCTATGCGCCTCAGAGCGATACCCGCCTCATCTCCGACGCAGTACGCGCCGAGAAGTTGGATGCGTCTTCTCAGGTTCTCGATCTGTGCTCCGGTAGTGGTGCGCTGAGTGTGTGTGCGGCCAAAGCTGGGGCGGGAACGGTTTTCGCCGTGGATATCTCACGACGTGCCGCGGTGTGCACCTGGATGAACGGGCGACTCCGCGGTCACAGAATCCACGCCCGTCACGGAGATCTCCTGGCCCCGTTTCACGGTCGTCGATTCGACCTCGTCGTCTCGAACCCGCCCTATGTTCCTTCTGTGGGCGATCGTGCGCCGCGCACCGGCCGTGCTCGTAGTTGGGACGGAGGCAACGACGGACGCTTGTTGATCGATCGCATATGTGCGACGGCACCGGGTGTTCTGCGGAAGGAGGGCACGATACTGCTGATCCAGTCAGCACTCAGCAGTATCGATCGCACCGTCGAACGGTTGGCCGACCATGAACTCGAGGCATCGGTGGTGTCGAGGACCTTGATTCCTTTCGGTCCGGTCTTGCTGTCGCGCAGGCGATACCTGGAGTCGATCGGTGTCATCGCTCCCGATCAGGTCACCGAGGAGATCGTCGTGATCCGAGCGAGACGATGACGCCGTTGACAGCTGCACAACGCTCGTTGTGGTTCGCTCAGTCCCTCGAGCCGACGACGCCGTTTGTCATAGCTCAGTTCGTTGATCTGAACGGTGAGCTGGACGCGTCTCGACTGGAATCAGCGACAGTCGCCGCGCACCGTGAGTTCGGTGTTGCGGGCCTTCGTCTACGTGTGACGGAGGGAGTGCCTGACTTGGACGACGACCCTGATGTGGCACTGATCGGTGGCAGGCTGGATTTTCGTCGATACGACGATCCCGTCGAGGCAGCGATGGCGTGGATGAATCGAGAGTGGATCACAGCAACTCTCGATCCGGGTACTGCCCTCACCGTCGCAAATCTGTTGCAGGTCGGTCCTCATCGCTGGTTCTGGTACTACCGTGCGCATCACATCGCACTCGACGGTTACTCCGCTGCACTTCTGATGCGCCGCACCACCGAGATCTATCTGTCCGCTGGTCCGGTGAGGCCGGATCAGGTCGACTCGGTTGTGGCGGATCGCGCGGCGGCGGTTGCCCGCCAGGAAAGCCGATACCGAGAATCACAACGCTGTGTCCGCGATCGAGAGTTCTGGCATGAGAAACTCCGGTCAGTTCCTTCATTTCCGTCCTTGGGAACGAGTGCGACGGGTACTAATCGGCGAAGAACGCTGCGGGCGAGTGGCACAGTGCCACTTACCGATATCTCGGCAGCAACCGTGATATCGGCGTTCGCGTCGTACGTCGCGCTGATGTGTGGTGTCGACGACCTGTGTTTGTCGTTGCCGGTATCCGGACGAGTGACTGCTGCGTCGAGATCGTTGCCAGGCGCGATGTCGAACGTGGTTCCTCTGGTACTTCACGGAGTGGGTGCATCGACCCCCTCCTCGGCAGTACGCGTTGTCGAAAGCGCACTGAGCGAGGCACTTCGGCACCAACGTTACCGCCGGGAGGATATTTCCGCTCTGACTGACGGTCGACGGCAGTCAAGAGTGCAATCGTTCGGTCCGGTCGTCAACGTCATGTTGTTCGACAGGACCCTGACCTTGGGTGCGGTACGAGGTCACGTCGAGATACTCACGACCGGACCGGTCGACGATATTGCGCTCAACGTCTACCCCGGTTACACAGGGAACGTTCGTGTCGATCTCGAGGCCAACGGTGCGCTGTACAGCTCTGCCGAACTTTCTGCGCATCATGATCGATTCGTTCGGTTCCTCGAGGCATTCGTCGACACACGCTCGGATCATCCTGCTCCGCCTCTGTGGACGGATGTCGAGCTGGGAGCCACGACGCCGGCGTGTGGCGAGCTTTCGGTCGAGCCCAGAAGTCTTGATTCTCTTCTGCGTTCCGCAGTGAACCACGCTGCCGATTCGGTTGCGATCTCCGACGGTGATCGGTCATGGACCTACGGGCACCTCGATCGGATGGCGGAGATATGGAGTCGACGCTTGAAGTCCGCCGATGTGGGTCCCGATGATGTTGTCGTCGTGACGATCCCGCGATCCATCGAATCGGTCCTGGCAATGTGGGCTGCGGCGCGAGTGGGAGCTACATACGTACCGGTCGATCCGGCCCACCCCGCCGAACGGCTCGTGGACATGCTCGGTGTATGCAAACCGAAGATCGGGCTCACGACTTTCGGGCTGCGAAATTCGTTGCCGTATGACCTCGAGTGGCTGTTTTTGGACCGCGACCCCGGTGCTTTCGGGCCGTCCTTCGACGCCGAGCCCGCACATGCCGATCATCGGGCCTACATGATCTTCACCTCCGGCTCCACGGGCCGGCCCAAAGCGGTGTCGGTCACTCACCGTGGCCTGGCCAATTTGGCTACCGACATTCGCAAGAAATACGAGCTAGATTCACGCTCTGTCGTAATGCATTGTGCTTCAACCAGTTTTGACACGTCTTTCGTAGAGATGCTCGCTCCCGCTCTGTTCGGCGCCTCGTCGGTGATCTGCCCACCCGAGACCGTTGGTGGATTCGAGCTGGAAGACCTCATCTGCCGTCATGCCGTGACACATCTACTCGTAACACCTTCGGCGCTCGCAACATTGGCTCCGGAACGGGTGCCCTGTTTGAAATTCCTGATAGTCGGTGGCGAGAAATTACCGCACGAACTGATGCGCCGGTGGGCGCCGTTCGTGCGTGTTCGAAGCGCGTACGGTCCTACCGAGGCGACATGCAGTGTCACCATCACCGACGTCTTGAACGTCGACGATCGTGTGACACTCGGGCGGCTCATGCACGGAGTCGAGGCGGTGGTTCTCGACGCATCGCTCGAGCCGTTGTCCACCGGGGCCGCGGGGGAGCTCTACCTGTCGGGACCTGGATTGGCCAGAGGATACGAGGGTAGAGCGGGGGAGACGGCTGCGCGTTTCGTTGCGTCCACTCTTTCATCGGGGCAGCGTATGTTCCGAAGCGGCGATCGGGTCCGATGGACAGACGACGCCCAATTCGAATTCCTCGGCCGCACAGACGATCAGGTGAAGGTGCGTGGGCGCCGAATCGAACTCGGTGAGATCGATTCCGTCCTGTACGGCCACCCGTCGGTCGAGTTCGCCACGACGTTGGTCCGCGATCTGGCCAACGGTTCGCCGGCGCTGGTGAGTTACGTGAAACTGCACTCGGGAATCCTGGACTCGGATGCGAGTATCGAACGCCTTCTGACACAGAAGTTGCCGGAATACATGATCCCGGTCGTCGTGATTCGCATCGACGCGGTTCCGCTCACCACGAACAAGAAAGTCGATCGGGGCGTGCTCCCCGCTCCCACCTTCGAGCGGAGAGAAGCGGTACGGGTCGCAACACCGATCGAGTCCCGCATCATCCGTACCTTCGAGGAAGTGCTCACGGCCACCGAGATCGGCCACAGCGATTCGTTCTTCGATCTCGGGGGAGATTCATTGTCTGCAACTCGAGTGATCGGCCGCCTCAACGCTGATTTCGGCATAAACCTCGGTGTTCGCGATCTGTTCGACTCGCCGAGCGCCGCCGCGCTCGCGAGTTCCTTCGGACAACACGTCGGACGGGTGCCACCATTGGAACGAGCCGGCGACGCCTCGACGCCGCTGCTTTCACCTGCACAGGAATACATCGGTCGAGAACTCACCTCGCCTGCTCTGTACAACCTGCCCTTCACAATTCGCGTGCGTGGCAGACTCGACCACGACGCGTTGGCTTCGGCCGTGCATGACGTAATGGTCAGGCACGAAACACTTCGAACCGTGTATCCGGATGTCGCGGGTTCGCCCCGCCCGCTAGTAGTGAATCCGGACCGGATTCCGCGCGGACTTCAAGTGATCGAAGGGAATTCGAGCGATGCAGGATCGATCGTTCACCAGACGCTCTCTCGGGGTTTCGATGTGCGTTCCGAGATCCCCATTCGCTTGATCGTGTGTGCATACGGTCGCGACGATCATCTGTTGGCGGCGGTTGTCCATCACATTGCGGCAGATGGATGGTCTCTCGCCATCCTCGCGCGCGACTTGTCCATCGCGTACGAGGCTCGCGCGCGGAACACACACCCGACGTGGCCGGAGACCGCGGTGCGGTACTCGGACTACGCCAAGTGGCGCACGGCAATTCTGGGCGCGCAGCAGGAGCGGACAGACCTCACTGTCGGTCAACTCGAACACTGGGCGACGGTTCTCGACGGGGCACCGAGCGAGATTTCTCTGCCACTTGACCATGCTCGGCCCTTGATGTGGACGTTCGGGGGTGGGCGAGTCGAATTCTTGCTCGATTCCGAGACTCATCGCGGGTTGACGACGACTGCAAAGCGAGTCGAGGCCGGGATGTTCACTGTCGTTCACGCCGTCTTGACGGCGACACTGAGTGCTCTGTCCGGTGACCACGACATCATCATCGGTAGCCCGGTCGCAGGCCGGGGCCATCCGAAACTCGACGACCTCGTGGGCATGTTCGTGAACACACTCGTGCTTCGCACACACGTCGACGTCACGGAGGACTTCGACTCTCTTGTAGCCGAGTGCCGCCGAGTAGAACTGTTGGCGCACGATCACAGTGATGTGCAGTTCGAGCGACTGGTCGACTACCTCGATCCTCCTCGTCATGCGTCGCTGCACCCGTTCTTCCAGGTGGCAATGTCGTTCGAGAACTTCCCTGCCGCAGTGCTCGAATCCGACGGGCTTACCTTCGAGGTCACGCCGCGGCCACTCGACATCGCCAAGTGTGACCTTCATTTTCACTTCGCCGAAGTGTTCGACGAAACCGGTGAACCCGCCGGGATCGAGGCGACACTCGTCTACTCCTCCGATCTCTTCGACGCAGCTACCGCCACCCTCTTCGCCAAGACCCTCTCCGCAACCGCGGATGCTCTCGTGGCGAGTCCGGATGCAGCGTTGCTCGCGCTGGACACGAAACCGTAACGGTGAGTGTGCGTTTCGATCAGACCGCCTGCCGATCGGTCGTCGGGTACCTGTCCGATTATCGCGGGACGCGAGAGAGTTTGTCACCGCGCCGCCATATGCCCGCGATCGAGAGAGTTGCTGTGATCTCACGCGTGGGATCGCCCTCGACCAGAAGCAGGTCAGCCTGAAGCCCTGGTGCGATACGACCCCGGTCTGTGAGACCAAACCGCCGGGCGGGCGATGACGTCGCCGCGCGCAGCGCTTGCACCGGCGACAGACCTGCCCGGACGAGAAGCTCGAGTTCGCCGTGCATGCTCACGCCGTGCGCGGTGCCGACCACTCCGATGCCGGCAGCATCAGTGCCTGCCAAGATGTCCACTCCGGCTTCGTGCATCCGCCGGGTCGCTTCAATTGCATGGTCGATAGATCCAGGAGAACCGAGATGCCAGCATTGGCATAGATTTTCGTGCCACGAAGCGGGGATGAGTGGACGGGCTCTGTCGTCGTTGGCGAGGTGAGTACCGTCGATGTCGCTGGCGAGGGAACCAACCGTGCTGAGTGTCGGAGTGATGAAGATCCCAGCATCGAGCGCCTGGGCGATGATCTCGTCTGTGGGCGGTCGATCGAAGAAGATGTGTACGAGCCCGTCGACTCCGGCGCGAAGAGCCTGCTCCGCTCCGGCCAGTGACGTGACGTGCGCAACCGCCATCTTGCCGTGGTCATGTGCCGCGTCGACGATTGCCCGTGCCACGTCCTCGCCGAGGGTGGGGGAATCGTGCCCGAGCGAAGTGCCGTCGTCGATGAGAAGTTTGATGTAATCCGCGCCCTCCGCCACGCGGGCGGCGACAAATGGGAAGGCGTCCTGGAGGGAATTCACCACCGGGTACTGCTCATCGAAGTAAGTCCCGATCATCATCGATGGATGCCCGCCCAGCACAGTGGCACCGATGGATGCGGACCGCACGTCAGCGAGGTCATTGCGCTCGGCGGCATCGCGCCGCTGCGAGTCCATCCATTCCGGACAGGAGAACATATCGAGTTCCGTTGTCACGCCGAACAACAGGGCGTTCTCCAATGATGGCGGCTGCGCGTGTGTGTGGCTGTCGATCAGTCCGGGGAGCAGAGTCTTCCCCCGCCCGTCGATGACGTCGATGTCGGCAGTCGAGTCGAACTGCGTCGCGACGGACTCGATGAATCCGCCCTTGATGTGGACCGTCGAATGCTCGACGACGTCCTCTCCGTCGAAGACTCTTACATCCCTGATTGCGAATCCTGTGTCTGTCATTGTCCTGCCATCCATAGTCACAGCATTTACGTTGATGTAATATATTGAACACCAATGTAAATTGATGTGTCAAGGGACACACCTGAGAATTGCGTCCGGCAGTCGCCGGGAGTTGGCAGCCCCAATCTGGGCGGATGCCACAGCACGCCGAACAACCACGTGCCGCAACGAACATGAATAGAAAGCAGGATGCGATGAACGGGAATCAACGAGCCGCGCTCGTCACTGGCGGGTCTGCAGGAATCGGGCTGGCTATCGCGGAAGCGCTCGCTGACGAGGGCTACAACCTGACAATTGTCGCCCGGGACCAGGGTAAACTCGCCGACGCTGCGACTCACCTGCGCACGCGTGGCGTCGAGGTCCTGCCGGTGTCCGGGAATCTGGCCCACAGCGCCGACTGCGAGGCCGTAGTGACCTCGCACGTCGAGCGGTACGGCCGCACCGACGTCCTGATTAACAATGCCGGCCTGGGACTGAGCGGAAACATCGCCGACATGGCGACGCCGAAGCTCGACCTCCATCTGAATCTGAACCTTCGGTCCGCCTATCTGCTGATGCAAAGCTGCATTCCGACACTGCAGGTGGCGGGAGCCGAACACGGTAAGGCCTTGATCGTCAACGTGAGCTCGATCTTCGGCAAGTTGCCGCGGGCAGGAGTGGCCGCGTATTCGATGACCAAGGCGGCGATGATCGCCCTGAGCCAATCGGCGCACGGCGAGCTCAGCCGCCTTGGCATCCAGGTCACCGCCATCTGCCCGGGATTGGTCGAGACACCCGGATCCACGTGGATGGACAAGGAGCCAAGTGCCATGCTGTCGCCCTCGGACGTCGCCGAAGCGGTGCGATTCCTTTTGCGCACCTCGCCGCGGTGCGCGGTTCCCGAAATAACACTGACCACCCCCGGGCCGGACGTCCACTATGTCGACCTTCCGTGGACCTGACCGGCTCTAGCTGCCAAACGGCTCCTGGACCGTCAGCCCTACGCAGGGTTGACGGTCCAGGAGCGAAATCCACCGGGCCGGACATTTGCACGCGGCGATTGCCCATCTTGCGCCTTCAGGGTAAAAGCTTTGCAGGATGACAGATTTCAGTTTGTTTCGAAGAGTGCGGCTGCGCCCATTCCGCCGCCGACGCACATCGAGATCACGACATACCGAACGCCTCGGCGCCTCCCTTCGACGAGAGCGTGGCCGACCAGGCGGGCGCCGGTCATCCCGTACGGATGACCGATCGAGATTGCGCCGCCGTTGACATTGAATCGGTCGGGGTCGATACCGAGATGATCGCGGCAGTAGACGGCTTGGGAGGCGAACGCTTCGTTGAGTTCCCACAGCCCGATGTCGTCGACAGTGAGGTTGTGCTGCGCGAGTAGTTTCGGGATCGCGAAGATCGGTCCGATTCCCATTTCGTCCGGTCCGCACCCTGCCACGGCCATGCCGCGGTACACGCCGAGCGGTTCGAGACCGCGTCGCTCGGCCTCCTTCGCCTCCATCAGGACCGACGCCGAGGCGCCATCCGAGAGCTGCGAAGCATTGCCCGCGGTCACAGTCGACGTGGTTGTCACTTCGCCGTCGAGGAGGACCGGCCGGAGGGCGGCGAGTCCGGCGGCAGTGGTGGAGGGGCGGTTCCCTTCATCGGCGATCAGTTGTACGGGCGCGATTCCGTCTTCGGTGGTTTTGATGCTGTCGATGGGAACGATTTCGGCGTCGAAGAGGCCCGCGGCCTGCGCTGCGGCGGTCCGCTGCTGGGACAGCAGCGCGAACTCGTCTTGCCGGTCTCTGCTGACCTTGTACCGTTCGGCCACGATTTCTGCTGTGTGCAGCATCGGCAGGTAGGTACTCGGGAGGTTGTCTACGAGCCAAGGATCTGTTGCGCGATAACGGTTTTGGTGTTCGTTCTGGACCAGGGAGATCGACTCGACGCCGCCGCCGATCGCGATGTGCATGCCGTCACCGACGATCTGTTTGGCGGCAGTGGCGATGGCCATCAGCCCTGAGGCGCACTGGCGATCGATGGTCATCCCTGGCACGGAGGTTGGGAGCCCGGCGCGCAACGCGGCCTGGCGGGCGATATTGGTTCCGGATGGGCCCTCCTGCATGGCGCAGCCGAGTACGACGTCCTCGATCTCCCGGCCGTTGATTCCGGCTCGTTGCGCGGCGTGGGCGATCGCGTGTGCGGCCAGGTGCTGAGGTTGTGTGTTGTTGTGGGCGCCTCGGTATGCCTTGCCGATCGGCGTTCGGGCTGTCGAGACGAGGACGGCTTCCCTCATGGTGTGCTCGTTTCTGGGTGAAGTTTCTCGGTGTGGGGTTTATCCGGCGAGGTTGGTGGGCGCGACACCGCGTTCTTGGTTTGTGATTCCAGTTGGGTTGGAAGTTGTTGCCGTGTCACCAGTGGTGCGCGGTACGAGCAGTGTCAGTGCCGCGCCGACGACGGCAGGCACGGCGAAAGCGAACAGTTGCCAGGTGGTGTTGGCGCCGAGTGAGACGAAGAGGCCACCGTAGGTGGGGCCGACGATGGCACCGATCCGCCCGACCCCCAGTGCCATACCGAGCCCGGTTGCGCGGCAGGAGGCGGGGTAGAAGGTGCCGATGTAGGTGTTGAGCAGGATTTGAGTACCCGTGGTACCGAGTCCGGCGAGCAATACCAGCAGATAGACGACTGCGAGGGGTGGAGTGGTGGCGATGGCCAGCAGGGACAGTGCGGCGCTGAGGAAGAAGGCGGCGGTCACGGGTTTGATGCCGTACCGGTCGGCGAGCATCGCGCCGACGAGCGCTCCTACCGCACCGCCGACGTTCAAGACAAGCAGAAAGGACAATGCGGCCCCCAGCGGGTAACCGGCGGATTTCATGAGCGCAGGAAGCCAGGTTGCGACACCGAACAGTACGAGAAGGCAGACCAGAGTCATTGCCCAGAACAGCAAGGTCGCCAGGGTGCGTTCGTTGCCGAAGAGTGCGCGCAGTCCGCGTTCGTGTGTGGGGATGCAAGCCGGTTCGGGCGCGGGGGCGGCGGGGAGGTCGAGGCCGTATCGGTTGGCAATTGCTGCAGCAGCGTCGTGCTGGCCCCGGGCGGCGAGGTACGCGGGTGATTCTGGGAGATACCGGAGCATCATGGGTAGGAAGACGAGTGCTGGCACCATTCCGGCCAGGAACATTGCGCGGAACCCGTACTCGGGCACGAGCCAGAGCGAGAGCACTCCGGCAAAAATCCCGCCGATGCTGGTGCCGACGAACCCGAGCGCCACCGACCGGGCCCGGGCTCCGGGGGTGGCGAACTCGATCAACGTCGCTGCCGCGGTGGGCATGAGTACGCCGGCACCGAGACCCACGAGGAGGCGCCCGACCCCGAAGATCGCGGGGGTCGGTGCGATGGCGCACAGGCCTGTCGCTGCGGAGAAGACGAGGACGGCGGCGAGGATGGTGCGTCGCCGTCCCCATCGGTCGCCGACGGCCGCGGCGAGCAGGGCGCCGACCAGCATTCCGACGCCGACGAGCGAACCGAGCATTCCTACGTCGGTGGCATCGAGATCCCAGGGGGCGTAGCTCAGCAGTGAAGGAACGACGGTTCCGTACATCAGAAGGTCATAGCCCTCGAGGACGAGTGCCATGAGGCAGAGCCCGACGACGGGCGCTGCGGGTGGGATACGGGCAGACATCAGTGTCTCCGCTCGGCGTGGATTGGCCCCTTCGGCTCTCCTGAATGCAAGATGGGTCGGGGCTCAGAGGGATTGGGGGGAATGCTCAAGCGAACCGAGTTGCCAACCAGGCGCCGATATCGGCTGCGGCAAGGCTGGCGCCGGTGGGGGCACCGTCGTGGATCGGGCCGCCGAAGTGGGTACCGGCGACGCGGACGTGGGTTTTGTCCGTTGATCCGAGGGCGTCGACCATGGTTGTGGCGTCCTCGGGGAAGCAGGCTTGGTCGCCGGTGAGTTCGACGAACAGGGACGGTGTGGTGAGAGCAGGGGCACAGCGGAGGAAGTCGGCGTTGCTGCTCAGTCCCGACCAGGTGGACAACCAGGCGTCGGGGGTGGCCAAGCGTCCAAAGCCGACGAGTCCGTAGTTGGTCAGGTCCGGCCGCCGGCCGAGGAGCGAGCCGTAGGGGCGCCCGTTCGAGCTCAGAGACAAGTCCGTGAATCGCAGATCAGCATCGGTGCGATACACGGTCAACACTCGGGGTGCGAGCGCGGCGCGGCGTTCGGCTGAATCGGAAGTGCTTGTGTATCGCTCACGCGCAGCTGCGGCTTCGTCGATGCGTGCGCGGGCAATCGCGTCGAGGCGGGCGATGCGCTCCCGCTGCGCTGATCGGTAGCGAATCACGAACTCGGGCGAGTACGAGGAACTGTGCGGAGGTTCGGCGAATCCGTTGGTGGGATCGAACGGATTCAACTCGGAATCGGTTGCCAGTGGATCTGTTTCGTCGATGACCGAAGGGTCGATCAACCGCAACAGCAGTGCTCCTTGACCGGGGTGCGGGGCCATGAACACTGCCGCGTCGGGCAGCGGCATCTGCGCTCCCGCCAGGTCGATGGGCCGGCCGGCGGGCGTGTGGGTCAGGCGCTCAGCGGCCGGTAAACCAGCTTGCTGGTGGTAGAACGCGAAGAGAGTGCCGCCACCGGAATGCCCGAGGGTGACGACGTGATCGAACCCTTTCTCCCGCAGGAATACTTGCCCTGCTGCCGCATCGAGAAGGGCCTGTTCATGCACCAAAGCGATGTCGTTGTTGACCGACCGGGTGCCCTGCGTCCATACCGCGTATCCGCGTGCGAGCAACTCGGGGACGAGCACGTGGTGTGTCAGGTCTTGCCGAGGGTGCATCAGCGTGACCACGGTGCGGGCGCCAGGCACGACCCGCAGGATTCCACTGACCTTAGCCCCGTCCGCAGTGTTGAGCTCGTGCAGTGAGACCACTGTGGTCTCGGGCGCTTGGGCGGCGTCGATGTAACGGCCGGCACCAAGGCGCGGTGTCTGCTCGGTCATTGCGGCTCGATTCGCATTGCGTCCTTGTCCCACTGGGTGATTCGAGACCGATACAGTCCGGCAACGCTGCTGTACCACACTGCGTGACGTGCTTCGGTCGCCCGTCGGTCGATCACGATGGGGGAGTCGGAGACAATTCGGTAGTACGGTCCGACGCGTTCAATCGTTACCGCAGGGTCTTGTCCGGCGACTGCGGCGACTGGAATGTTCTCGGGAACGTCGAGGATGAACATAGTGGTCATCAGATGCTTGACCTTTCCTTCTCGTCCTGTACTCGCTGCCAGGCTTCGGCTCGCTCGACGATCAGCTCGGCCTTTCGAGTCAGTAGGGCTGACATGCTCGGTTCGGGGCTGGACACGACATCGACGAGGGCGTCGATGGTGAGATTGGCGTCCAGATCCTCCTGCGGGGTCACCGGACGAAGGGCACGAGTGATCTCGATCATGTAGCCGTTGGGATCGTGGGTGTAGATCGACTCGATCGTCTCGTGCTGGATTTGCATTTCGACCGGCCAGTCGCTGCCGTCGAGGCGCCGCCGATATTCCAACAGATCTTTCTCGTTGTCGACGTGGATCGCGAGGTGTCTCGATCGGATGAAGAAGATCGGCACGTTTGCGGCGAAGCGGGAGTACGAATCGCCTTGCGGGCCACCTTCGAACGGGTCGAGGCCGAAGTAATAGAAGAATGCAAGCCGATCGTCGTTTCCGATGTCGAAGAAGAAGTGGATGAAGTCCGGGTGTTTCTCCGGACCCCACCCTGCGGCGCAGATGGAATGCACCACCGGAAATCCGAGCACGTCTCGGTAGAACTTGACGGTAGCGGCGGGATCAAAGGTCGGGTAGGCGACGTGATCGACGCCTTTGACGGTGTGTTGCAGTGTGGGCATGGTGAACTCTCCCAAGGGTTTCGGGCTAGCGACGGGTGGTTGCTGGCGAGTCGGCGCGTAGCAGGCTCCCCGCGCCGGGAAGGTCGACGGGAAGGTCGAGGCCACGCAGGAGGCTGTAAGCACCAGCGGTGGCGGCTGAGAGAACTGGCAGTCCGAACTCGTCTTCGGCTGACTGGACAAGGTTGAGAGACGGCATCTGCACACAGGCAGAGATCACCATCGCATCGGCTCCGGTGAGGTCCAGGGATCGGGCAGCCTCCATGACTCGTTCGCCGGGGATGCAGCCGACCTCGGCGTTGTCCGCCACCTCGAGTGCACGCCAGTCCGTGACCTGAATACCTTCGGCCTCGATGTAGGCGACTACCTGCTCGGCGAGCGGACGCATGTACGGGGTGACCAGGACTATTCGCTTCGCGTGGATCGCGCGTAGCGCTTCGACGAGGGTGCCCGCGCTGGAGCGAACGATCGCATCCGAACCGCCGGTTGCCAGTTGCTCGGCGACGAGTCCTTCCACTCGCTGGTGCTCGCCTGGACCCACTGACATCAGGGCGACCAAGCATGCGTAGAGGACGCCGTCGACGCCTGCGTCACCGAGTTCGAGGATGCATCGTTCACGTTGAGCGTTCATAGCCCGCAACTGTTCCGGTGATACGGACTGCATCCGCATCCGGCTCGAGTGGAACGAGAACTCGGCGTCGGTATGTCGGCCGAGCAGGGCCGGCATTTCCGTCTCGACCGTCACATTCGAACTCGGAACGACGAGTCCGATTCTGTGAATGCCCATGGGGTAGCCCTTCTGATCTGGAATTTCCGGGCGACATGTGATGGTCCGCCCGACTAACGTAGATTTACGTTGATGACAATTATTCGACGTTAGTGACGATTCGTCAAGCCCTGTCGGGCCTCGAGCGCGATTGCGAATGCGTGCGCTCCGCTGGCTTCGACGTGCGAGCGAGCGAAGGAGGGTGATCTGAATGGCCCACATGAGCAAGAACATTCGAGTGGAATGGGTCGACGTGGACGGTGGTGGCGCGGCGCATCACTCGATGGCGTCAATATGGGCTGAACGCGTGGAGCATTCCTTGCTCAGGGAGTTGCAATTGCCGCCGGATCGTTTTCCTCGTCGCCGGGTCGAAGTCGACTTTCATCGCGCCCTTAGGTTCGGGGATTGTTTCACTCTGTCGTTGGAGATTGCGCAGGTCGGCGCGACCTCGGTGGTGTATCTATGGTTCGCACGGATGTGCGGCGAGGTCTATTTCTCCGGTTGTACGGTCACGGTTTTCGTGGATGACGAGGGTCGCTCGCGAACGGTTCCTGACGCTCTTCGGTCGAAGGTCGGTTCGCCGCTTACCTGACCAGCGCGCCCGGCATCTGTGTGGTCGTGCTGGCATGTTCACCTTTCGTGTCGATTCTCACATTTGACTATTGACTTGTTGTCGCGGACGTCGAATAATCGACATAGACGTAAGCAGTGTTCGAGATGACCTCGCACTCCGTCGCATTCCCAAGTACGAAGGAGCACAGCGGCAATGGCATATGTAATCGGAGTGGACGTCGGTGGAACCTTCACCGACGCAGTGCTCGACGACGATGCGGGTACGATTGTGGCGGCGAAAGCCCCATCGACACCCCCGGACTATTCGCAGGGTGTCCTCGACGTCCTCGAGGCACTTGCTGAGCAGTTGGGCTGCCCGATCGAAGAGATGCTGGCAAACACCCATCACATCGCGCACGGCACGACGTCGTCGCTCAATGCGCTCGTCATGGGAAACGTGCCACCAGTCGGATTCCTCACGACGAAGGGCCACCGCGACTCCATCTACATCATGAACGTTGAGGGGCGGTATCTCGGCGGTTCGCCCGAACAGCTCCAGAATGTGATGGGCCAGAAGAAGTCTCACGGTCTCGTCCCGAAGAAGCATGCACTCGAAGTGACCGAACGGCTCGATCGTGACGGCAATGTCGTCGTCGCCCTCGACGAGGAGTCTGCCCGCGAGTCCATCCGCGCACTCCTCGCAGATGGAGTGTCGGGGATTGCGGTCTCACTGCTGTGGTCGTTCCGCAATCCTGCTCATGAACAGCGCATTCGAGAACTCGTCCACGAGATCGACCCGACCATGTTCGTCTCCCTGTCGAGCGAGGTGAGCCCACGCATCCGGGAGTTCGCGCGCAACGCGACCACCATCATGAGCACTCAAATCGGGCCCGGACTCCGCGATTACCTCGGCGAACTGGAATCGAAGCTGCGCGAACGCAAACTGGCCGGCCCCCTGCTGGTGATGCAGAGCAACGGCGGTGCTGTCGCAGCGGCCGAGGCACCGAAGAACGCGATCAGCACGGTCGGTTCAGTGTTGACCGGTGGCGTGGTCGGCGCGGTTTCCCTGGGTAAGCAACTCGGCCATCGCAACATCATCGCCACGGACGTAGGTGGCACCACTTTCCTCGTTGGTCTCGTCGTCGACGGTGAGCCCGTCCGGGCGAGCACCACGATCATCAACCATCACCCGATCAACGTTCCCACTCTCGAAGTTCATGCCATCGGCTCCGGCGGCGGTGCTATCGCTTGGGTGGATGCCGGCGGCAATCTCCAGATCGGACCCCATAGCGCCCAGTCGGTACCGGGCCCGGCCTGCTACGGCCAGGGCGGTACCGATCCCACCAACACCGATGCCAACCTTGTGCTCGGGATTCTTCCGGAACGAGGTCTGCTCGGCGGCCGTAAGCCGCTCGACAAGAACCTCGCTCGGGAAGCGATCCGCTCGAAGATCGCAGAGCCCCTGGGTCTTTCGATCGAGGACGCGGCTGCCGCCATCTATGCGGTCCAGAACGCCCAAACCGGTGACCTTTTGCGCAAGACGGTGGTCGAAGCGGGGCACGACCCCCGTGACTTCGTTCTCTACGCCTTTGGTGGTGCCGGCCCAGCACACTGCGCCGCATACGCCGCAGAGGTCGGGGTCAAGGAAGTCATCATCCCGCTCGGTCAAGTTGCTTCTGCTTTCTCGGCGTACGGTCTCGCCTCGTCGAACATCGTGCTCGCGGCCGAACTATCGGACCCGGCAGCGATGCCACTCGACCCGTCCCGAGCCGAGCGTAATTTCGCCCAGCTCGAGACACAGGTGCTCGAGCAACTCAATCGCCAGGGTTTGAACTTCACCGGAGTGGAAGTCGAACGCGAAATCGACATGCGCTACGCGATGCAGCTCGCTGAGGTGGCAACCCCGGTGCCTGAGGGAAGCCTCGATGCAGCAGGGATCCAGCGGGCCTCGGATCTGTTCGAACAGCGGTACGCCGAACTCTACGGAAATGACAGCGGCTTCCGGGAGGCTGGCATACAGGCCATCACCTACCGCGTTCGTGCCACTGGAATCCTGCCGTTCTCACCGGCACTTCCTGACCTCAAATCTGCAGACTCCGCCGATTCCACCCACGCGCGGATCGGTACCCGCAAGGTCTGCCTCGACGGCAAGCTTGGCTTCGTCGACACCGACGTCTACGACTACAGCAAACTGCTCGCTGGGCACGTCCTGTCCGGTCCCGCGATCGTCGAGGTACCCACCACCACCGTCGTCGTCCCGCACGACACCACCGGCACCGTCGACCGCCTCGGCAACCTGAACATTCATCCCAACTAGGAGCTCCGCAATGACCATGCAAATCCCAGGCTCCGAGGTGTTCTCGAGCCGACCGATCGATCCGGACGAACTCGCGCGCACACTTCCCCCGAAGCTGGAAGTTCATAGCGTCACCCAAGAGCAGATCGATAACTTGGACCCGTTGACCTACGAGGTGATCAGGCACCGGCTGTGGTCGGTCACCGACGAAATGGGCGAAGCGCTCAAGCGCATGTCCGGGTCGCCGATCGTCACCGACGCCAACGACTTCGACTTTGCGATCAGCGACGAAATCGGCCAGGAAGTTCAGGTCGGGCTGTACAACACCATGCTCGTCGGTGCCGTAGATCTGGCCATCTACTGGACTCTGAAGCACCGCTCGACAAACCCAGGTATCGCAGAGGGCGACATGTTCTTGTGCAACGACCCCTGGGTCGGCGGCGGACTGCATCAGAGTGATGTGATCGTCTACCAACCGATCTTCCACGAGGGCAAGCTGTTTGCCTGGACCAGTGCGATCTGTCACGAACCCGACCTCGGTGGGTCCGGCCTCGGGTCGTTCGATCCCTCAGCCAAGGATGTCTTCTCCGAATCGCTTCCGACACCACCGATCAAGGTCGTTCGCGACTACGAACTGCAGCGCGACGTCTCCGACGCCTGGGTGCGGCGCTCCCGGGTGCCGATGCTCGTCGGACTGGACCTGCGGGCGAAGATCGGCGCAAACACCGTCGGTCGTAACCGGCTGCTCTCCGTGATCGAACAGTACGGTGCTGACACGGTAAAGGCCGTGATGAAGCGGATGATGGCCGACGCCGAGGGCCGCCTGCGCGGAAAGCTCACTTCGCTACCTGACGGGACCTGGAAGGCCACTGGATACCAGGACCAGTCCCAGATCGGCGACCGCGGAATCCACAAGATCACCGTGGCCATGACCAAGACAGCCGACCATCTCACCTTCGATTTCACCGGCACAGACCCACAGACCGGTGTGATCAACTGTACCTACGCCGGTATGCGCGGCGGCGTCATGCTCGCTCTGCTGCCCATTCTCGCCGGCGACATCCCGTGGTCCGCGGGCGGTCTGATGCGCTGCTTCGACTTGGTCTCCGAAGAGGGCACGATCAACAACGCCACCTTCCCTGCTGCCGTCAGCCGTGGACCTATCGGTCCGGCCTGGCTCACAGGAACTCTGATCGCCGAATGTCTGTCCCAGATGCTGGATCGTTCTGTCGATCTCGGTAAGAGTGTGCAGGCGGCCTGCTGCGGCACCTGGGACACAGCTGTGATCGCCGGCCTCGACGAACGCCCCGAACAATCGGTTCCTTTCCTCAACATCATGATGGAACCCATGGCGGGCGGGTACGGAGCTCGGCCTACCGCCGACGGTATGGATACCGGTGGGCTGTTCTGCATTCCGATGGGTCGCATCCCCGACACCGAGATGACCGAATTTCTCTACCCACTGCTCACGTTGTGGCGCCGTGAGGAACCGGACTCCGGTGGGCCTGGACGTCACCGCGGCGGCGTCAGCGCCTCCATCGCCATTACTCCGTACGGCACCAGCCTGCCGATGGGCCTGGTGCTTGCCTCTGCGGGCAAGGCCGTCGCCCAGAACAACGGCCTCGCAGGCGGATATCCGGGCAACACCGGCGTCGAGGTGCTCGCCCGCAATACCGACATCGTCGAGCAGTTTGCAGCCGGCAGCATTCCCGGCTCGCTCCACGAGCTCGGCGGTTGTCGCGAACTCGGGGCTTGCTATGCAGAGAGCTATGTAGCCCCCGGCGAAGTGCTCTACATGCACTGGCAGGGTGGCGGAGGTTACGGTGACCCGCTCCTACGTGACCCGGCGGCTGTGGCAGCGGACTACCGCGAGGGCAAAGTCACGGCATCCGGAGCCGAAACCGTGTACGGCGTCTTGCTCGTCGACGGTGACGTCGACGAAGAACAGACTTTGGGTCGGCGTGAGGAGATGCGCTCCGAGCGGCGAGAGCGCTCCGGCGACATTCCCGCCGACGGCCCCACACTCGAGCTGGCTGGTGCTCGTCGACTCGACGACAACCTCGTCGAGGTCGCGATCGGAGACACCCGCGCGATTGGCTGCGCTCAGTGTGGTCGTCTACTCGGCGACGACAAGAACAGCACCACCCTCGACCTCGCGCGATTCGAGGGCCCGTCGTCGATCGCCGGCCCACAGGTCACCTCCGACCCCGCCGAGTACGTCGATGCCGCGGTGGTTTTCCGGCAGCTGTGCTGCCCCGGCTGCTGGACCGCCATCTACTCCGGAATCGTTCCCGCCGATCATCCCGATCATGCGCTTGATTTGGCGCGGCTTTTGCCTGCGGTGGCGGATCGGTGATGTTCCGGACAATCGTGATTACGATCAATAGAGGAGGAAAACGGTGACATTCTCGGATTGGGGCGGACGCCTCGTTCCGTTCCCGGAGGAACGTGCACGTCGCTACCGTGACAGCGGCGCATGGAGTTCCGATCCCACGGGGCGGCGACTGCATCAGATTGCTACCCGCTTCCCGGATCGACCGGCCGTGATCGCCGCCGAAGGGCAGATGAGTTTTGCTGAACTGGACCGCCGTACGGACCAGATCGCCGCCGCGCTGATACGACTCGGCCTTCGCCGACTCGATCCGGTCATCTTCCAACTCACCAACCGCCTGGAGACGGTCCTCGCGTGGTACGGCTGCATCAAGGCGGGGCTGGTACCGGTGGCAACGCTGGCGGCGCACCGCATGCACGAGATCGGGCACGTCAGTCGCAAGGTCGGCGCTGTGGCGCACCTCGTCGAGGCTGGTCTGCCCTCCTTCGACCTCGTCGAGTTCGCCCGCGAACACGCTGCCGGACACCCCACGATGCGGCACATCATCAGCGTCGGCGATGTTGCGAGCAACGATCGGGACGAGGTGACTCGACTCGAAGATCTCGGCCTCGACATCGATCCGCACACGGCGCATGCAGTCGTCGAGCAGATCGCAATACAGACCGATCCGAGTGACGTGGCTGCGTTCCAGCTCTCCGGTGGAACCACTGGAGTTCCCAAGGTCATCCCACGAATTCACGCCGAATACTGGAACAACGCGTTGCTGTACGCAGACAGCCTCGGATGGGACGAGAACAGTCGGGTCGCACATTTGATCCCGATCATCCACAATGCCGGCATCTCGTGCGGGTTGCACGCGGCGCACTCGGTCGGAGCGTGCTTGATTCTCGCGACGGCCGATGCTTCGGTTGCGTTCGATCTGATGATACGGTCCGGCGCTACCGAGGTACTGATCGGGCACGGTCACTACCAAGCCGTCATGACACCGGAGTTCGATCTAGCGGCGGTGTCTCTGAAGCGGATCATCCTTTCGGGGGCCAAGGTTCCGCATGAGCTCTTCGAGCGCGTCGACGACGGCGCTGAGCGGTGGGCAGGCCAGCTGTTCGGCATGGCCGAGGGCTTGTTCACAGTTACCCCTCTCGATGCGCCCGCACAAGCTCGACTGACGACGGTGGGTTCGCCGATCTCCTCCGATGACGAGGTACGCATCCTCGAACCGGGATCCGAGACAGAACTCAGGGATGGGGAGGTCGGAGAATTGTGCTGCCGAGGCCCCTACACGATTCCCGGATACTTCGACGCTCCGGATCACAACCGGGATGCCTTCACCTCCGACGGTTTCTACCGAACCGGAGATCTCGGCACGATCACCGAGATCGAGGGCGCGCGTTACCTGTCCATCGAGGGCCGGATCAAAGATCTGATCAACAGGGGTGGGGAGAAGATCAACGCCGAAGAACTCGAACTGCTCCTGTTGGAACATCCTGGGATCGCCAACGTCGCTGTCGTCGCCATGCCGGACCCCCGACTCGGCGAAAGAACGTGTGCGTACGTTGTCGCGACACGCGGTGATGTGCTGCCGCTCAAAGATGTCCAGGAACACTTGGCCCAGCTGGGGGTCGCTAAATTCAAGTGGCCCGAAAGGCTCGAGTGGGTGTCGTCCTTCCCTCAGACGAATGTGGGCAAGATCGACAAGAAGCGTTTGAGGGCCGAGATTGCGGCGAAATTGGTCGATGAATCGGATTCCCGGCCAATCGGGGTTTAGCAAGACACCGGAAGAATCACGGCTGTGAGACGTCGTTGGCGTCTCACAGCCTCTTTCGGAATCTCGACCTTTGCTCGACTACCTACTGGTTCAAAGTTGTTTTTCTGCAATGTCATTGGCTGGACTGGAGCAATGCACTCAGGTTGTTGTGGACGGAATCGGTGCCGGTGTCGTACTCATCATGTCCTCACCTGGCCGGAGTGGTGAGTCCAGTGCGAAGAACCTGAATTTCTTGACTTTTGACGTCCACGTTGAATAATCTACGTACGGGTCAATTTGAGTTCCGCGTTGATGTTTCGTGGACGGCCTGAGGCTAAAAGTTGCCGGTTTGATCATCTGACGTTGGCGACGAATAATCAACGAGTGCGTCACAAAGAGTGGAGTTGGATATGAATCTGGAACGAGTGGCAGTACTAGGTGGCGGACCAGGTGGCCTCTACGCCGCGAGGCTGGTCAAACGCAGTCATCCAGACGCCGATGTGACTGTCTACGAGCAGAGCCGCCCGGATCAGACGTTCGGGTTCGGCGTCGGCTTGGCGTCGCGCACTCAACGGAACTTGCGTGAGGCCGACCCTGCATCGCTCGAAGCCATTGTCGGGGCAGCGCACCCTCACGAGATGTCAATGCAGGTCGGCGACAAAATGGCTACGCTGGCACACGGTGAACTCCTTGCCGTCGCGCGCACCACCCTGCTCGCGGTACTTCAGCAACAAGCGCAAAATGCCGGTGTGCGAATGCATTTCGGCGAACGGCGCGAAGCCGCAGAACTCGATGTGGACCTCGTCATCGCAGCAGACGGAATCAACAGCGCAACACGCACACAGATGGCCGATACCTTCGGCCCTCGCGTAAGTACCGGGGCCGGCCTCTACTTGTGGTGTGGAACCGAGTTTGCACTCCCTCGCGCAATCTTCGTTCCGGTCACCACTGAACACGGCACCTTCGTCGCTCACGCTTACCCGTACGCCGGGGACCGCAGCACTTTCCTCGTCGAAACCGACGAGGAAACATGGCGGCGAGCCGGATTCGATGTCTCCACCGACCGGACAGCTCCCGCTGACAGTGACGGCTTCGCCCTGGAATATTTGCAGCGTGCGTTCGCGGACACCCTCCAAGGCCACCGCCTGATCGGGAACAGAACCCGGTGGACACGTTTTCGTACCATTTCGTGCGAGCGCTGGCACAGCGGCAAGACTGTCCTGCTTGGCGACGCGGCCCATACAGCCCACTACTCCATCGGATCAGGCACCAAACTTGCCATGGAGGACGCCATCGCCCTCGACCATGCACTCATCGCCGCACAGACTGTCGAGGACGCCCTCGTGGCGTACGAAAAGGTGCGGCGGCCCGCTGTCGAATATCTCCAGGAGATCGCGCGGCGCAGCGAACTCTGGTGGGAGTCGTTCCCGGAGCGAATGAACCTGCCACTCGAGCAGCTGATGATCGCCTACATGACCCGCGCCGGGAAAGTCAGCGTCGGCCGCTTTCACGAGTCCGCCCCCACACTGGTTCAAAAGGGGCTTGCGAGCTACGGCAACGTACCTGTCGGCGCGGTACCCCCGACGGACATCGAGGACTGGATCCTCGCGCAATCCCTCGATCATGACCAAGACCGGTTCGAGGACCGTGTCGCGACTTCGGAGCTGCGTGACGCTGGCTCCACCGCAGTGATCAACATTGATTTCGACTCCGCGTGGGGCGTCGAAGCCGCTGACATCGTGGAAACCGCACCCATTGCCCAGGCACTCTGGTTGACAGGACCTCCGTCGCGGGCTGCCGTCCTCACCCGACTCGACCTTGCCGAACGGCTTCGCGGTCGTACGGGGTCCCTGCTCGTAGTCGAAGCACCGTCGTCATGCCGCGAGGACATTGCCGCCGGCCTGGCCAGTGCGCGAATCGACCTCGCATTCTTCGATGAACCCGAATCGATTCCTGCTGATCCGGAGCTCTCCTCGTTCGGGGCCTCGGCGTGAGCGCAAACATCCTCCTCGGCCGGGCTATTCTTCGGGCATGACAAGCGAGGAAGCCGCGGCCAGGCGCCGTTCCCGGGGACGGGGCAAGTTGACCACGACAGATCAGGATGCCATCGAGGGCGCGGCAACCCGCAGCAACCCGCGTCGGGAACTCGTGGAGAAGCAAATAATGGAGCAGGCCACCCGCCTGTTCGCTGAGAAAGGCTTTGCGAGTACGACACTGCAGGACATTGCGGACGCGACCGGCCTGACCCGGCCGGCGCTCTATCATTACGTGGCCAACAAGGACGAACTCCTCTCCCGCCTCGTGAGTGAAAGCACAGAGGCACCCGCGGCTCTTCTGCACGAGATCAATGACCGCCCTGACTTGGGCCCTACCGAAAAACTGCGCCAAATGGCAACAGCCATCGCCCTGCACCAGGCGCAAGGGCCGGACAGATTCCGATTGATCATCCGATCGGAAGCTGAACTCCCCGAGGACATCGCAACCACGTACCACCACAGCCGTCGACATGTGCTCAAGGAATTCATCCGCGTCATCGAGGAAGGAATTCGCGCCGGCGAGATGCGCCCCGTCGACCCCCGTACTGCGGCGCTCGGCGTTATCGGCATGATCAACTGGATCGCCTGGTGGCACCAACCAGGCGACCTCGAGAACGACCGTGCTGTCGCAAACCAACTCGCCGACATGGCATTACATTCGCTCATCCAGGAGAATCCGCATACCGAAACTTCCGAAGGTCCCGCCAGGGCGATTGCCTTGCTTCGCCAGGACCTCAACTATCTGGAGCGGTTACTCGACGAATCTACGGAGTTGGGCTGAGCACTCTGGATTTGTCCTGGCTCGGCCTCTGGGTGAGAGCGGGAAGTGCGAATACCGCTCGACATCGCCAAGGATGACGTTTCATTCTCACTTCGCAAGTGTTCGACGAAACCGGTGAACCCGCCGGGATCGACGCGGTGACGTCACCCTGCGGTGTGTTCCGGAGTGCAGACATGCTTGTGGATCTCCCGCGAGAGTTCCGCGACGGTCTCGGTCAGTGCCGTGTTCGCCTCGATCAACTGTCGGAGTTGATTGGTGTTGTCGAGAGTGTGAACCGCGACTTCACTACTGATGGCATCCGCCCGTTTCGCCGAGATCAACAGAATTGCTCCCTGCATGCCGGCAAGCATCGACAAAAATAGATTCAGCAGAATGAACGGGTAGGGATCGAAACCGGTATTGCCGTTGAACCCTGCCCAGATTCCCATGATCGCGACGAACACGAAGACGAACGGCCACGACCCCATACCGTTGCGGACCACATCGGCCGCACGTTCTCCGCGGGTCAGCTCCGAACCCGTGCGGACTGCGGGATGCAGATGCCACCGATTCTTGTTTCCGAGTCTCATGGTTCTGCGTCTCATGGTTCACCATTGTGCGCTTGCCTCTGGTCGTGTTCAGTTCAGGTCGATTATCCTCGGTATTCTTTCGGCTACGAGCGCGGTCGCCCCGCAGAGTACCCACCGTCGACGACAAATTCTGTGCCGGTGGAGTACGTCGCTTCGCTGACGATGAAGCGCACTGTCGATGCTATCTCGTTCGGACTTCCGAGACGCGGGATAGGCTGATCGGAAACGAAGGGCAAACCGCCGAAATCATTTGTCGCTGAGCCTTGTATCGGTCCGGGATGAACGGAACAAACTCGCACGTTGTTACCGCACAGGTCGAGGGCCGCCGCCTTGGTAAGTCCTCGGAGGCCCCATTCGCTGGCAACGTAAGCACCCATTCCCTGGTATCCGGTCAGGCCCGCTGCGGAGGAGATGTTCACGATTGCACCTCCGCCCGCGGTTGTCAGGGACTTTGCAGCACAGTGTATTCCGAGCCATGCTCCGTACAGGTTGGTATTCAGAACATGTTTGAACTGCGTGGGGCGTTGTAGTTGCACGCTTCCAGGCTCGATGATTCCGGCATTGTTGACGAGGACGGACAGATGTCCGTAAGTTGACTCGGCTGTGTCGATGGCGGATTCCCAACTCTCCGGTTGTGTCACGTCGAGACGCTGGAACGCCACGCGGTCACCGAGTTTCGATGCTGTAGCGTTTCCTTCTCCTTCGAGGAGGTCGCCGATGAGGACTCCGAACCCTTCTTCGGACAGGGCTTTGGCGATGGCCGCACCAACCTGGCCCGCTCCTCCGGAAATGAGAGCGCTTCTTCCGTCGTGGTCGGTCATGCGTAGCCCCTCAGTTGAAGTTGTCGGCCTTGCTGTCGAGATAGCTGATGATGCGTTGCCGCGCCAGTCGTTCGCTGAGTTCAGGTCGGGCTTGCGGTGTTGTCCAGGACAGATCGTCGAGGCAGCCCATCATGACGATGTTGATGCATTCCGCCGAGATGAGTCCCTTGAACTCCGCGTCGAGTCGATTGACCGTGGCGGAGTATTGGTTGCGGTCCGACGGCGAGTTCGGTGGCGATTGGGGTTCGAGGTGCGTTGTCACTTGTTCTGGTCCTTCTGGCGGATCGGGGACGAAACGATCAGCAACGGGCAGGACACTGTGTGCATGAGACGGCGACTCGTGGAGCCGAGTAACATCGATGAGAATCCGCCCCGTCCTCGCCGACCCACGAGGACGAGTTGCGCTGATTTCGATTCGATTTCCAATTGCCTTGCAGGATTGTCACGTACGACGACACATCGAACGGCGACGTCGGGGTACTCCTCCCGCCACCCCGCAAGCCTTTCCGCCAAGACCGCATGCTCGGCGGTTGAGATCGTGTCCCAGTCCAGCGATACACCGTCAGGGTCGGAGCGAAACACGGTTGTAAGGTCGGAGTCGCTCCAGGCATGGACTGCAGTGAGCTCCACTCCGTGGAGTGAAGCGGTCTCGAACGCTTCGGCAATCGCGGGTTCGCTGTTCTCTGTCCCGTCGATACCCACCACTATCGGGCCGCTCATCTGCGGCTGTTTCGACTTCGGGACGTTTCGGATGACTGCGACAGGCACGTTCGAATGGAGAACCACAGCCGCGCTGACGGAGCCGAGTATCGCGTCGGCGAATTGATTGAGCCCGTGTGATCCGACGACAAGCATCGCTGCCGTGCGGGATTCGTCAAGGAGTGCTTCTACACCGTTTCCGAATCTCAGCTTGTCGACGATCTGTAATTCTCTGTCTCCCAGCGTCGCTGCGGACAGCAGCGCCTCGGAACGAGCTGTGGAGAGTCGTTCGCGACCAACAGTTCGTTGGTCTGGAAACCGTGGTGCACCGAGTTTGACAGCACCGCCGAAAGTGTCTGCTTCGACAGGCATCACGGACAGTAAGTGGAGCGGTCGAGTGCGAAGTACGGCTTCTCGGGCCGCCCATCGAACTGCGGAAAGCGCCGGTGCCGACCCGTCGACACCCACCACGATTGGTGCTCCGCGGTTCATGATGTCTCCTCTGATTCGAAATGCCGTGTGGTGCGAGCTGTCCCGAGGATCGACTCAGCCCAGGAGCGAACCGAAGCCCAATCCCGGAAGTCGCCTTCAGGCGCGTGAACGACTCGTACGGCTACTCGTTCACCGAACCCCAATCCTTCGCGGTCGAGTTTGCCTGCGAAGGATTTGTGTTCGACTGCACCGGTTTTCTCCATCAAGATGGCAATGTCGGACGGAACACCGGTCGTGGATTCGCCCGAACCGATCGGTCCCGAGGAGAACAGCCAAACCTGGCGAAGCCGCAATGCATCCGAGAAGCGTTTGGTGAATTCCTCTGCGTCCTTCATCCAGTGCCCCATATAGATCGCGCTCCCGAGAACTATCGTGTCGTACTCGGTGAGTTCGAGAACGTCGTCGGGGTGACGGCGGTCTGCATCCATTCCGCTCTCTCGCAGGGATTTTGCGAGGAAATCTGCGATTTCGCTTGTCGAACCGTGGCGGCTTGCGGCCGTGACCAGTGTTTTCATCCAGTGCTCCGCTCGGGAATCAACACGGTGATTGCTCACATGCACTCGCCGTGCTCGGGTGATCGTGATTCGAATTGTGCCGGGGTCAGGACTTCCTGGTCAGGGCCGCGAGGTGCACGAAAAAGGGTCTTTCGGCCTTCTGATCCGTGTGCCGCCGACACCTGTGGTGGTGGTTGTTGTGCGCTAGCGTCGACGGCAGAGAGCGACTCGACTCGACCGGTACGACTGCTCAGGAGGCCCGGCAATGAATCAACCGAAAATTGCGCGTTTGGTGAGCGAGACAGGGGATACGGTGACGGTCTCAGGGGGAGAGGGCGCAGTCAGGTCCTTCCCGGTCGGGGTATGGATGCTGACAGATGGTCAGCGGGTAGTGATCGTGGGTGAAGGTGGACCACTGTCGACGGCGACAGTCGACGGCAGCGCCCTGGTCGCTGCGGTTCATGCGCGATGGCCTGGCGCTGTCGTCCTCGAGAGGATGCCTGTCACGGGCAGCGCTGCTGACCCGAGAGCGTATTCGGCCAGGTATGTCGAGGTTCGCGATGACGGCTCCCACGGCGAGCCTGCGTATGCGGATCTGTCCGACGCCGGATTCGCCCTGGGGTCGATCGACGCCTCGTGACAGCCCCTAGCTGTTCGGACCCCCTAGCTGTTCGAGCTCCCTGGCTGTTCGGACTCCACGGTGACCGACGAGCCTGCAGCAAAGGTGTAGCTGGTGTCGTCGATCGAAAGTGCGATCGGTGGGACATCTTTCGTCTCCGATGTCACAGTCACAGCCGAATGGGTGCACTGGATTCGAAGACGGTGGCCACGGTAATAGATCGTGAAGGCAAGTTCACGCAGCTCGACGGGTAATTGCGGATGCAGCCACAGAATATCGTCCCGAAAATCGAGCCCTGTGTAGCAGCGTTCGAGAATATCGATCGCGCCCGCCATCGCTCCGAGATGGATTCCTTCCCTGGTACTTCCGCTCCGAGCGTCGGACAGATCCGCGGCCAGTGCATCGCGGAGCATGGCCCACGACTGTGATCGGTTGCCTCGCACAAGGACCCAGGTGTGGGAAATTCGGCTCAGTGTCGAACCGTGCGTCGTACGCTCGAGGTAGTAATCGATCATCTCCGGGATCACGGAGGGATAGAACTCGTACCCCAATCGCGTGATCAACTCAGTCAGTTCCTCAGCGGTGAATACGTAGAGCAACATGAGGATGTCTGCCTGTTTCGAGGCCTTGTAGTGGATCGGTGAGTCTCCCTCTGCCTCGAATATGAGATCCAGGCGGCCGATGTCCCCGTATCGTGACCGGTAGTCGGCCCAATCCAGCTCGGTCAACGCGCCGAAACCCTCGAATTGACTGATCAGGCCGTTGTCGAGGAAAGTCAGGCGCAGTCGCCTGCTCAGTCGGTCCCACGACACCAACTCCTCGTCGGTCACATCGAGGCGCCCAGGGAAGTATCGGTTGTCATTCCGGAGTACCCGAACCGCCTCGACCGCACGTATGAGCGACCATTCCGTCATGACGTTCACGTATGCGTTGTTGTCGATCCCGGTGCCGGGGCGGTCGGGATAGCCGTCATGGAATTCGTCTGGGCCCATGACACCGCGGATATCGTATCTGTCGCTGCTCGCGTCGTATTCGGACTTTGCCATCCAAAATCGCGCATTCTCAATGAGTAGATCGACCCCGTGATTACCGAGAAATTCCAGATCGGTTGTCGTTTGCCAATATCGCCAGACATTGTGGGCGATGGCGAGGTTGACGTGGTACTGGCGACGAGAGTGATCGGGCATCCAGCGGGCAGACCTCGGGTTGAAGAGGAAGGACGGTGTTTCTTCTCGACCGTCGCTGCCGCTTTGCCAAGGAAAGAGAGCGCCGTGCAGGTTCAACCCTTGGGCGTTTCGGCGCGCCCGGGCCAACCGCCGGCACCGATAGAGCAGCAACGACGATGTCAACTCCGGAAGCCGACGCGTCAGGATTGGCACAACGAACAATTCATCCCAGAAGACGTGACCGCGGTATGCCTCGCCATGGAGTCCTCGAGCGGGAACTCCGACGTCGAGATCTGTCGTGTGGGTCGACAGTGTCTGAAGTACGTGAAGGAGTAATACATTCGTCGCCAGAGCGGTGGAGTCTTCGGTAGCGAGTGTTATGCCGAATTGGTTCCAGAGCCAGTCCCAAGCGGCGCAGTGGCGTCGAAACAGTGCGCCGTGATTCTCTGCTTCCTGGACTCGTCGCCACGCGGCGGACTTTGGATCGAGTGTTGACTTATCGCGGGAGGTGAAGAGCGCCGACGTCTTCTCGACAGTGACGGGTTTGGCGACCGTGATTCGGCAGCGGATGACCTGCACGATTCCAGTGTGGTCTGTGTTCACGCGGCGGTTGTGTTGCGTGGTTGATCCGTCGACGTCGGTCAGGCGGAGACGCTCGGCTTGGGTGATGCGGATGTGGGAGCTAGTGGTTTGGACCGTTGCGGAAATGCATTGGTCGTCGACGGTATCCAAAGCGAGGACTTCGAGATGTTTTTTGGCCAGTTTCGAATAGTCCGGAACATTGTTGTTGACGACGTCGGTGGTGATCCCGGATGCGATGTCGATCGATCCATCCCAGTTTTCGGCTGCGACGGTCATGGTGATCGCGGCTACGTGTGGATCGTCCATCGATACGATCCGGCGTTGTCGAATTCGAGTGACGCGACCGCGCGTATCGCGGAATACACTTTCTCTGGAACAGATTCCGTGCTCGAGATCAACTGCTTCGTGGTGGTGCGTGACAAGCGCTGATGGGGATTGGAGCAGTTCTCCGTCGGGACCGGTGACGGTTAATGTCGTCCAGTCCGGCAGATTGACCACGCTTTCGTCCTCGCGTACGTGTCCGTCCACATCCGAGGTGAGTCGGTTGTAACACCCCGCGACATAGGTGCCGGGATAGTGGAGGCCGTCATCGTGGGACTCAGACAACGCGCCTCGCGTGGCAAAGTAGCCATTTCCCACGGTCGACATGGTCTCGCGAAGGCCAGTGGCGCTCGGATCTATCCCGCGATATTCGAGTGTGGAGTTGGGCTGATTTCCTGATCTGCAGAGTCTGCATCCAGGATCGTGGTTATCGCCTTCGCGCGCTGTGGCAGTGACGAAGTGGAAGTTGACCTCGCCGATGGCGGTGACGGCGAGGTCGGCGCCGTTCTCGGTGAGAGAGTCGAGATTTTCGCTTGGACCAAGACCGATTCGCAGACCGAACCCACCGGATCGGGCGGCGCGGATTCCAGCGATCGAGTCTTCGACGACGACGCATTCGGCTGGCGGGATCGACAGTCTTCGTGCGGTTTCCAGATAGGTGTCTGGATCCGGTTTGCCGTCCAACCCGAGTAGTGCAATGTCGGCGCCGTCGAGTCGGATGTCGAAATAGTCAGAGACACAGGCGTTCTCGAGTACTCGTCGCGCGTTTTTACTTGCCGACACCACAGCAGTGAGTACGCCGGCGGCGCGTAGTTGCTGAATCCACCTCACGGTCGGGACGATCACCCCGACTCCTTCTCGTTCGAGTTCCGCGAGGAAGAATCGGTTTTTGCGTTCGAGGAGATTGTTGACGGTAGTGGCATCGGGAGGATCGTCGGGATGCCCCAGGGGAAGTTCGATTTTCCGCGATTCGAGGTATGACCGGAGGCCTTTCTGTCTTTCTTTGCCGTCGATGAATTCTCGATAGTCCTCGTCGTCGAGTTCCACATCGCCGACGTCGCCGTGCGCGCTCAATTCGTGAAACAGACGCCCCCAGGCGGCTCGATGGGTATGTCGGGTGTCGGTCACGACACCGTCCATGTCGAACAAGACAGCGCGAAAGACGCGTCTACGAATGACCACCGACGCGTGTTCGGAGGTCGCCGCGCGCCAGATGGTCATGGCACCAGCACTGCTGCGCCAGTGACTCGATCTGCCGCCAAGTCTTCCAGTGCCCGATTCGCTCCGCTGAGTGGATAGGGCATGGTGCTGACGCGGAGGTGATGATTGTCTGCGAATTCGAGAAACTCCTGTGCATCTCGCCTGGTATTCGAAGTTACCGAGCGAACCTCGCGTTCGTAGAACAGGTGCTTCTGGTAGTTCAGTACAGGCACATCCGTGAGGTGTATTCCGGCGATCGACAGGACGCCGGCTCGGTCCAGTGCTTCGAGGGCAGTGGGAACGAGATCACCGACTGGCGCGAAAAGGATTGCCGAATCGAGCAGTTCCGGTGGATGGTCGTATGCACCTTGCACCGATGCGGCTCCGAGATCGTGGGCCAGTTCGCGCGCGGATCTGCTGCGCGTCATCACATGCACCTGTGCGCCTCGAGCAAGTGCGACCTGCGTCGCAAGGTGTGCACTTGCACCGAAACCGTAAACTCCCAGCCGCCCACCTTCCGGCAGGTCGGCACGCTGGAGCGCACGGAATCCGATGATTCCCGCACAGAGTAGCGGTGCGAGTTCGTTGTCCGTGTACCCAGACGGGAGTTTGAGTGCGAATCCTTCTGATATAGAAGTATATTCGGCAAATCCACCGTTGACATCCCAGCCGGTATAGGTGGAGTTCGGGCACAGGTTCTCAGCGCCGCGTAGGCAGTAGCGACACACACCGCACGTCGAGTGAAGCCACGGAATCCCCACACGGTTACCGGGCTTGAAGGCGTCGACGGCCGTCCCGACCGCCTCGACGAGCCCGACAACTTCGTGACCCGGTACGACATTGCGTCGGTGAACCGGAAGGTCGCCAACGGCGACGTGGAGGTCGGTGCGGCACACTCCGCACGCGAGAACACGAACAAGTAGTTCATTCGCGCCGATTTCCGGGCGGGGGACCAGTCGCCTTACAAGAGGATGCGTCCCGAGCGAACCGGGGGAGTCGACATGCCACGACATCATCCACTCGTCGGAGGGCGTGCGGGGTGTCATCTCGATCATCGATGGCTGTTGACGACCAACACCGGACAGTGCGCGTCGTGGAGGACCTCTCGACAGGTGCTCCCGAGAAGCATGCCGCTGAATCCGCCGCGGCCGCGGCGTCCCAGAACTACCAACTGTGCCCGCTCGGTGTGGTGGACGAGATTTTGACCCGGCTTGTCCTTGACTACGACAGTATTTACTGGAACATCGGGGTAACGATCACCGAATCCGGCCAGGCTCTCGGCGAGCAGTGCGCGTTCGGTGTCTTGGCGGGCTCGCCAATCGACCTCGCGAAACTTCGAGAAGACAACGTCGAGAACTACGTCCGACCAGGCATGGACGGCGACCAACTCGACGCCACGTAGTGACGCTTCCTCGAAGGCAGTTGCGATGGCTGGTTCGCTGTGTACGCTGCCGTCGACCCCGACTACTACAGGGCGAACGGAGACGTCCTCGTCGCCGCCGAGTCCTCGGACGACGGCGACCGGGCACAGTGAATGCACTGCCAGCGACGAACTTACCGAACCCAGGAGACCTCCGGTGTATTCACCGTGTCCGCGGCTTCCGACGACGATGACCCGGGCAGTCTTGGAGATTTCACGGAGCACCGGTATGGGTGGATCCGAAGCCAATTCGACGTCGATCTGGACTGTTCGTTCGCCGATCGCTTGTTTCGCCAGTTCGGTGGCCTCGGCAAGTCGTTTTTTGGCGGCTGCTTCTTGTTCGTCGAAATAGAAGGCCGGCATCCCGATGGGTACGCCATAGGTGGTGGGAGTGAACATCGTCGTCAGCAGGAGTAAGGGTGCAGCTCGGAGGGCGGATTCGTGAGCGCCCCACCACACTGCGTCCCGTGACTGCGAAGATCCGTCATACCCGACAACAACGGGTGGATTGATTTTCACAACTGATCTCCTTCTCGTCGGAACGGATGTCAACTGGCCGTGACCGAATCCTTCGTGAACGAGGCTGCCGATGGCAGAGGAGAAAGTCATTTTCGGTGTCACCAGTCGGATTGGGCCGACCTTCACAGGGCCGGCGTTGCGGTGACCATTGGCA
Source organism: Rhodococcus sp. IEGM 1318 (assembly GCF_033142465.1). Classification (NCBI taxonomy): domain Bacteria; kingdom Bacillati; phylum Actinomycetota; class Actinomycetes; order Mycobacteriales; family Nocardiaceae; genus Rhodococcus; species Rhodococcus sp. IEGM 1318. The sequence goes on from NZ_JAWLSC010000003.1 coordinate 521,193, forward strand.
CTTATGCAGAGCGGACGACCCTGAGACGCTACTACTGAGAGCGGCACGTACGACTTCGGGCCGCTGAGATCGGAGGAGACATGAACCTCACCAAACCGGATTCGAGTGTCGTACAGCTCGCCGTCGATCTCGCGTGTCGGGCGCCGTCCTTGCACAACAGCCAACCGTGGCGGTGGACGTACGCCGACGGGCGGTTACAGCTGTTCGGCGATCACCGTAGACTTCTCCGGGCAGCTGACCCGACCGGACGGCAACTGCATATCAGTTGCGGCGCCGCACTCGATCACCTCCGAGTGGGCCTGCTGGGGCTACGTTGGAGTGCCGACATTCACTACGAAGACCGCGGAGTCTCCCCGAATCTATTTGCCACGGTAGAGTTTCGACACGATGCGCGGCCGCGCTCGCACGACTTCGACATGCTCGCCGCGATACGTCGGCGGCGCACCGACCGCCGCGCTTTCGGGATGTTCGACGCAATCGACGAGCTGACCGACTGTGTGGCGGAAGTAGGTCGCAAACTCGACGTCGGCGTAACGGTAATGGACTCGGATCAACGAGCCGGTCTGCTTCGCGCAACCGAAGCGTCGGCCGCTGCTCGCCGATATGATTCCGAGTATCAAGCGGAGTTGCATTGGTGGGCTGGGCATTCCATGTCCTCGGGTGGAATTCCGGAGACTTCGCTTGTTTCCGGTGGTGGCAGCGTCCCCATCGCCCGGACTTTTCCCGCGCGCCGTAATGCCGCGATGGGGGACCAAGGCGCAATCGACGAATCGACGGTATTGGCAATTGGCACAACCACTGACACCCGGCGCGACTGGCTGCGGTGTGGTCAGGTGCTCTCGTCGATACTGCTCGAAGCGACGGTTCGGGGCGCGGCGACTTGTTCACTGTCACACATGACCGAAGTGCCTGGCAGTCGTGCTCTGCTCAACCAGTTGGTGCCGGAAGTCGGCGTTCCTCAGATGCTGGTTCGTATCGGGCGCGCGCCTGGCGGCACTCCGCCCGTCATGACCACTCGCAGGTCGATGTCCGAGGTCCTTACCGTGACGTGACGAACTTGTCGGGAAACACCCGTTAGGTGCAGTGACGTCCGCGTTCGCTGATTCGTTCGTCGGGCTATGGGTAGTCGTTGAGTGCGTGCTGCGTGAGGTGAGGACGGATGATCACATGACCGACGTATTTCTGGTGGACGATCACGAGGTTGTGCGCCGTGGCCTCGTGGAGTTACTCGAGGGAGACCCGGGGCTGAGGGTAGTAGGGGAGGCGTCGAATTATGCCCACGCGATGGCACGAATACCTGCTCTGAAACCAGACGTGGCTGTTCTCGATGTTCGGCTTCCGGATGGAAACGGGATCGAACTGTGTCGCGAGTTGTTGTCGAAGTTGCCTGCATTGCGATGCCTCATCCTCACCTCGTTCGAAGACGATCAGGCGATGCTCGATGCGATTCTGGCCGGTGCCAGTGGCTACGTGGTCAAGGACATCAAGGGACTGGACTTGGCCAGGGCGGTGCGAGATGTCGGCGCGGGGAAATCGTTGCTCGACAACAGAGCTGCTGCGGCGTTGATGGCGAAATTGCGTACCGATGCGGCTGACAAGAACGGCCCATTCGAGGAACTGAGCCAGCAGGAGCGCGTATTGCTGGGATTACTTGGTGAAGGCCTGACGAATCGACAGATTGCGGCGCGAATGTTTTTGGCGGAGAAGACCGTGAAGAATTACGTTTCCCGTTTGTTGAGCAAACTCGGCGTGGAGCGTAGAACTCAAGCGGCGATACTGGCAACGAAGATGCACGAGCACCTTCCGCAGCCATGACTCACTCCGAGCCGGGTTCTGAAGCTCATGCCGGAATGGTACCGAACGACTTCGGCGTGCCGTCCGGCGAAGGCATTCATGTCGACGGACTTCTCGAAGCTCTACTGGCGGTCTCGGCAGGACTCGACTTGGATACGACTCTGCGTACGATCGTCAAATCCGCTATCGCGTTGGTCGATGCCAGGTTCGGTGCACTCGGAGTGGTCGGCGACAGTGAGGAACTGAAGCAATTCGTCTACGAAGGAATCGACGAGACCGGGCGGGAACTGATAGGTGACCTCCCCCGCGGACGCGGTGTGCTCGGCGCCCTGATCTCTGATCCGAAGCCACTGCGGTTGGATGATCTGTCAAAACATGAGGCCTCCGTGGGTTTCCCCGACCATCATCCGCCGATGAAAACCTTTCTCGGCGTACCGATACAGACTCGTGGCCAGGTGTTCGGCAATCTCTACCTCACCGAGAAGTCGAACGGGCGAGCTTTCACCGCGCACGACGAGATGATCGTTCTCGCGCTCGCATCGGCCGCCGGCATCGCGATCGACAACTCCCAGCTGTACGCCCTGACGAAAATGAAACAAGAATGGCTGCTCGCGACCGGCGAGGTAACGACAGCATTGTTGGCCGGCGCCGATGCGCTCGGGGTTCTCCAACTGATCGCAGACAAGTCGTTGTCACTCACTTCATCTGACTGCGCATTTCTGGCGGTACCTCCGGATCCTGAGCTGACGGGAGTAGCGACCGCCGAGTTGGTGGTCACTGTCGCGAGTGGGCTTGATTCCGAAACCTTGGTCGGACACGGAATTCCGTTGGACTTCTCCACATCGGGCGCGGTCTACCGGAACAAATTTCCGATTGTGACGGAGTCATTGGAATTCGATCCGGGGTTCGGTGAGGGACATGACTACGGACCTGCGATCGTGCTGCCACTTCGAGACGGACAACAGGTTCGAGGAGTCCTGGCGGTATTGAAATTGCTTGGGGCGGAGCAATACGGAGCGGATCAGTTGGCGTCCATGTCGGCCTTTGCCGATCAAGGGGCTGTTGCACTGCGGCTGGCAGACAATCAACGGCGAATGGCAGAACTCGACATACTTGCTGACCGTGATCGGATCGCGCGTGATCTCCACGATCACGTGATTCAGCGAATCTTTGCTGTCGGATTGTCTGTTCAAGGCACGCTCCAGCGGACGCGGGCTCCTGACATACATCAAAGGCTCAGTGGGACCATCGACGACTTGCAGGACATCATTCAAGACATTCGCCGTGCCATCTTCGACTTGCATGCGACCGAGGACGGCGCCCCTTCACTTCGGAGTCGCCTGAACCAAGTTGTCGCCGAGACGAGCGCTGACACCGATCTGCGGGTAACGGTCCAAGTAAGGGGCCCACTGTCTGTCGTCGATCCGTCTCTGGGCGAGCAAGCTGAGGCGGTGGTGCGAGAGGCGCTCAGCAATGTGGTCCGACACGCGCAGGCGTCCACCGTAGCGATCGTCATAGATGTGCACGATTCATTGACCGTCACGATCGCCGATGACGGAATCGGCTTGCCACCAGGTGCACATCGGCGCGGGCTGAAGAATCTGTGCGAGCGAGCATTCGCCTTGGGTGGGACCTTTGACGCACAGTCCCCTGATGGCGGCGGTACAACTCTCGTCTGGTCGGTTCCCCTTCCTGATGGGAACGAGTGACGATGACCAAGATTCTGATCGCGTACGCGAGTGCCAAAGGATCGACGCGAGGTGTAGCCGGAAGGATCGCGGAACGGTGTGGTGCTGCAGGATTCGACGTGAAGATGTTTCCTGCGGTCGAGAGCCCAGGGCACGAATGGTTCGACGCTGTGATCTTGGGAAGCGCCATTCACGACATGGATTGGTTGCCCTCCGCCACAGTCGTTGTCGATCGACGGAGGGTGGAAGTGAAGACTCAACCGGTGTGGGCCTTCTCGGTCGCGACATGGGGCGAGACATCGACGCTTCTGTCTACGCGACTGACTCGTCGAATCAGAAAGTCGGCGACTGAACCGAGGACGGTGACAAAACTTCGCAAATCCGCGGACTTGCGAGACCATCGCCGGTTCGCTGGTGCGTTGACACGTGGAGACTGGCCCCTGGTCGGGCGCATTGTCTTCAAGATCATGGGCGGTCGATACTCGGATGCTCGAGACTGGGCCGACATCGATGCGTGGGCGGACAAGATCACGGAACAACTCCGTGGCGGTGAATTCAAGTACTCCGCACGAACCGAGGATGCCTCACGAGAGTTCGATGATTGACACAAGTTGATTGACAAAGGGCCGTAGCGAACAGTGCGGGGCGAGGCGCACGATCAACAGAGACGTTTGCCGCTCGTCCGACAGCAGACGACTTCGACGAGAGTGATCTAACCATGGTGCGCTACGTGAGCGCGGATTCCGAGACGATCAGCAACGCTGTCCGTTGGGCCTGCGCGGCGCCGTCTGTTCACAACGTCCAACCGTGGGCGTGGCGACTGCGGCGCGGTGAACTTGAACTCCGCGTCGATCGGCTGCGCTCGATCCCGGTGGAGGATCCTGCCGGCAGGCAACTGATCATCAGCTGTGGCGCCGCCTTGCATCATTTGCGAGTTACATTGGAACACAACCTCATCGAGCCAATTGTCGCGACGTTTCCCGACCGTGGGCAACCCGACCTGCTCGCGGTGATCACCTTCAGAGGGCGAGCGCGCGCGATGAGTGCCGACGCGGGCCTCTTCGCATCGTTGGAACGCCGCCGCTCCGACCGACGGCCATTCGATGCACCCCCCGTCGGGTCGCTGGTCGGCCTTGCGCGGCAAGCCTCGGTGTTCGGGGCGTCGGCGATCAGTTTGTCACCGCAGTTCGGGGACATGCTCGCCCGAGCGGCCACAGTGGCCGCGGAGGAGCATCAGAGCGATCCGGCGTACTGGAACGAGTTGGAGAGTTGGATACGCTCGGCTCCGACCGCAGACGGTGTTCCGCGCAGTGCGTTGCCGGATGCATTGTCGATTCACGAGTCTGCGTCTGCACGAGCGTTTCCTTCGGGGCAACTGAGGATCGGGCATGGAGTGAGGGACGATGCAGCATTGATACTGCTCAGTACGGTTACGGACACACCGACCGACTGGCTGAACGTAGGTCAGGCGATGTCCTCGCTGCTGTTACATGCCACCGCGTCGCACCTGGCAACCTGCCCTCTGACACATTTGACCGAAGTGGAATCAAGTCGGGAAATCGTTCGAGATGTTGCTTCGAGATCCGGCGAGACACTTCAGAATCCACAGGTGATGATTCGTGTCGGGTTGGAGAGAGAACCGTCCGACGCGGTGATCGATGCCGCAGGGAGCGAAACACGTATCGAGGAACATCGACCAAGGGGCACAGGCCGTCGTCCACTCGAAGAGGTGCTCACCGTGTCGAGTTGACACCTTTACACACACTCACTGACCGGCGCCAGACATCTACGGCCGACTCGGCGCTGACGTCGATGGATGTGTCGGTATCGATCGCGGTCGATTCGGGCCAAGGGTCGTGGCCTTGCGCGATGGCGGCTGCAGTAGCCGTCGTGGCGTCGGAAAGCGTATTCGTGCGCGTTGCTATTCGTTGAACGGCGACAGGTAGCGGTGTGCTGGTCGACAGGCTGATCAACGTCGACGCTGTTGAGGTGCATAACAGTTCGGCTTCCCTGCGGTGTCGAGACCGAGCCCATGTTGCATCGAGTACGACCGACTCACCCATCGAGAGGTGATCGCGGGCACGATCGAGCATTTCGCTGTAGACGGTGTGAACCGAGTCGGGCGAATACAGTCCCGATTGATAGGCGTCGGCGGAGCCGCGGAGTGCGCCGGCATCGACGAGTTCGCGCCGCACGCGGTCGCTGGAGATGACTGTAGCGCCGGTGTGTGCGGCAAGAGCGAGGGATAATGTCGTTTTACCGGTTCCCGGAAAGCCGCCCACCAGGCATAGTCGAACTTCGCCGTTGCGCAGGTGGTTGTCGGCAAGATCAAGGTGCCGTTCGAGCGCGGCCTGACTATTCGAATCGCCTTGCTGCAGACGCAGAGCGTCGACCTTGGCACGAACCGTGGCGCGATAGGCGATGTAATGGTCGATCAACGAAATCGGCGGCTGGTCCTTCGATTTCGCGACGATCGAGGCAAGGAACTCGCTCGCAAGATCCTCATAGCCGAGAAACTCCAGGTCCATGGCGAGGAAACAGCTGTCGTCGAGAATATCGACGAATCTGAGTTGGTCGTCGAAGTCGAGGCAGTCGAGAATCTTGGGTCCGTCGGGCATTACGAAAATATCGTCCGCGAGAAGGTCTCCGTGGCCGTCCACGATGCAACCTTCGGCGATTCTCGAATCGAACAGGGACCGACGCCCACACAGGTATCTCGTAGACATCGACTCGAGGTGATCGAGTCGGCAGGGCGGGACGAGACCCGAACACAATTGGCGCAATTCGGCAAGATTCGATACCCATCGGTGTCCGACGCCTGTTGATGTTCCTTGTTCGGATATTCGCTCGCCCCTGGCTGCTCGCCTGTGAAAGTCCGACACTGCCGCTGCGATCTCGTCCAATGCGAGTGCGACATCCTGGTTCGTCGCAGCCAACGCGGACAGTCTTCGCTCATCGGGCATACGCACCATTACCAGAATCGGCTCGCTCGACTGGTCGACCGGGTCGACCACGTGTGTCACTCCGCGGTAGACACCCTCGCAGATCCTTTGGTTCAACGTGAGTTCACGTTGCAGAGCGTCCTCTCGTCGTGAAGGTTCGCTGAAGTCGAGGAATGGCGTGGAAATGGCCTTTTTGATCTTGTACGCGCGGTCACCTACAAGTACGACGACCCCGGTAGTCGTTTCCTTTACGTCGAGATACGAAGCATGAATGCTCATCTGATCTCCCCTCGAACTGAAGCGGTTCCCGCACGGAGATGCTCGATTCCTCGATCCTTCAAGTCTGGACTAAACAGCGGTCAGCCGTCGCGGGGCATTGCGGTGTCTTAGTCGGGCATTACGGCACTAGTGGTCACGGCGCGGCAATGACGACGCTGGAATCATGTCGCTGATCCGAGACCTGTTCCAGCGCGTGACGACGAAAGCCGAGTCCCTTCTCCTGATCGCGACTGTGTCTGCGCTCGCCGGTGGCGTTCTCGCCTGGTCGCTCGATCAGCGCGCCGTTGCCGACGGGATGTGGGCCTTGGGGACAATTGCGGCGTTGCTGCCGGCAGGGTGGTGGGTTGTCGACGGGTTGCGCAGAGGACGGGCGGGCGTCGATGTCATTGCAGTTCTGTCGCTGCTCGGAACGATTTTGGTAGGGGAGTATCTGGCCGGTGCGTTGATTGCAGTCATGCTGGCGACCGGGCGAACCCTCGATGCGGCGGCCAATCGTCGAGCGGCGCGAGATCTTCGTTCCCTTCGTGAACATGTTCCGAGGATTGCGCAACGCGAAGAGCGCGGCCAACTTCGGACGGTTGCGGTCGACGAGATCGAGCCAGGCGACCGAATCTTCCTCAGCTCCGGGGACGTCGTACCCACGGACGGATGGATTGTCGGTGAACCGGCAGTCTTCGACGAATCCGCTCTGACGGGTGAATCGAAAGTAGTGGAGCGCTCGATCGGTGATCCGGTTCGCAGTGGCGTGGTGAATGCGGGTGGTGGTTGTCGAATCGAGTCGAGTCGAACGGCCAGATCGAGCACGTACGCGGCGGTGGTTTCGCTTGCCCAGGAAGCGGCCGCCGACAGTGCGCCGATCGTGCGTGTGGCCGACCGCGTGGCGGCGTGGTTCATACCCGTGACACTGCTCGTGAGTGGCTTTGCGTGGATGTCGAGTGGCTCTGCCACACGTGCGGTTGCCGTACTAGTCGTCGCGACCCCGTGTCCGCTTTTGCTGGCTGCACCCGTTGCTATCGTTTCCGGTCTCTCACGGGCATCGCGGATCGGTGTGATCGTCAGGTCCGGCGGTGCACTGGAGAGGCTCGGAAATGTCAAGACTCTCGTTATCGACAAGACGGGGACTTTGACCACAGGGAAATCCACACAATCGGATATCGTCTGCGGAGAGGATGTCGACAGCTCTTCAATTCTCCGCCTGGCTGCATCCGCAGACCAAGTGTCCTCACATATCTTGGCGGAGTCCATCGTTCGAAGTGCGCGAGCGCAGGGTTTGTTGCTCAGTACACCCGAATCGGTGACCGAACGGCCAGGGTATGGAGTGACCGCAACGGTCGACGGTCATGTCGTCGAAGTCGGCAGAATCGCCGGCGCGATCGACCGCCCCGGCTGGGCCGCATCAGTGGAGAATCGCGCGAGGCTCGACGGAGCGGTCGTGGTGTGGGTGCGGATCGACGATCAACTCAGCGGGGCGCTACTGCTGATCGATCCGATTCGCAACGACGCACCTTGGACGATACGGCGCTTGCGATCGGCCGGCATCGGCAAGATCGTGATGCTGACTGGCGACCGTCCGGAACCTGCAGTCGAGGTCGGATGTGTCCTCGGACTGGACGCGGTTCATGCGGAACAGGAACCTGCCGACAAGGTCGTGCGAGTACGCGAAGAATCCGAGCGCGCGGTGACCGTCATGGTGGGAGACGGAATAAACGACGCGCCGGCGCTGGCCGCAGCATCGGTCGGTATCGCCATGGGTGCACGAGGTGCGACGGCATCGTCTGAAGCGGCTGACATCGTCTTGACGACAGACCGGTTGTCTCGGGTAGCCGATGCAATGGATATTGCTCGGCGATCTCGTCGAATTGCTGTGCAGAGTGCCACTGTCGGTACCGGGCTTTCTGTGGTCGCGATGGCTTTTGCAGCGTTCGGATTGCTGGCTCCGGCGGTGGGTGCCTTGTTGCAGGAGTTGATAGATGTTGCAGTGATACTGAACGCGTTACGTGCGCTTGGGCACGGACGGTCGAGTGTGCCGAAGCTCGAACCTGAGTTGGAGCGTCGTATGCGCGCAGATCTCGATTCGATTCGTGTCGCTGCGGATGCTCTCTCGGGTGACGACCGTGTGTTGGCAATGCGGCGACTTCATCAGACCAATCGGTTTCTCCAGGAGGTGGTTCTTCCGCACGAGCGGGCCGAGGGGGCGAAACTGTATCCAGCACTAGAGCGTTCGTTGGGTGGCGCGGATTCCATCTCGGCGGTGGCCGACGCTCACTCCGAGATCGAGAGACTCTGCCGACGGGTCGAGAATCATGTCAGGGCCGCGGACAAGCTGGGAGCGGTGGACGATGCTCAGGTCGGAGACCTTCTCGCGTGTCTCTACGGTCTCTATGCGGTGCTGAAGTTGCATTTCCGTCAGGAAGAAGAGAGCTATTTCGTCCTCGCAGATCGATCGGAGAGGGAAGGGAGTAGCAGTTGATCTGCGTCGCAGACGAATCCAGTCGCAGACGAATCCACTTGGACTTTTGTTACTTCATGCGTGTGGTGGGAAGGCCCCCGACCACTCTGCATCCCAGGCGCGACCGTTGCGCCAACTGATCAGTATTTTTGCGGCAGTGAGCATTCCGTGCACAGCAAGAACGCTCGCACAATACAACGTGATCGCAGCAGCGATTCCGTCGACAGCCGTGCTCGACGTCTGAGGGGGAGGCGGAACCTGATCGCCCGTTGCATTCGTCCACACGGCGATCGTGTCACCGGGACGTGCGCTGAAGTGAGCAACCAATGGTTCGGTGCGTGCAGTTCCGTTCATGGTCCATGCCACGACCTTGCGCGCGGCTCCCATGTCTTTTGTCCCGGGAACCGGGTCGGGACTCACCGTGCCACTCCATTGGCTGTCGACGTGCTGTTGCTGTTCGATTCGCGCTCGGCCGGACGCGTAGACGGACGTGCCGACTGCTGCTGCGACAGGTATCGCAAGAGTCCCGATTGCGACTGCGGCGATGACCAAGGAGGACCAGATACGATCCGACGGACGCATGAGTCGGTTCGAAGACCAGGGAGCTTGGTTCCACCAGCGAGTGGGCCGTCCCGTCGTGTGAATCAGATCTTTACGCATGGTGCCGGCCTCCTGGACCGGTCTGGAGTGGAGGCATCACGGTCGGCTGGCGCTGAGGGAGCTTGCGTTGAAAGTTGTCTCTTTCATGGCGTTTTCCTTCGCACCATGACTGGAGAGATCCTCCGCAGATGCGTTTTCCCGATGAAGAAACGAACCGAGTTCGCCGATTGCGCTCATCAGGGGTGCGGGGAAGACCACGGTGGTGTTCTTCTCGACGCCGAGCTCTGCGAGGGTCTGCAGGTTGCGCAGTTGTAGCGCCAACGGGTGGTCCATCATTGTGTCCGACGCTTCGCCGAGCGCAGCGGCGGCTCGCGCTTCCCCTTCCGCTGCGATGATCTTTGCCCGCTTCTCTCGTTCGGCCTCTGCTTCACGCGCCATGGCTCGCTTCATGCTTTCCGGAAGCTGAATGTCCTTGAGCTCTACCAGCGTTACCTCGACGCCCCAGTCGAGTGTCGTGGTATCGAGTATCTGACGGATGCTGGTGTTGATCACGGCCGTTTCCGACAGAACCTCGTCGAGGGAATGCTGACCTACCACGTTTCGGAGAGTGGTTTGCGCGATCTGGTCGATGGCAGAGTTGACGCTCTCGATGGTCACCACGGATTTCTCCGCGTCGATGACGCGAAAATATGCGACGGCCGCGATATCGACGCTGACGTTGTCGCGGGTGATAATTCCCTGCGACTGGATCGGCATCGTGACGATACGCATCGAGACCTTGGTCATCCGGTCGACCGCGGGAATGATGAGTGTCAGACCGGGATTGCGTACCGCGATGATCCGCCCCAGCCGGAAATGAACACCGCGCTCGTACTGTGTGACGATTCGTATTGCCATTGCGAAAATCAGGAACAGGATTGTCGCAACCACGACGACGACGATGGTGGCGCTCACGGTGATTCTCGATTCTGTGCGGGGCAGGGGGCCAGACGAGCACCGTCGTGCGGGCGGGCGGACCTGCAGGCATGTCCGGTCTTCGTCCAGCTTTGCGTCGCGGTGTCGATTGCATACATGGCCGAATGTCACTAGTTGCACGGCAGGCGGACACTGTTTCGATCAGTGAGGCCATACGGCCTGAGTTGACTACCGAGTGCCCTGGTATCGCGTTCTCGGACGGTGAAACCTCGATCGAAGCAGTTGCACTTGGTTCTTGGTTCGCGAGGAGGTGTGCGTGTGTCTGAAGCGGTCGCTGATTCGGAATCAGATGCGGTGAATCCGCGTGAATCCGTGGAACGAATGTTTCGAGATCTCAGGTCAGATCGGCAAGGTCTCTCGGCCAGAGAAGCCGAACGACGGTCCCTCGTTCACGGTTCCAACGAACTGCAGCGTCGGCGTGGACGTGAGTGGCCTGGCGAGATACTCCGGCAGTTGACTCATCCCCTCGCGTTGCTGTTGTGGGTTGCCGCCGGACTTGCTGTTGTCAGTGGAGCCTCTCCGCTGGCCGTGGCAATCGTTCTGGTGATTCTCGTCAATGCGGTGTTCGCGTTCGTTCAGGAGTTACATGCCGAACAAGCGGTGGAGGCGCTCTCTGCATTTCTCCCGGCAACGGCGGTGGTGGTCCGTGACCGCGCCGAGCAAGTGGTGGATGCACGGACCTTGGTGCCAGGTGATGTGATCGTTCTCGACGAAGGCGGCCGGGTATCGGCGGACGCGCGACTGATATCGGGCTCGGTGCAGGTAGATCTGTCCACACTGACCGGAGAGTCGGTTCCGGTCACTGTTTCTGCGGATTCGACAAGTAACGCAGGAGCTTTGGTTTCGGCCCGAGACATCGCCTTCAGTGGAACGGATGTGCTCGGCGGCAAAGCCATGGGATTGGTCTTCGCCACTGGTATGCGTACCGAGATCGGACGGATTGCTGCCCTTTCCCAGCGGGGGGTCGTGACGAGAGTCCACTCGAGAAACAAGTGAAGAAGGTTGCCTGGCTGATCGCCTGTGTAGCGGTGGTGATGGGCGCGGCATTCATCCCCCTCGGTAGCCTGATCGCGGGACTGTCCTGGGGAGATTCGATCAACTTCGCAATCGGACTCCTGGTTGCCAACGTTCCCGAAGGGCTCCTTCCGATCATCACGTTGGCGCTGGCAGTCGGAGTACGCACCCTTGCTAAACGAGGTGCGTTGGTCAAAAGGATCTCGGCAGTGGAAACGCTCGGTTCCACCAGCGTGATCTGTACGGACAAGACCGGGACGCTGACACAGAACCGCATGCGAGTAACCAGGATATGGATGCCGAGCGACGTTCTGACCTTCGATGCAGACGATGCGGCCACCGATCCGTGGCCCGAGGGGACCGTGCCGCGTCGTCTGGCACACGCGATCACATCCTGTTGTACTGCAGAGCTCAGGGAGGGGTCAGGGGACGGCGACGAGTGCGACTCGGGGGATCCCACCGAGGTGGCATTGTTGAGGGCGGCGGAACACATCGGGGAGCCGCGAAACGCGGCCATCCAAGCACATCACACTATTTTTCCGTTCGATCCCGAGCTTCGTAGGATGTCGACGGTAGACCGAGTCGGTGATCGATTTCGGATCCAGGCGAAGGGGGCGCCGGAAGAGATTCTGTCTTTGTGCGTCCGCATCGTCGGCTCTGGGGCGTCCGAGCATGGTCTCGAGTCCTCGGAGCGCTCGGAAGTGGCAGCGGTGGTCCACAGGTGGGCACGTGAAGGATTGCGACTGATCGCTGTGGCAGAACGATCGGCCACCGCCGAGGAGGCTGAACAACTCTGTCGTCGAGATATCGAGCGCGACATGACATTGCTGGGGATCGTGGCGATGATCGATCCTCCGCGACCAGAAGTCCGTGCGGCGGTGGCAAAATGTCATACGGCCGGAATACGCATCATCGTGGTGACGGGCGATCACGGACTCACTGCACGCGGAATCGCGGAGAGTGTCGGAATCGGCAATGCGGGCTTACAAGTAGTAACCGGATCTGAACTCGAAGGTATGTCGGAGAAGGATCTCGACAGGCTCCTTTACACCGACAACGAGATCATCTTCGCTCGTAGTTCACCTGAAGAGAAGCTTCGGATCACGGATGCACTACGCGCCGGTGGCTATGTGGTCGCGATGACCGGCGACGGTGTCAATGATGCTCCAGCTCTGCGACGGTCGGACATCGGAGTGGCGATGGGGCGCTCGGGCACCGACGTCGCTCGGGAGGCTGCGACGATGGTTCTCACCGACGACAATTTCGCCACGATCGTCGACGCGGTCCAAGCTGGGCGCAGGGTCTACGACAATGTCCGAAAATTTATCGTCTACATTTTCGCTCACGCGACACCGGAAGTGGTGCCCTTTCTCGTCTATGCGCTCTCCGGTGGTCAGATTCCACTTCCATTGACCGTAATGCAAATATTGGCAATCGATTTGGGTACCGAGACATTGCCGGCGTTGGCTCTCGGTCGGGAACGGGAGGAACCTGGTTTGATGGATCGGGCGCCGCGAAAGGCTTCACAAAATGTCGTGGACAAGGCGATGCTGGTCCGATCGTGGGGCGTCCTGGGGGGGCGTGTCGGCTGCAGCAGTCATGGTGTTGTTCATAGCAACTCTCGTGTCCGGAGGCTGGACATTCGGGGCTGACGTGTCGTCAGGTGCACTCGAGCACACCTGGAAGCTGGCGACGACAATGAGTTTCCTCGGGATCGTTTCGTGTCAGATCGGTACCGCCGTCGCTTCTCGCACTGAGCGAGCGTCCTTGCGGGAGATCGGGCTGTTCTCGAACCGTTTGTTGCTCTGGGGGATTGCGTTCGAGGTTGTCTTTGCCGCTGTTGTGGTGACGGTTCCGACGGCGCAGCGCCTATTCGGCACAGTCTCGCCCACGTGGTATCAGGTTCTGTGGTTACTGCCGTTGCCGGTATTGGTGTGGGGATGCGACGAATTCTGGCGGTGGACGCGACGTCGCTGATCGGCGGCCTACAACGTGCGGGCGATGGCTTCCGCTTTGGCGCCCAATCCAGCCAGCCTGAGGTCGGCGAACGGAGTTAGGGGGCCGCCCATTCTGTTCGTGACGAAAGCGACGGACAAACGAGTTTCGGGATCGGCGAACGCGCCTGATCCGCCGAGGCCGTAGTGCCCGAAGGCCTGCAGCGACCGAGTGCGGCTGGTGACGAACGCCGAGTGATAGCCGAGTCTCCAGTTCATGTGGATTCCGAGTACGTAATCGCGCGCAGTGGTCTGCACTTCGCTGACCTGTTCCAGGGTGTCTTCGCTCAGAAACCTGATTCCACCCACAATTCCCTCGTTGGCAAGTGCTGCATACATACGAGCAAGGGCACGCGCGCTGAACACGCCGTTCCAGCCGGGCATCACGTAGTCATGGATCGCGGGATTGCGGACGAGTTCGTCGAAACCTGCCGGCATGCCGGCATCCGCGATATTTCTGAGCGCCGGTATCCGGGCCAAAGCGAACGAAGCGGTATCCCACGGCATTTTGAACTGATTGATGTGGGGGAACAACCTCGCGATCCGATGCCGTTCGTCTTCGGGGACCTGGAACCAGAATTCTGGAATACCAAGAGGTTCCGCGATCTCGGTGCGGACGAGGTCTGTAAATGATGAGCCGGTGGCGCGAGTTGTGAGTTCGGCGACGAGAGATCCGAATGTGACTGCGTGGTATCCGGGTGCGCCGAGGCGGCGTTGGTCCGGAGTGGCCGAAGCAAGGGCATTGGCGATGCTGTCGTGATCGAGCATCGCCAATCGGCCGGGAACCAGTCCTCGTACACGATGCAGCCCAGCCCGGTGAGCCAACAGCTGCCGTACTGTCACGGTGTCCTTACCGGCGCTTGCGAATTCGGGCCAATACTCTGCGACGGGTGTGTCGTAATCGATCAGCCCGCGTTCGACGAGACGGTGCAAAACTGTACTCGCGACGCCTTTTCCGGTGGAGAAAGACACGGACACGGTGTCAGATTGCCAGCGGGTGTCTGGGGTCGACCACCCGGCCCAGATATCGACGACAGGTTCCCCTCCCAGATATACCGCCAGTGCGCCGCCGCCGCTGGAGGGGCGCTCGAAGAGGCGAAAGAACTGTGCGGCCAGCTGACCGAACCGTGGATCGACGAGCATGACGCGCGGAGTGGACCGAACCGGGGACTCTGCTGAGACATCGCGAGGGACCGCGGGTGTATCGGCGGTCGGGAGTCGCTCCTCGAACTCGGGGAGGTTCGTCATGACGTCCACTTCTCTTCAGTCGGCGGTCGCTGATTACCACCTCGTTACTCCTCTGAAACACCTCGTGGATCGGAAGGATTCCTCGGCTGGGTCTCTTGTGACAGATGGTGCCGAAGTGCTCTCGAAAGAAGGACTTGCGGCAGGATGCGGAGCCTTGGCCACACCTGTGGATACGAGCAGAAAGACCCTGTATGTGCGTTGTGAAAGGGCGCATCATGAGGGGGGAAGCGTGAGTTCTCCGCTGGAGGGAGTGCGGACGACACGCATGGAGACGTTGGAGGCCTCGCTGTGATGCACGACCATTATTCGAGTGGTTGGAGTTGGGGTTACCTCTTGATGTTCGTAGGTATGGCCCTGTTCTGGGGCCTGCTGATCTTGGGCATCTTTCTGCTCATTCGCTATGCCGGACACGGACCTCCGGAGTCGGCGATTCGGCCGGCCGGTAGCAGTCCGCCGACAAGTTTTCCGCCGCCGCAACACAGCGCAGAACAACTTCTTGCCGAGCGATTCGCGCGTGGGGAAATTGATGAGAACGAGTATCGAAGCCGATTGACGATTCTGCGAACAGACCCATCCCCGTGAGTGATTCGGTACAAGCAAAGAAGGAGGTGACAGCCATGGATGCCATGCAAATGTTCCATATGTTCATGATGTGTCTCCACGGCATGGGCATACTTCCACCCATGCAGATGATGTCGATGCACTAGCTCCAGATCCAATCCCGGCGTGAGGTATCAAGTGACATGGTCAAACACTGGCTGTTGACGGATTCGGAAAGTAATGACAGACGAGTGCCGTATCGAACGCGGGTGGCGGGGGCAGGTCGGCATCTTCCCGTCACAAGACTCACGACTGAGGACTTGATGGCGACAACACGCCACGACACTGGTATCGACCTCGAACGACTGACTGGGATCCACGAGCGTCGGGTCAGCGTGGGCGATGAGGATTCCTACACTCTCGCAACAGCAGCCGCGCGGGATGCCTTGCATCGGTCGAGTTGTGCCGCCGAGTCGATAGATGTGGTGATCAGCTGCAGTATCACCAAGTTTCGGGGCGGCATGACTCAATGGCTCGAACCGACGATGAGTAGTGCCGTCGCGCGCACCCTCGGTGCAGACCGGGCTATGAGTTTCGACCTTTCGAATGCTTGCGCTGGGATGCTCACTGGGGTGATGGTGGCCAACAATTGGATCCGCCTGGGCTTGATCGAGCGGGCGCTGGTTGTCAGCGGTGAGTATATTTCCCAGCTCGGTCACAATGCTGCCAAGCATATTCACAACATATTGAGCAGAGAATTGGCTTCCTTGACCTTGGGCGATGCCGGCGCCGCACTTGTACTCGAACGGGCGCCCGTCGGTGCAGCCGGGATCCGCGTCGCCGGGTTTACAACGGTCGCGGACTACAGCCGGTTGTGTCTCGCTTACCCGAAGGGCAGCGAGCCGGGTGCTCGCATGTTCACCAATTCGCGAGCCATTCAGAAGGCCGCCATCGCCGATACCCCGTTACTCCTGCACGAGGTACTCGACACTCTCGGACTGTCGATCCATGACATCGACCATGTGATCACCCATCAAACTTCGGCGCGGGCAATCAAGAAGGGCATGGCTGAGATGGCGCTGTCGTTCGGCGACAGTCCGCGCCATGACGCGGTCATCACCGTCGATCGATACGGGAACACGGCCTCGACAACCCACACCGTGGCGTTGGTCGAAGAACTCGAAGCCGGCCGGATCAAACCGGGAGAGACAGTGGCATTGATCTCCTTGGCTTCCGGGCTGGAGATCGGGGTAGTGCTGGTGGAAATCGACGAAGAACTGGTGGCGTGCTATGGGAACGATCATTGAGCAGGTGAACGTCACTCGGGCTGGATGGCTGAGGCGGCACAGCGCACTGCACCTTGCGGTAGTGGCGGCTCAGTCGTGCCTCGGAAAGGCCGGTCGCAGCCCGGACGATTTGGATCTGCTCGTTAACGCAGGGTTGTACCGCGACCGAAACCTTGGTGAGCCGGCCCTGGCCGCGCTGATCCAGGACGACATCGGTGCTCATCCGGAAGACCCTCATACCGGCGAACACGGGACCTTCTCCTTCGATATCGCGAATGGCACCTGTGGCGTTCTGACCGCGCTGCAGATCGTCGATGGATTCCTTCGCTCTGGTGTGATCGAACTGGCTCTCGTCGTTGCCAGCGATGCAGACCCGGGGCACCGGCTCAGCGAGAGCTTTCCGTTTTCTGCAGCAGGCGGAGCGGCGTTGTGCCGCTGGACCGAGGATCGGTATGGGCTCGGCCCGGTGCATTGGGTCAATGATCTCGACAGCGGCGATTCCTTCCGGGCAACTGTCGGTCAGGCAAACAATCGAAACATCCTGCGTTTCCGGGAGACCGACTCGCTCGATGACGTCTACGCCGCCGCCGGTCACGAAGCAGTCACCGCATGTCTCCGGCAGGCGAAAATCGCTCTGGCCGACGTCGATTTCGTAGTGGCTGCTCCGGCTCGCCCGGCATTCCGTTCAGCGCTCGCGACACGGCTGGGGAGACCGAGCTCACGGGTCATCGTGGCGGATGACGAGTACATCCACACCGCTGCGCTGATCGCAGGTTTGGCGAGGGAGAAACCGCGACGATTTGCCGGCTCCCGAACGATGCTGGTCGCGGTAGGGGCGGGCGTGACCGCTGGCGCCGCGCTGTACGACGTGCCCCCGGAGTCAGATTGAGCTGAACAATTGTGTGGGTGAGGAAGCGATGGTCACCGACGTATCGGTGTTCGACGCTGATATCAATTGTTGTGGAGGTCCTGATGGTGAGATCTCCGATCATTGTGGGAATAGACGGGTCTCAGCACTCGCTGGACGCTCTGGGGTGGGCTACGCGAGAGGCAACCCTGCGTGGCTTGCCTCTACTGCTCGTTTGCTGCACGACCTATCGATACACAGCAGACGGTCCGTACCTGGCCCGAGAGTTATGTGACCGCGCAGATCGAGTGCTTGCCACGGCCCTTGGGATCGCCAGGGCTGACACAGTTGCCGGATCGATCGACGTCCAGGGGGAAGTGTCACACCAGTATGCTCCGGGAGCGCTCATCGATCGATCCGCGGATGCATCGATGATCGTGCTCGGTCGTCGCGGGCTCGATGAGTACTCCAGAGGGTTTGTCGGTTCGGTGTGCGCGGCGGTAGCACGTCGAGCGAAATGCCCAGTGGCAGTGATAGACGGTTGGTCAAGGGACGAGCCCGTCGCGGGACCCGTCGTAGTCGGCGTCGACGGCTCGATGAACAGTGATCCGGCCATCGGTCTCGCCTTCGAAGAATGTGCTCTTCGTGGAGCGGCCCTGGTCGTGCTGCACGCTTGTTTCGACCAGGATATGTCTACGCTGCAGGACGATTCGGCGACCGAGGTCCGCGCCGCGGTGGAGGCGGCAGGCCGGTTGGTGCTCGCGGAAAGTGTGTCCAGGTGGTGGAAGCAATTCCCTGAGGTCAGGGTGCGGCGGAATCTGGTTCGGGACCGGCCTGTTCGTCATCTCCTGGTTCTGGCGGCCGATGCCCAGCTCGTTGTGGTCGGAACCCGAGGAAGAGGCGGCTTCGCGGGGATGGACATCGGCTCGACCGGCACAGCATTGCTGCACAAAACGCCGTGCCCACTCCTGATGGTCCGACAACCAGGCGGTGAATGTGTTGACGAATAGAGGATGGCATCGAAAGAAATTGTGTATCAAGGAATCCGGCGATACTTCGTGGACGATCGCGTCCGATATTTGCGACGAGTGGGTTCTCGCCGGCATCGATGAATCATTGGAGTCGAGTCCATGACTATGCCTGCGCTCCACCCACGTCGTCACGACCGCCGAATGTCGGAAATACCGGAAGCTCTCACATCACGCGATCAGCTGACGACCCTTTTGCGTTCCCGGCGACCTGTCGTCTTTCTTGACTTCGACGGTACCCTCTCGAACATCGTGAACGACCCAGCCGCTGCCACTCTCGTCGATGGCCTGAAGGAAGATCTCGCGAGGCTGGCTCGCCATTGCACGATCGGCGTGATCACCGGCCGCGATCTGGCGGACATCGAGACCCGAGTTGGCATGACCGGGATCTGGTACGCCGGTAGTCACGGTTTCGAAATCGTCGGGCCGGACGGGCAGCGCTATCGAAATGAGCTGGCCATGGCCTCGGTGCAGAATCTCGAGCGCGCGGCGGACATCCTGCGTGATCGTTTGACCGGTATTCCAGGGGTTATCCTGGAGCGCAAGCGGTTTGGTCTCTCCGTCCACTATCGCAATGCAGATGCACTCAGGGGCCCCGAGATTGTCGCGATGGTTCAGGAGGTTGCGGGTGGAACCGGGCTTCGTTCCACCAGCGGACGGATGGTGGCCGAGCTCCGCCCCGACGTCGACTGGGACAAAGGTCGAACGCTGGACTGGATTCTCGATCGCCTCGTCGATGCCGACAACGTGCTGCCGATTTACATCGGCGATGACTTCACCGACGAGGATGCTTTTGTTGCGCTGCAAGACCGCGGCGTCGGGATCGTGGTGCGCCACTTCGAGAACGGCGACCGGCGGTCGGCTGCTCGGTTCGCGGTAGACAGTCCCGTCCAGGTCCGTAAATTAGTGCAATGGCTGGCAGATCTGCTGGGCAGCGGCGCGCAGACGATGCCACCTGCCGGCGATCCCTGGACTGTGTTCTTCGAAGGCTACGACCCGAACACAGAGAAGTTGAGGGAGGCACTGTGCACCCTGGGTAATGGAGCATTCGCCACTAGGGGATGTGCTCCGGAGTCTCGCGCCGGGGCCATCCACTACCCGGGCACGTACGCTGCGGGGATCTTCAACCGCCTGCAGGACGAAGTATCGGGAATCACAGTCGACAACGAGAGCATCGTCAACCTGCCGAACTGGTTGCCGGTGACATTCCGGATCGAAGGGGGCCCGTGGTTCGATATCGATGCTGTGGAGGTGCTCGAGTACCGCCAGTACGTCGATCTCCGCCGGGCAATGCTGACGCGCCGATTCCGGGTGCGCGACACTGAGGGATACACCACCACGGTCGTCCAGCGGAGATGTGTTGCCATGCACCTCCCTCACGCCTGTGCGCTCGAGATGACGATCGTGGCTGAAGATTGGGCGGGCCTACTCGAGATCCGCTCGGAACTGGACGGTACGGTCCGCAACAGGTTGGTGGAGCGTTATCGTGAACTCGGCTCTCAACACCTCGAACTGCTGACGGCCAGAGAGCTTTCCGAGAACGCGGTTCTGCTCGTGGTGCAAACCAATCGCTCACGGATACCGGTGGCGATGGCCGCCCGGCATACGGTGTGGAGCGATGGCGATTCGACTTCGACTGAGTATCGACTGGTAGAAGGAGAGGGTCGGATCGGGCACGACATATCTCTGCATCTTGCAGCGGGTTGCTCGGCGACTCTCGAGAAGATGGTGACGGTGTTCACCGGACGCGATCCCGCTGTGACCGAGCCCGCAGACGAAGCCGAGCGCTGGCTGTCTCGTCTAGACCGATTCGATGTAATGCTCGACGGTCACGTTCTCGCCATGGCAAGTCTGTGGGATCGCATGGGCATCGACCTCGTAGGTCACGGTCACGCACTGCGTGTAATCCGATTTCATCTACTTCACTTGCTGCAGACGGTCTCGCCGAACACCGCCGACCGCGACGCCGGAGTGCCGGCTCGCGGATTGCACGGAGAGGCCTATCGTGGCCATATCTTCTGGGACGAGTTGTTCGTTTTTTCGGCTCTGAACCTGCGCTTGCCTACGCTGACGCGGTCCTTGCTCCGGTATCGATACCGTCGATTAGGGGAGGCCCGTCGGGCTGCGATCGAAACCGGTCATCAAGGAGCGATGTTCCCCTGGCAGTCGGGTAGTGACGGACGGGAAGAGAGCCAGCAACTGCATCTCAATCCGAGATCCGGGCGCTGGAACCCGGATCCGAGTCGGCGCCAGCATCACAGCGGCATCGCGATTGCGTACAACGTGTGGCAGTACTATCAGGTCACCGGCGATTTGGAATACCTGATCGAGTTCGGGGCCGAAATGCTGGTGGAAATCGCTCGGTTCTACGCGGATCTCGCTTCACTCGACCAGATGCGCGGACGGTACGTCATCCGGGGCATCATCGGCCCTGACGAATTCCACTCCGGATATCCGGATGCTCCCTGTGACGGGATCGACAACAACGCCTATACCAATGTCATGTCGGTGTGGGTAATCCTGCGAGCACTCGAGGCATTGGAAGTTGTGCCACTTCAGATCCGGTCGGATCTGACTCAGAAGCTGGAACTGCCCACAGTGGAGATCGAGCGTTGGAGAGACATTACCCACAAGATGTTCGTCCCGTTTCACGACGATGTCATCAGCCAGTTCGAGGGGTACGCAGACCTTCCCGAACTGGATTGGGACGCATATCGTCAGCGATACGGCGACGTACAACGCCTCGATCGACTCCTCGAGGCAGAGGGGGACGACGTCAACTGCTACAGGGTTTCCAAGCAGGCCGACGTAGTGATGTTGTTCTACTTGTTGTCCGCTGACGAGTTGCGTTGCATCCTTGATGGTTTGGGTTACGAGTTTTCGGGTGACGCCATCCCCGCAACCATCGACTATTACATGGCACGTACTTCGCACGGTTCGACGCTCAGTGGTGTCGTCCATTCCTGGGTGCTGGCTCGGGCCAACCGCGAGCGGGCGATGGAATTCTTCGACCTGGCACTGCGTTCCGATATTGCCGATGTTCAGGGGGGAACTACCGCGGAGGGAATACACCTGGCCGCCATGGCGGGAAGCGTCGACTTGCTGCAAAGGTGCTTCACCGGGCTCGAGACCCGCGGCGACCGCCTGATCTTTTCCCCGCATTGGCCAAAACCACTCGGAGTTCTCGAGTTTCCCGTCTTCTACCGGGGCCACCGCCTGCAACTGCGGATCAACGGAAGAGAAGTGCACGTCAGCGCCGGGATCGGAAACCAGCCGCCGATCGAGATCGAATGCCGTGGTCGAGTGGTACAACTCCGGCCGGGCGCGACTGTCCGACTGACCTAGTGAAATTCGCCGGCGGACGAAGGGTTGCGCGTGGAACGAAGTAGGGAGGCGACTTCCTGTTCCACCGACATTGAAAGAAGTTGGACTTCGGAGACCGAGTCGTAGTCAGCCGTGATTCCGAACGCGAGTTGATCGTGGTAGCTGAGGATTGCGAATCCGAGTCGTAACCGCACTGCAATCGGCACGTACGGATAGATACCGATGATTTCTCGCCCCAGCAGTCGGCGCTTTTCGGTCGGACCGGGAACGTCTGTGACTACGGTGACGATACTTCGCTGAGGAACGCGCATCGCAAGCCGAATGAACCAGGCGGAGGACATGAATGGTGCGTACTGAGCAGCTGCCGTGATCGTTTGTCCACTGCCTGATTCACCACCGTTCTTGTGTCGGGAGAGTCTGCGGTGGATCGTCTGCAAGCGGTCCACCGGATCCTCGATCTCGACGGGTAGGAAGGGAAGCATGAGAGAGACCTCGTTGTGGAACGACGTGCCGGTGTTCGATGCCCGAACAGAGACCGGGACGAGTGTCCTCACCGCATGTCGGCTGATGTCTTCTTTGCGGTGGAGGAGAAGTGAGCGCAGCGAACTGGTCACGCAGGCCAGCGCAACGTCGTTCACGGTGACATCGAAGGCGGAACAGATGGTCCTTACATCGTGCATTCGCACCTGTGCTGTCCCGTATCGCCGTTGATGTCCAATCGGCCCGTTCAGGGAACTGTTCGCGCTCGGGATCAGTAGATCGCCCGCCAACTGGGCAGTGCCTTCCGCGATCCGGACGGATCGCCGAGCCAACCGTTGCGGCGCCCTGAGCGTCGAACAATAGAATCCGATGATTTTGCCGTACAGCGACTTCGGGCCTTTCGGTGCCTCGTTGTCCGTCGGCGGTCCGGAGGTGAGAGGTTTGTCGAACAATACGTCGAACAATCGGGCCCCGGTAACGCCATCGATGAGAGAGTGGTGTGCCTTGACGAGAATTGCCCAGCGGCAGTCCTCGAGGCCTTCGATCAACCAGCATTGCCACAGTGGACGATCGCGATCGAGTCGTTCGGACATGATCCACGCGACGGTGTCCGTCAAGTCGCACATTCGCCCTGGACTCGGCACTCCGATCCGCGTGAAGTGGCGAGCTGGATCGAAATTCGGATCAGGTACCCACGTAGGTGCAGCAAGATCGAGTGGGATGACGTGAATCCGATCCGCAGCATGTGGGAGGGACCGAATTCGGGCGCTTAATCTCTCGATCAAATCGTCGTCGGTGGGTGTGGGTCCTTCGGCAACTACAACCGCGCCTATTGAGAGATTCGCGTGTCGATCGGAGTCCTCGACCTCGAGGAAGGCCGCATCCAGGGGAGTCAATTTATCCGACATCGCCATCTCCTTGGTCGACAACGATTTCTACGATTTCGACATCTTCCCGAGATGTCGCTAGGCGTTCAGGTGGGCGGGTTCGTGCGTGACATTTTCGAGGTCTGCAGCGGTAGCCTCGATCAGTTGACGGGCCAAGTGGGAAAGAGCACGCGCGACCGCGAGCTCGTCACCGATCTCGGGCACATCGCGATCCGATGGGTTGCACCGAGCGAAACCTGATCCGACGATGTGAGTATCGTCCCTCGATCGAAGGCGTGCGATGGCCCGAGTACGGTTGCCCTCTGCGGCGGTGTGCTCGTCGATGGTTATGTCCACTGACCAATGCTTCTCGTTCACGATCAGATTCCTCCCTATCGAGGTTCCTGGGTGTCAATTCGGCTGTGGTGGTGTACTTGTCAAGTTCCGTTCACGCATCACTGTCGCTTCATGTGCAATCCTCACGGACACTTCGAAACCGGTGTGGCTTCAGCCTTGTCCGGTGAACATTGGCCAAGTAGAGGCGAACGACGCCAATCGATGGCAAAGGTCACTGCCACGGGTCACTGCCACGGGTCACTGCCACGGGTCACTGCCACGCCTCCGATAACCTCGGAGTTACGTCCCAAGAGGTAGATCCCGAGATTGCACGTCGGCGATTTCGGCTGCGATCAGAGACAGTACCGCGGGGACAGAAGCTGCAACGGAGGGTGAAAGCCCGATGCCGTAGTCGGTGTCGTGCGCTTCGATCGTGTAGATCGCCACGCGGTAGGGTTCTCGGCCGAGCGCGGCGGCCAAGGCCAGCGCCTCCATGATGCCCAGTCCGTGTGAGCTGGTGAGTATTCCGGAGTTCTCTCTCGACCAATCCGTGATCCGACGAATTGTTCCGGCAGGTTGCGGCTGGCTGCCGGAAGACGGAGCACAGACTGAAGCGTCGACGATGATCACCAGATCTGACCTCGTCGATGTTTCGAGCAGCCTTGAAGGTTCACCGTTGTCGATGACCACGTTCACGCCGGCCTGGTGCTCGCTTTGTATCGTTCGCGCCACCACAGGTCCTACGCCGTCGTCTCGGCGGAATTCGTTGCCGGCCCCGACCACTGTGACAGTCATGCGCGGTTGATTGTCACGTCGAGGAAATGAGTGGCACACGAGATGCAGGGATCGTAGTTTCGGATGGTCCGCTCACACAGTCCAGTCAGTTCGGCGTCTGTCAGCCTGAGGTTCGCGGCGAGGGTGTTGCGGAGGTCGTTCTCGATTGCTGCCTGGTTCTGCGAGGTGGGCGGAATGATTGTGGCCCGCAGGATTAGGCCCTCGGAATCGAGTTGGTAGCGGTGGTACAGCACGCCTCTGGGGGCTTCACTGACGCCGTACCCGGTTGCGGCGCGGGGTGACATGTCGACGTACGGCGATTCCGGGCGGTAATACTCACGTATCAGGCGGAGTGCCTCGTCCACGGCGAACACTGTCTCGACGGCGCGGACCACAATGCTTTGAAACGGGTTGCGACACACTGTTCCCAAGCCGGCCTCTGTGGCCGCTTGACGAGCGGTCTCCGAGAGGTCGGCGGAGTGGAGGCTGTAGCGAGCCAGCGGTCCGGTGAGATAGGCCTGGCCGTCGAGGTGCGCGTGCAGCGCGGTCGAATGCGGAACTTGCCGTTCCGCGACGTGATCGCAGAATTCCTCCGGTGCGAACGATGATCCGGATGTGGTTGTCAACACGCCGTCTTCGATCGCGTAGCGGCCTGGCTGAGCCAGTGCGAGTAGTTCGGTATCCACCTCGGCATCTGGGATCTCGAAGTGTGATACCCACTGCACGGTCGCGAGAGCATCGTCGAGTGCCCTGTGTAATTGTTCGGCGAGGGGCGCGAGTTCACTGGACGTCGGCGCTCGGTAGAACCCGCCGAGGCGCACGTTGACCGGGTGAATCGATCGGCCACCGATCATGTCGAGAATCGCGTTGCCCGCCTTCTTCAATGCGAGCCCACGTTCGACGTCGGGACGCGCGATTCGGGCAAGTTCGATGGCGTCTGCCGCGCCCAGGAAATCAGGGGCATGCAGCAAGTAGATATGCAATGTATGACTGGCGATCCACTCGCCGCAATACAGAAGTCGTCGCAGATCAAGAATCGGTTGGGTGAGGTGCGCACCGCATGCTTGCTCGATTGCGTTG
Source organism: Rhodococcus sp. IEGM 1318 (assembly GCF_033142465.1). Lineage (NCBI taxonomy): Bacteria > Bacillati > Actinomycetota > Actinomycetes > Mycobacteriales > Nocardiaceae > Rhodococcus > Rhodococcus sp. IEGM 1318. Next base: position 546,737 of record NZ_JAWLSC010000003.1, read on the forward strand.
CAGGCGCTGACTTGATAAGCGACAGGACAGATTCCGCAAATCCTGGATGTGATGTCGGGAGGCTCGCGGAAATCGCGGCCCCGGAGAAATGACTCGAAGAATCGAGGGGGTTCGTAGATGTTCAACTCTGCGGCTTCAACCCGGCCGTGTCGGACCGTGAACGCCAGCCGGCCTTCCCCTTCGACGCGGGCGAGGGAACCGAGCGTCAGTCGGGTGGTATCCATGTTCGTTTCACCGTCCATCTCGCCTGATCCCGTCGAACTCGGGGGAGGCAACGTTGAACGTCGAGAAGACGCGCTCGATACTCTCGTCGGTCATCCCACAGGTGCGCAACCACCCCGCCATTGCAATCAAGTTCGGGTGGGTTGATGGACCGAAACATCCATAGCAACCCCTCGACTGTGCCGGACACAGCGCGCCGCAGCCTGAATGGGTCACTGGTCCCAGACACGGTGTGCCGTCGGCGACCATGACGCAGGTGAGGCCACGTCGTTTGCATTCGGCGCAGACACTGGTGTCCGGGATGTTCGGCTCCCGCCCGGCCAGATACGACGAGATCACCTCGAGGAGCTGCCGTCGATCGATGGGGCAGCCGCGTAGTTCGAAATCGACCGGGACATGGTCGGCGATCGGTGTGGACGTCGCGAGAGTGTCGATGTACTCGCCGCTCGCGTAGACCACGGACATGAACTCGGCGATGTCCGCAAAGTTCCGGAGAGCCTGTATCCCACCAGAAGTCGCGCAGGCGCCGATCGTCACCAGATGCCGGGAATTCTCGCGGATGGCATGAATACGTTCGATGTCGGCAGCGGTGGTAATGGAGCCTTCGACCAGCGAGAGATCGTATGGACCGCTTTCCACCTCGCTCGACATCTCGAGGAAATGTGAGATGTGAACGGCGTCGGCCAAAGTGAGTAGTTCGTCCTCGCAATCGAGCAGAGTCAGTTGGCATCCGTCGCAGGATGCGAATTTCCAGACCGCCATGGTGGGTGAGGGCATCACAGCTCCTTCACTGCGAGAAGTGGCTCGGCCGCGCGGTAGTCGACTACCGGACCGTCACGACAGAGGAGGAGTTCGCCGAGTTGACAGTGCCCGCACACTCCGGTCCCGCACTGCATGTTCCGTTCCAGCGATACTCGAATATTCTCGCGCTCAACGCCTTGGCCGATCATGGTCCGAGCCGACATCCGCATCATCGGTTCGGGGCCGCACAGCAGTACCGTCGTGCGACCAGGCTCGAGAACGAGGCGGTTCAGGGACTGCGTGACAAATCCGACATGACCCTGCCAGTCAGGTTCTGCCACGTCCACGGACAGCTCGAGGTCGACCAGGTCTCCCCGGCTCCATGTGTCGAGATCTGGGCGGTACAGGAGATCGGATGGTCGGCGAGCACCCACGCTGAGGACAACTCGACGAAATCGACCGCAGGCCTGGGCCTCCAAGACTGCCGAACGTACTGCCGCCAAGCCGACGCCTCCCGCGACGACGATCAGATCGTCTTTGGCGGAATCCAGATCCCATCCCGTTCCGAAAGGTCCTCGGACACCTACGATGTCACCGATGGAGGCTTCGTGCAGCGCGCGGCTGACGGCACCGACAGCCCGAACAGTATGAACCACTGTGTGATCGGCGTGAGTCGGGTCCCCACTGATCGACAGCGGAATCTCGCCCACCCCCCGTGCGTAGACCATCATGAATTGACCGGGGCGGAACCCGGGGAACCACTGCGAGGGCGCCGCGAAGGTCAGGGTCGAGGTATCGCTGTTCTCGTCCCGGCGGGCAACAACCTTGCACGGCGTCGGGACGAGTTGATCACCGAACATGTTCGCGTGCATAGAGATCAAGCAGGCGTGCGCGTGTTGCCTGCAATCGGTGGAGGAGTGTGTCCGCCAGGATCGAGTAGATCGCCCGTCCGAGATCCGGATTGCTCCCGGCGACAGATTGCAACATGGTGGCGTCGACTTCGGCTGCTGTCACGGGAGTGACCGCGGTCGCTGTCCATTGCCACTGTCGAGGTGGGCGGAACCAGGACACGCCCAGAATCTCACCGACAGAAAGTGTTTCGACAGTTTCCTCGCCGCGTCCGGGAATTCTGGTGGTGAGCGTAATCCGGCCGGTCCGGAGAAGCCAACATTTGTCAGCGGAGTCACCTTCGCGGAACACCACGGTACCGGCCGCGAACTGAACCTCGCGTGAGAAGGCAGCGAGTTCATGACGTTGATCGTCGGCCAGACCTTCGATTTCTCTTGGACACTGCTCGCAGGCGTGATCGTTCATGAGTGACAACCGGTATCGCTGTCGGGTTCCACAGTCAAAGCGCCGGTCAGGCGGGCGGCTTCCGCCGTGATGTCGATTCCCACTGGACACCAGTCGATGCATCGGCCGCAACCAACGCAACCGGACGAACCGAATTGGTCGTGCCAGGTGCCCAACTTGTGAGAAATCCACTGTCGGTACCGGCTCTCACCACTGACACGTACTGCGCCACCGTGCAGTTGCGAGTAATCCAGGTCGAAACATGACGACCAGTGCTGCCATCGCTCGACATTGTCGCCCGCAAGATCGGAGACGTCCTCGGTGGTAGTGCAGAAGCACGTCGGGCACACCATCGTGCAGTTCCCGCACGTCAAGCACCGTGACGCGACGTCCGCCCAGACATCGGCGTCCCGTGCGTCGCGGAGCATGCCGCGAAGATCGACGTCCGGCATTTGCCGACCCATATGATGTGCTGCATCGGCGACAGCGCCTGCGGCCTCGGTAGTTTCCTCGTCGGTCGCCTGCCTACCGCGGACCAGCGTGAGTATCCGTGATCCTTCCGTGGTGCCCACCCCGGTGACGAATCGGTGGCCGTCGTTGTCGATCCTTTCGGTCAGACACAGGTCGTAGCCGGTTTTGGCCTCCGGGCCGGTGTTCATCGACGCACAGAAACACACTCCGCCGGGTTCCGTGCAGTTGGCTGCGATCACGAACAGACCCTCGAATAGATTTGTCGCCGCCTTTCCGCCGGCCGACAGCACTGTCTGGAGTATTCCGATCGCTGCGAGGTCGCACGCGCGCACGCCGAGAAATGCGTATCGAGCAGGTTCGGTCGGCGGTGCGTGGAATGTACCGTCCGTGGATTGGCTCCAGAGTTGTTGCCGCGACGGGTGCAGGTACTGCTTCCACGATTGCGGGCCCGCGGAGTGACCGAAGACGGCAGAATCTGCTCTCCTCCGCAGTCGATACAGGCCAGGGGCGGTATCGACACCCCACCCCGTCGGCAATTGATCACCGGAGTCGAGAGTGTCGAGGACAATAGCGCTGTCGCGGACAGTCGGCCCGATGACGCGATAACCCTCGCTGATCAACACGGTGATCAACTCGTCAAGTCCGTCTCGGTCCATGACGAATTGTTCGCTGGTCAGGTCGGTGGGAGATCCTGAATCAGTCATGGATCCTCCTTGCGGGCGTCATCCGTATTCCTCCACGCTTCAGCTTCGCGCATGGGCTGCCGGCGCGGGTAGGGGCGAAGGACGGTATTCGATGACAAAAGGCTCTGCCCCCTGAAGGCAACGGCACGGTTCAATCGGAAAGTATCCCCAGCCGAATCAGGTGATGATCGATGGCCGCGACGGGCAGCGGAATCGGCACGACAACTCTCCGGTGCCTCGGAGCACCCGACGCGGTTGCTGTTCAACGGTTACATGAGCATCTTGACCAACATGATTCGTACATGCGGTGGTTCGGACCGCAGCCGAAGCAACTCACCACCTTTTCCGATCAACTGTGCGAGTGCAACGATCGGCGATGCGCTCTGGGTGCCTTCATCGGCGAAGAATTGGTGGGTGTCGGAAGCTATGTTGCGTTGGAGAGGGTTTCGCCGCCCACGGTGGAGTTCGCCCTCGTGGTTGCGCAAGGCGACCGGCTGCATGGAATCGGGACTTCGATCTTGAAGCGGCTGGAGGATGAAGCTTACCTGCACGGGGCACGACGCATGGTGGCCGAAATTTTGGGGGCGAACGCACCGATGCTTCAGGTCATTCGTGACCGTGGCTGGGCGCATTCGCTTCGTCGTGATGGATCAACGCTGCATCTGGAAGTGAAACTACATGGAGCAGAGTGACTCTCGCGTCGTAACGGTGACGATGAACCCGGCACTCGACATAGCGACCAGCGCGCGTGCCGTCCACACGACAGACAAGGTGCGTTGTGTGGCACCTCGTCGTGATCCCGGCGGCGGCGGATTGAACGTCGCGCGAGTGCTCCGGGTCCTCGGCGGCGACGTGATGGCAGTGTTTCCCTCGGGAGGTCATTGTGGCCTGGCGGTCGAGGACCTTCTGATCGGTGAACAAGTGCGGCATTGGGCCGAGCCCGTCTCAGGGTCGACTCGCGAGAGTTTTACCGTGGACGATGAGTCGACAGGTGAGCAGTATCGTTTTGTGTTGCCTGGACCGATTCTCACCGTTGCAGAGGTGGAATCGTGTCTCGCTCGAGTGCGTGAATTCGCCGTCGATTCCGGATATGTTGTCGTGAGCGGCAGTTTGCCACCGGGGGTGGGTGCTGATTTTGTTCAGCGGTTGGTCGATTACCTCGAGGGAACCGGGGCGCGGCTGGTTGTCGACACCTCTGGCGCTGCATTGCGCGCATTGAAGAGTGGTGTCTTTCTTGTCAAGCCGAGTATCCGCGAGCTTCGTGAATGGGTCGACCACCCACTCGAGACTCGGGTGGAGCAAGTCGACGCAGCGAGAACTATTGTTGCGCAGAAGGTTGCGGAGGTGGTGGTCGTTTCGCTTGGAGCCGCTGGAGCCTTGCTGGTGACTGCCGACATGTGTGAGTGTGTGCCGTCGGTGGACGTCGTATCGATCAGTGGTGTGGGCGCGGGGGACAGCATGGTTGCGGGCATGGTGTATTCGCTCATCCATCAGCGTTCGCTGATGGATGCGGTTCGGTTCGGTGTTGCAGCCGGGGCCGCGATGTTGAAGACCCCAGGGACGGCACCGTGTTTACCAGCCGACGTGGAGGTCTTCTATGAACGGATTCGTGCAGGAGCAGATCGGGGAGTGATCCGACCCGACTAGGTTCCGATGCTCAGTCAAGCCAGCGACTCGGATTTCGGCGTCAACCCGAACGAGCTCGGGCGAGGAGGATGCGTCGTTCAGCGACCGCGATTGCATGGCGAGCGGTGTCAACTGCGTCGGGGGTCACGGAAACCGACGTGATGCCTTGCCTCACGAGGTGTTCGGCCAGAGCAGGATTGGTTGACACTGCCTGTCCGCACAGTGAGGTCGTCATGCCCGCGAGGGTGGCACGCTCGATGATGGTGTCGATGGTTTCGAGAACGGCAGGATCCATGGTGTCGAAGAGTTCTTGGCAAATCTCCGAATCCCGGTCGACTCCCAGCACCAGTTGAGTGAGATCGTTGGTGCCGATCGACACTCCGTCGATGCCCATTGCCGCGTACCTGGGAATCCAATAGGCAACCGAGGGTATCTCAGCCATCACCCATCGAAGCATCCGGTGATCCGCCCCGAGAGGGTGGGCATCCAATTGTGCCAAACAGCGCGCGAGCTCCCATTCGGTCCGAACGAACGGAATCATCAAATGCACGTTCGGATAGTTCTTTCGCGTTTCGGCGATGACATCGAGATCGAGCGCGAACAATTCCGGTTCCCGCACGTAGCGAAAACAGCCCCGGTAGCCGATCATGGGATTGTCTTCGTGGGGTTCGATGTCACCACCTTCAAGATGTGCAAACTCGTTGGTGCGGAGGTCTATTGCGCGATAGATGACCGGTCGGGCTCCGAAAGCGGCGGCAATACGTGACAGGGCAGAAGACATTTTGGCCACGTACTCTCCGTGGAGACCTCGGGCGATCATCGTGTGGGGATGCAGCCCTTCGAGAGCGTCCATGATCAGGAATTCAGCTCGCAAGAGCCCTACTCCGTCGACGTCTGTGTCGGCTGTCCGTTCTGCAGCTTCAGGAGTCGCCAGGTTCACGTAGACGGATGTCGCGGTTGTCGGACGGGGTGTCGACATTGTCCTCGGCATGGTGGTGGTCGCATTTTTCGAGGAGTCGGCAGTTGCGGAATCTGCAGCAATGACCGTTCCTGCAGTTCCGTCGACTGTGATCAAAGTCCCGTCTGCAAGATCCTTTGTTGCCGTGCGTGTTCCGACGACAACCGGTCGGCCGAGTTCGCGGCCCACGATAGCTGCGTGGCAGGTAATGCCGCCGCCGTCGGTGACGATGGCTGCGGCTCGTCGGAGAACCGGTAACCAATCCGGTCGCGTCATCGGGGCCACCAGTATTTCGCCGTCGACCAAATCACGACCGTCGGCCACTGAACGCAGGACTCGGACGCGTCCGGTAGCAGTTCCCGGCCCGGCGCCCAATCCCTGGGCGAGGACACGTGCTTTTTCGCCGGCGTCGTGTTGGGCTTCGGCCAGTGCTTCCGGTTGCTCGGAAAGGGTGGTGATCGGGCGTGTCTGGACCAGCCACAGTTGTCCTCCGCTGTAGGCGAATTCGAGGTCTTGTGGTCGCCGGTAGTGTTCTTCCACGGCTGCGGCCAATGCTGCGAGCTGGTGGATCTGGTCGTCGGTAAGGATCTGGTGTTCGCGTTGTGAGAGAGGTATTTCCGACGCCTTTTCAGTCCCTTCGGACAGCGAGATCGCGAATGCCTGTGAACCGATATGTACATCGATGATGTCGAAGTCAGGTTTCGACACTACGTAAGTGTCTGGTTCCACCTGTCCACCCACTACGACTTCCCCCAATCCGGTGGCAGCTTCGATGACCATGCGGTCCCGCGCACCGGTGCGCGGGTCGGCAGTGAATACGACTCCCGATTGGTCCGAGTCGACCATCAGTTGGACGACAACTGCCAGCGACGGCTCGTCCGCAACGCCTTGGAGGTTGCGGTACGACAATGCTCGATCCGACCATAACGATGCCCAACACTGCCGTACGGCATCGATCAAGCCTTCGTCACCGGCGACATTTGTGAAACTTTCGTGAATGCCTGCGTACGAGGTATCGGACGCGTCTTCTGCGGGAGCGGACGAACGGACCGCTACTCGCGTACCTGAAGGCCCCAGCGCGCGATAGGCGTCGATGATCTGCTCTTGCAGTGCTTTGGGTACGAGTGATGCTGTGACTGCCTCCTCGGCGCTGCGGGTAGACGGTAGTTCCCCTGATTTCAGGTCGTCTCTCAACCCGGAAGCTTCCATGGCGTCGAGATAGCCGCAGGTGGTGATTACGAACCCCGGCGGAACCGGAAAGTTCGATCGCCTCAGTTCGCCGAGATTCGCGGCTTTGCCGCCGACGGTCGGTGCGTCTTCGGGTCCGACGGCGTCGATCGGTACTACCCACCGACGTCTGGCATCTATGGAACTCGCTTTCATGAGCTCTCCCGTCCGAGTGCTATGCGCGTGGGTTAGCTAGCGACAGTGTTCAGCAAACCCTTTCCCGCATCAGGTCTACAGAGGCGGAAGTCACTCCGCTCGGGGCCGATTTCCAGTGCGCAGGATGCCGAAGACACTTCCGGTTCACGGTCGATGTTTGTCACGCTGGGGACATCGGTTCGTCGCATTCCTGCGTTCGCGAGATCGGACGTCCAGCGGGATAACCAGAGGAGAATTGTCATGCGTGCACGAGACATCATGAGTAGCCCTGTGACGACAATCGATCAGGCGCGAAGTGTAGGTGACTGTCTACGAGAGATTGCGCGGTCAGGTTTTTCGGCACTCCCAGTAGTCGACGAGCAGAAGCGACTGGTCGGGATCGTGTCCGAAGGCGATCTTCTCAGAAGTGGGTTCGAACGACTGTCACAGGAACACGCGACCGAGTCGACCGAACTATCCGTCGCTGACGTGATGACGCAACCCGTGGTGGCAATGACCGAAGATGTCGTGGTCAATGACATCGCATCCGAGATGCTGCGTTCTGGGCTGCGCGCGGTTCCGATCGTTCGTGAGAGGGACGTGATCGGAGTGGTGACCCGCCAGGATTTGATCGGACTGCTGGCCCTGGACCCCGATCGGATCGCTGACGAAGTGCGCCATCGACTTGACGTCTATGCCGGGCCCGACCGATGGGCAGTGGGTTATGTCGACGGAATACTGACAGTCAGTGGGATTTCCGACGATGATCCCGAGCGAGGTGTCGTGACTGCACTTGCTTCGACCGTTCCAGGCGTTGACGAGGTTCGATTGAGGCCTTGAGAATCGCCAATCCTTGAAGGATTACGCCGACGAGTGAATCGAGTGGCCATGAGCGGCGCAAACGAGCGATCGATGACGCAGACCGACCTGATGTCTTGGCGGATGGAGGCCGATCCGGTCCTCCGCTCGACAATCGTCTCGATCATCGTGCTGGACAGGCTCCCGGATCACGAACGATTGACCGCCGCGATGAACCACGCCATCGACGTAGTTCCGATCTTCAGGTGCAAAGCGGTTGCGCGACAATTTCCGTGGAGTCCACCACGTTGGGTGGATGACGCGGACTTCGACCTGAGTTGGCACCTTCGAAGGTCTTCCGTGCCACCACCAGGTGGGTGGAAAGGCGTCCTGGATTTTGCCCGCATGAGCGGGATGGCAGCCTTCGACAAGGATCGTCCGTTATGGGAACTCACCGTGCTCGATGGGCTAGGCGGCGGTGCAACAGCGCTGGTAGTCAAAGTTCATCATTCCTTGACCGACGGGGTCGGGGGTATGCAACTGACACGCGAAATTACCGATGACACGCGGACTGGCGGATCAAGTCAGGACGGCCACGAATTCAGGCCACCTGTTGTTCGTTCCACACCAGGAGACTCACGTGCGGCGATGACCGAAGCGGTGGCCCGAAGTGCCGCGCACGCAGTGCGCCATCCCGCCGCTACGATGCACGACGTCGTACGAATCTTCGGATCGACGGCGCGTATGACGCGACCGGCGACCAGAACGATGTCGCCAGTGATGACTGCTCGGAGTACGCGCCGTGGTTTCGGTGTGATCGAATTTCCGGTGGCGGCACTGACCGCTGCAGCGGCGGGCACACAATGCTCGGTAAACGACGCGTTCTTGGCTGCACTTCTACTGGGCATGGCCGGCTACCACAGAGGCCACGGTGACGTACCGAATCAACTGATGGTGACATTGCCGATCAGTCTGCGTGACAGTCGTGATCCGCTGGGAGGCAACCGAATCACGCTTGCAAGGTTTGCTCTTCCGGTCGATATTGCAGATCCGGAGAAATTGATCCGTCGTGTTCACGTCATCGTAGAAAGTTGGCGGAACGAGCCGGCGATTCCGCTATCTCCTCACTTGGCCAGAATGCTGAACTTGCTGCCGGTTGCGGTCACAGGCGACATGCTCAAGCACATGGATTTTGTTGCATCCAACGTCGTTGGTTCTTCGACACCGTTGTACCTCGCCGGTGCGCGGATAATTCGCCAATTCGCATTCAGTCCTACCCTCGGATCGGCTTTCAACGCGACTTTGATGTCTTACGACTCGCACATGTGTGTCGGGATCAACGTCGACGTGAGAGCAGTTCCGGACCAACCCGCGCTGATGACAGCTATCGCGGAAGGGTTTCGCGCCGTGCTGGCGCTTGGGCCTCGGCACGCAAACGCCACCGTGACAACGATGTGCTGACAACGCAACGCAGGTCCCGACGGCCGAACGCGAGCAGGCCCGCCGCTGTCAATGCTGCCGCGATTCAGGGCCAACCACAGGAGCGGCGCAGGTTCGAAGTGCGCACCGGGAAGCTTGGGGGCGTGTGTAGATGGTTCTAGATCCAGTACGAGATTTCGTTCCTTTGCTCGTCGAACGTATGGCGAAAGAGAGTCTTTCTGCCTGGTTCGTGTCATAACGAGCGTGCAGGCCGCCGACAGGATAGGTGTAGCCGCTCGATCACATCTACGTTTCGGACGGGTGGACTCATCTCGTTCGTTTGGCCCGATCCGCTCCAGCCTATTGCGTCAAGCGATCCGCGTCCTCGCAGAGCGAGTGTGCTTTGACCCGCCGTGCTCGCAGTGCGAAGGCTGAGAGCCGTGTCAGGTGGCGCTTCTACGTCGGCTTGCTGGTCATAGTCCGGTCAGATCGTCGAATGTGGGGTTTCGAATCAGTGTCGCATCGGCAATCGCGGAGGCGGATGTTCATCTCCGATTTGTTGCGTGTTGATTCGAAAACTGTCAATATCGAAGTATGTCGAATCAAGTTGTGGTGGAGACCGGCGCTTGCTGCTCCCCGCTGGTGCGTGAGCCGTTGACCGAGGATTGGGCCGGTGACCTGTCTCGGATGTTCAAGGCCCTCGGCGATCCGGTTCGCCTCCGTCTGTTGAGCTTGGTGGCCAGCCATGAGGGTGGGGAGGCCTGCGTCTGCGACATCTCGGATACGTTCGACTTGTCCCAGCCGACGATTTCGCATCATCTCAAGGTGTTGCGTCAGGCCGGTTTGCTCGACTGTGAACGTCGCGGGACCTGGGTGTACTACTGGGTGATTCCTGCTGCACTGCAGCAGCTCTCGGCTGTGCTCCTGGTTGAAGGCTCGATCGTGACCGCAGTGGACGCGTGCGCGGAGGTCACCGCATGAGCAACACCGCTGCGACTACCGAACACCGCGCAGTGGTCGGAAAACTCTCCACCCTCGATCGCTATCTGGCGGTCTGGATCGGGGTGGCCATGGTCGTCGGCCTGCTGGTCGGGCGCTGGATTCCCGGTGTGAACACTGCCCTGGAGAAGGTGCAGATCGACGGCATCTCACTGCCGATCGCCCTCGGTCTGTTGATCATGATGTACCCGGTGTTGGCGAAGGTCCGCTACGACCGCCTCGACACGGTCACCGGGGACAAGAAACTTCTCGCGGGCTCGCTGTTCCTGAACTGGGTTCTGGGCCCGGCGTTGATGTTCGCCCTCGCCTGGTTGTTTCTGTCTGACCTGCCGGAATATCGAACCGGTTTGATCATCGTCGGTCTTGCTCGCTGCATCGCGATGGTGATCATCTGGAACGACCTGGCCTGCGGAGATCGCGAAGCTGCCGCGGTGCTGGTCGCCATCAACTCGGTGTTCCAGGTGATCATGTTCGCGGTGCTCGGTTGGTTCTACCTCTCGGT